>JAPSLP010000071.1 GCA_031180665.1 Cupriavidus sp. | reverse complement strand
GGGATCTTCCTTGCGGCGGCTTCGATCTTGTGTGTATAATCGCCGATTCGAGAAGATAGTTGCGTTCCGGATTCGTGTGTCAGTGCATCCCGGGTCGCTCTTGTGCAATCCACGCACGCATCTGAATTCAGGATATTTACGAAATGGCAAATTCCGCACAAGCTCGCAAGCGCGCGCGTCAAGCCGTCGCCCAGAACGCGCACAACTCCAGCCTGCGCTCGCGTCTGCGCACGGCCGTCAAGGCTGTCCGCAAGGCGATCGACGCCGGCGACAAGGCCGCTGCTGCCGAGATCTTCAAGAACTCGCAAGCCGTGATCGACAGCATCGCCGACAAGAAGATCGTTCACAAGAACAAGGCAGCGCGCCACAAGTCGCGTCTGTCGGCTGCGATCAAGGCCATGGCCGCCTGATTGTCGCGTTCACCGGCCGCGCCTGGCGCGCGGTCGGCGCAGTAAAAAAGCCCGTCCGATGACGGGCTTTTTGCATTGGGTTGTCGCCGGACGGCAATGCGTCCCGGCTCAATCCAGCGAGCAGGCCTCGACCAGCTGCAGGTGATTGTCGCGCGCGAAGTTCAGCACGAAGTCCAGCGCCTTGGGCTCGATCTCGCGCAGCCGCGCATCGACCACCACGCATTTGACGCCGCCGGCCATCACCGGGCGCACGTAAGGGGAGTAGGTCAGGCGGGGATCGCCGGTATCGCCAGGCGGGCGGAATTGCGCCATCACGCCGCACAGCCGTTCAGCCCAATCGCTCGGACGGAAGGTCTTGCCTTCCTTGGTGATGCCCTGGATGAAGTACTGGCGAACGGTGGAATTCATGGACTGCGGTGAGGCTGGTGACTCGACGGGAAACCCGCAACGGGCGCCCGTTTGACGCGGCGAGCGGCGATGGGTTCGCGCGAATCTTGCCGGAAGGCGGGGCGTCGGTAGTGGCGGGGGCACTTTTGATGCCGGCGGCGGGCGGCGGCAAGGGTATGCCGGGCCCCGCGTGAATCAGCGAGTATTATATCTTATATAAGACTGCCGCATAAGCCGTGAGGGTCCCCCCTGGCTCGGCCGTGCGCCCGCGCAGGCTCGCCAAAGCAGGAATAATCCCTTATGATTCCTGAACTCACATTGCGCAAGCGACGCGAAAGGCGGCTCCGCGACAGCGTGGTTCCATGACCGTTCATGGCCTCGCGTGTCCCCATCGAGCCGCCTTCTTTGTTTTATGAGCCCAACGCCGATCAAGCACTACCTCCAGTTCAGCGACCTCGATGCGAAGGAGTACGAGTACCTGCTCGACCGCGCCCGGATTCTGAAGACCAAGTTCAAGAACTACGAGACCTGGCATCCGCTGCACGACCGTACGCTGGCGATGATCTTCGAGAAGAACTCGACCCGCACGCGATTGTCGTTCGAGGCCGGCATCCACCAGCTCGGCGGCCACGCGGTATTCCTGAACACGCGCGACTCGCAGCTGGGGCGCGGCGAGCCGATCGAGGACGCCGCGCAGGTGATCTCCCGCATGGTCGACATCATCATGATCCGCACCTTCGGGCAGGAGATCATCGACCGGTTCGCCGCGCATTCGCGCGTGCCGGTGATCAACGGGCTGACCAACGAATACCATCCGTGCCAGGTGCTGGCCGACGTCTTCACCTATATCGAGCATCGCGGCAGCATCCGCGGCAAGGTGGTGGCGTGGATCGGCGATGCCAACAACATGGCCTACACGTGGATCCAGGCCGCCGAGCGACTGGGTTTCACCTTCCATTTCTCGGCGCCGCCGGGGTATCAGCTCGATCCGGCGATGGTGCCGGCCAGCGCCGCGAGCCTGGTCAAGGTCTTCGAGGACCCGCTGGCCGCGTGCCAGGGCGCCGATCTGGTGACCACCGACGTCTGGACCAGCATGGGCTTCGAGGCCGAGAACGAGGTCCGCAAGCGTGCCTTCCAGGACTGGATGGTGACCACGGCGATGATGGACCGCGCCAATCCCGACGCGCTGTTCATGCACTGCCTGCCGGCGCACCGCGGCGAGGAAGTCGAGGCCGCCGTGATCGACGGTCCCAAGAGCGTGGTCTGGGACGAGGCCGAGAACCGGCTGCACGTGCAGAAGGCGCTGATGGAGTACCTGCTGTGCGGGCGCTATTGAGCGACGCGTCGGATCGATGATCCGATCGATCGTTTAGCGCGCCCGAGCCGCGCCGTCCGGCGATGTGCCGCCCAAGCCCGGGCGGTCATGTCAAAATAGCGGCTTTCCGTTTTTCGTTATCCAGATGCGCGGGCTGTCTTACCTGCCGGTCCGCGTCTCTTTTGCGCATCGAGTCGAACATGAGCGATATCAAGAAAGTCGTGCTCGCCTACTCCGGCGGGCTGGACACTTCGGTGATCCTGAAGTGGCTGCAAGACACCTACCAATGCGAGGTGGTCACCTTCACGGCCGACATCGGCCAGGGTGAGGAACTGGAGCCGGCTCGCCAGAAGGCGCTCAAGTTCGGCATCAAGCCCGAGAACATCTTCATCGACGACCTGCGCGAAGAATTCGTGCGCGACTTCGTCTTCCCGATGTTCCGCGCCAATGCGGTCTACGAGGGCGAATACCTGCTGGGCACGTCGATCGCCCGCCCGCTGATCGCCAAGCGCCAGATCGAGATCCTGCGCAGCACCGGCGCCGACGCCGTGTCGCACGGCGCCACCGGCAAGGGCAACGACCAGGTGCGCTTCGAGCTCGGCTATTACGGCCTGGAGCCGGGCGTCAAGGTCATCGCCCCGTGGCGCGAGTGGGACCTGCTGTCGCGCGAGAAGCTGCTGGCCTACGCCGAGAAGGCCGGCATCGAAATCGACATGAAGCACAAGAAGGGCGGCGCCCCGTACTCGATGGACGCCAACCTGCTGCACATCTCGTTCGAAGGCCGCCATCTGGAAGACCCGAAGGCCGAGGCCGAGGAAGACATGTGGCGCTGGACGGTGTCGCCGGAGCAGGCGCCGGATGCGCCCGAGTTCCTCGACATCGAGTTCGAGCAGGGCGACATCGTCGCGCTGAACGGCAAGCGCATGTCGCCCGCCGAAGTGCTGACCGAACTGAACCGCCTGGGCGGCAAGCATGGCATCGGCCGATTGGACCTGGTCGAGAACCGCTACGTCGGCATGAAGAGCCGCGGCTGCTATGAAACCCCGGGAGGCACGATCCTGCTGCGCGCCCACCGCGCGATCGAATCGATCACGCTGGACCGCGAAGTCGCCCACCTGAAGGACGACCTGATGCCGCGCTACGCCAGCCTGATCTACAACGGCTACTGGTGGAGCCCGGAGCGCCGCGCGCTGCAGGTGCTGATCGACCATACCCAGCAGAACGTCAACGGCTGGGTGCGCGTCAAGCTGTACAAGGGCAACGTCATCGTGCTGGCCCGCGATTCGAAGGACACGCTGTTCGACAAGACCATCGCGACCTTCGACGACGACTTCGGCGCCTACAACCAGGCCGACGCCGGCGGCTTCATCAAGCTGAACGCGCTGCGCATGCGCATCGCCGAGAATGCGCGCCGCCAGCGCGGCAAGTAAGTCGCCAGCGAGCGGCTGCCACGCGCATCGGTAAGGAAGGAGAGGGGCCCAGGCGGCCCCTCTTTTCATGTCCGCGCAGGTCCGCGCAGGTCCGCCCCCAAGCTTCCATCGTTTATCAGGAGAGTAGCCATGAGCCAGTTCGACAATGTTTCCGTGGTCAAGCAAGCCAATCTGTATTTCGACGGCAAATGCGTCAGCCACACCGTGCTGTTTCCGGACGGCACCCGCAAGACGCTGGGCGTGATCTTCCCCGCCTCGCTGACCTTCAAGACCGGCGCGCCGGAAATCATGGAGATCAATGCCGGCGTCTGCCGCGTGCGGCTGGCCGGCTCGGACCAGTGGCAGACCTACGGCGCGGGCCAGCAGTTCAGCATCCCGGGCGACAGCAGCTTCGATATCGAGGTGCAGCAGACTCTCGACTACGTCTGCCACTTCGGCTGATCGCTTCCCGCGCCTCTGCGGCCACGCGCATGCCGCGGCTGCTTCCCGATCGTCCCGCTTCACGGAGTTCCGGCATGGCCAATCGACACAAGCCGATCAATCTCGCCCTGCAAGGCGGCGGCGCGCACGGCGCCTTTGGCTGGGGCGTGCTCGACGCGCTGCTGGAGGATGGCCGCCTGCGGTTCGACGGCATCAGCGGCACCAGCGCGGGCTCGATGAACGCGGTGGTGATGATCGATGGCCTGCTCGAAGGCGGCCCCGAGCGTGCGCGCGAGAAGCTGCACGACTTCTGGTTCGGGGTGTCGCGCGCCGGTTCGCCGTTCTCGACGCTGGGGCAGCAGACGGTCGACTGGCTGTCGGGGCAACCCGGCAACAGCTGGCCGCTGCAGGACTGGATGCGGATGTGGTCCGGCTGGTGGAGCGCCACCGCGCAGGGCAGCACGTTCAACCCCTTGCGGGCGCTGCTCGAGGAACAGGTCGACTTCGAGCGGGTGCGGGCCTGCCCGGAAACGAAGCTGTTCATCGCCGCCACCGACGTCAACAGCGGCAACGTGCGCGTGTTCCAGACCGCCGACCTGTCGGTCGACGCGGTGCTCGCCTCGGCCTGCCTGCCGTATCTGTATCCGGCCATCGAGATCGGCCAGCGGTACTACTGGGACGGCGGCTATATGGGCAATCCGGTGCTGTTCCCGTTCTTCTATCAGACCGCGACGCGGGACATCCTGGTCGTCCATATCAATCCGATCTCGCGCCCCGACGTGCCGACGCAGCCGCAGGAAGTGATGGAGCGGCTCAACGAGATCACCTTCAACGCGTCCCTGCTGCGCGAGATGCGTGCCATCGCCTTCGTGCAGAAGCTGCTCGACGAGGAGTGGCTCAAGCCCGAATATCGCGACAAGCTCAAATACATCCTGCTGCATTCGATTCGTGCAGACGAGGCGCTGGCCGACCTGTCGTCGTCGACCAAGCTGGTGACCGACTGGAATTTCCTGCTGATGCTGCGCGAGCGCGGCCGCACGGCCGCACAGGGCTGGCTCGAGCAGCACTACGATGCCGTCGGCAAGCGCGGCACTGTCGATATCCGCAAGGAGTTTCTGCAGGATCAGCCGTTGTAATCGGTCAGCGTGCAACGATCAGCGGACAACCATCGAGCCGCTGTGGGCGTGTGCCTCTCTCCAGCGAGCGGGAGGGGGCCGGGGGCGAGGGATAAGGGCGCTGGCAATACCGCCGGAACGACAGCCGGAACGACAGCCGGAACTACAGCACCACCGGCTCCGGCTCGATGCTCACGCCAAAACGCTCCCGCACCGTGTCCGCGATACGCTTCGCCAGCGCCAGCAGCGCGCGGCCGTCGCCGCCGCCATGGTGCACCAGCACCAGCGCCTGCCGCTCGTGTACGCCGACCGGCCCTTCGCGCAGGCCCTTGAATCCGCAGCGGTCGATCAGCCAGCCCGCCGCCAGCTTGTAGCTGCCATCGGCCTGCAGATGGCTGACCAGTTCCGGATGCTCGGCCACCAGCGCGTCGCGCTGGGCGGCGCTGACCACGGGGTTCTTGAAGAAGCTGCCGGCATTGCCCAGCACCGCGGGGTCAGGCAGCTTGCGCTGACGGATCGCGATGACCGCATCGCGAATGGCCGCCGCGTCGGGTGCCGGATGATCGTGCAGCTCACGGGCGAGTTCGGCATAGCCCAGCGCCGGCTGCCAGCGACGCGGCAGCCGCAGCGTGACCGCGGTGATCACGTAGCGGTCCCGGCCGGCCCGCTTGAACAGGCTGTCTCGATAGCCGAAAGCACAGTCGCTCAGGCTCAGCGTGACGAAGCGGCGGGTTTGCCGGTCCCAGGCGCGCAGGCTGTGGAAGCGCTCGCGCAACTCGACGCCGTACGCGCCGATATTCTGGATCGGCGCGGCGCCCACGCTGCCGGGAATCAACGCCAGGTTCTCGAGGCCCGGCATGCCGTCGACGATGGTGCGGTTGACGCTCGCGTGCCAGTTTTCGCCCGCGCCCACCGTGACCAGCCAGGCGTTGTCGTCGCCTGCGACGGTGTAGCCGGGAATCTGCATCAGCAGCACCACCGCATCCAGATCGCCGGTCAGGACCACGTTGCTGCCGCCGCCCAGCACGATCACCGGCCGCTGCGCGGCGCGGGGATCGTCGAGTGCCTCGACGAGGTCGCTTTCGCTGCGCACCGCCACCGCGAAGCGCGCGCGTACGTCGAAACCCAATGTGTTGTGCTGGCGCAGCGGATAAAATTCGTGGAAATCTGCCATGCGGGAAAAGTTGCCGGACGAGGAGGCCCGAACACCGGGATGAAGCGGAACGGCCTGGAACTGCAGGGTTGGCTGGATTATACGGAACCACCGGCGCGGGCCGGCCAGGTTCAGGGAACGAACAGGGGTACCGAGGTCCGGGTACCGGAAATACAGAAGGAGTAGGCGATGCCGTCGTTTGACGTGGTGTGCGAAGCGAATATGGTCGAGGTCAAGAATGCGGTCGAGCAGGCCAACAAGGAAATCTCGACGCGATTCGACTTCAAGGGTTCCGATTCCCGTGTCGAGCAGAAGGAAGGCGAACTGACCGCGTTTGCCGATGACGACTTCAAGCTCGGCCAGGTCAAGGACGTGCTGCTCAGCAAGATGGCCAAGCGCAATGTCGACGTGCGCTTCCTCGACTACGGCAAGACCGAGAAGATCAGCGGCGACAAGGTCAAGCAGGTCATCACGATCAAGAAAGGCGTCACCGGCGATCTGGCCAAGAAAATCGTGCGCATGATCAAGGACAGCAAGATCAAGGTGCAGGCCAGCATCCAGGGCGATGCGGTGCGCGTGTCGGGCGCCAAGCGCGACGATCTGCAAAGCGTGATCGCGATGCTGCGCAAGGACGTGCCCGAGGCGCCGCTGGACTTCAACAACTTCCGCGACTGAAGTTCGGGCGGGGACTTGCGCGGCCGACGCGGCCTTGCCGACAGGCCGCGTCGGCCTTGCTGGCGCCTTTTCCGCAAGCCCCTTATTGCCTTATTGCGCGGGCAGGCCGCTGATCTTCGCGCCGGCCTTGATGCCCTTCTGCGCGAACCACCCCTGGTTCATCTCCAACGCATAGCGGATCGCTGCCTTCGGGCAGTGGTTGTCCTCGCTGTGCGGCCGCATATCCTCGATATTGACGATGGTGCCGTCGTCCGCCAGGAAGGCGATCGACAGCGGCAGCTCGGTGTTCTTCATCCAGAAGCAGTGGCCGGCCTTCTGCTCGAACACGAACAGCATGCCGGCGTTCGCGGGCATCGACTTGCGATACATCAGGCCCTGCTGGCGCGACTGCTGATCGGCGGCGACCTCGGCGCGGATCACGTACATGCCCGCGCTCAGCGAGACCACCGGCAGTCGCTGCTGCGCCTGCGCGATGGGGGCCAGCAGCGCCAGCAGCGCCGCGCCGCAGGCCAGGGCGGCAAGCCGTCGCGCCGGAGGGCGGCGGGACGAACGAAGCGAAGCGCAATCGAGCGGGGCGGCGGGCGACGGACGGTGCAGGGACATGGCGGCAATGGCGCGATTGGCGCGAATGGCGAAGGTCATGACGGCGACGTCAGGAAAAACGCAGCGGAAGGCAGTCGCAAGCATAGCGCAGCGCGGCTAGGCCGGCCGCCGGCGACGGTTGGCGCCGGCAGTCCGGTCGGCGTTGTTGCGGCCAGCGTTGTTGCGGCCCGCGTTACTACGGTCCGCGTTGGGCCGAGATCGCACGGGCGCGGCACCGCGGGCGGGGCCGGACATGCCCAAACTCTGCGGCGCGACCTCCTGCCATCGACCAGGTGCCAGGCCCAGCTGGCGCAGGTCCAGCGCGCCGATGCCGACACGGACCAGCCGCAGCGTGGGGTGCCCGACCGCCGCGGTCATGCGGCGCACCTGCCGGTTCTTGCCCTCGTGGATCACGATCTCGAGCCACTGGGTCGGGATCGCGGCGCGATAGCGGATCGGCGGCGTGCGCGGCCACAGGAAATCCGGCTCGTCGATCAACTTGGCCTGCGCCGGCAGCGTTTGGAAATCGCCAAGGTCCAGGCCTGCCTGCAGCCGCGCCAGCGCGGCCTCGTCCGGCACGCCCTCGACCTGCGCCAGATAGGTCTTGGCCAGCTTCTGGCGCGGGTCGGCGATGCGCGCCTGCAGCACGCCGTCGTCGGTCAGCAGCAGCAGCCCTTCGCTGTCGGCGTCGAGCCGGCCGGCGGGGTAGACGTCGGGCAGCGCGATCCAGTCGGCGAGCGTCTGCCGGCTCGGATGGGGCGAGAACTGGCTCATGGTGCCGAACGGCTTGTTCAGGGCAATCAGGGTCATGGGGAAACCGGTGCGGGAAAGGCGCCAGTATGCCGCAGCGGGCGCGACGCAAGCGCCTGCCCGGGATGGCGGATGATGAAAAATTGCTGCATAATACGAAACCGGTCTTGTGTCTTATATAAGACCCGGATAGGACGCAGTCTCGCGATGCAGCAATGCCGGTGTCGCGAGGGCCGTTACAATGCCTCCCGCTAGGCCCGCATTCCGCCGTCTGGTCACGAACCCGCCGGCCGTTCGAAAACCCCCGTTCCGTACTGGAGACGTCATGTACCAACACATCAAGGTCCCGGCCGGTGAGAAGATCACGGTCAACCAGGATCTCTCGCTGAATGTTCCGGACAATCCGATCATCCCTTATATCGAAGGCGACGGTACCGGCTTCGATATCACCCCGGTGATGATCAAGGTGGTGGACGCGGCCGTGGCCAAGGCCTACGCCGGCAAGCGCAAGATCTCGTGGATGGAGATCTACGCGGGCGAG
Source organism: Cupriavidus sp. (assembly GCA_031180665.1). Classification (GTDB taxonomy): domain Bacteria; phylum Pseudomonadota; class Gammaproteobacteria; order Burkholderiales; family Burkholderiaceae; genus Cupriavidus. The sequence goes on along the minus strand of JAPSLP010000071.1, from coordinate 2,094 downwards.
AAGTCGACCAAGGTCTACGGTCCCGATGTGTGGCTGCCGGACGAAACCCTGGACGTGCTGCGTGAATACGTGGTTTCGATCAAGGGCCCGCTGACCACGCCGGTCGGCGGCGGCATCCGCTCGCTGAACGTCGCGCTGCGCCAGCAGCTGGACCTGTATGTCTGCCTGCGCCCGGTGCGCTATTTCAAGGGCGTGCCCTCGCCGGTGCGCGAGCCCGAGAAGACCGACATGGTGATCTTCCGTGAGAACTCGGAAGACATCTACGCCGGTATCGAATGGGAAGCCGAGAGCGAGCAGGCCAAGAAGGTCATCGCCTTCCTGCAGAACGAAATGGGCGTCAAGAAGATCCGCTTCCCGGAAACCTCGGGTATCGGCGTCAAGCCCGTGTCGAAGCAGGGTACCCAGCGTCTGGTGCGCAAGGCCATCCAGTATGCGATCGACAACGACAAGCCCTCGGTGACGCTGGTCCACAAGGGCAACATCATGAAGTTCACCGAAGGCGGCTTCCGCGATTGGGGCTACGAGCTCGCGCAGAAGGAATTCGGTGCCGAGCTGATCGACGGCGGCCCGTGGTGCAAGTTCAAGAACCCGAAGACCGGCAAGGACATCATCGTCAAGGACGCGATCGCTGACGCGTTCCTGCAGCAGATCCTGCTGCGTCCGGCCGAGTACTCGGTGATCGCCACGCTGAACCTGAACGGCGACTACGTGTCGGACGCGCTGGCCGCGCAGGTCGGCGGCATCGGCATCGCGCCGGGCGCCAACCTGTCGGATTCGGTGGCGATGTTCGAAGCCACCCACGGCACCGCGCCGAAGTACGCCGGCAAAGACTACGTGAACCCGGGTTCGGAAATCCTGTCGGCCGAAATGATGCTGCGCCATATGGGCTGGACCGAGGCCGCCGACCTGATCATCTCGTCGATGGAGAAGTCGATCCTGTCGAAGAAGGTCACGTACGACTTCGCCCGTCTGCTCGAAGGCGCCACCCAGGTGTCGTGCTCGGGCTTCGGTCAGGTGATGATCGACAATATGTAATCGCCGGCTCCGCCCGCGTCGCGCTGCCTCCCGGCTTCGCGGCGCACAGCGTTGGCGCGAACCCCCGTTGCCGTCAGGTAGCGGGGGTTTGTTTTTCCAGCCTGGTTTGAAGCGGGGCGATGTGGGTGGCCGATGTGGGTGATCGATGTGGGTGGCCGACGTGGTCGCCACAGGAATGGAAAAGGCCCGGCATTGCCGGGCCCTTTCCCCAGGATTCAACGACCTGCGCCTCGGCAATCGATGATCCGATTGCCCCCGCCGGACGCCTGCCGCCGAAGCCTGTAGCGACCGCCGCGCGCTCTGTCGGCCGGTGCGGTCGCGATGTCGCGCTCAGGCGGCGTTCTGGATGTTCGTGGCTTGCTTGCCCTTCGGACCCTGCACGATTTCGAACGAAACGCGCTGGCCCTCTTTCAGGGTCTTGAAGCCATTCATCTGGATAGCCGAAAAGTGCGCAAACAGTTCTTCGTTACCGTCGTCCGGGGTGATAAACCCGAAGCCCTTGGCATCATTGAACCATTTGACCGTACCGCTTGCCATAAACTCCCCCAACGAAAAAACAGATTTCAAACAGGGGGGCACCAAGGCCAGCGGCTGGCGCAACGAGCGGTTGCACCAAACACTGCAGCGCCTCTGTCGAGGCGCCGCTGCCAGCTCCGTAGGCCTCCCTGCTCACGGAGCACTCGAGGTCTGGTCTGTTGCTTTGGCTCGCGGGACCGGACCTGAATGTCCGAACGATTCTTCTGGCAAACAATCAGACTGTCAAGCCGGCACATTCCCGACCCTGACGCCAATGTGGCAGGAATGGGACGGCCTGCAACCGTGCTACTGTGACGGCTCGCGCAGCGTATCGGCACGTTCGTTGCCCGCTGCGCGGGGCGGCGCGGTTCGAGGGTCGAGCAACGCTCCGAAAGGGTAGCTGGCCCTTGAAACCGACAGCTTTTGCCCAAATTGCAGACTTGAGCGGAGGGGTTAGAATAAAGCCATGGCTACACGGCTGGCGAATGTCCCACAACGCGATGCAGGCACCGTACTGGAGCGGAAAGAGCAGGCGCTCAAACC
>JAPSLP010000070.1:2666-11572 GCA_031180665.1 Cupriavidus sp. | reverse complement strand
TCTCAAGCGCCGGGCTCTTGCTCTTGATGACTTCAGAGACGCGCGGCTTGCGAACCAGTTGGTTGATAGTTGGCATTGTTCAATCCAGCTTGGTTTTACAAAAAAACACCGCTTCGGCGACGAACCGACGACACGCCCGCAAGCGCGACGACGATCGACGAAACGGTAGGACGGGTTTTGGGCGGGAGCAGGTGAGCAGAACGCTCTGGGACGGGACTGTGTGAACAACCAGACTTGCCAAAGAGCGCGAGCTCGCCTGGGATCCCGCTGGGCCGGCCAGGTCGGCGATGACCTGTCTGCCGGGACGGTCGCGGGGACACGGGGTGCCGCCAAACGACGCGCGAGCGAAATCCGAAGCCAAAAACTCGAATCCGGCATGCTAGCAGCGCACCGATCAACGGTCAAGCGGTTTACCTGCTGCAGTTTGCCGGGGCGACGTCGCACTGTGGGCGAGCGCTTGTCCGGCTGCCGCCTTGCCACGGATTATGCCTTCTGCAGCACTTCCAGCAACTCATCGCCGTAGCGTTCCAACTTGGCCGCGCCGATGCCCGGCACCTCGGCCAGCTCCGCCATGCTGTCGGGCGCGCTGCGCGCCAGTTCGGCGAGCGTCGCATCGTGGAAGATCACATAGGCCGGCACGCCGTGCTCGCGGGCGGTGTCGGTGCGCCAGCGCCGCAGCGCCTCCCAGTTGGCCAGCGCCTGTTCGTCCATCTGCGCGGTATGGTCGACGCGGTTGCCGCGTCCGGCGCCACCGCGCTCCGCGCGGCCCGGCTTGCTGACCTGTCGGCGCAGCGTAATGCTCATCTCGCCCTTGAGTACCGCGCGGGCGGAATCGCCGAGCAGCAAGGCGCCGTGGCCGCCATGGTCGATCACCAGCAGGCCGTGCGCGATCAGCTGCCGAAAGATCGCATGCCATTCGGATACGGATCGATCGGCGCCGATGCCGAAGGTCGACACCTTGTCGTGGCCCCATTGGCGAATCTTTTCCGTGGCATTGCCACGCAGCACGTCGATCAGATGGGTGGCGCCGAAGTGCACGCGACTGGCCTGCGCCGTGCGATATACGCAGGACAGCGCCATCTGCGCCTCGCGCGTGCCGTCCCAGGTCGCGGGCGGCTCCAGGCAGGTATCGCAGTTGCCGCAGGGTTCGCTCGCCTCGCCGAAATACGCGAGGATGCGCACGCGTCGGCAGCCGGCGGTCTCGCACAGGCCAAGCAGGGCATCGAGCTTGGCCGATGACACCCGCTTGTGTGCTTCGTCGGCCTCCGACTCGTCGATCATCCGCTTTTGCTGCACCACGTCGCCCAGGCCATAGGCCATCCAGGCATTGGCCGGCAGGCCGTCGCGGCCGGCCCGGCCGGTCTCCTGGTAATAGCCCTCCATGCTCTTGGGCAGGTCCAGGTGGGCGACGAAGCGGACGTCCGGCTTGTCGATGCCCATGCCGAAGGCGATCGTGGCCACCATCACCAGCCCTTCCTCGTCGCGGAAGCGCGCCTGATGCTGCTGCCGCACGGCGGCCTCCATGCCGGCGTGGTACGGCAGCGCATTGATGCCGTGGCCGCGTAGCCAGTCGGCCGTCTCTTCGACCTTGCGGCGCGACAGGCAGTACACGATGCCGCTGTCGTGCGTGCCATCCGAGGCCATGTGCTCCGCCTTGATGAAGGCCAGCAGCTGCTGGCGCGCATTGTCCTTCTCGACGATGCGATAGCGGATGTTGGGACGATCGAAGCTCGACAGGAAGACGCGCGCATCGTCCAGCGCCAGGCGCTCGACGATCTCCTGCCGCGTCACCGCATCGGCCGTCGCCGTCAGCGCGATGCGCGGCACCTGCGGGAAGCGCTCGTGCAGCACTGACAGCTGGATGTACTCGGGCCGGAAATCGTGGCCCCACTGCGACACGCAGTGCGCCTCGTCGATCGCGAACAGGCCGACGCGGGTGCGATCGAGCAGGTCCTGAAAACGCGGCGTCATCAGCCGTTCCGGCGCGACGTAAAGGATCTCGAGGCGCCCGGCGAGCAGATCGCGTTCGACCGCCGAGGCCTGTGCGCCGGTCAGCGTGGAGTTCAGCACCGCGGCGCGCACGCCGGCCTCGGTCAGCGCCGCGACCTGATCCTGCATCAACGCGATCAGCGGCGACACCACGATGCCGACGCCATGGCCGGCGCGCTGGCGCAGCAGCGCCGGGATCTGGTAGCACAGCGACTTGCCGCCGCCGGTCGGCATCAGCACCAGGCAATCGCCGCCCTCGGCCACGTGCTCGATGATCTCGGCCTGGCGGCCGCGGAAGGCGTGGTAGCCAAAGACATCCTTGAGGACGGTCAGGGCGGGCGACATGGTGGGGGGCACAGCGCGATGGGGAGACGGTGAAATGCGCGAAGGCGTAACCATACCATCGCGGCGCCGCGCGAAACGTGCCAGGGTGCAACGGAAGCGATCGGACAAGGCACGCGGCACCCCATTCCTTGCTGTCCCGGGGGGCGCTCCGGCTCGTCACGCCCGTCAACCCGGCATTACTGCAAGTTCAAAAAGCCAAACATTGCTCCATCTAAAAATGGAGCAAGGATTCCGAAAGCACTGCGGAGCGCCAGCCGACATCCTGCACCCATCGGCCTCCGGTGCCTTGGCGGCCGAATCTTTTTCCAATGCAAGTTTAAGGAGTTGCGATGATCATCAGTGGTATTTCGGCACACCAATTCACAGGGCCCTCTGAAGCCAACCGCGCCATCGACGGCCAATTCAACACGGTTGCGGTCGAGGAACTTCCCGCGCTGTCGTATGAAGACTGGCAAGCGCTGCAGGCGCTTAGCTCGAAGCTGAGCCGCTTGCGTTACGATTTTCGTATGCGGGACAGAATGGGCGAAGGGTACTACACCACAAGTCTGACGCTAGCCGAAATCGATGTGCTCCGCCGTCGGGGTGTACCCATTGACGACATGCTCGCCAAGAACGGCAATTCCTGGGGATACCTGGAGATCGAAGAGCTGAACCGGGCCGAGGCAGCGGCACCGTCGATGCCGCTGCCCGCGGCGCCCGCGCTGGTCCCGCTGATGGCCGAATTGCATGCCACATGGGAAAGCATGGAAAGCGCATCCAGAGAAGGTTTGCCGGTTACCCCGTATCAACTGTCTGACGAAAACATCGACCTGCTGCGGCGCAATAATGTGCCGGTGATCGACCTGATGCTCGCCGAAAATGGAAACCAGTGGGATTCCGCGGCGCTCCAGAAGCTGATGGGGTATATAAATCTCGCGGGTTGGAAATCGTCGCTCGGTGCGACCCAACAAACGACCCAACAAACGACCCAACAAACCTATCGCGCTGACAGGTTTTTCGTATGACCGGAACCACCGTGTAGCGATGGCCAGCTCAGACGCCTTCTTAAGCGGGGCGTCCCATCACGCGTCCCCGAGATAGAATCGCCGGCGCAAAGGGCGACGAGCATGCGAGCCCGCACCCGACCATAGTGCGGAGAGCGTCGGCCAAGAACGGCAAAAAAAGCCCGGTGCGATTTCTCGCACCGGGCTTTCTCATTGCACCGACGCCTGCTCTCCAGGCAGTGCACCGAAGATCCCGAGCAGCCACTGCTGCCATGATGCCTCACGATGGCTGTCCCATCGCGGGGCCGATGTCGGACCTGATGCAGGACCTGATGCAGGAGCGTCGCAAGGCGCAACGGTATCGTCGATTCCCGGCCGCTGTTTGATGGGCTCCCCGTGGCCAGCATGGCATTGGGGTACGAGCAAAGACGGGCAAACCACGCAAGGCCACGATCAGGCAGGTCAAAGAATCAGGTCTTCACCCTATCACACACATCTCAAATCGGTTTGCGAATCTCTTTATCTGCTTGTGTATCTCGCATCTTCTTTATCAAGAATCCGAAGTTAACTCTGGAAACCGTAAGACAGCGCACCGCCCGGGCGACGAAGATGGGATCCGCGCGGTCGTTGCCCAAGCAACAACGGCGACTATCACAACGATGGCATTTTCTGGAGTTTTCCCATGCTTGTTTCACCCATTTCCCACACCCAACACCCTGTGCAGCCGCAGGCCCGCTCGGCTGACGAATCGAACGTGCGCGCCGTCGCCGAATCGGTGGCATCCCCCAGCGCCAACGGCAAGCTCAACCTGTTCGACGCCGCGCAGTTGTATCTCCAAAAGGCCAGCGAGTTGGCGAACCTGTCGAAGCAGACAGGCAAGTACGAAGTCGAAACCCTGAGCGATTCGGAGATCAAGTCCCTATTCGATGCCGGTGTCCCGATGGAGGCGTTCCTGAGGCAATATGGCCAAAAGCTGGGCTCGCGCGAATTTGGTGCCCTGGCCGAGTTGATCATGAAATCGGTGGAGAAGCAGGATGGCCCGACCGCCAGCGACGCTACTGCCCCGCAGGCCGCCGCGTTGACGATCACGGCCCGCGCCTACGTCTAAGACGCCCCACACCCCCGCGCTTCGCCTTGGCGGCATGCGGCGCAGAAAAAAGCCCGGTGCGATCTTTCGCACCGGGCTTTCTCCTTGCAGCGCCACTGCGCCGGCGATCAGACCGCTGGCGTATCCCCCCCGTTCTCGGTGTGGCATGCTTCATGGCGCCGTCGGAGGTGCTGCACCTGCTGACTCGCGCACGGCACGCTACGGAGTCTCCAACAACGCTTTGTCCTCCGACGGCGACCAGCCCGGGCAACCGTCCGATGGTTGGTTTTGCCTCGACAAGCGGAGCACCTCGGCCCGTGGCATCGGCGGCAATGGCAGGGCCGCACGGAGCACGGCATGCCAGACCACGGCTTGCGTGACACTTCCCCACTCGGTGCCGCGGCGCGCCACTTGTATCAGCATCGCAGCCTTGTATCGATGCGGAGCTTGCGTTGCCACCTCCGTCGACCAATTCAACGCCGACCGGGACGACGCGAGCGGCGCGATATCGCGGGCAAGGTCAATCTGTTGCGGGAGCGGCATTCGTTGGACGACCCGCACCAAGGCGTCCCAGCACTGTTCCATGGGGGGCGGTGTGAGGGCGCCGAGCCTGGTGCCTGCGTGGCCAGGCGCGGCGTGGACAGCAGCGCTGAACGCGTGCCGACCCGCGCCAGCTCCCTGAGCGGCTCTGTGCGCAACGCCGGCGGCAAGTCCCGGATGCGCTGCAGCACTGCCGTCCATGCGGCCAGCTCGCGATGGCGATCGAAGGCAGCAACGCAAATGCCTTGGTGGCCTCGGACCGGCCGCTCAACGGCACTTGCCGCGCCAGCGCGGTCATCCAGCGGCCCGGCCGATGCGCGAAAGCCAGAGCGTCATGCGCCGCCATTCCCAGCATGCATAGCGTGACGACGGCCGGAACCGCCTCCGGCATCCGTGCTCCAGATATTCCCGGCGCAGGACGCCATGGGCCTCACGACCGATCCGGCTCCATGACACGGGGTCACAGTCGCGCAGATAGCGGGCAATCTGTACCCGGACCTCTCCAGGCAGCGCACCGAAGATGCCGAACAGGTACTGCCGCCATGGTGCCTCAGGATCGCTGTCCCATTGCGCGGCCGATGTCGGACCTGATGCAGGAGCTGATGCAGGAGCGTCGCAAGGCGCAACGGTATCGTCGATTCCCCGGCCGCTGTTTGATGGGCTCCCCGTGGCCAGCATGGCATTGGCGTACGAGCAAAGGCGGGCAAACATGACATATCTCCAATCAGCGAAAAACTGATCAGGTTAGCGATCGGTACGCGCCCGACGTTTCAGAAATTGCAGTGGCTTCCGATCGCTTCGAATCCTGACGACGCCGCAATCGCCGGCGTGGCGTCACGCCTGCCGCGCCCGCCCGCCGGGCCCCTCGGGTGCCACGCGGATGCGGTTGGCGGAATCAGGTCTTCGCTTTATCACACCCCAACGCCGCCAATTTGCGAATTTCGTCTCGTGCTTGCGCGGCAGACGTCGATGGATTCCAGATCCCCAAGTCAGCTGGGGAAACCGTAAGACAGCACCCCGTTGTGGCGAAAAAGATATGCCTCGTCCAATCGTCACGTCGCGGCGAAGCGTCAGCGCCGCCGGCGGTCCCGCCATCCCTCACACTAAGCAAGGAGTACCTATGTCGAACATCACCCCGCTGCCTGTCTGCGCAGCGTTGCCGCCGCGAACCGACTTCGCCCCGGACCGCGTTTCGGCGCGTCAACCGGAGCGGGCCGGTGCGGTCGGCGCCGCGGCCGATAGCGATCCCGCAATATCAGACCGCGATGAGACCGAGCGCGTCAAGTTGCGGGCGAAGCTGACGCTGGAACTGCTTCGGGCGAGCGTCAGCATGCTACGCGATCCTGCCCCGTATTCGCTTTCCCAGGAGTCCATCGACGGCCTGCGCTCCCTGGGAATACCGATCGACACCCTGCTTGCGCAGAATGGCAATGTCTGGGACCAGGCGGGGATCAACCAACTGCAGTCGCTGCTCAATCCGCCGCCCCCTCCCCCGTCAGGCTGGCCTCCGTATCCGTATCCATCTCCGTATCCGTATCCTGCCGACCCAACGGCGGCGCCCCTGGGCGACAGCATCCGTTCGAAATGGAACCGGCCATACGTCTGACCGCGTCGCCTCGTCGCGAAGCCGCGGCAAAAAAAACCCGGTGCGATTTCTCGCACCGGGCTTTTTCACTACAGCCGTACTACAGCGTTACCGCAACAGCCTCAGACCGCCGGCGTATCGCCACCGTTCTCGGTGGTGGCATGCACCTCCGACGGCTCCATGAAGAGCGACTGCTCTTCCTCGGAGATCGCCTGGGCGCGCTCGCGCTCGGCCGCCTCGCGCGCCTTGCGGGCGCGGTGGTAGGCCAGGCCCGTACCGGCCGGGATCAGGCGACCCACGATCACGTTTTCCTTCAGACCACGCAGGTCGTCGGTCTTGCCCATGATCGCGGCCTCGGTCAGCACGCGCGTCGTTTCCTGGAACGATGCCGCCGAGATGAAGCTGTCGGTCGACAGCGACGCCTTGGTGATACCGAGCAGCAGGTTCTCGTAGGTTGCCGGACGCTTGCCTTCCGCGATCACGCGGTCGTTTTCGTCCAGCAGCTCCGAGCGCTCCACCTGTTCACCCGGGATGAACTTGGTGTCGCCGACATCGGCGATCTGCACGCGGCGCAGCATCTGACGCACGATCACTTCGATGTGCTTGTCGTTGATCTTCACGCCCTGCAGTCGGTAGACGTCCTGCACCTCGTCGACGATGTAATGCGCCAGTTCCTCGATGCCCTTCAGGCGCAGGATGTCGTGCGGATCCGCCGGACCCTCGACGATCATCTCGCCCTTGTTCACCACCTGACCGTCGTGGACCAGCACCTGCTTTTCCTTGGCGATCAGGAACTCGTGCGCATTGCCGTCGAGGTCGGTGATGACCAGACGCTGCTTGCCCTTGGTGTCCTTGCCGAACGACACGGTACCGGTGACTTCCGCCAGCACGGCGGCGTCCTTCGGCGAACGCGCTTCGAACAGCTCGGCCACGCGCGGCAGACCACCGGTAATGTCGCGGGTCTTCTGCGACTCGGTCGGGATACGCGCCAGCACTTCACCGACGTGCACCTGCTGACCGTCCTTGACGGTGATCAGCGCGCCGACCTGGAAGCCGATGGTCACGGAGTGGTCCGTGCCCGGAATCTTGACTTCCTGGCCGTTGGCGTCGAGCAGCTTCACCTGCGGGCGCAGGCCCTTGGTGGCAGCCGTACGGCGCTTGGCGTCGATCACGACCAGCGTGGACAGACCGGTGACCTCGTCCATCTGCTTGGCGACGGTCACGCCCTCCTCGACGTTCTCGAACTTGATCGTGCCCGAGTACTCCGAGACGATCGGGCGCGTCAGCGCGTCCCAGGTCGCCAGTTGCGTGCCCGCCTTGATCGCCTGACCGTCCTGCACCAGCAGCGTGGCGCCGTACGGGATCTTGTGGCGCTCGCGCTCGCGGCCGTGGTCGTCGGTGATCAGCGCCTCGCCCGAACGCGAGATCACGATCAGTTCGCCCTTGGCGTTGGTCACGTAGCGCATCGTCGCGGTGAAGCGCACCGTACCGGTGGCCTTCGCTTCGACGCTCGAGGCGACCGCCGCACGCGATGCCGCACCGCCGATGTGGAACGTCCGCATCGTCAGCTGCGTACCCGGCTCGCCGATCGACTGCGCGGCGATCACGCCGACCGCCTCGCCGGTGTTGACCAGCGTGCCGCGACCCAGATCGCGGCCATAGCACTTGGCGCACAGGCCGTAGCGCGTGTCGCACGACAGCGGGGTACGGACCTTGACCTCGTCGACGCCGATCTGGTCGATCAGGTCGACTAGGTCTTCGTCCAGCAGCGTGCCTGCCTCGATCGCGGTTTCCTGCGTCTCGGGGTTGACGACGTCCGACACCGTCACGCGGCCCAGGATACGGTCGCGCAGCGCTTCGATGACTTCACCGCCCTCGACCAGCGCCTTCATTGCAACGCCGTTGGTGGTGCCGCAATCCTCTTCGACCACCACCAGATCCTGCGTCACGTCGACCAGACGACGGGTCAGGTAACCCGAGTTCGCGGTCTTCAGCGCGGTATCGGCCAGGCCCTTACGCGCACCGTGGGTCGAGATGAAGTACTGCAGAACGTTCAGGCCTTCGCGGAAATTCGCGGTAATCGGCGTCTCGATGATCGAGCCGTCCGGCTTGGCCATCAGGCCACGCATACCGGCCAGCTGGCGGATCTGCGCCGCGGAACCCCGTGCACCCGAGTCGGCCATCATGTAGATGGAGTTGAACGACTCCTGCTTGACGGTGTTGCCGTCGCGGTCGACCACGTCCTCGTGTTGCAGCTGCTCCATCATCGCCTTGCCGACCTGGTCGCCGGCGGCGCCCCAGATGTCCACGACGTTGTTGTAGCGCTCCTGGTCCGTCACCAGACCCGACATGTACTGCTTGTCGTATTCCTTCACCT
>JAPSLP010000070.1:0-2566 GCA_031180665.1 Cupriavidus sp. | reverse complement strand
TGCAGCTGCTCCATCATCGCCTTGCCGACCTGGTCGCCGGCGGCGCCCCAGATGTCCACGACGTTGTTGTAGCGCTCCTGGTCCGTCACCAGACCCGACATGTACTGCTTGTCGTATTCCTTCACCTTGGCCGCGGCGTCGGCGATGATCTTTTCCTTCTGCGGCGGCACCAGCATGTCGTCGATCGCGATCGAGATACCGGCGCGCGTGGCCAGGCGGAAGCCCGACTGCAGCAGCTTGTCGGCGAAGATCACCGTCTCGCGCAGGCCGCACTTGCGGAACGCGGTGTTGATCAGGCGCGAGATTTCCTTCTTCTTCAGCGGCTTGTTCAGCACCGAGAACGGCAGGCCCTTCGGCAGGATCTCGGACAGGATCGCGCGGCCGACCGTGGTGGCCTGCAGCGTGATCTTGGGCGCGAAGCGCGCGTCGCCCTCGGCGTCCTTGTCGACGAGTTCATACTCGGTGATGCGCACGTTCACGCGCGAAGCCAGTTCGACTTCCTTGTTCTCGTAGGCGCGGATCACCTCGCTGACGTCGGCGAAGGTCATGCCCTCGCCCTTGCCGTTGATCTTGTCGCGGGTGGTGTAGTACAGGCCCAGCACCACGTCCTGCGACGGCACGATCGACGGATCGCCGTTGGCCGGGAACAGCACGTTGTTGGAGGCCAGCATCAGCGTGCGCGCTTCCATCTGCGCTTCCAGCGACAGCGGCACGTGGACGGCCATCTGGTCACCGTCGAAGTCGGCGTTGAACGCCGCGCAGACGAGCGGATGCAGCTGGATCGCCTTGCCTTCGATCAGCACCGGTTCGAAGGCCTGGATGCCCAGGCGGTGCAGCGTCGGCGCACGGTTCAGCATCACCGGGTGCTCGCGGATCACCTCTTCGAGGATGTCCCACACCACCGGCGTCTGGCTTTCGACTTCCTTCTTGGCCGCCTTGATGGTGGTGGCGATGCCCATCGTTTCCAGCTTGTGGAAGATGAAGGGCTTGAACAGCTCCAACGCCATCAGCTTGGGCAGACCGCACTGGTGCAGCTTCAGCGTCGGACCGACCACGATGACCGAACGGCCCGAGTAGTCGACGCGCTTGCCCAGCAGGTTCTGACGGAAACGACCGCCCTTGCCCTTGATCATCTCGGCCAGCGACTTCAGCGGACGCTTGTTGGCGCCGGTCATCGCCTTGCCGCGACGGCCGTTGTCCAGCAGCGAGTCGACCGCTTCCTGCAGCATGCGCTTTTCGTTGCGCACGATGATTTCAGGGGCCTTCAGCTCGAGCAGGCGCTTCAACCGGTTGTTGCGGTTGATCACGCGGCGATACAGGTCGTTCAGGTCCGAGGTCGCGAAGCGGCCGCCATCCAGCGGCACCAGCGGACGCAGTTCGGGCGGCAGCACCGGCAGCACTTCGAGGATCATCCACTCGGGCTTGATGCCCGAACGCTGGAAGGCCTCGAGCACCTTCAGGCGCTTGGCGTACTTCTTGATCTTGGCTTCGGAGCCGGTGGCCTGCAGCTCGGCGCGGATCTGTTCGATCTGCTTCTCGATGTCGATGCCGCGCAGCAGCTCACGGATGCCCTCGGCACCCATCATGGCGACGAATTCGCCCTCGCCGTACTCCTCGCACTTCGCGATGTAGTCGTCCTCGGACATGATCTGGCTCTTCTTGAGCGGAGTCATGCCGGGCTCGAGCACCACGAACGCTTCGAAATACAGCACTCGCTCGATGTCGCGCAGCGTCATGTCGAGCACCATGCCCAGACGCGACGGCAGCGACTTCAGGAACCAGATGTGCGCGGTCGGCGCGGCCAGTTCGATATGGCCCATGCGCTCGCGGCGCACCTTCGCCAGCGTCACCTCGACGCCGCACTTCTCGCAGATCACGCCGCGATGCTTCAGGCGCTTGTACTTGCCGCACAGGCACTCGTAGTCCTTGATCGGACCGAAGATCTTGGCGCAGAACAGACCGTCGCGCTCGGGCTTGAACGTCCGGTAGTTGATGGTTTCCGGCTTCTTGACTTCGCCGTACGACCACGAACGGATCTTCTCGGGCGAGGCCAGCCCGATCTTGATCGCGTCGAACTGCTCTTCCTGCTGTACCTGCTTAAAGAGATCGAGCAATGCTTTCATTGCAACTCCTTGTTTCGCCGCCGGCCCGAGGTAACGGGCCCGCGGCATCATCCTGTGGGAAATCCTTCGCGGGCAGCGGCGGCATCGCGCCGCCGCCGGCACCGGGCCTGCGATCAATAGCGATCGAGGTCGATGTCGATACCCAGCGAGCGGATTTCCTTCACCAGCACGTTGAACGACTCCGGCATGCCGGCATCGATCGAGTGCTCGCCCTTGACGATGTTCTCGTACACCTTGGTACGGCCGTTCACGTCGTCGGACTTGACCGTCAGCATTTCCTGCAGCACGTAGGAGGCGCCGTACGCTTCCAGCGCCCACACTTCCATCTCGCCGAAACGCTGGCCGCCGAACTGCGCCTTGCCGCCCAGCGGCTGCTGGGTGACGAGCGAGTACGGACCGGTCGAACGGGCGTGCATCTTGTCGTCGACCAGGTGGTGCAGCTT
>JAPSLP010000029.1 GCA_031180665.1 Cupriavidus sp. | reverse complement strand
AGGTCATCGAAGGCAACGGCAACTTCGGCTACAACGCCGCCAGCGGCGAGTACGGCGACCTGGTCGAGATGGGCGTGCTGGATCCGACCAAGGTGACCCGCACCGCGCTGCAGAACGCCGCTTCGGTCGCATCGCTGATGCTGACCACCGACTGCGCGATCGCCGAAACGCCGAAGGAAGAGTCGGCGCCGGCAATGCCGGGCGGTATGGGCGGCATGGGCGGCATGGACGGCATGATGTAATCACGCCGGCCGTCGGCTTCGGCCGACTGCCCAGACTGCGCGAACCCTCGCTTCAGTCCAAACCCCCACGGGTGCAAGCCCGTGGGGGTTTTTGTTTGTGGGCTGGCGGAAGACTGTGGGTTTGCGGGAGATTGGGGGCTTGCGGGAGGCCATCTTTGCCGATGGTTTTCTCCCCTCTCCCGCGTGCGGGAGAGGGGCGGGGGAGAGGGGCGGGGGAGAGGGCATGGGGCGGTCGCGATGGCTGAGGGCGCCGGTTTATCGGGCGGCCTTTCCCTCTCCCCCAACCCCTCTCCCGCTGGGCGGGAGAGGGGAGCAGAACCAAAACCCAAACCAAAACCAAAACCAAAACCAAAACCAAAACCAAAACCAAAACCAAAACCAAAACCAAAACCAAAACCAAAACCAAAACCCGGCCGAGCGCTTCACACCTCCACCACATACCCCCAATCGAACTTCGCATTCTCCAGCGCCCCGTCGCCACGCCGCACATAACCGCGCGGGTTGCAGACCACGCGCGCGCGGTCGACGCGGTAGTCGAAGCTGGTGTGCGTATGGCCGTGGATCCACAGGTCGGCGCGCTGGACCAGGTCGGGCCGGCGCGAGATGAAGCCGGCCGAGGCGAGGTCGTGCGCATAGCGCGGATCCAGGCTGCCCAGGTCCGGCGCATGGTGGGTGACCACCACGGTCGCGCCGTCGAAGGGCTTGTCGAGTTCGCTGGCCAGCCACGCCGACTCGGCCCGGTGGCGCGCCAGCGCATCGGCGGGCGTGAAGCGGCGGACCTCGCCGTGCTTGCCGCCGTCGCCGTCCGCGCTGTCCTCTTCGACCGAAATCAGCCGATGGTCCAGCATCACCTTGGCGCACGCCTGCATCGCGTCGTCGATGCGCTCGCGGCCGAACAGCGCGTAGTCGGCCCACCAGGTCGTGCCGAGCACGCGCACCGGCGCCTGGCCCGGCAGTTCGAACACCGCCACGCCCCCGATCAGCAGACGGACCTGCGGATGCGCCGTGGCGGCGGCGGCCAGTTGCGCATCGACCCGCATGAAGGTGCTGTCGTAGTACTCGTGATTGCCCGGCACATAGACGATCGGCCCGCGCAGGTGCCGCGCCGCCCAGTCGATGCCATGGCGGCCGTTGGCGATGTCCCCGGCGAGCACGACGACATCGGCCTCGCAGTCGGGGACCGTCTCGGGGGTATGGTGTTCCAGATGCAGATCGCTCAGAACGCGTAGCTTCATGCCGCCTCCAGCTGGCCTCCAGAATGGCCTGTGCCATCGGAGTGTTCAGCATGCGGCGGGACCGGTCAAGTGCGCCGGTTCCCGCACCGCCCTCGTCGGGGCCGCTCCAGCGAAAAAGCCCGGATGAATCCGGGCAAAGGCTGTCCGCACTGTCTGGGGTGATGGCGGCCAGCCGAGGGCCGAAACCCGGCGGCGCTATCCGCCTTGTCCGGTCATGGTCGGCAGCAGCACGCGCACGATCTGGATGAAGGCCGGGCCGAGCAGCACCACCAGCAGCGAGGGGAAGATCAGGAAGATCAGCGGGAACAGCAGTTTCAGCGCGATCTTGGCCGCCTGCTCCTCGGCCAGCATCCGTCGCTTGGTGCGCAGCATGTCGGACAGCACCCGCAGCGATTCACCCACGCTGGTGCCGAAGCGGTCGGCCTGCACCAGCATGGCGGCGAAGCGCTCGACGTCGTCGACGCCGGTGCGCAGCGCCAGATTGGATAGCGCCTTTTCCTTGGAGAAGCCCGAACGCATCTCCAGCAGCATCAGTTCGAGCTCGCCCGCCAGCACCGGGCAGCGCAGCGACAGCTCGCTGGCAACCCGCATCAGCGCCGCGTCCAGGCCGAGCCCGGCCTCGACGCAGACGGTCAGCAGGTCGATCGCATCGGGAAATTCCTCGAACACGGCGCGCTTGCGCTGGGCGATCTTGCGCGCGAGCACCGCGTTGGGCAGGTAGTAGCCGACCGCGCAGATCGCGATCAGCAGCACCGCCAGCAGCGCACCGTCGCTGGCCAGCGGCGTGCCGACCGTCGCCACCAGCGCACCGAGCGGCAGCGCAAGGGCGAGCACGGTCTTGGCGGCAAAGAACAGCGTAGGGGCGGCGGTGCCGCGCCAGCCCGCATTCATGAAGCGGACCCGCAGCGCGGAGTTCTCCCAGCCTTCCTTGGGCAATGCGAGGCGCGAGACCGGCCTGGCCCACTGGCTGAGCCGCGCGCTCCAGTCGTCGCCGGCCTGTGTGCCGGCCGCCCCCGCGCTGCCCGCGCCGGCGCGGCCGAGCCGCTCGAGCCGCGCGCGCAGCCGGTTCGGCGAACACACCAGCATCAAGCCGAGCGCCGCGCCGAACGCGGCGACGAATACCAGGCCGAGCAACAGCCATTGTTGGGTCTGCATGGCTTGCATGATGTCTCCTATACCCGGATGCGGATGATCTTGCGCATCCACAACACGCCCAGCGCCATCATTGCCAGCGCCGTGCCGGCCATGCGGATGCCGGCCGGGTCCTGCCACAGCACGTCGAGAAAGCCGGGATTGAGCACCGAGATCAGCCCGGCGGTGCCGAAGGGCAGCAGGCCGAGAATCCACGCCGACAGCCGGCCCTCCGCGGACAGCACGCGGATCTTGTCGAACAGCTTGAGCCGCTCGCGCACCAGGCGGGCGATGGTGTCCAGGACCTCGGCCAGGTTGCCGCCGCTGTCGCGCTGGATCAGCACGGCGATGACGAAGTAGCGCAGGTCGCCGACGGGCACACGCATCGCCAGGTTGGTCAGCGCATCGTCGAGCGAGACGCCATAGTTGATCTCCTCGAAGGCGAGCCGGAATTCAGGGCCGAGCGGGGCCTTCATCTCCTGCCCGACGGTGCCGAGCGCGCCGGCGAAGGCATGTCCGGCGCGCAGCGAGCGGCCGATCATGTCGATCGCGTCCGGCAGTTGCGCCTCCATGCGCTTCAGCCGCCGTTGGCGCTGCGCCAGCGTGTGCAGGCATGGCAGCGTGGCGGCCAGCAGCGCGCCGCCCGCCGCCAGCGAGAAAGGCAGCGGCAGCAGCGACAGCGCGGCGAACGCGATCAGCAGGCTCGCCGCACTCAAGCCCAGCAGTTGCCCGACCGACCAGGTGCTGCCCGACTGCTGCAGCCAGCGGTCCAGCGCCGCCACCCGCGGCAGCCGCATCAGCAGGCGCTGCATCCGCGGGCTGCCGGCCAGCATCCGCTCTTTCAGGATCGACATCTGCTCGCGGCCGAGCTGGCCGCCGGCCGACAGCGCGCGGATACGCGCGTCGATGCGGCGGGCCGAGGCGCCGTGATGGCTGTTCCACCACAGGTAGGCGGCCTCGATGGCAAGTACGACCGCGATGAACAGCAGCACGCCGAAGGCGTACAGCGCGTAGTGTCCCAGCTGTCCGAATTGGCCAAGGTTCATGGTCGCTCTCCGTCAGACCGGCAATGTCCTAGACCTCGAAGCGCCGCGCGGGGTCGTAGGTCTCGTCGGGCAGCCCCACGCCATAGACGCGCAGCCGTTCGGCGAAGCGCGGGTAGACGCCGGTCGCGCGGAAGTGGCCCCGCACGGTGCCGTCCTGGCCGACGCCGGTGCGCTGGTAGGTGAAGATCTCCTGCATGTTGATGACGTCGCCTTCCATGCCGGTGATCTCCTGGATGCTGACGATCTTGCGGCTGCCGTCGGTCAGGCGCGCGGCCTGCACGATCACCGTGATGGCCGAGGCGATCTGCTGCCGGATCGCTTTCGGCGGCACGTTCATGCCCGCCATGCTGACCATGTTCTCCAGCCGCGTCAGCGCATCGCGCGGCGTGTTGGCGTGGATCGTGGTCAGCGAGCCCTCATGACCGGTGTTCATCGCGTTGAGCATGTCGAGCGCCTCGGCACCGCGCACCTCGCCGAGGATGATGCGATCGGGCCGCATGCGCAGCGCGTTGCGCACCAGCGAGCGCTGCGTGATCTCGCCCTTGCCCTCGATGTTGGGCGGACGCGTTTCCAGCCGCAGCACATGGGGCTGCCGCAATTGCAGCTCGGCTGCGTCCTCGATGGTCACCACGCGCTCGTCGACCGGGATGAAGCCGGACACGATGTTCAGCAGCGTGGTCTTGCCGCTGCCGGTGCCGCCCGACACCACCAGATTGACCTTGGCGTGCGCCAGTGCCTGCAGCAGTTGCGCCATCGGCGGCGTCAGGCTCTGGTACGCGACCAGGTCGGCCACCTGCAGCGGGTTGACGGCGAAGCGGCGGATCGACAGCAGCGGACCGTCGATCGCCGACGGCGGGATGATGGCGTTGACGCGCGAGCCGTCGGGCAGGCGCGCATCGACCATCGGGCTGGTCTCGTCGATGCGGCGCCCGACGCGCGATACGATCTTCTCGATCACCTTCATCAGGTGCGCGTCGTCGTAGAAGCTCACGTCGGTCAGTTCCAGCTTGCCGCGCCGCTCGACATAGGTCTGGCGTGCGGTATTGACCAGGATGTCCGACACCGTGGGATCGCGCAGCAGCGGTTCGAGCGGGCCGAAGCCGAACATCTCGTCGTAGATTTCGCCGATCAGCTGCCGGCGTTCGGCGTCGTTGAGCAGGACCTTGTCCTCGTCGACGATGGCGCCGACCAGCAGGCCGATCTCGTGCCGGACCTGCTCGAGCGGGATACGCGCGAGTCTTTCCAGCTCGACGCGCTCGAGCACGGTCTCGTGCACGGTGCGCTTGAGTGCGCGATATCCGGTTCCCTCGGGCAGCGTGGCGGCCGGGTGGCCGTTGACGGACAGGGCCGCGAAGCCCGGGCTGGCGTTCGACAATTGTTCGCGGATCGACATGGCGGTCTCCGGCTGGAGGTTGGCGTGTTGGGGTTGGCGCGTTGGCGTGTGGGCGTGTCGCGTACGAAGCGGTGGTGTCGCCGCGCTCAGGCGGCCTTGACCCGCAGCAGCAGCCGGCGCAGCGACGACGGCTCGCCGCCCGCGCGCGGTTCCGGCTCTCCGGCGTCGGCCAGCTGCGTGGCGAGCGATTGCAGCGCGCGGCCGATGGCGCTGCGCCGGTGCATCGCCAGCACCGGCTCCCCGTGGCTGATTGCCGCGTTCACCGTGGCCGCATCCTCGGGCAGGGCCTGCCAGACCGGGGTGCCGCAGATCTGCTCCAGCGAGGCGCGGTCCAGCTCGTTGCGGCGATCGTCCCGGTTCAGCACCAGCCGCACCTTGTCGTCCGGGTAGTGCAGCGCCCGCAGGATGTCGAGCAGGCGCCGGCCGGTGCGGGCGTGCGCGATGGTCGGCTGCAGCACCACGCCGATGCGGTCGCTGCGGTCGAGCACACCGATCGACACCGGATCGATGGCCTGGCCGGCGTCGACCAGCACGAAGTCGTAGTGCGGCAGCGCCAGCGACAGGATCCATTCGACCTGTTCCTTGCGCACCGATGCGGCCTTGATCGGATCGGCGGCGCCCGCCAGCACGTCGAAGCTTTCCGCCACGGGCGTCAGGCAGGCTTCGAGAAAGGCGGCATCCATGCGGTCGATCTGCGCGCAGACGTCGGGCAGCGTCGCCGGGGGCGTGCGGTCGCAGATCGTGTGGACCAGATCGCCGAATTGCCGGTTCAGGTCCAGCGCCAGCACGCGCTTGCCTCCCTGCGCGGCCAGCGCATGGCCCAGGTTGCCGGTCAGGAAGCTGACGCCGGCGCCACCCTTGCACGACAGCAGCGACACCAGCCGCGCGCAGCGCCGGCGCCGCTGCGTGCTGGCCGCCTGCAGCCGGCGCAGCGCGTCGCCGAGCTGGTTCTGGTCCAGCGGCCAGGCCAGCACGTCGCGGATGCCGGTGCGCAGCGCCTTGATCAGCAGTTCGGGCTCGACCGCATCGGTGATCAGGATGCAGGGCAGCTCGGGATGCTGCTGCCGCATCGCCTCGATGCCCTGCATTTGCGCGGGGCCCATGCTGTCGTGCGCGATCACCAGCATGTCGGCCAGCGCCAGCTGGCTCGCATGGGATGCGATGCGTGCCGGCGCCTCGGTCAGCGCCAGGGTCTGGAACGACCCGCACTGCGCGCACAGCCGCGCGATCTCGGCCAGCCGTGCGGTTTGCTCGGATGCGATCAGAATCGTCAGCATGACGGCTTCTCCTGTTCGTTGTTCTGTGCGCCACGGCGCTTGCCGCGATGCCTGCCCAGGTTCAACTGCAGACCGGCCCGCCGGTCGCGCTGTTCATGCTCTCGCGCGAGAGCGTGGTGGCGAAGGGCGGCACCGGCAGCGTCATCGGAATCATCGGCACCAGCGTCTGCACGGTCAGGCCGGTGACGCTGACCGTCACGCTGGCGCAGCTCGCGCGCGCGGTGTCGGAGTCGCTGTCGCAGCCGGCAGGCTCGTAGTCGAGCGCGATGTTCGAGGGCGACAGCTGCGGCATCAGCGTCGCCATGCGGGTCTTGATGATCGCGGCATTGGCATCGCAGACCACGGCCATGCGCGCGCCCCAGCGTGTCGCTTCGCTGGCGGTGTTCCAGTGGAACAGCACGCGCGCCATCTCGACGACGCCGATCAGCAGCGTGAAGAACAGCATCGCCACGATCGCGAACTCGACCACGGTGGCGCCGCGCTGGTGCGCTCGCGGCAGGCGCGCGGCGCGATGGCGGACAGCGGGTTTCATAGCACTTGCCTCATCACGGTCATCACATCGGAGAACACCAGCCCGCTGGCGTCGATCAGTGGCTGGATCGGCGTGTACGTGAAGCCGCTGATCTTGACCGCCACCAGGTTGACGGTGCCCGCCGGCACGCCGGTACCGGCACCGTTGTCGTAGGTGTTGACGTTGGCGAAAGCCATGCCCGGACAGCCGCCCGCATCGACACGGTCGCAGATCACCACCATCGACGTGCTCAGGCCGCCGACCAGCGGGCTGCCGGTGCAGCCGGTATTGCCATGCACCGCCAGGCATTTGGCCTGCGCGGCGGGATAACCGGCGTCGTCGGGCGAGAACTGCGACAGGTAGCGCGTGGCGCTGCGCGTGGCCTTGGTCAGCGCGTCGTACTGGTAGATCGCGCGGCCGAATTCGGCGACGCCGCACAGCATCAGCAGCAGCGGGATCAGCAGGATGGCGAATTCGACCGCGGCCACGCCGCGCTGGCGTTCGCGCGCGCAGGTGCGGCGCCGTCCGGGCGGGCCGTGGCGCGCCGGATGACCGGCGGCGCAGCGGGGAATCGGCGTGTTCACGATGGGCTCCTGGTTGGCACGTTGCGGCCCGCGCTACTGCACCAGCACCGGCACGAGCGGGCCGGGTCCGCTGCCGACGCCGGGGATGCCCTGCGTCGCGCAGGGGCTGCCCAGCGAGCTCGACGCGCCGCGATACTCGAGCCGCACCGAGTTGATGTTGCCGCCCCATTGCATCGGCTCGATCATCAGCAGGCAGGCCCACTCGAGCACGCTGGCCTTGTGCGTGCCGGATACCGCGAAGCCGCTGCAGTCCACCACCGGGGCGAGCACCATGCGCCGATCGGCGCCGCTCTGATGATCGGCGGTGCTCGAGGGCGATCCCTTGGTATCGATCATGGCGACGCTGTCGCCCTGGTACGGCGCATAGGCCTTGCGCCTGGCGGTGAAGTCCGGATAGGCATTGGCCTGGGCCGGCCAGGTGGTGTTGTTGTAGGCATGGCCGGTGAAGTCGGGCACGCCGGCGACCTTGCCGGCCTTGACGATGCCGAAGCGGCTGTTCCACTCGTCCGCCAGCGACGACTTGTTGCCGGTGGTGCCGATCTCGGTGCCGAGCGCGGGCAGGTTGCATTGGCCCGAGCCCTTGAGCTGTTCGGCCAGGCTCTTGGTACCGCTGCCGCCGCCCAGATCGGCCCAGCCGAAATTGCCGCCGCCATACTCGCCCTTGTTGCCCGCGTCGAGCTTGGAAACCAGCCATTGGCCCACGGTGTAGGGCGGCTCGGGCGGGTTGATGGTCTCGGGCTTGCAGACGAACACCGGAATGGCGCACGCCGTCTGCGCGGCGCCCACGGTCGCCACCGCGAACGAGGACACCGTGCTCGGCCCCACGCTGCCGCCCGGCAGCAGGTTCAGCACCTGGGCGAACCAGTTGGCGATGCCGGCGCGCGAAGCCGAGCACTTGACGTATTTGATCGTGTCCAGCGCATAGGGCACGCTGCTCTTCGGGTAGAAGGGGTTGGCCAGTGCGTCGCTGTAGGTCACGCTGCTGTCGGCGGTGAACTGCACCGACTCGCTCTGGAACAGCGCCAGATTGCGATAGCCGGCAGTGATGCCGGCCGCCTCTGACACCGCCAGCGGCGTGGCCCCCGTCAGGTCGCGCGCCGCCGCCAGCGCGCAGGCGTCGGCGCCGTTCTGCAGCTCGCTCTTGGCCACGTAGAGCTTGCCCAGGTCGAGCGCCAGGCCGAGGAACCCGACCATGGCCACCAGCGCCAGCGCGACGACGATCGCGACGGCACCCTGCTGGCGCCGCAGCGTCGCGCCGCTGCGGCGCCTGCGCGATCCCGCTGTGTTCGGCTTCATGATCGGTTCCTCCATCGCTTGGCGAAATGGCTTGCGTTCCTGCGTCGGCGCGCTGCCGGCCCCTCAGCGCGTGCCGATGCCGCCCGACATGCCGATGCCGCCCTGCATGCCGGCGCCGTTGCCATAGGCGCCGGCAGGCGAGAGGCGTTGCAGCGAGCGGTCGTAGTTGCCCATCGCCGCCACCGCGGCCTTGCCGTCGACGCCGGTCAGCGAAGGCAGGCCGGCCGGCGCATTCGGGTGAATGATCTGGGCCTGCTTGACCGCGTTGACCGATTGCCCGAAGCGGCTGTCCCAGACCGGCGTGGTGCTGATGCAGGCGACGAGCAGCGGGGTGCAGAGCAGCGCGGCGGCGAGGGCGCGCACGCGCACGCGGGGCGATTGCGAAGGCTTGTTCATGGCGTTCTCCTTGCGGTGGCGCTCAGTTCAGTGCGGCCGGCTTGCCGTCGGCGCCCACCGGCGCGGCGGCGCGTGCCCTGGCGAGCCGTGCGGCGGTGGCCTCGATGCGGGCGATGCGTTCGGCCTGGGATTCCTCGCGTGCCGCGGCCGCTGGTGCCGCTGGTGTCGCCGGTGTCGCCGGTGTCGCCGGTGCCGCCGGTGCCGCTGGCGCGGCGGCCGGCGCGGCGGACAGCGCTGCAGGCGGCGCCTCGCCCAGCGGCCGGCCCACCGGCAGCGCGGTACGCGGCACGGTAGACGGCGAGGCCGGCGTCGACGGCGGCGGAGCCAGCGTGGCGGGCTGCGGGGCCGGCGCTTGCGGTGCCGGCCGCTGCGGCACCGCGGGCGCGCTGCCTGCCGGCGTCGTGCCCGCCGTGGCGGCGCGCTGGCCGGCCGAGCCTTCCATGTTGCCGAGCAGGTAGAGCTCGAGCGGATTCGGTGTCGAGAAGCTGTCGGTCGGCAGCGGGGCGCCCGCGTGCTGCATCGGCTGCACCAGCCGCGGCGTGATGATGAAGACCAGTTCGGACATGTCCTGCTGGAACGACGTGCTGCGGAACAGCGCCCCGAGCACCGGCACCTCGCCCGCGCCGGGCAGGGCCTTGAGCGTGCCGCGCGCGTTGTTCTGCAGCAGCCCGCCGATGGCGAAGCTCTCGCCATCGCGCATCTGCACGGTGGTCGAGGCGCGCCGCGTGGTGATTACCGGCAGGATGGTCTGGCCGGAGAGCGTCGCCCCGGTCACGGTGGCGCCGGTCGGCGACAGCTCGGACACCTCCGGCGCGACCTTCAGGTTGATGCGGCCGTTGGCGAGCACGGTCGGCGTGAACTTGAGGCCCACGCCGAATTCCTCCTCCTGCAGCGTGATGGTCGGCACGCCGCCGACCACCGCATTGCTCTGCGCCACCGGGATATAGATCTTGCCGCCGGCAAGGAAGCTCGCCTCCTGGCCGCTCAACGTGACCAGGTTGGGCTCGGCCAGGATCTTGACCAGCGAATCGTTCTTCTGCGCGTCGATCGCGATGCCGAGCGGCAGGTTGTTGGACTTGCTGCCGAATATCGCGGTGCGCGACCCGGTCAGCAGCGAAGTCAGCAGGCCGCCGGTCCACGAACCGAAGCCGCCCTGCAGGTTCAGCTGCGAGCCGAGCTGGTTCAGCAGGGTCTTCGACACTTCGGCGACCTTGACCTCGAGCATCACCTGCTGCGGCGTGTCGACGCTCAGCATGTTCAGCACGCCGCCGTTCTTCGCCTCCTTGTCGCCCTGCGCGACGGCGGCATAGGCGCGCGCGATCTCCACCGCCTGCTGGGCGGCCTGCGCACTGGACACGCTGCCGGTCAGCACCAGGTTATCGGCCGCGGTGGCGACGCGGATGCCGCGCTCGGTGGGCATCAGTTGCGCCAGCGAACCCTGCAGGCCGCCGGCATCGACATTGACCGCGACATGGATCACGCTGCAGGTGCCGCTGCGCCCCTGCACGATCATGTTGGTGGTGCCCAGGCTGCGGCCGAGCACATACATCGTCTGCGGCGAGACCATGGTGGCCTGCACGATCTCGGGATTGCCCACGGTGCGGTTGCGCACCGGCTCGGGCAGCGGAATCAGCATCGACTTGCCGATCGGCACCACCACATGGCTTTCCTCGCGTACCGCGCCGCTGCAGTTGGGCCCGCGCGTATCGGTGACCGGCACGGGTGCGCGCGAAGGCGCCATGCTGATCGTCATCTGCATCGGCGCGCCGGCGGCGGTGCCGGCATTGGCATTGGCATTGCCGCCCGTGCGGGTGCCCGCCGCGGGCGCGGTGCCCTTGGCCACCGCGCCGGCTTCGGCCGCGGTCTGCGCGCCGGCGCCGCCGGCCAGGGCCAGCAGCAGGCAGGCCGTGCCCGCGCCGCCGAGCGTGCGCGCGGTGCGCGCGCGGTCCCTCTGCTTATGGTTCGTTTTCATATCTCCCCCCGGAGAGAATTGGTGCTGCGATTCGCGGCACATCGACGCTGCGACGTGCGACCCGCCTTGCGCGGCATGCCCAGTCATGCCGCCGCCGACCCGGCTGAAAACTTCCGGTTCAGAAACATTCGAGACTGCCTTGCACGCCTGTCAGCACGCCGATGCAGTTGCCGGCACGGGCCGGCGCGGCGGGGCGCGCGCGCACGGGTGCGCTGACCTTGACCGGCTTGAGCGGCGCGGGCACCGGTGCCGCGGCCGGTGCGCCGAGCAGCGTGCTCTTGGTGGCGCCTTCGGTGTCGACCGCGGCGAGGTCCACCTGATTGCGCAGCACCAGCGACAGCGTTCCCACGCTGCGCGCGACGTCGAGCTTCTCGGCCTGTTCGGGCGTGACCTCCAGCGTCACCGCATTGACCACCTTCGGCTGCGTGTCGTCGCGGCTCACCTGCTGCGCCACCGCCAGCACCAGGATCTTCTCCAGCACGATCTTCGAGATGCTCGCTTCGCCGTTGCCGCTGGCCCCAGCGCGTTTGGCCTCGGCCGCGGTGTTGACGATCACGTCGACCAGGTTGCCCGGCAGCGCGAAGCCCGCGACGCCGACCACATCGTTGACACGTACGGTGATCGCGCGCTTGCCTTCGCCGATCACCGCCGACAGCCCGCCCTTGGTGCCCTGCGGCGCCAGCTTGGCTTCGAGCAGCGGTTCGCCGCGCAGCACGCTGGTCCGGGCGACGCGGCCCTGCAGCA
This sequence comes from Cupriavidus sp., assembly GCA_031180665.1. GTDB lineage: Bacteria > Pseudomonadota > Gammaproteobacteria > Burkholderiales > Burkholderiaceae > Cupriavidus. Next base: position 56,943 of record JAPSLP010000029.1, on the reverse strand, counting down.
GCGTGGCATCGGTGAAGGCGCCGGGCGGCACGCTGCCGCTCGGCCAGCTGACCAGCCGCAACTGCTCGGGGCCGATCGGCTGGCCCAGATTGATGTCGCTGGCGGCCACCACCACCTGCGCCACCGAGTTCGACGACTGCTGCATCAGCCAGCGCGAGGCCGCGACCACGGCCGCCACCCCCGCGGCCAGTGCGACCAGTAGCATCAGAATTGCCCGTGCGTTTTTCATGGAAGCTCTCCCTGAGGTTGCCCTCGTATCCCTCGTTGCCTCGTTGCCTCGTTGGTGCGGCGCCGCGCCGCTCGCTATCGGGCGCCCGCCCGCTCACCGCTGCGCCAGCGCATGCCGTCGCCCGCCTCGCAGCCGAAATACGCCTGCCACGCGCGCCGCAGCGCCTGCTCGGTGACTCGGGGCGTGTCGCCGTGGTAGCGCCGGGCCGAGTCGACCAGCCTGAGCAGATCGCCCGGGATGCAGGCCAGCAGCGGGATGCCGTGGGCCAGGTGCAGGCCATCGAGCAGGAACCGGAACACCTCGTCGGCGCCGTGCAGCCCGAGCGAAGCGGCGGCGCGCAGGTAGACCTCGCGGTAGTCGTCCTCGGCCAGCGGGCCGATATAGAGCTTGCTGCCGAGCCGGCGCAGGAAGGCGTCGTCGCCGAGCGCGTTCGGGTCCAGGTTGGTCGAGAACACCGGCCATACATCGAACGGCACCGAGAAGCGCACGCCGCTGTGCAGCGTGAACATGTCGATGCCGCGGTCCAGCGGCACGATCCAGCGGTTCAGCAGCTCGGTGACGCCCACCAGTTGGCGGCCCAGGTCGTCGACGATGTAGACGCCGTTGTTGGCCTTCATGTGCGGCGGCGCCTGGTAGTAGCCCGCGACCTTGTCGTAGCGCAGATCCAGCATGTCCAGCGTCAGCTCGCCGCCGGTCAGCACCGCCGGCCGATGGCAGATGGTCCAGCGCCGGTCGGCGCCGCGCCGCCATCCGGGGTTGCACCCTTCGTCGAAGGGCACGTGTACCAGCGGATCGAATACCTGGATGATTTCGCCGGCCACGGTGAGCGCGTGCGGCACCGGCACCGCGCCCGGCATCAGTTCGCGCAGCCGCCGCGCCAGGAAGGTCTTGCCGCTGCCCGGCGGGCCGTACAGCAGCAGGGCGGCGCTCGAGTTCAGGGCGATGCCGGCGTCGTCGATCACGTGCGGCGCGGCCACCATGTCGCCCAGCACGGCGGCCACATCCGCCTTCGACACGCTGGCGTGGCGCACCGAATGACGCCGCACCGCCTCCAGATAGGCGTCCAGCGTGACGGGCGCGGGGCCCGCATAGCTGCAGCGGGCGGTGAAATCGGCGGCGCGCGCGTAGCCGGCGTCGGTGAGCCGGTAGCGCACGTCGAGGTCGCTGGCGCCGCGATGGGCGATCTCGAGCAGGCGCTCGCGCACGCACGAGGTTGCGATCTCGCCGATCACCGAGCCGGGCAGGCGCAGCGTCTCCGCGAGCTGCAGCAGCGTGACGTTACGGTACAGATAGGCCGCCTTCATCAGCAGGCTTGCCAGCATCGTGATGTCGATGCCGGTGTCGGCGACCGTGCGGGGCGCGACATGCCAGGGCTGCGGCTGCGCGGTCTCCGCCGCATCGGCGGGCGCAGGTTCGCCGGCATTGGCCGCGTTCGGCAGCCGGTGCAGCGGCGTGGTCGGCTGTTGCTCGATCATGAGATCCCCCGATCTGTGCTGGTTGCCTGCGCGATGGCATGGTTTGCCGGTGTCGGTGCCATGGCGGCTATGCCGAAGCGAACAGCATCGCGATCGTGCCGGCGGCGATGGCGATGCCGTACGGCATCGCGCCCACCGATATCGATGGATCGAGCGCGCCGGGCTTGCTCCGGTCCGGATTCCATCCGCCGGGCGCCCGCAGGATGCTCAGCATGTTGCGTCCGAGCTCGCGGCCGCGCCGGCGCAGCAGCGCCCACGCGAGGGCCCAGGCGCCGCCCAGCACGAAGGTCGCCAGCGCGATCTCGAAGGCCATGCCCGCGCCGAGCCATGCGCCGACCGCGGCCATCAGCTTGACGTCGCCGGCGGCCATGCCGCGCAGCAGATAGATGGGCAGGAACATCGCCAGTCCGGTCAGCCAGCCGGCGGCCCAGGCCAGCGCGCCGGCGAGCGCGCCGGCCGTGGCCATCAGCACCGGCAACGCCAGCAGCCAGGCGCCGAAGGTCAGCCAGTTCGGAATGCGGCGGCTGTGCAGGTCGGTCGCGGCCGCGGCCAGTACCAGCAGCATGGCGGCAGGTCCGATCAGCGTGGCGAGGTGCGGGCTGGACATGGCTGGCTCCGGGCGCTCGGTGCAATGTGGTCGCGTCGTCGTTCAGAACGACGACGCGACCTTGTTGAAGAAGGTGCTCAGGGTTTCGCCGACGGCCTTGACCGAGACGATGATCACCAGCGCGATCAGCATCGCGATCAGCGCATATTCGATGCTGGTGACGGCCGCTTCCTCGTCGATGAAGGTACGCATGGCATTCGGTAACGCGCGCATCGGTGTCTCCCTTGGTGTCGCAGGCCCGCGGGGCCGGAGCGTGTGGCCCCGCGGGGGTTTCGCTTGCGCCGATCTCGCCGGCGCGGGTTTGGCGCCCGTTCGCGCCCCTTACTTCAGTGCGGACTGCACCTTGTCGAACACCGTGCTCAGGTTCTGGCCGACCAGCTTGACGCCGGCAATGATCACGATCGCGATCAGCGCGGCAATCAGGCCGTACTCGATGGCGGTGACGCCGTCTTCGTCCTGGACGAACTGCTTGGCTTGTTGCATCAGGTCTTGCATGGCTCTCTCCTTGGGTTGGAATGCAGGGCACTACTCTGTCGATCTGCTGCGGTCGGCAACGGGGTTGCCCGCTGCGATGCTCGATGACACACGCTCGCTCGGTGCGGCGGTCCGCATGCCGCGCAGGCATCGAAGGGCCAGCGGCCATGGCCGCCGCAGTGTCCGGCGGAATGGCTGTCCCGATGGCGGTCCCGATTGCGGTTCGCATGGGCCGTGTGGTCGTTCGCCGCCAGCCGGCGCGCGCGGCGGTGCGTATGGTCTCGCCGGGCATGCCGCGGCGCGGCGGGCCGCGGCGACGAGGCATCGGCGCCATGCAGGCAGCGCAAGCGCGGCGCGCGGTGCGGACGCGATCCCCGCGAGGCGGGAGGCTGCGTGAGGCGGTGCGGATTCGTCAGCATGGTCGATGTCCTGTTGCTTGCGGCGCGCTCGCGCTGCTGCCGCGTGATTCGGGTCTGCTGCCAGGGCCGGCGACGCCCGGCCGGCAACCGTGTGCCCAGATCAAGGCAAGAGCTTTGCCAGCTGAGGCGAAATCGTTGTGCGGCAAGGCCTCGCGGTGAGCAGGGTGTCGATCGGAGGGGCGAAAACACGGCCGTGGCCGGTGGCTCGTTTCCGTGTGGAAACGCGATGCCGCACGAGGGCACGACGATGCGGGGAGGGGCATCGAGCCCGCACTCCACACAAAGGATGAGGCGCGCCACGCGGTGGCGCTTGCCTGGCGGCGTGCAGGCATGCCGGCCTCATCCTTTCGCACGAGGAAGGCAACGGCGAGGCCGGGGCGAGGCTACGACGGCCGTCGCCGTTGCGCGCCGAGTGCCATCCATCTGGCGCAGCCGCTTCGCGCCGGTGCCATGTTTCCCGATTGAAACGTAGCCCCCTGTTCCAGCGTTGCAGGAAGCCGCGTCGGCACGCCGGACGGGTCGCCGGGCCGGAAGCGGCCATGGTGGCAAAGCACCGCGCGGACGCGCCAGCGTGCGCCCGCACCGGCGACCGGGGCGGCTCGTTGCGCGGTGCTTCCGGCCGGAAACGTTGTCCAGCGAATCGCATCGCGCATCGCTGCCATGTCGCGTGGCGCGCCTTGCGCTGCGGGCGTCGTCTGATAGAACAAGGGACATGGCGATGCCGCGTCGCCGCCACGGAACCTATCAGAGCCAGCCCATGACCCTTCATCGCGCTTCGATTGCCACCACATTGCCCACCGCGCGCGGACACTGGCTGACGCTTGAGCGTGTGCGGCTGTACGCCGGCGCGATGCTGTTGGCGCAATGCCTGATCGTGGTGGCGTGGGCCTGGATCACGCGCGGCTTCACGGTCGACACCATCGTTCGGCCCGGTGCCGACTTCTCCGTGTTCTGGAGCGCCTCGCATCTGCTGCGCGGCGCCGGTGCGCTGGCGGTCTACGACTATGCGCAGCTGCAACCGGTGATCGCTGCGCATGGCTCGGTGCCGCCCGACTCGGGCTTCTATTTGCCGTGGCTCTATCCGCCGACCTTCCTGTGGGCAGTGCTGCCGCTGTCGCTGCTGCCGTTCGCATGGAGCTACTTCGCCTTCATCGGACTGTCCGCGGCCGGCTATGTCGCCGCGCTGCTGCGCCTGGCCGCGCTGGCCTCGCCGCCGCGCGCGGCGCGCGTGGCGATGATGCTGGCGCTGCTGGCGTTTCCGGGCCTCTTCCTGGCGGCGACCATCGGCCAGAACGCCCTGCTGACCGCGGCCCTCGCCGCATGGGCGTTGGTGCTGCTGCCGCGGCGGCCGTTGCTCGCGGGAGTGCTGATCGGCCTGCTGGCCATCAAGCCGCAGCTGGCGTTGATGTTCCCGGTGGCGCTGATCGCGGGGCGCGAATGGCGGGCGCTGGCGGCCGCGGCGATCACGGCAGTACTGCTGGCGGCGGCGAGCGTCGCGGCATTCGGCTGGCAGACGGTGCCGGCCTTCCTGAGCGCCTCCGCCCATGTTTCGGACATGCTGGTTCGCGAAGGCATCCGCGCCTGGTACGTCAGCCCGACGCTGGTGGCTTCGGTGCGGCTTGCCGGCGGTTCCCCTGCGCTGGCCTACGCGCTGCAGGCGGTGTTGACGCTGGCGACGATGGGCGCGCTCGCCTGTGTTTGGCGCCACCATCGCGAGACCGGTTTGCGTACCGCCGCGCTGGCATTGGCCGCGATGCTGGCCACGCCTTATCTCTGGTACTACGAGTTGGCGTGGCTCGGCATGGCGGTGGCAGGACTTGCGGTGGAGGGCGTGCGCCGCGGCTGGATGCCGGCAGAGCGCCTGCTGCTGGTCGCGCTGTGGTGCATGCCGATGCTGATGTTCGCCAACGCGCTGGTGCAGCAGTGGCAGGGCGGCGTGCAGCTGCTTGCGCTGGGCATGGCCGCGGTGCTGCGGCGCGCCTGGCGGACCGGCACGGGCAGCGTCAAGGGCGGGGGGACGGAATATGTCGCGACATGACAGGATCGGCGCTGCGAGCCAGCGCCGCCCCGAGGACACGGGGGCAGGGAGGAGAACCGCCGGGGGCGTCTTCGATGGCGCCCCCAAAGGCGGCTTCCATGGCGCCGTTGGCGGTATTGGCGGGATTGGCGGGATTGGCGGGATTGGCGGGATTGGCGTGAGCGATGGCTCCGCCGGCGCTTCGGCGGGGCCGTTCGGTGGGGCCCGTCAGGACAGCCAGACGCCGTGGCATCGCGATACCCGCCTGCTGTCGGTGGTGGCGCCCTGCTACAACGAGAGCGAGGCCATCGTGCCGTTCTTCTCGCGCGTGATTCCGGTACTGGAAGCGATTCCCGGCATCCGCTTCGAGATCGTCTGCGTCAACGACGGCAGCGCCGACGACACGCTGCCGCGGCTGCTGGCACAGGCGCGCGCCGATGCACGCATTCGCGTGATCGATCTGACCCGGAACTTCGGCAAGGAGGCTGCGTTGACTGCCGGCATCGACGAGGCGTTCGGCGATGCGGTGGTACCGATCGACTTCGACCTGCAGGATCCGCCCGAACTGATCGGCGAGATGGTGGCGCGCTGGCGCGAAGGCGCGGAGGTGGTGCTGGCCCAGCGCGTGGACCGTGCCTGCGACGGCTGGCTCAAGCGCGTGACCGCCGGCGCGTACTACCGGCTGCACAACCGCATGTCGGAGCTGAAACTGCCCGAGAACGTCGGCGACTTCCGGCTGATGGACCGCGCGGTGGTCAACGCGCTCAAGAGCCTGCCGGAGCGGCACCGCTTCATGAAGGGCTTGTTTGCCTGGGTCGGCTTCCATACGGTGACGCTCCCGTACACGCGCGAGCCGCGCAGCGCCGGGCAGTCGAAGTTCTCCGGCTGGCGGCTGTGGAACTTTGCGCTGGAGGGCATCACCAGCTTCAGCACGGTGCCGCTGCGCAGCTGGACCTATATCGGACTGGCCGTCGCGTTCGCCGCCTTCTGCTATGGCGCCTTCATCGTCGGCCGCACGCTGTGGCTGGGCGTCGAGGTGCCAGGCTACGCCTCGCTACTGTGTGCGCTGTTGTTCTTCGGCGGGCTGCAGCTGATCGGCGTGGGCGTGGTCGGCGAATATGTCGGCCGCATCTATCACGAGACCAAGGGCCGCCCGATCTATCTGGTGCGCCGGCGCTACCAGGAGCGGCCGGCGACGCAGGGACTAGGCGGCCGCCGCGTGATCGAGCTGTCCGCGGTGCAGCGCGGCGCGCGTACGCGCTGAGGCCAGGCTGCATCGCGCCGCGGCAAGCGATTGCCGCGGTTTTTTTTGCCGGCCTGCCGTCAGACGGCGCGCGCGACGGCGAGCAGCGATACCCCGAACGGCAGGTGGCCGCGTCGCAACCAATGCCGCTCGCTGCGGAACAGCGCGTACAGCAGCGCGTTCAGCAAGGTGGGCGGCATTGCGGTACCGGTCGAACCGCCCGCCTCGCCCGGCACGCCGTGGTCCGGCTGGCGCGCGTGCAACTGGTCGCGCAGCCGGTCGTGCCAGCGCGCCGCCACCGCGAGCGGAAACAGCACCGTGTTGAAGTAGCTCAGCGTTTCCACGCGCAGGCCCGCGTTGCACAGCCGCGCGGCGAGGGCCGTACGGCGATAGCGGCGCTGATGGTGGAGGAAGACATCATGCCGGCTCCATAGCCACGGATGCGCCGGGACCGTGATCAGCGCCGCGCCGCCGGGCCGCAGCAGCGAGCGCACCGCCAGCAGCGCGCCGGCATCGTCGGCGATGTGTTCGAGACAGTCCAGCAGGCAGACCAGATCGAAGCTGCCCGGGCGATACGGCATCGCGTCGGGGCAGCGGCCGTCGTCGATGGCATAGCGGCCGGCGGTCTTGACCACGGCGAGACGGCGCGCCATCGCGTCCATCTCGAGGCCGCTGACGGTGCCGAAGCGCGCCAGCATGTCGAGATTGCCGCCGGTACCGGCGCCGATCTCGAGAATGGCAGCGCCGGGCGGCAGCGCCAGCTGCTCGAGCACCGCGGCGACGATATCGCGGCGCGCGCGGAACCACCAGTGATCGGCTTCGGTCTGCGCCATTTCGAGATAGGCTTGCGGCGACATGGTGGTCTCCTAGGGAAGGGGTTGCGCAGATGGCGGCGGGCAATCGCGCGTGGCATACAGCGACCAGTGGCCGGCCGTGCGCAGCCGTTCGACGCGGCAATCGGCCGCGGCGAAATAGCCGGCGGGCAGCGGCATCGCGCGCCGCACGAACAGATAGCGATAGCGGCCCGCGTCGTGGCGTTGCCAGTCGAAGTTCGCCGGGAACGCGTTGTCGAGCATGTCGGAAGGATCGAGCGCCGGGGCATGGCCGTGGCGATAGCGGACGATCTGCGGCAGGAACCACGCGAAGTTGAAATCGACCAGCCCATGCCGCTGCGCCTGGTACCACAGCGCAAAGTGCTGATAGGCGCCGGGATGCGCGGCCGCCGTGCTGCCGGCATCGAAGATCAGCATCAGCGCGCGCTGGCCTGGCGCGGCGGTCGCGAGCACCGTGTCGAAATCGCGCGTCTGCGCACCGAAGGCCAGCGTGCGCCTGGCCTGCCAGCCCAGATGCAGCGTGCACGCCGCGCACAGCGCGAGCGCACACCAGCGCGCAGGCATCGCGCGGCCCGGCCGCGGCGTGCCGGCCGGCATCGCGAACAGCAGCGCGTAGCACGGCAGCAGCAGGATGCCGAAGCGCTGGAACAGGAAGGCGGTGCGCATCGCGTAGTGCGGCACGCAAAGCCAGACCAGCAGCACGGCGGCAAGAGGCAGCCAGGCCTGCGGCAGACCCCAGCGCGGCCGCAGGCCCATTGCCCACGGCGCCGCCAGCATCAGCAGCGTGGCCAGCGCGAACGGCAGATGGGTCGACCACGCGCCCCAGGGCGAGACCAGCAGCAGCGGCAGGCGCATCCAGTCCCAGCGCCATTCGATGTCCGGCCATGCATAGTCCAGCGTGGCTTCGAGCCGCTGTGCGTGCCAGGCGTACAGCAGTGCAAGAAGGGCCAGCAGCGCGTAGGGCATCAGCGCGAGCAGCACGACGCGGGGCGTGCGCGACGCGCCGGCGCGGCGCGCGAGATCGAACAGCGCGCAGGCACCGCCCACCGCGCAGGCGAACAGGAAGATGAGCCCATGCGCGACGAACAGCAGCGCGCCGCCGAGCACGATCGCGCCGCCGCTACGCAGCGTCGGCGTACGCGCGTGGCGCCATGCGGGCAGCAGGAACAGCAGGCCGGGCGGCACCGCGAGCAGGAACGTCAGGAAGCCCCACTCATAGGCGAAGCCGAAGAATCCCGGCACGAACAGCCAGTCCAGCCGCGCATCGGCGCCCAGCTGCCGGCGCAATGCGATGCAGGCGCCGACATAGGCGAGGTAGGCCAGCGACAGCAGCAGCTTCAGTGCGGCCGCCACCGGCATCCACCACGACAGCACCAGCGCCGCGCCATAGCCGAGCAGATAGGGCGTGAACGGATTGATGCGCAGATCCTGCTGCCATGGCGAGGTACCGGCCAGCAGGTCGCGCAGCGCGGCGACCTGCCCGGCATGTTGGGGCAGGTCCACCATCGGGGGATAGGGCGCCAGCCAGGGCAGGGCGGTGCCGATGGCGACGGCAAGCACGAACGGCGCGTTGGCCATCACCGCGCGCAAGCCCGCGATGCGGGCGGCGCGGGTGCCGTCTGTCCTTTGCCCGGAGCCCGCGCCTTCGCGAAACGCCCAATGCCGCGCGCCCAGGTAGGTCAAGCCGGTATAGATCGCCATGCCGCCGAGTTGCGCCAGCAGGCTGCGCGGCGCCAGCACGCTGGACAAGGCCAGCACCGCCGCCAGGTTTGCCAGGTAGCCGAGGGCGCAAACCGCGCCGAACCGCCACAGGCTCGCCGGAACATGGCCGCGATGGCCGAACGTCCAGCGCCGGTTCAGCGCGAAGCTCCATAGAAACCCGACCGCATAGCCGGCGGCATTGGCCGCGGCCGGATGCCAGTCCAGAGCGCGCAGCGCAAGCCAGATCGCGGCGAAACCGAGCACGGAATTGCTGGCGCCGACCAGCAGGTAGCGCAGGCCGGTGTGGCGGACGGCGGCGCGCGGCCGCGCGGTGGCGGATGGCATGCGAGCGGGCCTCGATGGTGGCGCGGGCAGCGATGGGCGGGAGCGCTCAGCCCTCGCGCGCCACCAGCCCGAGGTCCTGCCTGCGTACCTGCAGCTTGTAGTCGCGCATCAACCGGAACAGCGTCACACGGGACACGCCGAGCTCGGCCGCGACATCGATCAGCCGCTCGTGATGGCGTTGCAGCGCTTCACGAATCGCGTTGCATTCGGCCGCCTCGCGCACCGCGGCGAGCGTACAGGGAGGCGTCTCGGCAGGCGGCTGCAGGTCCAGATCGGCGGGGCGGATCACGCCCCCTTCGCACATCGCCGCGGCATGGCGGATCCGGTTGATCAGCTCGCGTACATTGCCCGGCCACGGATGCACGGCCATCGCGCGCATCGCCGAGTTCGAAAAGCCCTTGATGCGTGCCGGCGCCTGCCGCCGGATTTCGTTCAGTACGTGCTCGGCCAGCAGCACGATGTCGTTGCCACGCTCGCGCAGTGCGGGCTGGCGGATGCGCAGCACGCACAACCGGTGATAGAGGTCGCGGCGGAAGCGGTCGGCGGCTACCGCCGCCTCGAGATCGACGTGTGTGGCCGAGACGATGCGCGCATCGACGGCGACCGATTCGGTGCCGCCCAGGCGTTCGATGCAGCCGGTCTCGAGAAAGCGCAGCAGACTGGTCTGGCTCTCGAGCGGCATGTCGCCGATCTCGTCGAGGAACAGCGTGCCGCCCTGGGCCAGCTCGATGCGGCCCGGCTTGCGCTTGAGGGCGCCGGTGAACGCGCCGCGCTCGTAGCCGAACAGTTCCGACTGCAGCAGTGCGGGCGGGATCGCGGCGCAGTTCAGCGCGACGAAGGGTTGTGCGGCACGCGGCGAGGCGCGATGGATCGCCAGCGCGGCCAGTTCCTTGCCGGTGCCCGATTCGCCGCCGATCAGCACCGGCGCATCCCAGCGCGCAACCTTGGCGATACCCCGGAACAGCGCCTGCATCGCCTCGCATTCGCCGACCATGCCGGCTGGGCCCAGTGCACGCGCGTTGGGTGCCTGGCTGTCCTGGCGCAGCCGGACCATGCCCCAGGCGTGGCCCAGACCCTGGGCCAGCGTCGCCGATTCGAACGGCGCGGTCAGATAATCGATGAAATACAGGCCCAGCAGCCGGCGCGCGGTCGGCGTCAAGCGGTCGCGGCAGTCCACCATCGCGATCCACGCGATATTGGGCTGCGCGAACCAGGGTTCGAGCGCCTCCAACTCGGTGTCGTCGATATCGCCGCTCAGGTCGAGCAGGCCGGCGATCGGCTGCTCCTCGAGCGCGTGCACTTCCACCTCGCGCGGATTGGTGGCGAACAGCAGCTTCCAGCCACGCTGGCTGAGGAAGCGGCAAAGATTGGCCTCGTGGTGCTGCGATACGAACAGCAGCGGGCGGGTGATGGTGCCGCTCATGTGGTTCCCCCGGATTCTTCTTATTGACGGGCAGACGCGGGAAACGTCCCCGCGCCTGCCACGGTTCCGGCCGGAGGCGGGCTGTCCCAGACCGACATGCCCGCCGCCGTTCTCCGCTTGCGCGGAGAAGCCCATCCCCAACCAGGCAATGAACACAACCTCCCATTGCCCGACCGCTGCCTCAAAGCATGGCCAGCGTCACAAACATTGACAGTGGCCAGTGGCGCATCGCCTGTGTCGTGGCGCCGGGCGGTGACGGTCGTGGTGCCGCCTTGCCGCCCGGCGTTGCGGCGTGCCTTCGAGCGGGCCGCGCGCGTTTTTGTAACGGTTCACTCAGCGACGAGCGTGCCACGCACGATAAGCTGTTGTTTTTTATGGCGTTTACTTCTGCGCACTTGTTACATCGAAGAAATCTTGTAACACCATGTATCCGGTATGGAACGACGGCCGGCGTCGGGGCGATGCACTCCAGTGCATCAGTTGAAAAGGATGGGGCGAACGATTCTTATTCTTCGCGGAAGAAGTGGCGATCGATGCGGTTTTGCCGTGGCGGCCGTCGAATCACTTCATCGGCACCAGCGGTCGGGCAGGGTTTTCGCTGAGGGGGCAGCGTATCGGGCAGGTGCGCCAAATGGTTGCATTTCCTTTACAGCGTGGCGCTACCGAGGAAACGGCGACGCAGGACCCTGCACGCGCCCCGGCATCGTGACATCACCCGGAAGGGCGGTGCGGCGCATGGGAGAGCGCGGACGCCCAAAGGGCGCATGATGCTCATGTAGGCCGTGAACGACCACCGGCCTCATCCATTTGGCGTAAGTGCTGCGCCTACGCCATCGCCATTCCCAAGCCGACCAAAGTGTTCAGTTTCCGAAACAATGCGGCGCCGAAGGAATACCCGGCGCGCCTCGCCGATACGCCGCTGTGTCAGTCGGCGGCACCGGCTTCGGGCAGCCGCGACGCCTCGATCTGCTCCCGCAGCCATGCATGCATGCGGCGGATCGCGCCTTCGTGCGGATGGCCCTCGCGCCAGATCATCCAGTACTGCAGCGTCGACGGAATCCGCGTGGGTCCGATCTGCACCAGCGCGCCGCTGACCAGATAGTCGTGGGCCAGCAGCGCGCGCGCCGTCGCCACGCCGACACCGGCGACCGCCGACTGCAGCAGCATGCCGGCATCCTGGAAGATCGGCCCGCGCTCCGGTTCGTGGGTCGGCAGGCCGGCCTGCTCCAGCCAGTCGCGCCACGAGCGCAGCGCGAAGCGCAGCATCGGCAGGCGCGGCAGGTCGGCGACCGTGAAGCCCGGATAGCGGGCCAGCAGCGCGGGACTGGCCACCGCGATCACGGTGTCCTCGATCAGCCGGTGGCATTCGAAGCCGGGCAGGTCGACGCGCTGGTGCCAGATGCCGACGTCCACCGAGTACGGGTCCGGCGGCGGGATCTCGGCGTGCAGGCGCAGGTGCACGTCGAGCATCGGCATCGCCTCGTACAGGCTCGGCAGCCGCCGGATCAGCCAGGCATTGGCCAGGTCGGCCATCACGCTGACCTCGAGCCGCACGGCGGGCTGCTCGCCCTGGCCGCCGGCCTCGTTCAGCGCCTGCTGCAGGCCATCGAGCGCCGCGCGTACCCGCTCGGCCAGCCGCGCGCCCACGCTGGTGGGCAGCATGCGGGCGCCGGCCCGCTGGAACAGCTTGGTGCCCAGGCTCTGCTCGAGCGCGCGCACATGGTGGCTGATCGCGCTGTGCGTCAGCGCCAGTTCCTCGGCGGCGCGCGAGAAGCTGCGATGGCGCGCCGCCGCCTCCAGCGCGCGCAGCGCCTGCAGCGGGGGAAGATGGGGGACCTGGGCCATGGGGTCGGGGGAAAGATGGAGGAAACGCCACAAGCGAACGCCGGCCGTCAAATTCTACTCACAATCGGGGCAGGAATTCTTCGTTGGTGCCGGCGCGCCGGAGCGACCACAATCCGCGCATGACAACCGCAACGCTTTCTCCCGCCGGCCTTCCCGCCGCCGCCAGCGGCTTGCGCTGGCGCGTGCTGGCGATCTTCTCGCTCGGCTTCTTCGTTTCCTACGTCTATCGCGGCGTCAATTTCGGCTTCGCGCCGCACCTGTCGCGCGAACTGGGACTGTCGGCCAGCGATCTGGGCCTGCTGACCAGCTGCTACTTCCTTGGCTTTGCCTGCGCGCAGTTGCCGGCCGGCCTGCTGCTGGACCGCTTCGGTCCGCGCCGCACCGAGGCCGCCTTGCTGCTGGTGGCGGCGGCCGGCACGCTGCTGTTCGCGCTGGGCGAGGGCATGGCGACGCTGGCGGCCGGGCGCATGCTGATCGGCGTCGGCGTGTCGGTCTGCCTGGGCGCCGCGATCCAGGCGCTGTCGATGTGGTTTCCGCTCTCGCGCATGCCGCTGCTCAACGGGCTGGTGATGGCGATCGGCGGCCTCGGCGCGGTGGTCGTCGGTACGCCGCTCGACTGGCTGTTGTCGCTGGTGGACTGGCGCGCCGTCTGCATGGGACTGGGCGGTGTCACGCTGGCGATGGCGCTGCTGCTGTGGTTCGGCGCACCCGAAGCCGCGCCGCCCGGCCCGCGTGAAAGCCTGGGCGCGCAATGGCGCGGCACCGTGGCGATCCTGCGCAGCGCGCCGTTCTGGCGTGTGGTGCCGCTGACGCTGCTGAACCAGGGTGTGTTCCTCGCGGTGCAGAGCCTGTGGGTCGGTGCGTTCCTGCGCGATGTCGGCGGCGTGGGCCCGGCGCAGGCGGCGCGGCTGGTCTCGCTGATCGGCTTCGCGATGATGGGCGGCTGCGTGGTGACCGGCTGGGCCGCCCGCCATCTGGAGCGGCTCGGCGTCAGCCTCTACGCCTTTGCCGGCGCCGGCATGACGATGTTCATCGTGGTGCAGGCGCTGCTGATGGCCGGCGCGCCGTTGCCGGCGTGGTTGCTGTGGTCCGGCTACGGCGTGTTCGGCTCGACCGGCATCCTGACCTATGCGGTGCTGGCGCGCCAGTTCGACGGCGCGATGATCGGGCGGGCGACCACCGCGCTGACGCTGACGGTGTTCCTGGCGATCTTCGTCTGCCAGCTCGGCATCGGCATGGTGCTGGACCTGTGGCCGGCGGTCCAGGGCCGCTATCCGGTGCGCGCGCATCTGGCGGCATGGGCCGTGCTGGTCGGCTTGCAGGGGCTGGCGGCGATCTGGTACTGGATGGGGGCGCGGCGGCATCGCGGCGCGGCCGCGGCATAACGCGCGGAAGCGCTAGAACGCAGGAACGCCAGAAGGCAGGAACGCCAGAAGGCAGGAACGCCAGAAGGCAGGAACGCCAGAAGGCAGGAACGCAGGAACGCACGAACGCACGAACGCAGGAAGGCAGAAAGGCAGGAAGGCAGGAAGGCAGGAAGGCAGGAAGGCAGGAAGGCAGGAAGGCAGGAAGGCAGGAAGGCAGGGGCGCAGACAGGCAGCGCCCCGCCGCTACAGCACGATCGGCCGGTCGTCGAGCTCGTTCGGATTGCCGTCGCCGTGCTGCGGGAAATGCCGGGCCAGCAGCGCGTGGACCTGCTCCACCGTGGCCAGCACCGGTTCGATCGACAGATCGCTGGCCAGGCCGTGCGCCAGCGACTGGCACAGCGCGGCCCAGGTCTCGTGCTCGACGCGCGCATCGATGCCGCGGTCGGCCAGCAGCTCGACCGCGTGATCGGCCAGGTTGATATAGAGCAGCACGCCGGTGTGGTCGATGGTGTCCCAGACCTCGAGCGCACCGAACAGCGCCCGGGCGCGATCGCGCGGTGTCACGCCGGCCCACGCCTGCATCGCCGGCAGGCTCGATTCGATGACGACGCGCACTTCGCCCCGATGCCGGCGTTCGCCGTCGCGCACCGCGCGCTGCAGCCGGGCGAGCGCATCGGGCGGGAAATGCCGGTGCGAGAACGACACCGGGGTCAGCGCATGGCGCAGGGCGCGCCGCAATCCGCGGGAAGGGGTGGGCATGATGTCGTTCCCTTACCAGTTGCCGGAGGCGCCGCCGCCGTCGAAGCCGCCGCCGCCACCACCGCCGAAGCCGCCACCACCGCCGAAGCCGCCGCCGCCACCGAAGCCGCCGCCGAAGCCACCGCCGCCATGATGGCGGCCCCACCCGCCACCGAGGCCGCCCAGGCCTCCCAGCCCGCCGAGGCCGCCCGCGGCGGCATCCCAGCCGCGCCGGCCGACCACGATCTGGCGGCGGCGTCCGCGCGTGGCGGAGAACAGGAAGAAGGCGATGATCAGCAGCGGAAACAGTACCGGCAGCCAGTCGCCGAGCCCGCCCTGCTGCGCCTGCCGGCGCGCCTGCGGGCCGGGCAGCCCTTCCTTGTCAATGGTCGCCTGGATCGCCGAGATGCCGGCCGCGAGGCCGCCATAGAAATCGTTCTGGCGAAAGTGCGGCGCCATGATGTCCTGCAGGATGCGCTTGGACATCGCATCGGTCAGCGAGCCTTGCACGCCGCGGCCGACTTCGAGCCGCATCTTGCGCAGGCCGGGCGGATTGTCCTTGGCGATCAGCACGATCACGCCGTCGTCGATGCCCTGGCGGCCGGCGCGCCAGGCGTCGGCCACGCGGATGCCGTAGGCATCGATGGTCTCGGGGTCGGTGGTCGGCACCATCAGCACGAAGATCTGGCTGCCGCGGGTGCGCTCGTATTCGGCCAGCACGTTCTCCAGCGCGCTGCGCTGCGCCGGCGCCAGCGTGCCGGTCAGGTCGGTGACGCGCTGGGCCAGCGGCGGCACGGCGACGAAGCCGTCGCCCTGGGCACGCGCCGCGCCGGCCGCGCCCAGCAGCATCGCCAGCGCGAGCATGAGCGCCAGCGTGGGCACCAGCGATGCCCGCAGCCAGCGCACCGGTCCTGCGGCGAAGGTCATCGGCACGAGGATCAGAACTTGACCGCCGGCGGCGTCGAGATCGCCTTCTCGTTCTCGACCGTGAACGACGGCCTGACCTCGTAGTTGAAGATCATCGCGGTCAGGTTGGTCGGGAAGCTGCGCGCGAGCACGTTGTAGTCGCGCACCGCGGCGATATAGCGCTGGCGCGCGACCGTGATGCGGTTCTCGGTCCCTTCCAGCTGCGATTGCAGGTCGCGGAAGGCGGCGTCGGCCTTGAGCTGCGGATAGTTCTCGGCGACCGCGAGCAGCCGCGACAGCGCGCCGCTCAGTTCGCCCTGCGCCTGCTGGAAGCGCTGGAAGGCCTGCGGGTCGTTCAGCGTTTCCGGCGTGACCTGGATGCTTGTCGCCGTGGCGCGAGCCTTGGTCACGGCTTCGAGCGTTTCGCGCTCATGCGAGGCGTAGCCCTTGACGGTATTGACCAGGTTCGGAATCAGATCGGCGCGGCGCTGGTACTGGTTGACGACCTCGCCCCAGGCCGCCTTGATGGCTTCGTCCTTGGCCTGGAAGTCGTTGTAGCCGCAGGCGCTCAGCAGGCTCGCCAGCCAGGCCAGCAGCAGCCAGCGCAGCGGGCGCAGCGACGACAGCGAAGACCGCGACGATGCGAAGGTGGGCGACGAGGAAAGGAAGGCGCGCATCGGAAACTCCGTGGATCATCGGAACGCCAGTGTAGCGCACCGGCCGCTTGATGCATCCACGCAGCGGGCCCTGCGGTGGGGCGCCGGCGCAGGGGAGCGCCGGCGTGACTGTGCCCGTCTTACAGCGCGGCGAAGGCCCGGCGCGCCGCCTCGAAGGTCGCCTCGAGAATCGCGTCGTCGTGCTGCGCGCCGACGAAGCCCGCCTCGAACGCGGACGGCGCCAGGTAGACGCCGTTGTCCAGCATCGCGTGGAAGAAGCGGTTGAAGCGGGCGGTATCGCATTGCGTGACCTCGGCAAAGCTGGCCGGCACGCCGTCGCGGAAATACAGCCCGAACATGCCACCGATGGCATCCGCGGCAAACGGCACGCCCGCGGCACGCGCGGCCTCAACCAGGCCATCGACCAGCTTGCGGGTCTGCGCCGCCAGCCTGTCGTGGAAGCCCGGCGCCTGGATCAGCTTGAGCGTCGCCATGCCGGCCGCCACCGCCAGCGGATTGCCCGACAGCGTGCCGGCCTGATAGACGCCGCCCAGCGGCGCCAGCTTGGCCATGATGTCGCGCCGGCCGCCGAAGGCCGCCGCCGGCATGCCGCCACCGATCACCTTGCCCAGGCAGGTCATGTCCGGCCGGATGCCGTAGTGCGCCTGCGCGCCGCCCAGCGCGACACGGAAGCCCGTCATCACCTCGTCGAAGATCAGCACGGCGCCGTCGGCGCTGCACAGCCGGCGCATTGCCTGCAGGAAGGCATCGGTGGCGCGCACCAGGTTCATGTTGCCGGCTACCGGCTCGACGATCACCGCCGCGATCTCGCCGGCATGGCGCGCGAAGGCCTGCTCGAGTTGCTCGACGTTGTTGTACTCGAGCACCATGGTGTGGCGCGTGACGTCGGCCGGCACGCCTGCCGATGACGGCGCGTTCTGCGTGGTGTCGGCGAAGGTCAGCAGCCCCGAGCCGGCCTTGACCAGCAGGCTGTCGGCATGGCCGTGGTAGCAGCCCTCGAACTTGATGATCAGATCGCGCCCGGTGAAGCCCCGCGCCAGCCGCAGCGCGCTCATGGTGGCCTCGGTGCCCGACGACACCAGCCGCACCTGCTCGATCGACGGCACCAGCTTGCAGATTTCCTCGGCCATCTCGATCTCGGCCTCGGTCGGCGCGCCGAACGAGAAGCTGCCGGCCGCGACCTGCTGCACGGCACGCACGACGTCCGGGTGCGCATGGCCGACGATCATCGGCCCCCACGAGCCGATGTAGTCGATATAGCGCTGGCCATCCGCGTCCCACATATAGGGACCTTCGGCGCGCTGGATGAAGCGGGGCGTGCCGCCCACCGAGCGGAACGCCCGCACCGGCGAATTGACGCCGCCGGGAATGGTCTGCTGGGCGCGGTCGAAGAGCTGCTGGTTTCGTGACATGTCGTGATCTGCCTGGAAGAGGAGGGTGGCGCCGCCAGAAGGGAGGGGCGGACGCGAATTCGCGCGAACCGTATGCGATCGGCTGCAATCGCCGTCAATCGCCATCGATATCGGCGCCAAATACCGGGATGCCGGTGGCGCGCCGGGCGTCGATTCGGTACCATCTGCGCTGAATTTTAATCGAGACGTCACCACCCTATGGAATACAAGACCTGGATGTGCCTGATTTGCGGATGGATCTACGACGAAGCCGCCGGCGCGCCCGAAGACGGCATCCCGCCCGGAACCAAGTGGGAGGATGTGCCGATCAACTGGACCTGCCCGGAATGCGGTGCCCGCAAGGAAGACTTCGAGATGGTGGCGATCTGAGCGATCAGGCAGATCCGAGGGACGTTGGACCTTCGTCCGGTATTGCGCCGCATCCCATCGAACAAATCGGCCGACGGCGGCCATTGCCGCCACCGTCCGGCCCCGGCCATCCTAGCCGGAGAACGGCCCGCGCCCCCGCAGCGCATTGGCCACCATCATCAGCGCCAGCAGAAACGGCAGCGCCACGTACAGGCACCAATGCACCCGGTCGCCGATCGTTTCGCCCCACTTACGCTTGAACACCTGCAACCGCGGCATGCCCGACGGATTGGTGGCGCGCTTGTGGTTGACGTGCCAGGCCATCCAGAAAAAGAAGATGGCAAAGGCGACCGAGAGGAAATTGATATTACCCATGGTGGATGGCGATGGTTTTGAGGGTGGTAAAGCCGTATAGCGCCTCGAAACCCTTTTCGCGGCCGTGGCCCGACTGTCCGGAGCCGCCGAACGGCAATTCGACGCCGCCGCCGGCGCCATAGTTGTTGATGAAGACCTGGCCCGCGCGCACCTTGCGGGCCAGCCGCAACTGGCGCGCGCCGTCGCGCGTCCAGATGCCGGCGACCAGTCCATAGGGCGTGCCGTTGGCCAGCGCGATCGCGTCCTGTTCGTCGTCGAAGGGCATCGCCGCCAGCAGCGGACCGAACACCTCCTCCTGCGCGAGCCGGTGCGTGGCCGGCACGTCGCGCAGCAGCATCGGCACCTGGTAGTAGCCCGTCTCCGGCGCATCGGCGACGATCTGGCCCTGCGCCATCACCGGGATGCCGGCGTGCTGCGCGTCGGAGACGAAGTCCCAGACGCGCTGCTGCTGCTTGCGGCTGATCAGCGGTCCGCATTCGAGGTCCTGCTCGGCGGGGCCGACCCGCAGCGACTCGAACACCATCGCCAGCCGGTCCAGCAGCGCGTCGTACAGCGGCCGCTCGACCAGCAGCCGGCTGCCGGCCGAGCAGGTCTGCCCGGCGTTCTGCACGATGCCGCGCACCACCACCGGCACCAGCGCATCGACATCGGCGTCGGCGAACACGATCTGCGGCGACTTGCCGCCCAGCTCCAGCGTGACCGGCACATGGTTCTCGGCGGCCATCTGCGCGACCAGCTTGCCGGTTTGCGGCGAACCGGTGAACGACAGATGATCGATGCCGGCATGGCGCGCCAGCGCGGCGCCGGCTTCGTGTCCATAGCCCGTCACCACGTTCAGCGCGCCCTCGGGCAGGCCCACTTGCGCGGCCAGTTCCGCCACGCGCAGCAGCGACAGGCAGGCGTCCTCGGCGGGTTTGACCACGCAGGCGTTGCCGGCGGCCAGCGCCGCGCCGACGCTGCGGCCGAAGATCTGCAGCGGATAGTTCCACGGCACGATATGGCCGGTGACCCCGTGCGGCTCGCGCACGGTCAGTACCGTATAGCCGTTCTGATACGGGATGGTCTGGCCGTGCAGCTTGTCGGCCGCGCCGGCGTAGAACTCGAAATAGCGGGCGATCGCGCGCGCGTCGGCGTGGGCCTGGCTCAGCGGCTTGCCGGTGTCGCGCGCCTCGAGCGCGGCCAGTTCGGCCTCGTGCTCGGCGAGCTTGCGGGCGAGATCGGTCAGCAGGCGGCCGCGCTCGGCGGCGGACAGCGCGCCCCAGGCGCCATCGAAGGCCTGGCGCGCGGCATAGACCGCGGCGTTGATATCGGTCGCGTTGCCGCGCGCGATCTCGGCGAAGGGCGCGCCGGTGGAGGGATCGAACACCTTGATGCGCATGCCGGAATCCGGCGCCATCAGGCGGTTGGCAACGAAGTGCTGGGCGTGCATCGTCATGCTCCGGCTGAAATTCCAAGCCGGCATTATCGCCCAGGCGGGCCGCGCGGCCGCAAGGCGCGCTGCCGGCAGAGCGTCGGCAGAGCGTCGGGAGGGCCGCCCGGCTTGTCAGTTCCGGGTCAGACCGAGCCGCTATAATGCCGGCCATCGTCAAACCTTGGCCAAATACCGGCCGAATACAGGCATCTGGAGAACCGCATGAGCTTCAATCTCGTCCCGCCGGGCAAGGACATCCCGAACGACTTCAACGTGATCATCGAGATCTCGGCCCAGAGCGATCCGGTCAAGTACGAGGCCGACAAGGAAACCGGCCTGCTGTTCGTCGACCGCTTCATCGGCACCGGCATGCGCTACCCGGCCAACTACGGCTTCATTCCGCAGACGCTGTCGGGCGACGGTGACCCGGTCGACGTGCTGGTGATCACCCCGTTCCCGATCCTGGCCGGTGCGGTGGTGCGCTGCCGCGCGCTGGGCATGCTGAAGATGACCGACGAAGCCGGCGTCGATGCCAAGCTGGTCGCGGTGCCGGTGGACAAGCTCTCGCCCGCCACGGCCTACATGAAGGGCCTGTCGGACGTGCCGCAGAACACGCTGGACCAGATCAAGCACTTCTTCGAGAACTACAAGGCGCTCGAGGCCGGCAAGTGGGTCAAGGTCGAGGGCTGGGGCGGCATCGAGGAAGCGCACAAGGAAATCACCGACGGCGTGGCGAACTACAAGAAGTAAGCCGCCGCCCGCTCTCCGCGGTGCGCTCTCCCCGGGCGCGCCGCGATCATAACCATTGCCGCAGGCGCCGCAGCGCCAGTGGCAGACGCGGCGCCGGCCTCGCCTTCGAGGCCGCCTCCGCGCTGGCGGCTGCCTTCGAGCCCGCATCGGCCGCCGTTCCCACCGGCTGTTCCGCCATCCCTTGCCCTGTGGTTCTCGCGTAGGTTGCTGCGCAGGCGTCCACCGCAGCGGCGTTGGCCGGGGCGCGCACCGCCGGCGCCGTCTGCGCCAGTGCCACCCGCAGCGGCGCAGCGCAGGCCAGCGCCACCGCCGTCTGGCCGATCATTCCGCTTTGCTGCAATTGCCGGCGCTCGACCGCGTCGAGCCATTGGCCGGCGTCGAGGAAGGCCTGCATCGCGTCGACCCGTCCCATCCGGCAGGCCTCGAAGATCGGCCGCTCCCCTGCGGCATTGCGCGCCTGCGGGTCGGCGCCGCGCGCCAGCAGCAACGACACCGTGGCGGCATGGCCTGCCGCGGCGGCCGCATGCAGCGGCGTGCGCTGTTGCCGGTCGCGCTCGGCCAGGCTCGCACCCTGTTCGAGCAGCCAGCCGATCGCCGAGCGGTTGCCGTGGTAGGCGGCTTCGTTCAGCGCGCTGTGTCCGTTCTCGTCGCAGGCCAATGGATCGGCGCCCTGGATCTTCAGCCAGGCGAGCAGCGTGCGCGTGCGTTCGCCATGGTCTTGGTGCGTGGCCAGATGAATCGGCAGGCGGCCCGCCTCGGTCCGCCTGTGTGGGTCGGCGCCCAGACGCAACAGCGACACGGCGAGCGGGAGTTCATGATGCTCGCAGGCCAGATGGAACGCATTGCGGCCGTCCGGGCCGGGCCGGTCGACAAAGGCCCGGCGCTCGCCGTCGGGCACGGTATGCAGCACCGCTTGAACCACGTCGAGGCGGCCCTCCTTGCAGGCCTGCAGCCAACCCTGGTGCAGTCCCGCATCGATCACCGTGGCATGGCGCTCGACGCGCAGCTGCGCGAGCGCCTGCGCAACGCGCGCCTGCTGCTCGACCGTGGGCAGGTTCAAGGCGTCGCGCTGCTCCTTGAGCTCGCACAGCATGGCTTCGAGCGCGGTCCACTCGTGCTCGAGATCGTCGCGCAGCGCTGCCCACCGGGTCGGCGGCCCGAACGAGAACCGCCGGTGCACCGCCATCTCTTCCTCCAGGCGTTCGTCGAAACGCGCGACGCGACGCGCCAGTTCGTCGGCGTCGAGCCGGACAAGGCCGCTGCCGTCTTCGGCGACCACATGCGCGATTCTCGCGTCCGGCATGCGGGCCTCGATGGTCTCGCGATAGCGCGCGGCGATCGTGGCGGCCAGCACGGCGAGCTCGGCGCGATAGCGCGCCCTCAGCGCTTGCTGTGCGCGCGTCGCTTGCTGCGGGTCCTGCATGGCGGGCTCGGCCCCATCGTCGCCGGCCACGGTGCCATCGTCGCGCAGCAGCGCCAGCTGAAGATGCAGCACCTGCGAGCGCCGACTCAGCCATCGCTCCAGTTCCTCGATCGGTGACACCACGGGATGGTGCGCGATAGCGGCCTGCGCCAGCTGCTGCGTCAGCGCGTCGGCGCGCGCGCTCCAGGCGTTGTGAGCGGATATGGACAGCATGGCGGATCTCCGGGTGTGGCGGCGCATGCGGACGCAATGCGGGCGCAATGCGGGCGCGACCGAACGGGCTCCGAATCTAACGGGCCGTGCGCGGTGCCCTGTCGAAATTGGCATCGTCTCTGTCGCGAATGGTCCGCGCCAACTGGTTGGCGGCGAGGGCATCGCCTACCGTTCGCTGCGCCGCCGGCGCCCGCAGCCAGGCGTGCCAACCGATGAACGGAGCGGGTCTGGGAGGGTTGCATCGCCATGTTTAGCGCCGTCAGAACAAATATCGGCATGCTGGCCAGCATGGGGCCTGGCCATTATCGCGACACGCAGCCGGACGCGCTGCGCGAGGCCGTACTCGCGGGCGATCGTCGGCGGGTCAAGGACCTGCTGGCCGGCAGGCCCGCGTTGGCGCGCGCCGTCGACGACGCCGGCGACGCGCCGCTGCACTGGGCCGTGCGCGCCGCGGCGCGCCACGACGCCGACCACTGGCGCGTCATCATGACTTGCCTGCTGGAAGCGGGCGCGGACTGCACGGTCAGGAACCGGCAGGGCTTGACGCCGCTGGACCTCGCCGCGCAGGTGCCGTACGACCCGGCGGTGCTGGGCGCGCTGCGTGCCGGCGACCCGCGCGCGACGCCGCAGGCCAGCGGCGAGGCCACCGATGCCGCCGATGCCGAAGGCCGCATCGACGAGGGCGCGGCGTCCGGGCGCGAGAGCAGGACGGTCCAGCAGGACCTGCAAGGCATCGCGGCCATGCTCCGCGCGCAGGCCGATCCCCCGGTCGGCGTGCAGCGGCTGCTGTGCAAGCTGGCCGTGCTGTATCGGGACGCCGATGCCGATGGCGCCAAGGCCTGCCTGTCCTGTTTGCGCCTGCTGCTGCAGCGGTACCCGACGCTGGACCAGACCCGCCGGGACGACATGGTGCCGTTGTACGAGGCGCTGGTACAGGTGTGGACGCGCGGCAGCCATTGGAAGGAGGGCTTCTGCTATGCGCACCACGCGCGCCGCCTGCTGCCCGCGGGCGGGCGCCGTGCCGGGGAGCTCGGCGAGGTGATCGACGGGCTCGAGGCCGCGATGGTGCGCGAGCATCTGTTGCAATGGGCGCCGCGGGCGCAGGTGCAGCTGCGTGCCGCGCTGTTCGATCTCGGCACGCAGTGCGCATCGATGGCCGAGCCCTTGCGCATGCTCGAGCGCGCGCATTGCCTGTTCCAGGCGCTGGCGCGCATGGAGTCGCTGTTGGCCGTGCATGGCATGGCGCTCGCGCCGGAGGAGGACCCGCGCGGGGCCTTGCCGGCGCGAGCGCTGTCCCTCGCGATTGCCACGGTGCTGGACCGCCTGCGCAGGACTGCACGAGGCGCCATCGATTTCGTCGACGTTGCGCAGCGCGTGCTGCTGCTGGCGGAATCGGCCGGCGCGATCGGCCTGCACGCGCATGGCGCCGCCTGGTGCGACAGCGTGGTGCGCAACGTCGTGCAGGAAGCGTGCGTGGCCTCGCTCAAGAGCTACGACTGCGAGGCGCATCGCCGCATGGCGCAGGCCTTGCGCAGCGGCTCGCTGGCAGTGGCGGCGCCCGCCGGGCAGACACGGGCGGTCTGGCGCGCGCTGCGCGACAGCGTCGATGCCTTGCGGGCGCAGGCCGCGGCGGAGCTGGCGCACGTGGAGCTGCCCGAGCCGAGCGATCGCGCCGCATTGCGCGATTGGGAAACCCCGCTGCCCATCGAAGACCTGCAGGAGCGGCTGACCGCGCGCTACAAGGCGCTGGTCGCGCAGATCGCGCAGGCCTGCGGGCAGTGGATGCTGACCGAGCCGCCGTGCGCGTTCGCCATCGTCGGACTGGGCTCGATGAGCCGCGGCGACATGAGTCCGTATTCGGACTTCGAATATGCGCTGCTGCTGGCCGAGCCCGCGCCGGCCGACAGCATGGCGCAGGCGTGGTTCGAGCACTTCCGCAAGCTGTTCGACCTGGCCGTCTGCAGCCTCGGCGAATCGGTGGCGGGCGCCGATCATCCACTGCCTGCGCCGGGCGGATTCGAGGTCGACGCCGGCGTACGCGTGTCGGCGTCGGCGCTGGCCTGGGCCGGCACCCCGGAGCAGCTTGCCGACGCGCTGCGCCGGCGCAGCGCGGCCAACGCCAACACGCATCCGGATTCGGACCAGGGGCTGCATTTTTCGTTGCTGACGCCATGCCTGGCGCACGGGGAGCCTGCGCTGATGCGGCGGCTCTCGAGCGCGATGGCGACCGTGCTCGACGCGCCGCTGCGCGAAGACGATCCCGTACGCCTGTGCGCGCGCGAGGATCTGGCGCTGCGCCAGCTGCAGGCCGACATGCTGCGCATCGGCGACGCGATGGAGCATCCCGCGGCCAGCGGCGTCGACCTCAAGCACGGCTATCGCGGCCCGCTGGCGCATACGCTGACGTCGCTGTCGCTGCTGTTCGGCCACCCCGACATGCAGCCGCGCAGGGCGCTGGCGCGGCTGGACGCGCTCAAGCGGTTCTCCACGCCGTTCCTGGCCGACTGGCGCTGGGCGATGGCGGCGGTACAGATGCTGCGCTATCGGCTGCAGCTGCAGGCGAACCGGCGCGAGGAACAGGTCGATGCGGCATTGACCCAGGCGGAACGCCGCATGCTGCAGGCCGTCCAGGATCGCGTGGTGCGGCCGTTGCAGGTGGGGCTGTCGGTGCTCGCCGGCATCGGTCTACGTCCGCCGCCCGCGGTCGGCGAGGCCTTGCGCGCGCTGCGCCGGCTCGACGACGCCGATCCGGCGCTGCATCCGCTGGTGCTGGGCGCGGCGGGCCGGCCGCTGTCGCTGGAGGCGACGCGGAACCTGGCCGCCACGCTGGCGGTGCGCCGTGCGCCGGCGGCCGAACTGCGCAGCGCCTACGAGGCGGCGATGGCCGACGTGCCGCACGAGAAGGCGCCGCGGCGCTGGCGCGTCTGGCGCGATGCGCTGTCCGCGGTGCCGGGCAACGAAGGACGGCAGGGCGCGCTCGGCGTCGTGCCGTGGCCCGACGGCTGGCGCGCGCAATGGGCCGAACGGCAGGCGGCGTTTCGCGAGCGCCTGGACGGCTGGCTGGTCGATGGGGGAGAGGGCGCCAGGGCCGCGGCATGGGGAGACGCACGGGATGCGGTGCAGGTGCGAATCGCGACGCCGCAGGCCATCGGCATACGCGAGCTGGCGCCGGGGATCGCGCGGCAGTTGTTCGACGAACACGGCAATGTCCTGGCGAAGCCCGCCGGTCAGCCGGGCTCGCGCCGCGTGCTGCCGGTTCGCTTCGAGGCCGAAGGGCGCGAACACGTCTATTGGGTCAAGTTCGATCCGCCGGCGCCGGGCAGCGAGGCGATATGGCATGCGCTGGACCGCCGGCTGACCGGGGGGCGCGGCATGCCGGCCAGTGTGTCGATGCAGCTGTGCAGCGGCACGCGGATTTTCGATGTGCAGGTCATCGAAGCGGTCGCGGGCCGCTCGCTGGCGCAACTGCTGCGCGAGGAGCCCGCCGCACTGCGCGCAATCGACCCCGCTTCGTTCACGCGGGCGCTGCTGCGCGAACTGGTCGGCGGGCCCGGCGACGACAAGGCCGACGACTATGTCGTCGTCGAGCGCGGTGCGCGGCAGGTACTGAAACGGATCGACAACGGGCGCGCCGCGCTGGGCGCGATGGGTCTCGCGGCGTCCGGGCGTCACGCGCTGCCGGTGCGCAGCCATCTGTTGTGCCTGGACCAGATGATGCAGCCCCTCGATCTTGCCGTGCTCGAGGAGGTGGGCCGGCTGCAGCCCGACGCGGTGCTGCGCGGCTGGCTCGACGATGCGGCCCGCGTGCAGCAGGACCACTGCGCCTTGTTTGCCGGCACGCAGACCATGTTGCCGCATGCGGGCCTGCTGGGCGCAATTCCGGCCGACACGCTGGCGGAACTGGGGCGGCGTGTCGAGTCCGTCGTCGGCATGGCGGCATTGGCCGCGCGCATGGGCGTCGCTCCCACCGGCATGGCATGGCTGCGCAGCCTCGAGCCGGAGCTGGCGGTGCCGTATGTGGCGGCGTTCGAGCGCCATCCGGTGCGGGCCAGCGAGCCGGGGGCGCTGGCGCTGCGCTTCGCCTGCCTCGACGAGGGTCTGGCCCCCCGGGACGGCAACGGGCGTTATGCCGGCGCCGAAGCGGCCGCGCATGCCGCGCGCTTCGGTCTGACGGCGATCCATCCGCGGCCTGCGGTGTTGCCGTGGCGGCCCGCCGATGCGCTGCAGACCGCGCCCGGCGGCACCATGTCGGCCACGGCCGCGTTGTCGTGGCTCGCCGGGTCGCCCGCGCGCGATCTCGCTGCCATCGTGCTCGGGGTGCTGAGCGGACGCGCTGGCACGGCGCGGGCCTTCGCCGCGCTGCCGGCGCGCCAGCGCACCGCCGTGTTCGATGCGATCGGCATGGCGCTGCATGCCAACGCACGCGCCATCCCGGTCGAGGAACAGCGCCGCCTGCTCACGGCGCTGGCCGGCACGCCCATCGTCTGCCTGGATCTGAGTCCCTTCGCTGCGGCGCTGACCGACGCGCTGCTCGAAACGCTGCTGGATGGCACCGGTGCGTCGCTGCGGCGGCTGGACCTGAGCGGGTGCTCGCGGCTGTCTCCGCAGGCGCTGCGTCATGTCGAAGCGTATGCGCCGAGGCTCGCCACGCTGAACCTGCGAGCGATGCAGATACCGGGCAACTGGATGCCGGGCGAACCGACGCTGGCCGAGCGCGCCGCGGCGCCGCTGGTCGCGCCGCCGCTGGGCCCGCCGCAATCGCCGCTGCTCCATCTGCGCGCGCTGGAGGAGCTCGATCTGCGCGAGAACGGCGCGCTGCGCACCGTGCGGCTGGAAGCGCCGGCGCTGCGCGTGCTGCGGCTGGATGGCTGCGTGGCGCTGCGCGAATTGCGGCTCGACGGCGCACAACGGCTGATCCGGCTCGACGCGCGGCAATGCACCGCGTTGCCGGAGCCGCTGCTGCGATCGCTGGCGCGCGACAATCCCGCGCTGGCCGAGGTGCAGTTGGCGGGCTGCACCCAGCTGCGCCATGCTGCCCTGTGCGAGGCCTATCCCTGGCTGCTGGCCTGGCCGTGGGACAGTTGGACGGAACGGGGCCTGGCGCGCTTGCGCCAGTCGCTGTCCAGGCCCGACGACAGCGCCTACCGGCCGACGCCGCGCTACGTGGTCAGGCAGATCAACGAGTGGCTGCGCGAGCGCGAACGGGCGGTGCAGGCGTTAAAGCGCGTCTATCGCGACGCCAGCACGCCGCAGCGCCTGCGCGACGCTGCGCAGGCCGCGCTGCTGGGCCGCGAGAGCGTGGCGCAGCGGGAGGCGGGCTGGGCCACCGCCACGCTGATCGGCAACGCCAGCGACTCGCAGCCGGCGCTGGGCATCGGCATGCTGGTGCCGGCGCTGTTGGCGTCCGGCAGCGAGGATAGCCGCGTCGCGGCAGCTGCCGCGCTTGGCAGCCTCATTGCCATCCCCTCGCGCGAGGATGTCGCGCGGTGGGCGCAGCGCGATGCGCCGGCGTCGCGGTAGCGGTACAGGGCCTGGCGCGCCAGCTCAGTGCGGCGGCTCGTTGCTGTCCGCGGGACGGGGATTGGTCCCCATCGCCGCGCCCGCGGCTTCGGCTGCTTGCGCTGCGGCGCCGCGCACGCGCGGCTGCAGCACCTCCATCATCTCGATCGGCACCGGAAACACGATCGTCGAACTGCGATCGTTCGCCACCTGCGTCAGCGTCTGCAGATAGCGCAGCTGCATCGCCTGCGGCTGCCGGGCCAGCATCTGCGCCGCCTCCAGCAGCTTCACCGAGGCCTGCAGCTCGCCTTCGGCGTGGATCACCTTGGCACGCCGCTCGCGTTCGGCCTCGGCCTGGCGGGCAATGGCGCGCACCATCGATTCGTTCAGATCGACATGCTTGATCTCGACGTTCGAGACCTTGATGCCCCAGGCGTCGGTCTGCGCGTCCAGCACCTTCTGGATGTCCAGGTTCAGTTTCTCGCGCTCGGACAGCATCTCGTCCAGATCGTGCTTGCCGAGCACCGCACGCAGCGTGGTCTGCGCCAGCTGGCTGGTGGCCTCGAGAAAGTTCGCCACCTGGATGATCGCGTTCTGCGGATCGACCACGCGGAAGTAGACCACCGCATTGACCTTGACCGAGACGTTGTCGCGCGAGATCACGTCCTGGGCCGGGACGTCCATCACCACGGTGCGCAGGTCGACGCGCACCATCTGCTGAATCACCGGCAGCACCAGCACCAGCCCCGGCCCCTTGACGCGCCAGAACCGGCCCAGCATGAACACCACGCCGCGTTCGTACTCGCGCAGCACGCGGAAGGCGGAGAAGATCAGCAGGGCCAGCAGGATGACGAGGGTGCCGGCGCTGAGGCTGAAGATCATGGTCGGTCTCCTTGTGGGGAGGTGGGGGAGGGCGGCGGCGGCCGCGCGGCGGAAGAATCGGCCGGCTGGACCTCGAGCACCAGTCCGTCGCGGCCCATCACGCGCACGGCCTGCCCGGTCTGCAGCGGCGCGGCGCTGCGCACGCGCCAGCGTTCGCCCTGCACCTCGGCCCAGCCTTCGTCGATCATGAGGCCGGCATTGCCGACCAGGCGCGTGTCGGCGATCACGGCCGGCTGGCGGCGCGCGCGCACGGCGGCTGCCGATACGCCGAAGCTGAGCGCGGCGGCGGCCAGCGACAGCGTGCCGATCATCCACAGCGGCACGCCGAAGCCCGGAATATCGGTGTCGATCAGCATCACGGCGCCCAGCGCGAAGGCGACGATGCCACCCAGGCCGAGCGCGCCGAAGCTCGGCAGGAAGGCCTCGGCCACCATGCAGCCGATGCCGAGCGCGATCAGCGCCAGGCCGGCGTAATTGATCGGCAGCATCTGCAGCGCAAACAGCGCCAGCAGCAGGCAGATCGCGCCGGCCACGCCGGGCAGCACCATGCCGGGCGTCGAGAACTCGAAGATCAGCCCGTAGATGCCGATCATCATCAGGATCAGCGCGACGCTCGGCTCGGTCAGCACGGCCAGCAGCCGATAGCGCCAGTCGGGTTCGAGCTCGATCACGCTGGCCTGCGCCGTGCGCAGCGTGCGCGACGCGCCGGCCGCGACCACGGCGCGCCCATCGACCGCGCGCAGCAGCGCCGGTACGTCCGGCGCGATCAGGTCGACCACGCGCTGCGCCGCGGCCTCGTCGGCCGACAGGCTGACCGCCTCGCGCACCGCGCGCTCGGCCCATTCGGCGTTGCGTCCGCGCAGTTGCGCGAGGCCACGGATATAGGCGGCGGCATCGTGCAGTTGCTTGCGCTCGAGGGTGTCGAGGCCGTCTTCCTTCCGGTCCGGGGCGGTCCGGCCGGGCGCGCTGGCGGCGCCCTCGGAAGCCGGGCGGGAATCGGCGGGCCGCTCGGCCCGCTCGCGCCGTTCCGGGCCGCCGATGCCCAGCCGCACCGGGCTCGCTGCGCCCAGATTGGTGCCCGGCGCCATTGCCGCCAGGTGGCTCGCGTACAGGATGTAGGTGCCGGCGCTGGCGGCGCGCGCCCCGCCCGGATAGACGTAGCTGAGCACCGGTACCGGGCTGGCGAGGATGTCCTGGATGATCTGCCGCATCGACGGATCCAGGCCGCCGGGCGTGTCCATCTCCAGCACGATCAGCTGGGCGCCGGCCTGGCGCGCCTGCTCGAAGCCGCGCCGCACGAAGCTGGCGCTGGCCGGGCCGACCGCGCCCTTGAGCGGAATCAGGTAGACCGGCGCAACGGCTGCGGGCTGCGCACGCGTGCGCTCCGCCGTGCCGCCGGGCTGGGCCAGCGCCAGCGTCATGCCGACGATCAGCAGCAGGACGGCGGCGAGCCGCCGCGCGAAGCTTGCCTGTGCGTTCATGGTCTGCTCGTGAAGTCCTTCGCGCTGGCGTGTCTAGACTGCCGCGCCAGCGCGCGCACCGTTGGTACCGCGGCGGCCGTCCGGTGGCGCTGCGTCCGCCGATTGCGCGTCAACGGCCATCATGTCATTGCCGCCAAAGCGGGAATCCAGCGTCCCTGAGAGCCACGGGGTCCCCGCATGCGCGGGGACGACAAGTTCATCGAGGCGCCTGAAACGCCTTGCGGCGCTCACTCCAGTGTAGGCGACACGACACCGCTTGCCCGGGACGCTGGCGTGGCCTTCGCGGCGCCGCCGACGTGCTCTGCCGGCCGCGGGTAGGATAGCGGGGTTGCCGACGCGCCAGAACGGAGAATCCGCATCGTGTCAGTCTCGCCCTCCCGCAATCCCGAGCTGGTCCACGGCACGCTTGCCGGCAGCCAAGCCCGCCGCCCCGGCGCCTTGGCGGTCGCGCTCGGCGGCCTGGTATCGCTGGCCGTGGCCATGGGCATCGGCCGCTTCGCCTTCACGCCCTTGCTGCCGATGATGCTGCACGACGGCAGCGTGACGCTGCATCAGGGCGGGTGGATCGCGACCTGGAACTACATCGGCTATTTCGCCGGCGCGCTCGCCTGCCTGCTGATCCGGCCCGATGCCGCACGCATGGTGCGCTGGGGGCTGGCGGCCACCGTCGCGCTGACGCTGGCGATGGCGCTGCCGCTGGGCATGCTGTCCTGGTCGCTGTGGCGTGCCGCCGCCGGCGTCGCCAGCGCCTTCGTGCTGGTCTATACCGCGGCCTGGTGCATGCAGCGGCTGGCCGAGGCGGGCAAGCCCGCGCTCGGCGGCCTGATCTTCTGCGGACCGGGCGTCGGCATCGTCGCCACCGGGGTATCGGCCTTCGGCATGGTCGGCATGGACTGGAGCGCGGCCTGGGGCTGGATCGCGTTCGGCGTGCTGGGGCTGCTGCTGGTGGCGGCGGTATGGCGCATCTTCCAGCCGGATTCTGCGCCCCACACAGCCGCAGCCTCTGCCACGGGCGCGCCCACACGGATGGCGGCGTTGTCGGGCGAGGCCTGGGCGCTGACCGTGGCCTACGGACTGGCGGGCTTTGGCTACATCATCACCGCGACCTTCCTGCCGGTGATCGCGCGCGAGGCGATGCCCGGCTCGCTGTGGGCGGACCTGTTCTGGCCGCTGTTCGGCGCCGCCGTGGCGATCGGCGCGCTGACGGCCGTGCGCATCGGCGTGCGCCACGACAACCGCGTGCTGCTGGCGCTGGCGTATGGCATGCAGGCGTTGGGCGTGGCGATCGCAGCGGTGTGGCCGACGCTGGCCGGTTTCGCGCTGAGCAGCCTGCTGGCGGGACTGCCGTTCACTGCGCTGGTGCTGTTCGCCATGCACGAGGCGCGCCGGCTGGCCGGCGACCAGGCGCCGCGGTTGATCGGCCTGATGACCGCGGCCTACGGGCTCGGGCAGATCGTCGGGCCGCCGTTCGCCACCGCGCTGGTGGCCCGCACCGGCGGCTTTGCCGCGTCGCTGGTCGGCGCCGCGCTGGCGCTGCTGGTCGGGGCGCTGATCTACCTGTGGCTGCGCCGGGTCGCGCCCTTGCCGTCCGCCGCGGCGCCGCACGCCTGAGCCCGGCTCCGCGGGGCGGGGCGGTCCAGTCCACGTCCCTGCGCGCTTGGGCTACAGTATCGCCTTCGCCGCCATCGGCAACCGGCTCGCAGGCTGGCATCGCCGAAGGCGCAAGGAGCCATCGATGTCCTTTGCCCTGCAACCCGCCCGCGCCAACGGCGCTTCCGCCAGCGCTTGCGCGACCGTATCGGACGCGGAGCGCCGCATGCGCGTCGATCTGGCCGCGGCGTACCGGCTGTGCGCGCTGGCGGGCTGGGACGACCTGATCTACACGCATATCTCGGCCACGGTGCCCGACGAGCCCGACCACTTCCTGATCAACCCCTTCGGCCACGCCTTCGACGAGATCCGCGCGTCGGACCTGGTCAAGATCAATGGCCGCGGCGAGGTGGTCGGCGACAGCCCGCATCCGGTCAATGTGACCGGGTTTGCGCTGCATGCCGCGGTGCACGCGGCGCGTCCGGACGCGGTTTGCGTGATGCACCTGCACAATACCGCCGGGGTCGCGGTCTCGGCCCAGGCAGACGGCCTGCTGCCGCTGTCGCAGCATGCGATGCGCTTTTACGGCCGGCTCGCCTATCACGATTACGAGGGCCTGGCCTTCACGCCGGCGGAGGGCGCGCGGCTGACCGCCTCGCTGGGCGGCCAGCCCGCCATGCTGCTGCGCAACCACGGCACGCTGACGGTCGGCCGTACCGTGGCCGAGGCTTATGTCCTGATGGCCACGCTGATCAAGGCCTGCGAAATCCAGCTCGGCGCGCTGACCGCCACGCGTGTGGTGCTTCCCCCGGTCGAGGTGGCGACGCGCACTTCGGCCCAGCTCGACGACGGGGGCGCCGTCGAGGGCGCGCTGGAATGGCCGTCGCTGCGGCGCAAACTCGATAAAATCGATCCCTCTTACCGCGACTGAGGGCGACTCAAGGCAGCGCCCGCTTCAGTATCCGCACCATTCATCGATAACAACAGGAGCCATCCATGCCGACTTTCCACGTAGAGATGTTCGAGGGCCGCACCGTCGAGCAGAAGCGCAAGTTCGTCGAGGAAGTGACCCGTGTCACCTGCGAAACCCTCGGCTGCTCGGCCGGCGCGGTCGACATCATCATCACCGACGTCAAGCGCGAGAACTGGGCCACCGGCGGCCAGCTGTGGGTCGACAAGAAGTAACGCCCGTCGTTATCGATTCTCGCCATCGTTCCTTTCCCGGGCATCCACGAACCGGCGCCTCGCGCCCCTGTACGGAACCGTCATGCAGCATTTCGCCTCGGACAACTACGCCGGCTTCTGCCCGGAATCGCTGAAGTACTTCCTCGAAGCCAACGGCAGCGGCCACGAGCAGGCCTACGGCGACGATTCGTGGACGCAGAAGGTCTGCGACCGCATCCGCGACCTGTTCCAGACCGATTGCGAAGTGTTCTTCGTGTTCAATGGCACGGCGGCCAATTCGCTGGCGCTGTCGGCGCTGTGCCAGTCGTATCACTCCGTGATCTGTCACGAGCTGGCGCATATCGAGACCGACGAATGCGGCGGGCCGGAGTTCTTCTCCAACGGCTCGAAGCTGCTGACCGCGCCGGGCGCGAACGGCAAGCTGACGCCGGACGCGGTCGAAGCGCTGGTCACGCGCCGCAGCGACATCCACTATCCCAAGCCCAAGGTGGTGTCGCTGACGCAGTCGACCGAGGTCGGTACCGTCTATACGGTCGAGGAAGTGCGGGCGATCTCGGCGATCGCCAAGCGGCGGCAGTTGCGGGTGCATATGGACGGCGCGCGCTTTGCCAACGCGGTGGCGTCGCTGGACGTGCATCCGTCCGAGATCACCTGGCGCGCCGGCGTCGACGTGCTGTGTTTCGGCGGCACCAAGAACGGCCTGCCGGTCGGCGAGGCGGTGGTGTTCTTCGATCGCAAGCTGGCCGAGGACTTCGCCTATCGCGTCAAGCAGGCCGGCCAGCTGGCCTCCAAGATGCGCTTCATCTCGGCGCCGTGGCTGGGGCTGCTGGAGAACGACGTGTGGCTGGCCAACGCCCGCCATGCCAATGCGATGGCGCAGCTGCTGCACGATCGCATCGCGGATATTCCGGGCGTGCGCATCATGTTCCCGACCCAGGCCAACGCCGTGTTTGCGGAATTGCCGCTGCCGGCGATCGAGGCGCTGCGCGCGCGGGGCTGGCGCTTCTATACCTTCATCGGCGCCGGCGGCTGCCGCTTCATGTGCTCGTGGGACCTGCAGCCCGGGACGGTCGAAGCGCTGGCGGCGGACATGCGCGAAGTCTGCGCCGCGTGATGCCGTTTTCGACTTCGGCAGTCTGACTCCGGCGCCTGGCGCCATCGAACAGGAAATCGAGCCATGCCCTCCTATCGCTACTGTCCCCATTGCGGCACGCCGCTGATGGCGCTGCCGATGTCCGGGCGCGAACGCATGGCCTGCGTGCAGGACGACTGCCGGTTCGTCCAGTGGGACAACCCGCTGCCGGTGCTGGCGGCGGTGGTCGAGTACGAAGGCAAGCTGCTGCTGGCGCGCAATGCCGCCTGGCCGCCGTCGATGTACGCGCTGGTCACCGGTTTCCTGGAGCGCGACGAGACGCCGGAAGCGGGCGTGGCGCGCGAGCTGAAGGAAGAGACCAATCTCGATGCGCAGTCGGTATCGCTGATCGGCGTCTACGAATTCATGCGCAAGAACGAGCTGATCATCGCCTACCACGTGCGCGCGACCGGCACCATTGCGCTGTCGGAAGAGCTGGCCGACTACAAGCTGGTGGCGCCCGAAAAGATGCGCATCTGGAATGCCGGCACCGGCTTCGCGGTGGCCGACTGGCTGGCCGCGCGCGGCTATCCGGTGCGCTTCTTCGACCGCCAGACCGGCGAGGACATCCCCGACCCGCGCCAGGCCGCCCCGGCGGAGGGCACCGGCGCGACGCTACAATATCGGCCGTGAAGCCTCATGGAAGGCTTGCCGACATCGCCCATACCAAGGAAGAGACCATGGAGTTCCAGAAGGAAGTGGACGCGCGGGGGCTGAACTGCCCGCTGCCGATTTTGCGGACCAAGAAGGCGCTGGCCGATATGGCCAGCGGCGAAGTGCTGAAGGTGCTGGCCACCGACCCGGGCGCGACCCGCGACTTCCAGGCCTTCGCCAAGCAGACCGGCAACGAACTGCTGTCGCACCAGGAAGTCGACAAGGTCTTCGTGTTCTACATGAAGCGCCGGTAAGCCGGCCTGCTCCGCAGACGACAAAGCCGCCGAGGGCGGCTTTGATTTTTCTTGAACGGCGCGGATGGTCGCCTGCGTCGGCACCTACCCGTTGTCTGCCCATGCCGCCGGAAAAGCTGCCCGCATGGCGGCGACGAAGCTCTCCGCCTGCTCGACGATTTCGGCCGCGTCAGCAAGTTCGACGGAGTCGTTCTTGTAGTCCGCCACCAGTCGAATTTCCTCGGCGCGCTTCAGCAGTCGCCCCATCTCCTTCGGTATCGGCCCTGCTTGATGAGATGGTCGCCGAATGCCTTGATGAGGCCGCTGTGCGTCTTGCCGGTATCGGCAGTTACCGATGCGCCGGAGGCCAGTAGGGCGGCCCTCGCTGCATCGAACATGGCGTAGTAAGCGCGGTTGCACGCGCCGTCCACATCGCCCAGATCCAACAGGGCCCGAGCGGATGCGCAAGCGCGGTCCGCCTTCGCCATCAATGCAGCGGGCGTCAATTTACCATTCACAGCCGGACACCCTCGGCGGCGATATTCCTCAGCAGGGCAGGATTGTCGTATGCCTCGGGATGCTCCCATTCGTCGAGCCAAACTGGCAATGGCGAAATATTGACGCCGTTTCCAGCAGCACATCGAAAGCGACGTCTGCCATCGCCAGCTTGGTGGGCAGGAAGCGTTGATGCTCGCCGGTCAGCAGCACGGCCACATCGGCGTCGCTGTCCGGCCGATGCGTGCCGCGGGCACGACTGCCGTAAACGATGGCGCCGGCCGTGGGTAACGGCCGGCGATCAGTCCGAGAAAGCGTCGAACGGCGGCTTCGGTGTCATGGTCGAGGCGATTCACGATGGCTGCCACTGCAAGTGCTGCGCCGATACCGCAGCCATGGAATGCTCGGCGCTTCACCATAGCCGGCGCAGCGGCGCAGGCGGCCGCATGCGCTGTCGGGCGGCGCGGCCTGTTACGGCTGCGGGCCGCGGGCCGCGGTGACCGCGACAACGGTGCGCCGCGTCGGCTCAGATCCGCTCGCGCAGATAGCTGCCGAATTCGTCCTTGACCTCGGGGTGCTTGAGCGCGAATTCCACCATCGCCTTCAGGTAGCCCAGCTTGCTGCCGCAGTCGTAGCGCACGCCCTGGTAGCGGTAGGCCAGCACCTGTTCCTGGCCGAGCAGCGACTGGATCGCGTCGGTCAGCTGGAATTCGCCGCCGGCGCCCGGCTTCAGGTTGCGGATATGTTCGAAGATGCGCGGGGTCAGGATATAGCGGCCGACCACGCCCAGGTTGGACGGCGCCACTTCCGGATCGGGCTTCTCGACGATGCCGGCGACCTTGATGACGCCTTCGTCCCACTCACGGCCGTCGACCACGCCGTAAGATTTACTCTGCTCGGGTGCAATTTCTTCCACACCCAGGATGGAGCAGTTGTAATGATTGTAGAGATCGACCATCTGCTTCATCACCGGCGGCTCGCCGTCGAGCAGGTCGTCGGCCAGCATCACGGCGAAGGGCGTGTCGCCGACCAGCTTCTCGGCGCACAGCACCGCATGGCCCAGGCCGAGCGCTTCGGGCTGGCGCACGTAGAAGCATTCCACATGCGAGGGCTTGATCGAGCGGACCACCTCGAGCAGCGCCTGCTTGTTCTTCGCCTCCAGCTCGACCTCGAGCTCGTAGGCCTTGTCGAAATGGTCCTCGATCGCACGCTTGGAGCGGCCGGTCACGAAGATCATCTCCGTGATGCCGGCTGCCATCGCCTCTTCGACCGCATACTGGATCAGCGGCTTGTCCACCACGGGCAGCATTTCCTTGGGGCTCGCCTTGGTAGCGGGCAGGAAACGGGTGCCGAGCCCGGCTACCGGGAATACGGCCTTGGTGACGCGGGTTTCCATAAGAGAGGCTCCTTCTCAGTTTTGATGTCGTCAGCCTTGCGTTAAAGCAAGGCGCATGCCCTGGACAGCGCTGCCGGCACCGATGCCGGCACGGACACCGACATCGACGCCGCCACCGACGCGAACGCGGTCGGCGTCGGCTTCATGCCGGCAGCCGTTGCAACTGGTCCTGCAGCTTGGCCAGCGTCTGCTCGAAGTCGGCCAGCCGCTGGTTCTCCTGTTCGACCACCGCCGCCGGCGCCTTGGCCACGAAACTCTCGTTGGCCAGCTTGCCGCGGGCCTTGGCGATCTCGCCGCCGATGCGCTGGATCTCCTTGCCCAGGCGCACGCGTTCGGCGGCGACGTCGATCTCGATCTTCAGCAGCAGGTGACTGCCGCCGACGATGGCGACCGGCGCACCGGCGCCTTCCGCCATCAGGGTTTGCTCGTCTTCGAAGACGCGAACCTCGGAAAGTTTCGCCAGCGCCTGGATATAGTTCTTCGCCGCATGCAGGAAGGCGTTGTCGCCGTGCGAGTAGAGCGGGATCCGCTGCGCCGGGGAGATGTTCATTTCGCCGCGCAGATTGCGGCAGGCATCGACCATCGCCTTCAATTGCGCGACCCAGGCCTCGGCCGTCTCGTCGATCTTTGCGGCGGCGGCGAGCGGGTAGGGCTGCAGCGCGATCGATTCGCTGCCGTCGCCCTTGCCGCGGCCGGCCAGCGGGCCGACCTTCTGCCACAGCTCCTCGGTGATGAACGGGATGATCGGATGCGCGAGCCGCAGCACGGTCTCGAGCACGCGCAGCAGCGTGCGGCGCGTGGCGCGCTGCTGTGCCGGCGTGCCGTTCTGGATCTGCACCTTGGCCAGTTCCAGGTACCAGTCGCAGTACTCGTCCCAGACGAACTTGTAGATCGCGTTGGCGATGTTGTCGAAGCGGTATTCGCCGAAGCCCTTCTCGACCTCGGCCTCGACCCGCTGCAGCAGCGACACGATCCAGCGGTCAGCCTGCGAGAAGTCGAGATAGCCGTCCGGGCCGCAGTCCTGGTTGCACGGCCCCATGCCGCAATCGTGCCCCTCGGTGTTCATCAGCACGAAGCGGGTCGCATTCCACAGCTTGTTGCAGAAGTTGCGATAGCCCTCGCAGCGGCCGGTGTCGAAGTTGATGTTGCGGCCGAGCGTGGCCAGCGAGGCGAAGGTGAAGCGCAGCGCGTCGGCGCCGAAGGCCGGAATGCCGTCCGGGAATTCCTTCTTCGTCTTCGCTTCGATCTTGGGCGCATCCTTGGGCCGGCGCAGGCCGGTGGTGCGTTTCTTCAGCAGTTCGGGCAGCTCGATGCCGTCGATCAGGTCCACCGGATCGAGCGTGTTGCCCTCGGACTTGCTCATCTTCTTGCCCTCGAAGTCGCGCACCAGGCCGTGCACGTACACGTCCTTGAACGGGACCTGGCCGGTGAAGTGCTTGGTCATCATGACCATGCGCGCGACCCAGAAGAAGATGATGTCGTAGCCGGTGACCAGCACCGACGACGGCAGGAAGTGCTTGAGCTCGGGCGTCTGCTCGGGCCAGCCCAGCGAGGAGAACGGCACCAGCGCCGACGAGAACCAGGTGTCGAGCACGTCCTCGTCGCGGCGCAGCGGCCCGGCAAAGCCGGCGGCCTGCGCCTGGGCGCGCGCTTCCTCTTCGGTGCGCGCGACGTAGCAGTTGCCGGCCTCGTCGTACCAGGCCGGGATCTGGTGGCCCCACCACAGCTGGCGCGAGATGCACCAGTCCTGGATATTGGCCAGCCACTGGTTGTAGGTGCTGACCCAGTTCTCGGGGATCAGGCGGATCTCGCCGCTCTGCACGGCGTCGAGCGCGACCTCGGCGATCGAACGGCCGGGGTAGAAGGTGCCTTCCGGCGCGGGCTTGCTCATCGCGACGAACCACTGGTCGGTCAGCATCGGCTCGATCACGCTGCCGGTGCGCTCGCTCTTGGGCGTCATCAGCTTGTGCTTCTTGACCTCCGCCAGCAGGCCCTGCGCATCGAGGTCGGCGACGATGCGGCGGCGCGCTTCGAAGCGGTCCAGGCCGACGTATTGCGCCGGCGCGTTCTCGGCGATCTTCGCGTCCAGGGTCAGCACCGACAGCTGCGGCAGCTGGTGGCGCAGGCCCACCGCATAGTCGTTGAAGTCATGGCCGGGCGTGACCTTGACCACGCCGGTACCGAATTCGCGGTCGACGTAGTCGTCGGCGATCACCGGGATCTCGCGATCGGTCAGCGGCAGCTTCGCCATCTTGCCGATCAGGTGCGCATAGCGCTCGTCCTCGGGGTGGACCATCAGCGCGACATCGCCCAGCATCGTTTCCGGACGGGTGGTGGCCACCGTCAGATGGGTCAGCCCGGTGCGCGTGTCGGGCTCGACCAGCGGATAGCGGATATGCCAGAGCGAGCCTTCCTCCTCGACGCTCTCGACTTCCAGATCCGACACGGCGGTGCCCAGCACCGGGTCCCAGTTGACCAGCCGCTTGCCCCGGTAGATCAGCCCCTGCTCGTGCAGCCGCACGAACACTTCGGTGACCACGCGCGACATCTTCGGGTCCATCGTGAAATATTCGCGGCTCCAGTCGATCGACGCGCCCATGCGCCGCACCTGCCGCGTGATGGTCGAACCCGATTCCTCCTTCCAGGCCCATACCTTCTGCACGAACGCCTCGCGGCCGAGGTCGTGGCGCGAGACGCCCTGCGCGTCGAGCTGGCGCTCGACCACGATCTGCGTGGCGATGCCGGCGTGATCGGTGCCCGGGACCCACAGCGTATTGGCGCCCCGCATGCGCGCGTGCCGCGCCAGGCCGTCCATGATGGTCTGGTTGAACGCGTGTCCCATGTGCAGCGTGCCGGTGACGTTGGGCGGCGGCAGCTGGATGGCGAAATCGGGCCGGTCCGGGTCGAGGGTCGGCTTGGCGATGCCCCTCTTTTCCCACTCGGGGCCCCATTTGGCCTCGATGGCGGCGGGTTCGAAGCTCTTGGCTAGGGACTGGTCTTGGGCGGTCATGCTTGGGATGTCGATCGATGCGTGAAGGCCGGCGAGCCGGTGCGGCTCTCGCGGTCTGGTGCGCGCCTGGAGGGCGCGGCCAAAGGGAGACAAGCCCTAAATTATAGGGGAGCCCGCTCGGTGACGCCCAAAATGCCCATGCGGGGGGCGCCTGCCCGCCGCGCGCCGCCTCACATCCACCGCAGGACGAACCGCAGTATCGCCGCTTCGGCGCCTTCGATGCGTTCGCTAGAGCACGGTCGCGGCACGCGGCTGGCCCTATCGTCTGCGTTGGGGGCTCGGGCAGGGGACGCCGCATGGCGGTCCGGGCGGGTTGCCGGGGCGCGGGCGGGCCCGGCGGTGCAGTCGGCCGACGGCCGGGTCGTGGACATGAACCAGAACGAGAACGAACACAATCAGGGAGGCGCCGCCGGCCACAGCCTGGCGCCGCTGCTGCTGCGCTTGCGCCGGGCTCCGGTGCGGGCGCGCGGCCGGGTCACCTTCGAACGGATCCTCGATACCACCGCGTTGCTGCTGGACGAGGTCGGGGTCGAGCGGATCACCACCAACCTGATCGCCAGCCGCGCGGGGATCAATATCGCCACGCTGTACAAGTACTTTCCGAACAAGCTGTCGGTCATCAACGCGCTGTTCGAGCACCAGATGCGCCAGCGCGCGGCCGAATCGCTGGCGGTGCTGCCGTCGGCAGGGACGGTGTCGGACTGGCGCGCGGTGGTCGATGCGGTGTTCGACCAGGTGCGCACGGCGCGCAGCCGG
Organism: Cupriavidus sp.; assembly: GCA_031180665.1. Taxonomy (GTDB): domain Bacteria; phylum Pseudomonadota; class Gammaproteobacteria; order Burkholderiales; family Burkholderiaceae; genus Cupriavidus. Next base: position 16,399 of record JAPSLP010000029.1, on the reverse strand, counting down.
CAGCCGGGCAGCATCGCGCTGCGCCGGGCGATGCAGTCGTCCCCCGAGCTGCGCCGGATCCACGACGCCACCAGCCGCGAGGTCGCCGAGCTGCTGGCGCGCTGGCTGATGCAGCACCAGCAGGTGGCGGAGGACGAGGCCCGCCTGACCGCGCGCTGCGCCATCGAGGTGCTGACCGCGCTGATGGACCTGGCCGAGGGCGAGGACGACGCCGTGCGCGAGCGGATCCACGACGAGGCCCGGCGCCTGCTGAAGGCCTGCCTGGCCCCGTGCTTCGAGCCGCACGGGCTCGACGACGAGGTGCTGCGGTAGGGCGGGGAGGGCGCGCAGGGGCGCGCCGTTATAATGGCCCGATTCCTCAAGGCCCCTCCCGATGTCCGATCTGCTTGCCAATCTGAACGCCGAACAACTTGCCGCCGTCACGCTGCCGGACGAACCGGCGCTGATCCTGGCGGGCGCGGGCAGCGGCAAGACACGGGTGCTGACCACGCGCATCGCGTGGCTCATTCAGAACGGCCGCGTGTCGCCGGCGGGCATCCTGGCGGTGACCTTCACCAACAAGGCCGCCAAGGAGATGCAGACGCGGCTCTCGTCGATGCTGCCGATCAATACGCGCGGCATGTGGATCGGCACCTTCCACGGCCTGTGCAACCGCATGCTGCGCGCGCATTTTCGCGATGCCGGCCTGCCGCAGACCTTTTCGATCCTCGACAGCCAGGACCAGCTGTCCGCGCTCAAGCGCCTGCTGAAGTCGCTGAACGTCGACGACGAGAAGTATCCGGCCAAGAACCTGCAGTACTTCATCAACAGCGCGAAGGAGCAGGGCCTGCGTGCGGCCGATGTCGAGGCCAACGACGACTTCAACCGCCGCTTCGTCGACCTGTATGCCGCCTACGACGAGCAGTGCCAGCGCGAGGGCGTGGTCGATTTCGCCGAGCTGCTGCTGCGCTGCTACGAACTGCTGCGCTACAACGACGCGATCCGCCAGCACTATCAGCACCGCTTCCGCCATGTGCTGGTCGACGAATTCCAGGACACCAACGTGCTGCAGTACCAGTGGCTGAAGCTGCTGGCGGGCTTCGGCACCGGCAATGCGGGGGCGGTGTTCGCGGTCGGCGACGACGACCAGAGCATCTACGCGTTCCGCGGCGCCAATGTCGGCAACATGCGCGACTTCGAGCACGAATTCCGCGTGCGCCATCTGATCAAGCTGGAGCAGAACTATCGCTCGCACGGCCATATCCTCGACTCGGCCAACCACCTGATCGCCCACAACGCCCGCCGGCTGGGCAAGAATTTGCGTACCGATGCGGGCCACGGCGAGCCGGTGCGGGTCTACCAGGCCGGCACCGACGGGCAGGAGGCCGGGTGGCTGGTCGAGGAGATTCGCGACCAGATCGCCCAGGGCACCAGCCGCGCCGAGATCGCGATCCTGTATCGCAGCAACGCGCAGTCGCGGGTGATCGAGCACGCGCTGTTCTCGTCCGGCATACCGTATCGCGTCTATGGCGGCCTGCGCTTCTTCGAGCGAGCCGAGGTCAAGCACGCGCTGGCCTATCTGCAACTGCTGGAGAACCCACGCAACGACGCCGCCTTTGCCCGCGTGGTCAACTTCCCGACCCGCGGCATCGGCGCGCGTTCGATCGAGTCGCTGCAGGACGCCGCGCGGCAGTACAACTGCGCGTTGTCGGAGGCGGTGGCCTATGTCGCCGGCGCGGCCGGCGGCAAGCTGGCGTCCTTCGTGCGGCTGATCGACCAGATGCGCTTCGAGACCCGGCAGATGACGCTGCCCGAGACGGTCGAATACGTGATCAACACCAGCGGGCTGATCACGCATTACCAGGCCGAGAAGGAAGGCCAGGACCGCATCGAGAACCTGCGCGAACTGGTGACCGCGGCGCAGGCCTTCGTGGTCGAGGAGGGTTACGGCCTCGACGCGCCGGCCAACGCGATTCCGGTGAGCCGGCGGCAGAGCCTCGATCGTCCGCTTCCCGCCTTGGCCGAGGGCGATCAGGCGCAGCAGGTGCTGGACCCGGAGGCGCTGCCCGAGGTGATGACCCCGCTGGTCGCCTTCCTGACCCATGCCTCGCTGGAGGCCGGCGACAACCAGGCCCAGGCCGGGCAGGACGCGGTGCAGATGATGACCGTGCACGCCGCCAAGGGCCTCGAATTCAATGTGGTGTTCATTACCGGGCTCGAGGAAGGGCTGTTCCCGCACGAGAACAGCATGCTCGACGCGGACGGGCTCGAGGAAGAGCGCCGGCTGATGTATGTGGCGATCACGCGGGCGCGCGAGCGGCTGTACCTGTCGTTCGCGCAGAGCCGTGTGCTGCATGGCCAGGTGCGCTACCACATCCGCTCGCGCTTCTTCGACGAGCTGCCCGAGAGCGCGCTGAAGTGGCTGACGCCGCCGGCACAGAGCTACGGCGCGCAGCGGCGCCAGTCATCGGAAAGCGCGTGGGGCCGCGATTGGTACAAGCGGGCCGAGGACGTGCCCTATACCGGCAGCCGCGCGACCGGCGGCATGGATACCGGCAACGGCTACGCCGACCAGAAGCGGCAGGCCGAATCGGGCTGGCGCATCGGCCAGCAGGTCTTCCACAACAAGTTCGGCGAGGGCGTGATCAAGGCGCTGGAAGGCGAGGGCGCGGATGCCCGCGCCAATATCGAATTCAAGCGCCACGGCGCCAAGTGGCTGGCGCTGTCGGTGGCCAAGCTGGACGCGATCGATTGAAGTCGCGGTGGTGGTTCGTCACCGCCGCTTGCCCTCTCCCCCGGCCCCTCTCCCGCCAGCGGGAGAGGGGAGCGACCATGAGGTCGTTGGAAGTCCGTGGACGTTGAATTCGCTCCTTGGTGTTCTCCCTCTCCCCCTCAGGAAAAGAGGGTCGGGGAGAGGGGGTGGTCTCACACCACCGCCGTTTCCCCATTCGGCGGCGCGACGTTGAAGCAGCCGCGATAGGTCGCGTAGAACGAGCAGTACAGGATCGCCAGCATCAGCAGCGAATAGGGCGTGACCAGGAAGGACAGCACGCCCTCGGCGCCGAAGGCGCTGAAGATCGCCTCGAGGAAGAAGGGCACCGCCACCAGCAGCAGCGCGAACAGCATGGCATAGGTGAAGAAGGCCGCCCGGTTGCGCCAGCAGGCCGTCCAGCTGAAGAACAGCGCCTTGACCGGCGGCACGTTGTGCCAGGCCGCCAGCAGCGGCGCGAACCAGAACATCATCGCGATCGGCGTGTACAGCCCCGCGCCGACCAGCAGCGCGAAATACAGCTGGCGGATCGCCTCCTCGGTCGGCGGCTCTTCCTTGAGCAGCACCGGCAGCAGCGCGCGCATGTCGACCAGCGTGCCGGCAATCAGGCTGAGCACGAACACCAGCCCCGCATAGATCGCGCCCAGGATCAGCAGATGGCGCGCGGCCTGCTTGCCGTTGGCGCGAAAGCCCGCCAGCAGCACGGTGGGCATCACCTTGCGGTTCTGGATCACCTCGCGGCACGCGGTCATGATGCCGACCGACAGGCCCGGCGTCAGCACCAGCAGCGCGACGATGCCGATCAGCGGAATGAAGATGGCGATCTGCGCGGCGATCAGGTAGATGAACAGCAGCATCAGGAAGGTCAGCGGGTTCTTGCGGAACAGCCACAGACCCTGGCGGAACCAGACGTAGCCTTCCTTGGCGGGGACTTCCAGTAGTTGCATGACGAATCGGGTCCGAATCAGGTGCGGCAATCAGGTGCGGCGATCAGGTGCGGCAATCAGGGAGCTGCCATCGGCGGCGCCCATCAGGTCCAGGGGAGCGCGGTGGCGGCGATGCGCCGGCGCAGGATGCGTTCGAAGTGGGTCGGGTCATGCGGCTCGAGCATGTCGGCCTCGCGCGGCAGATGGTAGTCCCACAGCCGCGAGATCCAGAAGCGCAGCGCGCCGGCGCGCAGCATGTGCTGCCAGTGCCCGGCCTCGACCGCGTCCAGGGGTCTGACCGCATGATAAGCCCGCAGCAAGGCCGTCGCGCGCGGCGCGTCCAGCTCGCCGCTGGCCAGGTCGATGCACCAGTCGTTGACGGTCACGGCCAGATCGAACAACCACTTGTCGTCGCCGGCAAAGTAGAAGTCGAAGAAGCCGCCCAGCCGCGACTGGCCGTTGCCGGCGTCCTCGAACAGCACGTTGTCGCGGAACAGGTCGCAGTGGCAGGGGCCGCCCGGCAGCGCGGCATAGGCGGTGCCGCCGAAGAATGCGCCCTGGAACGCGAGTTCGTCCTGCAGCAGCGCGCGCTGGCTGTCGTCGAGGAAGGGCAGGATCTCGCCCTCGGTATCGCGCCACCACGCCAGGCTGCGCAGGTTAGGCTGCTGGCGCGGATAGCCGCGGCCGGCAAGGTGCATGCGCGCCAGCATGTCGCCGACCTCGGCGCATTGCTGCGCGTTCGGCGACAGTTGCGAGCTGCCCGGCAGGCGCGTGACGATGGTGGCGGGCTTGCCCTTGAGCGTGCGCAGGATCTCGCCGTCCTTGCCCGGCATCGGCGCCGGCACGCGGATGCCGCGTTCGGCCAGATGCGCCATCAGGTGCAGGTAGTACGGCAACTGGTCCAGGCGCAGCCGCTCGAAGATGGTCAGCACGTAGTCGCGCGTCTGGCCATCCCGCTCCATCGTCACGAAGAAATTGCTGTTCTCGATGCCCGAGGGAATGCCGCGCAGCGCGCGCAGCGTACCGAGGTCGTAGTCGAGCAGCCATTGCGCGATCTCGTCGTGCGAGACCGTGGTGAATACAGCCATACTGTCTTGTCTGGTTGGAACCGGGTGTAAAGCCGGATGGCGCCGGCGGGCATGGCCCGCGGCATGCCGTGGCGCCGCGGGCAGCGGCGTCCGGCGCGGCCCGGAAGCGAACCCCCTGGCCGGGAGCGGTGAAACGTCGGATGGCGCGCACGGACGGGTCGAACCCGTCCGCGGAAGGCTCAGAACTGCAGCACGCGCACCGAAGGCACGCGATTGACTTCCCGTTCGCGGATGCGCGGCGAGCTGTCCTCGGGACGGCTCATCTGGTACTGCGTGCCCGCGCCGGACTTCACTTCGATATCGACCTGCTGGCCGCGGCGGTCGCGGTATTCGCGCACCTGCGTGCCATCGGTCTCGTTCAGCTGGAAGCTCGGCTCGCGCGGATGATTGAGCTGGGTCTTCGCCGACGGCGCGATGGGCTGGTTGTTGATCTCGTTCAGTTCCTGCTGGGTCAGCGCGCCGTTGTCGTCGGCGGCCTGCTGGGTCGACTGCTGGGCCAGCGCAGCCGGCGCGGCAACCAGCGCGAGCACCGTCGCGGCCAGCGTCAGGCCGCGTCGCGCAACCCCGGGCAGGGGCTCCGGCTCGTCCGCGCTGGCGGCCGGAAAGGAATGGGAGGTCATCTCGGGCTCCTGTGCGATGCGCGCGGCGTGCCGGCGCATCCGAATGGGCGCCGCACACCGGCAGGGCCGGGCGCGGCTCGGGCATCAGGCTTGCATTCTAGCAATTCCTGCCGTCCCCGGGCCCGTGGCGAGGCGCCTCGGGCACTCGATACCGGCCCGCCCACGCCACTCACAGATAGAACATCTCTTCCTTCGGCGGGATCGCCGTATCGCCGCCGCGGCGCTCGTAGTAGTCGTAGACCGCTTCGAGCACCTCGTGCGGCTCGTCGACGATCTGCATCAGATCCAGATCGTGCTCGGCGATCAGGCCCATCGGCAGCAGCGTGAAGCGGAACCAGTCGAGCAGGCCCTTCCAGAAGCGGCTGCCGACCATCACCACCGGCACCGCGCGCGACTTGCCCGTCTGCACCAGCGTCAGCACCTCGGCCAGTTCGTCCAGCGTGCCGAAGCCGCCGGGCATCACGATGAAGGCGTCCGAGTTCTTGACGAAGGTCACCTTACGCGTGAAGAAATGGCGGAAGCGCATGGCGATGTCCTGATACGGATTGCCCTGCTGTTCGTGCGGCAGTTCGATATTGAGGCCGACGCTCGCGGACTTGCCCGCGTGCGCGCCCTTGTTGGCCGCTTCCATGATGCCGGGACCGCCGCCGGAGATCACGGCGAAGCCCGCGTCGGAGAACAGCCGCGCGATCTCGATGGTCTGCTGGTAGTACGGCGAATCCTCGCGCAGCCGTGCGCTGCCGTAGATCGAGACGGCCGGCCGGACCTCGGACAGGTACTCGGTCGCCTCGATGAACTCTGCCATAATCGTGAACATTTGCCACGAGGCGCGCGCCTTCTTTGCGGTCGCGCGATCTTCGTCGGCCAGCGCACGCAGGCTGGGAATCATCTTGCGCGGGTTGGCCCGCGCCGCCTTGGCGGACGCCGGCGCTTCGGCGGGCGAGGCGGTATCGCCCGGGCCATCGTCGGCGGGGCCGACGGTGACGTTCACATCCATATCCGCAGCCGTGGTGATCTTGCCTTCGTTGGCACGGACCGCCGCGGTCACGGGGTTGCTGCGGCTGCCGGCCACGCCGTTGGCGTGGTCGGGGGCGGTGGGTTCACCGCTTGCCGCGGCACCAGTCAATTTCGAGTCCATGGGAATGTCGGATAGTCCTAAAACACTGCTGCTCGTCGATGGGTCGAGCTATCTGTACCGCGCGTATCACGCGCTGCCGGATCTGCGCAACGGCGAAGGCCTGCCCACGGGGGCCATCTACGGCATGATCAACATGCTGCGCAAGCTGCGCAACGATTACCCGGCAGAGTATAGCGCCTGCGTGTTCGACGCCAAGGGCAAGACCTTCCGCGATGCGCTGTACCCCGCATACAAGGAACATCGCCCGCCGATGCCCGACGATCTTGCGCGGCAGATCGAGCCGATCCATGAAGCGGTGCGCGCACTGGGCTGGCCGATCGTCGTGGTCGATGGAGTCGAGGCCGACGACGTGATCGGCTCGCTCGCCTGCCAGGCCACCGCGGAAGGTATCCGCACCGTGGTATCGACCGGCGACAAGGACCTGGCGCAGCTGGTCAACGACAGCGTCACGCTGGTCAATACGATGAGCGGCGAAGTCCTCGATCCGCCGGGCGTGGTGGCCAAGTTCGGTGTGCCGCCCGAGCGCATCGTCGACTATCTGTCGCTGATCGGCGATGCGGTCGACAACGTGCCGGGCGTGCCCAAGGTCGGCCCCAAGACCGCGGTCAAATGGCTGACCGAATACGGCACGCTCGACGGCATCATCGCCAACGCGGACAAGATCAAGGGCGTGGTCGGCGAGAACCTGCGCAACACGCTCGAATGGCTGCCGCGTGCGCGCGAACTGGTGACGGTGAAGATCGACTGCGACCTGTCCGACCCGATCCCCGACTTCCATGCGCTGCGCGACATGGGCGAGGACAAGGAAAAGCTGATCGCGTTCTTCTCGCGCTACGGCTTCAAGACCTGGCTGCGCGAGCTGACCGGCGAACGGTTGCCCGATGCGCGTGCGCAGGCCGCCGCTGCCGCCGCGGCCTCGCGCGGTCCGGGGCAGGGGAGCCTGTTCGACGGTCCGGCCGCCGCGGCCGACGAGCCCGCCACCGAAGCGCCGCCGGCCGAGATCCGCTACGAGACCGTGGTCACCGAGTCCGCGCTCGAGGAATGGGCGCGCCGCATCGAACGCGCCGAGCTGACCTGCATCGATACCGAGACCACCTCGATCGATCCGATGCAGGCGCAGCTGGTCGGCATCTCGCTGTCGGTCGAGCCCGGCATCGCCTGCTATATCCCGGTCGCGCACCAGGGTCCCGATGTGGCGGGCATGGAAGGCCGCGGCCAGCTGCCGCGCGACTTCGTGCTGGCGCGCCTGCGTGCGTGGCTCGAGGACCCGGACCGGCACAAGGTCGGCCAGCACCTGAAATACGACGTCCATGTGTTCGCCAACCACGGCATCGCGCTGCGCGGCGTTCGCCATGACACCATGCTGCAGAGCTACGTGCTCGCTTCGCACCGCAATCACGGCATGGACAGCCTCGCCGAACGGCTGCTGAACCTGAAGACGCTGACTTACGAGGAGGTCTGCGGCAAGGGCGTCAACCAGCTGTGCTTCGACCAGATCGATCTGGCGCGCGCGACCGAATACGCCGCCGAGGACGCCGACGTGACGCTGCGCCTGCATCGCAGGATGTATCCGCAGCTCGAGGCGGCCGAGGGCCTGCGCTACGTCTACGAGCGCATCGAGATGCCGGTGTCGGTGGTGCTGCAGAAGATCGAGCGCAACGGCGTGCTGATCGACGCGCCGCGCCTGGCCGCGCAGAGCGCCGAATTGGGTCAGCGCATGATGGAACTGGAGCAGCGCGCCTACGAGGCCGCCGGCCAGCCGTTCAATCTGGGCTCGCCCAAGCAGATCGGCGAGATCCTGTTCGGGCGGATGCAGCTGCCGGTCGTCAAGAAGACCAGCAGCGGTGCGCCGTCGACCGACGAAGAGGTGCTGCAGAAGCTCGCCGAGGACTATCCGCTGCCGCGGCTGCTGCTGGACTATCGCGCGCTGTCCAAGCTCAAGTCGACCTACACCGACAAGCTGCCGCGCATGGTCAATCCGGCCACCGGCCGCGTGCATACCAGCTACGGCCAGGCCACCGCGGTGACCGGCCGGCTGGCGTCGACCGAGCCGAACCTGCAGAACATCCCGGTGCGTACCGAGGAGGGCCGGCGCATTCGCGAGGCCTTCATCGCGTCGCCGGGCCATGCCATCGTGTCGGCCGACTACTCGCAGATCGAACTGCGCATCATGGCCCATATCTCGGGCGACGAGAACCTGCTCGGCGCCTTTGCTCGCGGCGACGACATCCACCGCGCGACCGCGGCAGAGATCTTCGGCGCGGCGACCGATGCGGTCAGCAGCGAGCAGCGCCGCTATGCCAAGGTGATCAACTTCGGCCTGATCTACGGCATGAGCGCGTTTGGCCTCGCCAGCAATCTCGGCATCGAGCGCGAAGCAGCCAAGCACTATATCGACCGCTATTTCATGCGCTATCCCGGCGTGGCTCGCTATATGGAAGAAACGCGCCAGACCGCGCGCGAGCAGGGCTATGTCGAGACCGTGTTCGGCCGCCGCCTGTGGCTGCCGGACATCAACGGCGGCAACGGCCCGCGCCGTCAGGCCGCGGAGCGCGCGGCGATCAACGCGCCGATGCAGGGCACCGCGGCCGACCTGATCAAGCTGTCGATGATCGCGGTGCAGGACTGGATCGAGCGCGAGTCGCTCGGCACACGGCAGATCATGCAGGTGCACGACGAACTCGTGCTGGAAGTGCCGACCGCCGAGCTGGAGCTGGTGCGCACCCGCCTGCCGGAGCTGATGTGCGGCGTGGCGGCGCTGCGGGTGCCGCTGGTTGCCGAGACGGGCGTGGGCGCGAACTGGGAAGAAGCCCACTGAGAGCGCACTGAGAGCGCACTGAGAGCGCACTGAGAGCGCACTGAGAGCGCACCGGGCGAACGGGCCCTCCCAGCGCCCGGTCTTGCCAAATTTGCTGCATTGCAGCAAACTGACACAAGGACAGTAACCGCCGGCATGCCGGCGGTCCGACCATCCAGAACGGATAGAACATGCAAACAAGCGCGCATCGGATTGTCGTAGTCGGCGGTGGGGCAGGTGGACTGGAACTGGTAACGCGTCTCGGCGACAAGCTGGGCAAGCGCGGCGCCGCGCATATCACGCTGGTGGACCGCTCGCCCACGCATATCTGGAAGCCGCTGCTGCACGAAGTCGCCGCGGGCAGCATGGACCAGAACACCCATCAGCTCGAATATGCCGCGCAGGCGCTCTGGCACCATTTCGAGTTCCAGCAAGGCGAGCTGACCGGGCTCGATCGCACGCGCAAGACGATCTCGGTCGCGGCCTGTGTCGACCAGGACGGGCTCGAACTGCTGCCTGCACGGGACATTGCCTATGACACGCTGGTGCTGGCCATCGGATCGGTCACGCATTTCTTCGGCACGCCGGGCGCGGCCGAGCATGCGATCGCGCTCGATACCGTCGAGCAGGCCGAGCGCTTCCGCCGCCGGCTGATCTCGGCCTGCGTCAGGGCCCAGAACGGGCTTGCGCGCAGCGACGACGATGGCGATGGCCATCCGGACGTCGATGTCGTGATCGTCGGCGCCGGCGCGACCGGCGTCGAACTCTCGGCCGAGTTGCGCAATACCGCGCAGGTGCTCAACGCCTATGGACTGCACCGCCTGGACCCGCGCCGCGACATCCATATCACGCTGATCGAAGGCGGCCCGCGCATCCTGCCGGCGCTGTCCGAACGGGTGTCGAGCGAAACCGCCGAGCTGCTGCGCAAGCTGGACGTGCGCATGCTGGTCGGCGAGCGGGTCACCGAGATCGGACCCGATGCGGTCCTGACCGCCAGCGGCAAACGGATTCCCGCCGAGTTGACGGTCTGGGCGGCGGGCATCACCGCGCCGCCGGTGCTCAAGACGCTCGGTCTGACGTTGAGCCGGCAGGGCCAGATCGTGGTCAAGCAAACGCTGCAGAGCGAAGATGACCCGGACATCTTTGCGTTCGGCGATTGCGCCAGCTGCGCGTGGCCGGCCAAGCAGACCACGGTGCCGCCGCGCGCGCAGGCCGCGCACCAGCAGGCCAGCTTCCTGTACGACGCGCTGCGGGCGCGGCTGGAAGGCCGGCCGCTGCCGGAATTCCAGTTCAAGGACCTGGGCTCGCTGGTATCGCTTGGCCGCTTCACCGCGGTCGGCAACCTGATGGGCGGGTTGATCGGCGGCTCGATGTTCATCGAAGGCCTGATGGCCCGGCTGATGTACTCGTCCCTGTACCGGATGCACGTGATGGCGCTGCACGGCGCGGTGCGCATGGCGCTCGATACGGTCGCCCACTGGCTGCGCAGCAAGACCAATCCGCGCGTGAAACTGCACTGAGCGATTCGGCGCGCAGACGAAACCACGAAAGCCAGGCGCGGCCCACCGCTCCCGCGGGCCGCCGCCCTGCAACGTGCGCTGGACACCATGTTTGCTTAGAATCGCCTACCTGATGCCCCGGCTTGTCCGCTGGCGCAGCGTCCGCCCGTTCGCCAACATCAGGAGACCCGCATGCTCAAGCCCGAAGTGGAAAGCCTCGTACCCGGCCAGACGTTCGACCGGCGCAGCTTCGTCAAGACAGCCCTCGGCTCGGCCTTCGCCGCCGCCGCGCTGCCTGTCACCGCGCAAGCGATCAAGACCGATTTCGAAGGGCTGACCGCCGGCGAAGTCATCATCCCGTCCGGCGACTTCAAGATGCCGATCTACCGCGCGATGCCGCAGGGCAAGCGCGATCTGCCGGTGGTGCTGGTGATCAGCGAGATCTTCGGCGTGCACGAGTACATCGCCGATACCTGCCGGCGCTTCGCCAAGCAGGGCTATCTGGCGATCGCGCCCGAGCTGTTTGCGCGCCAGGGCGATCCGACCAGCTTCGGCACGATCCAGGAACTGCAGCGCGAGATCATCGCCAAGACACCGGACAGCGAAGTGCTGGGCGACCTCGACGCGGCCGTCGCATGGGCCGGCGCCAACGGCGGCAATCCCGGCAAGGTCGGTATCACCGGCTTCTGCTGGGGCGGGCGCATCGTCTGGCTCTACGCCGCGCACAGCAGGCAGCTGAAGGCCGGCGTGGCCTGGTACGGCCGGTTGAACGGCGACACCGCCCCGCTGCAGCCGCGCCATCCGATCGATCTCGCCGCGCAGCTGAAGGCGCCGGTGCTGGGCCTGTACGGCGGCAAGGACACCGGCATCCCGCTGGAGGCGGTCGACAAGATGAAGGCCGCGCTGGCGGCGGCCAACAACCCGGCCGCCAAGGGCTCGAAGTTCATCGTCTACCCCGAGGCCGGCCACGCCTTCCATGCCGACTACCGGCCGAGCTACCGCGAGGCGGACGCCAAGGACGGATGGCAGAAGTGCCTGGCGTGGTTCAAGGAGCATGGGGTGGCGTAGGCTGGGCTGCCGGCATCTCCCCAAATTGGGTACGATCGTCCCCCTTTTGGGGAGATCGGCAGCAGCAGGCCAGGCGCGATGAGCCGGCGACTTCCGCAACGGAAGTCCGGCCCATTGCAAAACCGCCCCCGACCTCCGTACAATGCGGGCTTTGCGGCTCTTGCAACAGTGTTGCGTTTGAACGGACCGACGCGGCCTGGCCGCGCGGCCCGCAACATGGGCAAGGGCGAACCCTCCGGGAGCCCATCATCTTTTCCACGCTCGTCTTGATCCTGCTGGCCACCACGATTTCCGGCGTGGGCAGCATTCTCGGTGCCGCCTTGCTGTCCCTGACCGCGGCATCGCGCGCGGTGGAGCGCATGGTCAGTTTTTCGGTCGGTGTGCTGCTGGCGACCGCCTTGCTGCATTCGCTGCCGGAGGCGTTCGCCTCGGGCGCCGATCCGCGCGCGCTGTTCGGCACGCTGCTGGCCGGCCTGCTGGGCTTCTTCCTGCTGGAAAAGATCTCGCTGCTGCGCCATTCGCACCATCACGAGGGCGACGGGCATCATCACCACCACGGGCACGATCGCGAGGAAGCGGGTCGCAGCGGCCTGACCATCCTGGTCGGCGACACCTTCCACAATTTCGCCGACGGCATCGTGATCGCGGCGGCCTTCCTCGCCGACCCCAAGATCGGCATCGTCACCGCGCTGGCGATCGCCGCGCACGAGATCCCGCAGGAAGTCGGCGACTTCATCGTGCTGCTCAATGCCGGCTTCTCGAAGGCGCGCGCGTTCGCCTTCAATCTGCTGTCGAGCCTGGCCGCGGTGGCCGGCGGTCTGGTCGGGTATTTCCTGCTCGACGAGATGAGCAGCTGGGTGCCGTATGTGCTGGTGATCGCCGCCAGCAGCTTCCTCTATATCGCGGTCAGCGATCTGATGCCGCAGATGCAGCGCAAGCCGCGCTGGCGCGAATCGATCGTGCAGGTGGTGCTGGTGGCCGCCGGCATCGCGGCGATCGTCTGGGTGACCGACGGCGTCCACGATCACCACGGCCATGGCGAGGCTGGCCATGGCGAGGCCGACCATGCGCATGCGCATGCCGACCACTGAGGCGTTCGAGCCGCCGCCCCACCACGGCGGCTGGCTCGACCAGCGCCGGCCTACCGCTCGCCAGTTGCGACCGGTCGCGCCGGATCGGCGCACCACTCGCTCCACGAGCCAGGGTAGAGCGCCGCGCCCGGCAGTCCCGCCACTTCGAGCGCCAGCAGATTGTGGCAGGCGGTGACACCGGAGCCGCATTGCATCACCGCGCGCTCGGAGGCAGTTGCGCCTAGCACGCCGCCGAATTCGCCGCGCAGCGTCTCGGCGGGCTTGAAGCGGCCGTCGGGCTGCAGATTGTCCTTGAAGCAGCGGTTGACCGCGCCGGGGATATGGCCGCCGACCGGATCCAGCGTTTCGTTCTCGCCGCGGAAGCGATCCGGTGCGCGGGCGTCGACCACCAGCCGCGTCGGCGATTGCAGATTGGCCATCAGCGTGTCGGCGTCGACCGTGTCGACCAGCGAAGGACCGCGCGTCAGATGGCCACCGGCGTGGGCCTCCGGCTCGGGCGTGGTGCCGCTCTCCAGCGGCAGGCCGGCGGCGACCCAGGCCTGCTTGCCGCCGTCGAGCACGGCCACCGCTTGATGGCCGATCCAGCGCAGCAGCCACCAGGCGCGCGCGGCATACATGCCGCCCTGGGCGTCGTAGGCCACCACCTGGGTGTCGTCGTTCACGCCGAGCGCGCGCAGGCGCGTGGTCAGCGCATCGGGATCGGGCAGCGGATGGCGGCCGTTGCGGCCGGTCTTCTCGCCCGACAGCTCGTTGTCCAGATGCAGGTAGAAGGCGCCGGGCAGATGGCTCTGGTGGTAAGCCGCGCGACCGGCCGCGGGGTCGGTCAGGTCGAATGAGCAATCGATCAGTACGCTGTGCCGGCCCGGATCCTGGCGCAGCGCATGCAGGTCGGCGCAGGAGATCAGCGTGGTCCAAACGGCTTGGGGCATCGTAAAACCTGTCTAGTGGCGACGGATCGTCGAGGAATCCCGATGATCGCCGAAAGTGGCGGGCGCCGCTATCGGGGCGAGGCTGACACCAGGGCCCCGGGCGCAGGGCAGGCGCCCTACACCTCGGGGTGCACCTCCGCCTCGGCGGACTTGACCGGCGTCGCCGCCGTCGGCTGGCTGGTGCTCTCCCGCGCGCGGGTCAGCGTGGTGGCGATGCCGCTGGCGATGATCAGGCCCATGCCGAGCCACGACAGCCAGTTCAGCGCGTCGTTCCAGATCATCATGCCCCACAGGCTGGAGAACACGATGCCGGCGTATTGCAGGTTCGCGGTCAGCAGCGTGTTGCCGCGCTTGTAGGCGCGCGTCATCGCCGTCTGGCCGAGGGTCGCAAGGATGCCGATGCCCAGCAGCAGGCCGGCGCCGTGCCAGGTATGGCTGCTGACGCCCGAGAACATCATCCACACCACCCCGGCCAGCGTGCCGACCAGCGAGAAATAGAACACGATGCGGCCTTCGGGCTCGCCCAATTGGCCGAGCTGCCGCACCTCGACATAGGCCAGCGCCGTGAACATGCCCGAGATCAGCCCGACCAGGCCGCCGGTCAGCTGGTCCTTGCCGACCGAGGGTTGCAGCAGGCAGATCACGCCGGCGAACGACATCACGATGGCGCCGATCAGCTTGCGGTCCGCGCCGCCCGCGGTGCCGGCCAGCGCCGCGCCGGCGCCGACGATCAGCGCGATCCAGACCGGCGACATGTAGTTCAGCGTCATCGCCGTGGCCAGCGGCAGCAGGCTGATCGAGGTGAACCACAGCATCAGCGCGGTCACGCCGAACAGGCTGCGCTTGATATGCGTGGTCATATGCGGCGTGCGCACCGAGATGCCGCTCGAGGCCAGGATTGCCCAGATGATCAGCATGCTGATCATGCTGCGGTAGAACACGATCTCGCCGGTGGTGTACATCTCGGAAGCCAGCTTGACGCCCACCCCCATCAGCGAGAACGAGAAGGCGGCGAACAGCATCCAGAGCGATTGCATGGCGAGGAAAGGCGAGGACAGCGGGGAAGTCGGGAACCGCGGCGCGGCCCCGGGGGCGCGGCAGCGTGCCGGGCGGCAAGTGAGGTGACAGCCGCTTGGGCGAGCCGATTGTAGCAGTGCTGATGCGATGCACCAAAGCCCATGGGCGGTCATCGCCCAACAGCATGCATGGCGGCGCGGGGAGCAGCGGCGCTGCGGCGGCCCCAATGCAAAACGGACCGCCGTGGCGGTCCGTTTCGGCCAAGAAGGGGCCAGGCGCTCAGGCCGCCGGTCCCATTGCGCGCCGATACCATTCGTGGAAGTGCTGCATGCCGTCTTCCATCGGCGACTGATACGGGCCGACCTCGTTGTCGCCGCGCTTCATCAGCGCGAGCCGGCCGGCATCCATGCGCTCGGCGATCTCGTCGTCCTCGATGCAGGTCTCCATGTAGGCGGCCCGCTCGGCCTCGACGAACTCGCGCTCGAACAGCACGATTTCCTCGGGGTAGTAGAACTCGACCACGTTGCGGGTCTTGCGCGGCCCCATCGGGTGCAGCGTCGAGATGACCAGCACGTTGGGGTACCACTCGACCATCACGTTCGGGTAGTAGGTCAGCCAGATCGCGCCGTGCTTGGGCAGCTCGCCGTTGTTGAAGCGCAGCACGGCGTCGTGCCACTTCTGGTAGGTCGGGCTGCCGGGGCGCTTGAGGCCCGCGTGCAGGCCCACGGTCTGCACGCTGTACCACTCGCCGAACTCCCACTTCAGGTCGTCGCAGGACACGAAACTGCCCAGGCCCGGGTGGAAGGGCACGACGTGGTAGTCCTCGAGGTAGACCTCGATGAAGGTCTTCCAGTTGTAGTCGCAGTCGTGGACCTCGACATGGTCGAGCATGTAGCCGTCGAAGTTCAGGTCCTGCGAGACGCCCAGGCGCGCGAGATCGGTGCGCACGTCGCGCTCGCCCTCGAACAGCAGGCCGTTCCAGTTCTGCAGCGGCGAACGTTTCAGATGCAGGCAGGGCTGCTGGGCGAAATGCGGTGCGCCGAGCAGCTCGCCCTTCAGATCGTAGGTCCAGCGGTGCAGCGGGCAGACGATATTGGGGGCGTTGCCGCGGCCGTTGAGCATGATGGCCTGGCGGTGGCGGCAGACGTTGGACATCAGCTCGATGCCCTCCGGGTTGCGCACCAGCATGCGGCCCTCTTCCTCGGCGGCCAGCGTATGGTAGTCGCCGACTTCGGGCACCATCAGCGCGTGGCCGACATAACCGGGGCCCTTCTTGAACAGCAGATCCAGTTCCTGTTGATGCAAGGCCTCGTCGAAGTACGCACGGACGGGCAGCTGTGTATCAGCCGGCGCAAGCTTCAGCGCGGTGCTGAGATTGGACATTATCCCCACTCCCTAATAAACAGGCGAAAGCAGTGAACAACCCAACCATCGAAATTGAAATCGATATGGGAAAGACGGTCAGACCGTGAGCCCG
>JAPSLP010000028.1 GCA_031180665.1 Cupriavidus sp. | reverse complement strand
ATCGAGAACATCGACATCGGCGGCCCGACCATGCTGCGCTCGGCGGCGAAGAACCATCGCGACGTGACGGTGATCGTCGATCCGGCCGACTACGCGCCGGTGCTCGAGGAAATGCGCGCCAACGGCAACCAGGTCGGGTACGACACCAACTTCCGGCTGGCCACCAAGGTGTTCGCGCATACCGCGCAATACGACGGCGCCATCACCAACTACCTGACCAGCCTCGGCGCGGAC
Organism: Cupriavidus sp.; assembly: GCA_031180665.1. GTDB lineage: Bacteria > Pseudomonadota > Gammaproteobacteria > Burkholderiales > Burkholderiaceae > Cupriavidus. The sequence goes on along the minus strand of JAPSLP010000028.1, from coordinate 69,213 downwards.
AAGTCGCATCAGGCCCGCAGCGCCTATCCGCAGACGCTGAACCTGGCCTTCGAGAAGGTGCAGGAGATGCGCTACGGCGAGAACCCGCACCAGTCGGCGGCGTTCTACCGCGACCTGAAGGCCGTCGACGGCGCGCTGGCCAACTACGTGCAGCTGCAGGGCAAGGAACTGTCGTACAACAACATCGCCGACGCCGATGCGGCATGGGAATGCGTCAAGTCCTTCGGCGCCGGCGATGGCGCCGCCTGCGTCATCATCAAGCACGCCAACCCCTGCGGCGTGGCGATCGGCGCCAATGCACTGGAAGCCTACGAGAAGGCGTTCAAGACCGATTCGACCTCGGCGTTCGGCGGCATCATCGCCTTCAACGTCGAGCTCGATGGCACGGCTGCCCAGGCTGTCGCCAAGCAGTTCGTCGAGGTGCTGATCGCACCGTCGTTCAGCGCGGCCGCGCGCGAGGTGTTCGCCGCCAAGCAGAACGTGCGCCTGCTGGAGATCCCGCTCGGCAAGGGCGTCAACCAGTATGACCTGAAGCGCGTCGGCGGCGGCCTGCTGCTGCAGAGCCCGGATGCCAAGAACGTGCAGCCGTCCGAGCTGCGCGTGGTCACCAAGCGCCATCCGACGCCGAAGGAAATGAGCGATCTGCTGTTCGCGTGGCGCGTGGCCAAGTTCGTCAAGTCGAACGCCATCGTGTTCTGCGGCGGCGGCATGACGCTGGGCGTCGGCGCCGGCCAGATGAGCCGCGTCGACTCGGCCCGCATCGCCAGCATCAAGGCGCAGAACGCGGGCCTGACGCTGGCCGGCTCGGCGGTGGCGTCCGATGCCTTCTTCCCGTTCCGCGACGGCCTGGACGTGGTGGTCGACGCCGGCGCGACCTGCGTGATCCAGCCGGGCGGCTCGATGCGCGACGACGAAGTGATCGCCGCCGCGGACGAACGCAATATCGCGATGGTGCTGACCGGCACCCGGCATTTCCGGCATTGAGACCGGGTTGAGCGCCGCCTGATCGGCCAGGCTGGTGCTCGCAGCCGAGCGAGCGCCGGCTGCCCTCTCCCCTGCCCCTCTCCCCTGCCCCTCTCCCGCAAGCGGGAGAGGGTACTTCAGCGGCACCTCAAGCCGCGCGCGCCAACCTTTGGATGCGCTTGCGCGGCTTGCGTGAGGCAGTCCAAAGGTCATAGGCGGACTGCAAACCGATCCACATCTCGCTACTGGTGCCCAGCGCGTCTTCCAGCCGCAGCGCGATGTCGGGCGTGATCGCGGCATGTCCGTTGACGATGCGCGATAGCGTCGCCCGCGTGACGCCGATATGTCGTGCGAAATCGGTCAGCGTCATGGCATCCAGGTCGCGCAGCCATTCGGCGAGCACCGTACCCGGATGCGGAGGGTTGTGCATCCTCGTCATGATTCGATCCCTCGTTAGTCTGGTGGTCGGCGTGATGCGGCTGGATGCCGGCCTTGGACCCGGTCTCGAAGAAGCGCTTCAGACCAGCGTGTGCGAAGCTGCGGATCATTGGTTCGGTCGAGCATATAGCGAGACTATACGGCTGACAAGCATGCCGTGGCGACTGGGAGGACGGCGGCATGAAGGCATGGCGCCATTGAGGAAACCGACAAGGGCCGAAGCTTGCCAGCATCGGACCTCTGACGGCTTTGGCTTTACGCCCCGCGATTTGCGGGATTCGACGACCGTAACGAACGCGCTTACACTAGCGGCCAACCTAGACTCATTGATCCAATGCGCATCCTCGGCATCGACCCCGGCCTTCGCACCACCGGCTTCGGCGTGGTCGAAAAGCACGGCCATAAGCTCGCCTACATCGCCTCGGGCACCATCAAGAGCGATGGCAACGGCAGCCTGCCCGAGCGTCTGAAGACGCTGTATGACGGCATTGCCGAGGTCACGCGGACCTATGCGCCCGATTGCGCGGCGATCGAGAAGGTGTTCGTCAACGTCAATCCGCAATCGACGCTGCTGCTCGGGCAGGCCCGGGGTGCGGCAATCTGCGGGCTGGTGGGCTACGGCCTGCCGGTGTTCGAATACACCGCGCTGCAGTTGAAGGTCGCCGTGGTCGGCTATGGCCGCGCCAACAAGGCGCAGGTGCAGGAGATGGTGGCGCGCCTGCTGGCGCTGCCCGGCCATCCCAGCTCCGATGCGGCCGACGCGCTCGGCGTGGCGATCTGCCATGCGAATGGCGGCGATACGTTGGCGACGCTGAGCGGCCTGGCGCCCGAACTCGCGCGCAAGGGCGTGCGGGTCCGGCGCGGCAGGCTGGTCGGCTAGCGCCTGGCTCTTCGGCTCTCCCCGACTCTTCGGCTCCCCCGGCCCCTCCGGCCCCCCGGCTCCCCCGGCTCCCCCGGCTCCCCGGCTCCCCGGCTCCCCGGCTCCCCCGGCTCCCCCGGCTCTCCCGGCTCTCCCGGCTCTCCCGGCTCTCCCGGCTCTCCCGGCTCCTCCGGCTCTCCCGGTTCTCCCGGCTCCTCCGGCTCCGGCTCCGGCTCTCCGGCTCTCCGGCTCTCCGGCTCTCGCGGCTCTCCGGCCCTCGTGGCGCTGACGGCGTCCCGGGCGACGCCCGCCTCACTTACAATCGGCCTCAACCCGCGCTCGAGGAGGCCGCATGTCCCGTCCCAGCTTGTTCCCCGGTTTTGCCCTGCAGCCCGCCGCCCGGCTCCACGCCGCGATGTCGGCGGCGATGCTGGCCGCCCTGCTCGCGGGCTGCGCCACCCAACCCGTGCCGCCCGCCGCGCCCGCCGCAGAACCGCCGCAAGCCCAACCGGCACCGCCGCGGCCCAAGCCGCTGGTGATCGGCCATCGCGGCGCCAGCGCGCTGCGGCCCGAACATACACTGGCCGCGTACACCAAGGCGATCGAGGACGGCGCCGATTTGATCGAGCCCGATCTGGTCGTCACGCGCGACGGCGTGCTGGTGGCGCGGCACGAGAACGAGATCGGCGGTACCACCAACGTCGCCACGCTGCCGCAGTTCGCCAACCGCAAGCGCATCAAGGTGATCGACGGCGAGCGGCTGGAGGGCTGGTTCACCGAGGATTTCACGCTGGCCGAGCTCAAGACGCTGCGGGCACGCGAGCGCATTCCCAAGCTGCGTCCCGCCAATACCCAGTACGACGACAAGTTCGAGGTCCCGACGCTGGCCGAGATCATCGAGCTTGCCGCCAATGCCTCGCGCCGCAGCGGCAGGACCATCGGTCTTTATATCGAGACCAAGCATCCGAGCTACTTCCGCGGCATCGGCCTGCCCATGGAAGAGAAGCTGGTCGACGCGCTGCGTGCCAACGCCCACACGCGCCGCGCCCCGGTGTATCTGCAGTCGTTCGAGACCGCCAATCTGCGCGCGCTGCGCCAGCGGCTCGGCAAGTCGATGCCCAACGTCAGGCTGGTGCAGCTGATCGGCAATGCCGCGAAGGCGCCGGCCGACTGGCGCCTGGCCGGCGATACGCGCCGTTACGCGGACATGATCACGCCGCTCGGCTTGCGCGAGGTCGCCACGTATGCCGACGGCATCGGCCCCGAGCGTACCCACGTGCTGCCGCGCGACAGCGCCGGCGCGCTGGCCACGCCGACGGCGCTGGTGCGCGACGCGCATGCGGCCGGCCTGGTCGTCCATCCCTACACGCTGCGCCCGGAAAACGCCTTCCTGCCCAAGAGCCTGCGCGGCCCGGGCGGCGACGCAGCGCGGCATCCGGCCGGCATGATCCGCGAGGCGCGGGCGCTGATCGACGCCGGCGTGGACGGCTTCTTCACCGACGATCCCGCGCTCGGACGCCGCGCCGTGGACGCACCGTAGGCGCGCGGACGTTCCCCCTCGCTGCGCTACACTGGCGCCCTTTCAGATCTGACCCATGCCGGCGCGCACGACAGCGTGCCGGCAGCCCATCCCCGCAAGCCACCATGATCGGACGCATCGCCGGCACCCTCATCGAGAAGAATCCCCCGCATCTGCTGGTCGACTGCCACGGCGTCGGCTATGAGGTCGACGTGCCGATGAGCACCTTCTACAACCTGCCCGCGGTCGGCCAGCCGGTCACGCTGCTGACGCAGCTGATCGTCCGCGAGGACGCGCACCTGCTGTACGGCTTCGGCAGCGCGGAGGAACGCAATACCTTCCGCGAGCTGATCAAGATCAGCGGCATCGGCGCGCGCATGGCGCTGGCGGTGCTGTCGGGCATGTCGGTTGCCGAGCTGGCGCAGGCCATCACGCTGCAGGAGGCGGGCCGGCTGACGCGCATTCCCGGCATCGGCAAGAAGACCGCCGAACGGCTGCTGCTGGAACTGAAGGGCAAGCTCGGCGCGGAACTCGGCCACGTCGGCGGCGCGGCGGCCGCGCACGACAGCGCGGCCGATATCCTGAACGCGCTGCTGGCGCTGGGCTATTCCGACAAGGAGGCCGCGGCGGCGACCAAGCAGGTGCCGGCCGGCACCGGTGTCTCCGAAGGGATCAAGCTGGCGCTGAAGGCCCTGTCGAAGGGCTGAGGCCGGGCGGCGGCGCGTACCGGCGTGCGGGCCGGTGCGCGAGCCGGTGCGTGGTCCGATGCGTGGTCGACGCGCGGCCGATGCGTGGTCGATGCGTGGTCGACGCGTGGCCGATGCGTGGCCGACGCGTGGTCGATGCGTGGTCGATGCGCGGCCGATGCGTGGCCGATGCGTGGTCGACGCGCGGCCGATGCGTGGCCAATGCGTGGTCGACGCGCGGCCGATGCGTGGTCGATGCGTGGTCGATGCGTGGTCGATGCGTGGTCGATGCGTGGTCGATGCGTGGTCGATGCGTGGGCCGGCGCGCGAGCCCCCGCGCGTGGCCTGTGCCCGCTGAGAAGGCGGACGGCGCCGACGGTGCCGTGGGCTACAATCGAGCCAGTTTTCCCGCCTCCGCGCCATGATCCAAACCGATAAGTTCGCCCCGAGCCGCCCTGCCGACAGCGGCGACCGCCTGATCGCCGCCACGCCCGCCTCCAGCAGCGAGGAGGCTTTCGAGCGCGCGCTGCGGCCCAAGCTGCTGGACGACTATGTCGGCCAGCAGAAGGTGCGCGACCAGCTCGACATCTTCATGCGCGCGGCGCGCAATCGCCGCGAGGCGCTCGACCACGTGCTGCTGTTCGGCCCGCCGGGCCTGGGCAAGACCACGCTCGCTCACATCATCGCGCGCGAGATGGGCGTCAACCTGCGCCAGACCTCGGGACCGGTGCTCGAGCGGCCCGGCGACCTCGCCGCGCTGCTGACCAACCTCGAAGCCAACGACGTGCTGTTCATCGACGAGATCCACCGGCTGTCGCCGGTCGTCGAGGAAATCCTGTACCCGGCGCTCGAGGACTACCAGATCGACATCATGATCGGCGAGGGCCCGGCGGCGCGCTCGGTCAAGCTCGATCTGCAGCCGTTCACGCTGGTCGGCGCCACCACGCGCGCGGGTATGCTGACCAATCCGCTGCGCGACCGCTTCGGCATCGTCGCGCGGCTCGAGTTCTATACCGCCGACGAGCTGGCCCGCATCGTCACGCGCTCGGCGCAGCTGCTGCACGCGCGCATCGATCCGACCGGCGCGCTCGAGATCGCGCGCCGCTCGCGCGGCACGCCGCGTATCGCCAACCGCCTGCTGCGGCGCGTGCGCGACTATGCCGAGGTCAAGGGCGACGGCACCATTACGCGCCAGATGGCCGACGCCGCGCTGGCGATGCTCGATGTCGACCGCGTCGGCTTCGACCTGATGGACCGCAAGCTGCTCGAGGCGATTCTGCACAAGTTCAGCGGCGGCCCGGTCGGCGTGGACAATCTGGCCGCGGCGATCGGCGAAGAGCGCGACACCATCGAGGACGTGCTCGAACCCTATCTGATCCAGCAGGGCTATCTGCAACGCACGCCGCGCGGGCGCATGGCGACCCCGGCCGCCTACCGGCACTTCGGCTTGGCCGCGCCGGGCGGCGCGCAGGGCAGCATCCTGCCGGACGAGGCATGACCGCCGGATAAACCCACCTGGAGGCGCCGATGCGGAACGATCGAGACAACACGATACGACGCGGGGCGCGCGCGCTGGCGCTGGCCTGCGTGGCGACCTGCGCGTTGGCAGCCGGCGCCATCGGCGGCGTGAACGCACAGACCGCGCCCGCCACCTCCGCGGCGGAGGTCGTCCGCATCGACGCCTCCAATGCGGTGCTGGTGCGTGGACCGCAGGGTCAGCTGACCGAGTTGATGACCGGCGACGAGGCGCGCCATTTCGGTACGGTCAACGCCGGCGACCGCCTGACGGTGACGCACGGCCCGGCGCGAATCACGAAACTGGAGCCGCTGGCGAGCCGCCATGTCGCGACCGCCGAATCGGTGGACCGGCTCTCGCGCCGTCTCGACGACGGCCGGCCCGGCGTGGTGCGCGAGATCACCACCACGGCCACCGCCGAAATCGTCGCGGTCGATCCGATCGGACGCACGGTGACGTTCCGCGGCCCGCGCAACGCGGAGCACGCGGCTCGGGCGGACGATATCTCGATCGACGTGGCCGGGCTGCGGCCGGGCCAGATGGCGAGGATCGTTTATCGGGAGACGGTGGAGATTACGAGGGAAGGCGCAGCGCGCTGAGTGGTTTGCCACCTGCTTGCAACGGGCAGGAGAGGGATTGGCGCTGAGGGTTTTCTCCCCTCCCCACCCAGCGGGAGAGGGGTTGGGGGAGAGGGAAAGGGCGGTGGGCACTGCGATGCGCTATCGCCTGAACGGATGCCGTTTGCCCTCTCCCCCGCCCCTCTCCCGCAAGCGGGAGAGGGGAGAAAACCAGCGGGGGGCTATAGGCGGCGGTCCCGCGGCTGCATATCCACTCAAGCCGCGCGAGGATGCCGCTCCGATTCCTGCAGATCGTCTTCCGCTACACCACTGGCCCGCCCACCCAGCGCCTCGCCGATCATCAGCAGGCTCGGATGTTGCGGATCGATCCATGCCGCGGCTTCGCCAGCCGCCATTTGCCGCAGCGTGAATTGCCGGCTGCGCTGGTGCGCAGTCGTGGCGGCTTCCACCACCCAGGCGGGCGTCGATGCCGGCTTGCCGTGTGCGATCAGTTGCGAGGCGATGGCTGCGGCCTGGTCGCGGCCCATGTAGTAGACCAGCGTATCGGCCTTGACGTCGGCCTCCACGTCGATGGTGTCGGGCGCCTTCGCCTGGGTGGCAAACGCCACGCTGCGCGATACGCCGCGCTTGGTCAGCGGACGCGCGATCGCCGACGCGGCGGCCAGGGCCGCCGTGATGCCCGGCACGATCTCGTACGCGATGCCCGCCTCTTCCAGCGCCTGCAATTCCTCGTCGGCGCGGCCGAACAGCATCGGATCGCCGCCCTTCAGGCGCACCACACGCTCGTGCTTGCGCGCCAGGTCGACGATCTGCCGGTTGATGAAGAGCTGCGCCGTCGAGCGCTTGCCGCAGCGCTTGCCCACCTCGACCAGCCGGGCCTGGGGACACCATTCCAGCATCTCGGGCGACACCAGCGCATCGTGCAGCACCACTTCGGCTTCGCCCAATAGTCGTGCACCACGCACCGTAATGAGGTCCGCCGCGCCGGGACCGGCGCCGATCAGGTAGACCTTGCCCATATTGCTGCTCCTCGTGATTCCCGGATCGACTTCGATCTCGCTTCGATCTCAGGAATATGCACGGATCATGCCCGCGGCGACCGTGTGATTGGTCGCCTCGTCGATCAGCACGAATGCACCGGTGGCGGGGTTGTCGCTGTACACATCGCAGACCACCGGCTTCTGCAGCGTGATCTGCACCGAGCCGATGTCGTTCAGGCCGATGTCGTGGCAGCCGGTCTCGTGCGACAGCGTATGCACGTCGAGCACGCGGTCGACCGCCGACACGCGCGCGAACACGCTGGCGGTGGTGTGCTTGAGCACGTATTTGCGCGCGGTGTTCAGCGCCGCATCGTCGAACCAGCACAGGTCCGCCTGCAGCTTCTTCGCCGGCAGCGCCTGCTCGCTTTGTGGGGCGGCGGCGGCCACGAACATGTCACCGCGCGATACATCGACGTCCTCCGCCAGCCGAATGGTGACGGTCTCGCCGGCGCTCGCCTCCTCGGCCGCGCCGTTCGGCGTCAGCACCTCGGCGACCACCGCCTCGCGGTTGGCCGGCAGCACGCGCACGGCCTGTCCGACGCGGACCGTGCCCGCCTCGACGCGGCCGGCATAACCGCGGAAATCGTCCGACTGCGCGCCGTCCTGGCGAATCACCAGTTGCACCGGGAAACGCAGCGCGGTCTCGCCCTGCGGCGCGACCTCCTCGACGGGCAGCGCCTCGAGCAGCGGCAGCAGCGGTTCGCCCTGATACCACGGCATCGCCTCGCTCGCGTGCACGATGTTGTCGCCGCGCAGCGCGGACACCGGCACGTAACGCACATCCTTCAGCCCCAGCTGGCTGGCCAGCTCGGCATAAGCGGTACGGATCTCGTTGAATCGCTGTTCGCTGTAGTCGACCAGATCCATCTTGTTGACCGCGACGATCACGTGCTGCAGCTCGAGCAGCTTGACGATCGCGGTATGGCGCTTGGTCTGCGCCAGCAGCTGGGCGCGGCCATCGGCGACGGTCACGCGGGTGGCGTCGATCAGCACGATCGCGGCGTGCGCGGTCGATGCGCCGGTGACCATGTTGCGGGTGTACTGCTCATGGCCCGGCGTATCCGCGATGATGAACTTGCGGCGCGCGGTCGAGAAGTAGCGGTAGGCCACGTCGATCGTGATGCCCTGCTCGCGCTCGGCCTCGAGGCCGTCGGTCAGCAGCGAGAAGTCGATCTGCTCGCCGGCGGTGCGCTTGTTCTTGGCATTGGCCAGCGCGGTCAGCTGGTCCGACAGCACCGCCTTGCTGTCATACAGCAGGCGGCCGATCAGCGTGCTCTTGCCGTCGTCGACCGAACCGGCGGTGATGAAACGCAGAAGGCCCTGGTGGGCGGCTTGGGTGGTCATGATGCAATCCTGTCTCGGGGCGTCGCGGCTTGCGTCGTTACTGGCGTCGTTACTGGCGTCGTTGCTTGCGTCGCGGCGTGCGTCAATGTCGCTGGATCGGTCCGGCTCAGAAGTAGCCTTCCTTCTTGCGGCGTTCCATCGACGCTTCGCTGGTCTGGTCGTCCATGCGCGTGGCGCCGCGCTCGGTGATCTCGGTGACGGCGGTCTCGGCGATGATCTCGACCGGCGTCGCGGCGGTGCTGGCCACCGGGCAGGTGCAGCTGATGTCGCCGACCGTGCGGAAGCGCACCGACAGCACCTCGCTGGCGTCGCCCTCCTGCTTCGGCGTCAGCGGCGTCACCGGCACCAGCAGGCCGTTGCGGCGGACCACTTCGCGCTGGTGCGCGTAGTAGATCGGCGGCAGTGCCAGGTTCTCGCGGGCGATGTATTGCCACACGTCCAGCTCGGTCCAGTTCGAGATGGGGAACACGCGCATCTGCTCGCCCGGCGCCATGCGGGCGTTGTACAGGCTCCACAGCTCGGGCCGCTGCGCCTTCGGATCCCATTGGCCGAACTCGTCGCGGAACGAGAAGATGCGTTCCTTGGCGCGCGCCTTCTCCTCGTCGCGGCGGGCGCCACCCATCAGCGCGTCGAACTGGTGCTGCTCGATCGTTTCCAGCAGCGTGACCGCCTGGGCCGCGTTGCGCGAATCGGTTTCCTTGCGCAGCCGCACGGTGCCGCGCTTGATCGAATCCTCGACGTGGCCGACCACCAGCCGCGCGCCGATCTCGGCCACACGCTGGTCACGGAAGGCGATCACCTCGGGATAGTTGTGACCCGTGTCGATATGCACCAGCGGAAACGGCAGCTCGATCTTGCGGTTGCCGAGCCGGAACGCCTTCAGCGCCAGATGCAGCATCACGATCGAATCCTTGCCGCCGGAGAACAGCAGCGCCGGATTGCGGCACTCGGCGGCAACCTCGCGGATGATGTAGATCGACTCGGCCTCGAGCCGGTCCAGGTGGTCGTTCTGCACCTCGATCAGGTGCGCGATGTCGGGATTGCCGTCGCGCGTGGCCGCGGCGCCGGCCTGGAGTTCGTTCATGATGCCCATCTGTGGCCTCAATGCTTGATGTTCTGTTCGTGCAGGCCGCACTCTTTCGAGTCGCGGCTTTCCCACCACCAGCGGCCGGCGCGCACGTCCTCGCCGGCGCGCACGGCGCGCGTACACGGTTCGCAGCCGATGCTGGGATATCCCTTGGCATGCAGCGCGTTGATCGGCACCGCATGGCGCTTGAGATAGGCCCACACCTCGGCCTCGGTCCAGTCCGCGAGCGGATTGAACTTCGGAATGCCGCGCGCCTCGTCGATTTCCTCGAACGGCAGGTCCGCCCGCGTGACGGCCTGCTCCCGGCGCTGGCCGGTCAGCCACGCATCGGCATGCGACAACGCACGGTTCAGCGGCTCGACCTTGCGGATGCCGCAGCATTCCTTGCGCAGCTCCACGCTGTCGTAGAAGGCGTTCAGGCCGTGCTTGCGCACATAGTTCTCGACCGCTTCGGCATCGGGCGTGAAGCGCTCGATCTCGTAGCCGTAGTGCGCCTTGACCTCGTCGAGCATCGCCAGCGTCTCGGCGTGCAGGCGGCCGGTCGCCAGCGTGAAGACGCGAATGCCGGCGCGCAGCGCGGGCGAGCCGCGCAGGATCGCGTCGGTGATCACCATGTCCTCGGCGGCCAGGCTCGACGCAAAGCGGGCGCGGTAGAAGCGGCCCGCGATCGCTTCGAGCCGCTCGGCCAGCGCGGCCTCCTTGGCCTCGAGCGCGGCGGTGCTGCCGGTGTATTCCGGCGCGGTCCACAGCGCGGGGCGCAGCGGCGAGGCGGCCGGGGCCTCGAACGCCTCGGAAGCGTCGGAAGCGGTCGCCGGCAGTTCGACGATCGGAATCACGCTCATGCCGATTCCCGCTGTTCGGCGCGCGCCCGGCGGAACAGGGGCAGCGGCTCGTCCACCGAGGCCTGGTAGGTCACGGTGAATTCGCTGAAGCCCTTGAGCGCGTCCTCGATGTTCTTGTCGGCGCGCACGGCGAAGGCGTCGAAGCCGCAGCGCTTCATGAAGTTCAGCTGGTCGCGCAGCACGTCGCCGATCGCGCGCAGCTGGCCCTTCCAGCCATAGCGGGTGCGCAGCAGATACGCGGTGGAAAAGCCGCGGCCGTCGCGGAACACCGGGAAGTCCACCGCCAGCAGCGCTACGCGGTCCAGTTCGCCGGCAACGTCGCCCGGCTCGTCATCCGGCGCCAGCCAGATACCGGTGCTGGCCGCGTCGCGGCCGGCCAGCAGGCCGTCCTTGTGCGCCAGCCAGACCGGCAGCGGGAACAGCACCGCGTCCTGGCTCGATGCCGCCGCGGCGATCTGCTCGTCGGTCGGGGCCTGGCCGTCGGCGCCGCGCAGCACGGTCCACGCGTCATCGACGATCGCCGGCACGGCGGCCTGGCCGCCGTCGGCGCGTTGCAGTTGGATGATCTTTGCCATATTCGTTCTCGATGCGTTTGCTGTCGTCGATGCCGTCAATCAGGCTTCGGCGCGTTCGCGCTGCTTGTTCGCGTAGACGCGCTCCTTGAAGGGCGCGACGCCGATGCGGCCGAAGGTGTCGATGAAGCGTTCGTCCTCGATGCGGTGCTCGACGAAGGTCTCGATGATGCGGCTGACCACGTCCGGCATTTCTTCGGCCTTGAACGACGGGCCGATCACCTTGCCCAGCGCGGTCTGGTTGCCTTGCGCGCCGCCGAGCGTGACCTGGTACCACTCCTCGCCGTCCTTGTCGACGCCGAGCACGCCGATGTTGCCGACGTGGTGGTGGCCGCAGGCGTTGATGCAGCCCGAGATGTTCAGCGAGACCTCGCCGAGGTCGTGCACGAAGTCCAGATCGTCGAAGCGCTGCTGGATGGCCTGCGCGATCGGGATCGACTTGGCATTGGCCAGCGAGCAGAAATCGCCGCCGGGGCACGCGATGATGTCGGTCAGCAGGCCGATGTTCGGCGTGGCCAGGCCGTTGGCCTTGGCCAGCTGCCACAGCGCGTACAGGTCGCGCTTGCGCACATCCGGCAGCACCAGGTTCTGTTCGTGCGCGACGCGCAGCTCGCCGTAGCCGAAGCGATCGGCCCAGTCGGCCACCAGCTCCATCTGCTCGGCCGTCACGTCGCCCGGGGGCGCGGCCACGCCGGGCTTGGTCGACAGCGTCACCGCGGCATAGCCCGGCACCTTGTGGCCGTGCACGCTGCGGCGGACCCAGCGGGCGAAGGCCTTGTCTTCCAGCAGATGCTTCTCGAACGCGGTGTCGGTGTCGGGCAGCTTCTCATAGGCCGGCGGCGCGAAATACTGCGCGACGCGGTCGAACTCCGCCTGCGTCAGCGTGCCGGGGCCATCCTTGCTGTGCTGCCATTCGGCCTCGACTTCCTCGGCGAACTTGTCCGCGCCCAGCGCCTTGACCAGGATCTTGATGCGAGCCTTGTACTTGTTGTCGCGGCGGCCATAGCGGTTGTAGACGCGGATCGCCGACTCGATATAGGTCAGCATGTGCTGCCACGGCAGATCGTGCTTGATGATCGTGCCCAGGATCGGCGTACGGCCCAGGCCGCCGCCGGCCAGGATGTTCAGGCGCAGCTCGCCTGCCGCGTTGCGGTAGGCGTAGACGCCGATGTCGTGCATCTGCACCACGGCGCGGTCGTCCTTCGAGGCGGAGATGGCGATCTTGAACTTGCGCGGCAGGAAGGCGAATTCGGGCTGGAAGGTGCTCCACTGGCGCAGCAGCTCGGCCAGCGGGCGCGGGTCCACCGACTCGTCCGGCGCGACGCCGGCGAAGTGGTCGGTGGTGATGTTGCGCACGCAGTTGCCCGAGGTCTGGATCGCATGCATCTCGACCGAAGCGAGATCGGCCAGCGCATCGGGCACGCGCTCGAGCTCCATCCAGTTGTACTGGATGTTCTGGCGCGTCGAGAAGTGGCCGTAGCCGCGGTCGTAGTGGCGCGCCAGATGCGCCAGCATGCGCAGCTGTTTCGACGCCAGCAGGCCATAGGGAATCGCCACGCGCAGCATGTAGGCATGGCGCTGCATGTAGAGGCCGTTCTGCAGGCGCAGCGGCAGGAATTCTTCCTCGGTCAGCTCGCCCGACAGGCGGCGACGCACCTGGTCACGGAACTGTGCGACGCGCTCGGCAACGATGCGCTGGTCGTATTGGTCGTACTGATACATGGTGTGGGTCCGTTCAGTATGCGTTCGTGTTCGTTGGTGTTTCGTTCGTACGGTGGCGCCGGGCAAGGACCGGCGCTAGGAAACCAGCTTGATCGCCACCAGCGTCAGCGTGGTGGCCAGCGCGCCGCGCACCAGCCGCTCGGGCAGCGCCCGCGACAGTTGCGCACCCAGCCAGATGCCGGGGATCGAGCCCACCAGCAGCGCCAGCAGCAGGTTCCAGTCGACAGTGCCGAGCCACACGTGGCCCAGGCCGGCCAGCGCGGTCAACGGCACCGCGTAGGCGATATCGGTGCCGGCCACCTCGGCCGGCTTCATGCGCGGATACAGCAGCAGGATCAGCGTCGCGCCGACTGCGCCGGCGCCGATCGACGACACGGTGACCAGCACGCCGATCACCACGCCGACGATCACCGTGGCCACCGCCTGGGCGCGGCCTTCCAGCTGGAAACGGGGATTGCGGGCCAGCCATGCGAGCAGCTGGCGGCGGAACAGCAGCGACAGCACGGTCAGGATCACCGAGATGCCGATCGACAGACGGATCGCGTGCAGCCAGCCGGCGTCGAGTTCGCCGGCGCTCTTGAGCACCAGGATGGCCGCCAGCGCCGCCGGCAGGCTGCCGATGCACAGGCGCTTGACCACCTGCCATTGGATATGGCCGTGGGCGCGGTGCGCCAGCGTGCCGAAACCCTTGGTGATGGCCGCGAAGGCCAGGTCGGTACCGACCGCGGTGGCAGGCGAGAAGCCGAACAGCAGCGTCAGCAGCGGCGTCATCAGCGAGCCCCCGCCCACGCCGGTCAGACCGACGAGGACGCCTACCAACAGACCGGAAACGGTAAAGGCCAGGGACATGGGGGCGCACCGAAGTGGGTCCCCGCCGGGCCGCGCCGGCCATGTAACGCCGGGCGCACGGGGACTAGCCGTTCATTAACAAAGTTCGCAAATCGTAATAAACTCGCCTCATATCTCAAACTAATAAGAAGTTGTTTGTTTATACGGACGACGATATATGAACCTGCACCAATTCCGCTTCGTGCGCGAGGCCGTCCGTCAGAACTACAACCTGACTGAAGCCGCTAAAGCGCTATATACGTCACAACCCGGCGTCTCCAAGGCGATCATCGAGCTCGAAGAGGAGCTGGGGGTCGATATCTTCACCCGACATGGCAAGCGGATCCGCAGCCTGACCGAGCCCGGCCGCCGCATCCTGACCTCCGTCGAGAAGATCCTGCAGGAAGTCGAGAGCCTGAAACGGGTCGGCAAGGACTACGCCGCCCAGGACCAGGGCAATTTCACCATCGCGACCACGCATACCCAGGCGCGCTATGCGTTGCCCCGGGTCATCGGCGAGTTCACCAAGCGCTACCCGAAGGTGCGGCTCTCGATCCAGCAGGGCAATCCGGCGCAGATCGCCGACATGGTGCTGCACGACCAGGCCGACCTCGGCATCGCCACGGAGGGGATTTCGGGCGACAAGAACCTGGTGTCGTTGCCCGGCTACCAGTGGCAGCACACCATCGTGACGCCGCCGGACCATCCGCTGCTCGACAAGCCGCATCTGTCGCTGGAGGACCTGGTCAGTTATCCGATCGTCACTTACGACCCGAACTTCGCCGGCCGGTCCAAGATCGACAAGGCGTTCGAATTGCGGCATCTGGAGCCGGACATCGTGCTGGAGGCCATCGACGCCGACGTGATCAAGACCTATGTGGAGATCGGCCTGGGCATCGGCATCGTCGCCGGCGTGGCCTTCGATCCCGAACGCGACCGCAATCTGCGCGGCATCCCGGCCGGCCACCTGTTCGGCACCAATGTGACGCATCTGGCGGTCAAGCAGGGCGCCTACCTGCGCAGCTTCGTCTATACCTTCATCGAACTGTTCTCGCCGACCCTGAACCGCAAGCTGGTCGAGCAGGCGATGGCGGGCGACCACGAGGCCTACGAACTGTGAGCGCACACCGACCTGAACAGCGGCCGGCCCAGGACAACGCGCCTGAGACCACCATCGGCGCCACGGCCGAGCCCACCATCGAGTGGACCGAGGAAGGCGTGACGCATCGCGCCCGCTGGCGCTCCGAGGCCGGCATGCCGCCGCCGCGGCGCGTGGTGATCGCGGACGACCGTACCGACGCCGATACCGCCTACCGTCTCGCCTGCGAGGGCACCGCCCTGCTGTGGCGCGGCGACTTCCAGAATGCGCGCCAGCTGCTGCAGGCGATGGCACGCCGGGTCGAGCGCAAGCCGCGCCGGGCGCAGCGCCAGGCCAAGGCCAAGCCCGCGCCGGCCACGCCGGCCGAGGCCTTCCATCTGCATCGACAGGCCCAGGCGCAGCGCGCCCGCACCCTCGGCATGCTGCTGCTGCCGTTCGAGGCCGATCACACCGTGCCGCTGCGGCGCGCGCCCGATGTGCGCGAGGCCTGCACCGAAGCCTACGGCCCGGGCGACCAACCCTATGTCGCCTCGATGCGCGAACTGCTCGGCCTGATCGGCGCGCACGAATGGCGCAAGAAGGGCGTGCCGGTGCCGGCGCTGGGCGACCGCATCCATCCCTGGTATGGCGTGTTCTCGCCGGTGCGCGGCGAATACGTCGACCTGGTCGGCCAGGCGCCGCTGCCCAAGGCGCTGGCGCGCGAATCGCTGGCCTTCGATATCGGCACCGGCACCGGCGTACTGGCCGCGATGCTGGCGCGGCGGGGCGTCGAGCGCATCGTCGCCACCGACCAGGATCCGCGCGCGCTGGGGTGCGCCGCCGACAATATCGCGCGGCTGGGGCTGACCAAACAGGTGGAGATCGTGCAGGCGGACCTGTTTCCGTCGGGCCGCGCCCCGCTGGTGGTCTGCAACCCGCCGTGGGTGCCGGCGCGCGCCAACGCGCCGATCGAGCACGCGATCTACGATCCCGACAGCCGCATGCTGCGCGGCTTCCTGGCGGGCCTGGCCGCGCATCTGAGCGACGACGGCGAGGGCTGGCTGATCCTGTCGGACCTCGCCGAGCATCTCGGCCTGCGCAGCCGCGAGGCGCTGCTCGGCATGATCGAGGCCGCCGGGCTGCAGGTGCTGGGCCGCATCGACATCAAGCCGCGCCATCCCCGCGCCGCCGATGCCGACGATCCGCTGCACGCGGCCCGCGCCGCGGAAATGACCTCGCTGTGGCGGCTCGCGCCCAAGGCCGCCGACCAGCCAGGCTGACGCCCGACCTCGACTGGATGGAAGTCAGATAGAAGGCGGCTCGAAGCCATACCGATGCCGGATGAGCCGGACAGAAGCCAACAAGCCGAAGGAGGAGACCCCATGCCACGAATCACCCTGCCCCGCCTGCGACGCTCGCTGCGTCCCGTCACGCTGGCGCTGGCCGCCGTCGGCGCCGCCAGCTCGCTGCTCTGCGGCGCGGCGCACGCCGACATCCGCGTCGGCATCGATGTCTCAACGACCGGCCCGGCCGCGTCGATCGGCATTCCGTCGAAGAACACCATCCTGATGTGGCCGGCGACGCTGGGCGGCCAGAAGGCCGAGTACATCCTGCTCGACGACGGCTCGGACCCGTCGGCGGCGGTGCGCAACGTCCGCAAGCTGATTTCCGAGGAAAAAGTCGACGTGATCGTCGGACCGAACATCACGCCGACCGCGCTGGCCGCGCTCGACGCGGTGTCCGAGGGCGAAACGCCGATGGTCGCACTGGCCGCCTCGGCCGCGATCGTCGAGCCGCAGACCGACCCCAAGCGGCGCTGGGCCTTCAAGATGCCGCAGAACGACTCGCAGATGGCGACCGTGCTGACCGAGCACATGAGCAACCACGGCGTGCGCACGGTCGGCTTCATCGGCTTCAACGACGCCTACGGCGAGAGCTGGTGGCGCGAATTCTCCAAGCTAGCCGAGGTGCGCAAGATTCGCGTGGTCGCCAGCGAGCGCTTCTCGCGCAACGACACCTCGGTCACTGGCCAGGTGCTCAAGCTGATGGCCGCCAATCCCGACGCGATCCTGATCGCCGGCGCCGGCACGCCATCGGTGCTGCCGCAGAAGACGCTGGGCGAGCGCGGCTACAAGGGCAAGGTCTATCAGACCCACGGCATCGCCACCGGCGAATTCCTGCGCATGGGCGGCAAGGATGTCGAGGGCACATTGTTCCCGACCGGCCCGGTGGTGGTCGCGCGCCAGCTGCCCGACACCCATCCGGTCAAGAAGGTCGCGCTCGATTTCGTGAACCGTTACGAGGCGAAATACGGCGCGAACTCGATGACGCAGTTCGCCGGCGACGCCTGGGGCGCGTGGCAACTGCTCGACGACGCCGCGCGACGCGCGCTGAAGACCGGCGCGCAACCCGGCACGCGCGAATTCCGCCAGGCGATGCGCGACGCGCTGGAAACCACCGCCAATCTGACCGTGCCGAACGGCGTGCTGAACCTGAGCCCGCGCGACCACCAGGGGTTCGATCAGCGCTCGCGCGTGATGGGCGTGATCCGCAACGGCAAATTCAGTTACGCGGGACAATAAAGCCGGCATTGAGGCCGGCATCGCCGGGCGCGGCCTTTGGCCGACACACATTGCCGAGCAACAACAAGATCAGAAGGAGCTGTCGTCATGACTACCATTGCCTTTATCGGCCTGGGCGCGATGGGCTCGCAGATGGTGCGCCATCTGCTGGCGGCCGGACACACGGTACGCGCCTCGGTGCGCCGGCCCGAAGCCGCCGAGGCGGCGCGCGAACTGGGCGCCGAGCCGTTCTTCAGCCCCGCCGAGGCGGCTCGCGGCGCCGAGATCGTGTACACCAACGTGACCTCGTCCGAGGATGTCCGCATGGTGCTGCTCGGCGAAGGCGGCGCAATCGAAGGCGCCGCGCCGGGCACCATCTGTATCGACCACAGCACGATCTCGCCGGTGGTCACACGCGAGATCGCCCAGGCGCTCGCCGAACGCGGCATCGAGGCGCTCGACTGCCCGGTGTCGGGCGGCACGGTCGCCGCCGAGGCCGGCACGCTGACCATCATGGTCGGCGGCAAGGCAGAAGTGCTCGCGCGCGTGCAGCCGCTGCTCGCGTGCTACGGCAAGACCATCACGCATATCGGCGACAACGGCGCCGGCCAGGTCGCCAAGCTGTGCAACCAGATCGCGCAGGTTGTCAATATCGAAGGGATCGCCGAGGCAATGCGCTTCGCCCAGTCGCAGCAGGTCGACATGCAGCGCGTGCTGCAGGCGATGTCGACCGGCATGGCCGGCAGCCGCATGCTGGACATGATGGGACCGAAGATGGTCTCTCGCGATTTCGCCGCCGGCATCCAGGCGCGCCTGCACGACAAGGACTTCGGTCTCGCCGCCGACGTCGCCCGCGAAGCGGGTCTCGCCCTGCCCGCGATGCAGGCCACCGCGGCGCAGCTGCAGACGCTGATGCGCAACGGCTGGGGCAAGGACGACACCTCGTCGCTGCTGCGGGTGCTGGAAAGCCAGGGCTGATGTCGGCGCCTTGCCGGCTCGGTTGTCCGGCAAGGCGAATTACGGCATAATCCGCTGCTCAGCGCAGTGCCTCCGCCGTTTCTCCGGCGACCCTCCGGCACGATCGCGCACCCGCCCGGGTGGTGAAACAGGTAGACGCAGGGGACTCAAAATCCCCCGCCGCAAGGCGTGTCGGTTCGAGTCCGACCCCGGGCACCACTTACCGGCTTACGGTCCGAAAGCCTTATCTGATTGCAGGCTCGCGGGGTAAGTTGGATTCCCCCAGGGTTTCTATCCCAAACTCAGGCTTGGACCAAACCGCCATTTGTTGGTCACCCTGCTGTCCTCCACGTTGCTGAATGCGCGTCATGGTGGGAACGAAAGCTCCCGCCTCAAGACTCCCTGATACCCCGCTTTCGCACCCACTCGGCAAAGGCCTCATCTTCAATTCGGTATTCACCCATTGCCAATCGGGTGACGATATTCCTCGCTTGAAGCCGACGCACCGCATGCGCCGCGGTGTTCTTCGTTGCCGGCTTACCTGTCAACTCGGTGATGCGGGCGAGCCCTGCCATGCCGTGAAGGCCAGCCTCACCTCGTGCGAGCATCGTCATGACCGCCTGATCGACCGGGCTCATTTCCGTCCACTGCCGGAGAAAGTGCTCATCCGAGAAGACCGACGCCTTGGTATACGCGATTGCTGCGTCGACACCCTGGACTTGGTAAAGCATGTAGCGTTCGACAAACCGCTTGAAAAACTCCGGCGTCCGGTGAAGTTCCTCGAAGGCGCGCATGCCGTGCCTCAGAGTCAATGGGTAACGGGCCATGCTATTCAGCAACTCGACGGTAAATGCGACGAACTCTTCGCCGAGTAGCGGAAAGGGCTCGAGCGGGGCCCAGTTGTAGAACGGCTCGGAAGCCCGCGCGAACATCGCGCGTAGTGTCGTTTCAGAACTTCCGGCGAAAACGACCTTGATTCGGTCCTTGCGGATGTCGAGCGCGGCGCGCAGCGCGTGCGCGAAGTCACCGTGAGTGGCAACGGCGAGTACCTGCGCTTCGTCGATAACCAGAAGAAGGGGCTTCTTTTGCTTGTCCAGCCGCTTCAGCACTTCACGCAGGGCACCCGCACTATCCATATTGGACGCCCCGAGTTCCGCTTCGATCGAGCCCTCCGCACCTGCCAGCTTGGCGCTGGCCTTGAGCTTGCTGACCGGTTTGCCTAGTTTCGTCAGTACCGCTTTCACACCTTGCGGCTCGAGGGCTTCCACGAGCGCGCCCACCAGCGCCCTATCCGGGGTGGAACGGTTGTCCCACAGATTGGTGTATGCCGCCAAATATCCTTTCTTGATCGCGGCAGGCATCAAGTCCCGACGAAGGAATTCCGTCTTCCCCATCCGCCGGCGGGCAAACAGCCCTCGCGCGGAAGATAGCTTCAAATCGAAGGCCTGGAGGTAGGCCGCCGCCAAGTCGGGTCGTGAGAAATGCCAAGGATCCGGCTGCAAGGTATCAGCTAGTATCATCAAGATTGACAAGTATCAAAACCGGTGATACCAGATGATACCACCGGCGCGCGTGCTGGATTCGACTTGTGCTCGTTGTATTTCCGCCGGCTCCAAGGGTTGACCCCAATGGAATCCCCTGGGTCCAAATTTGTATGATGACCTTATTACCTGATAAGGCATTACACCGACCAACGGCATGTTCGACAAGGTTTCCGCACCCGCGATGAGCGATACGGTGGCTCAGCAACTGCTCAAGCAGATCGAGATCGGCAGTTTTGCGGCCACCGGCAAGCTGCCCACCGAGGCCGTACTGGCGCAGCAATTCGGCGTCAGCCGCACGGTGATTCGGGAGGCGATCTCCCGGCTCAAGAACGAAGGCGTGGTGGAGCCGCGCCAGGGCAGCGGCGTGTTCGTGAAGGAGCATGGCGCGATCCGGCCGCTGCGCATCGATTACGCCGAGGCGGTCGAGGCCAGCTCGATGCCGCATTTGCTGGCGGTGCGCCGCGCCATCGAGGCAGAGGTGGCCGCGGAGGCCGCGCGGCGCTGCACGGACCGGGATATCGCCGAGATCGACGCGGCGCTGGCCAACATCGACGAGGCGGCAGCCGCCGGGCGGGATGGCGTGGCCGAGGATGTCGCCTTCCACCGCAAGATCGCCGCGGTGACCGGCAACCCCTATTTCATCAAGACACTGAATTTCCTGAATCAGTACCTCGAGGCCGGCGTCGCAGTGACCCGCCGCAACGAGGCGACGCGCGACGATTTCTCGCGCCAGGTGCGCGAAGAACATGCGGCCATCGTCGACGCGATCCGCGCGCGCGACCCGATGGCGGCGCGCAATGCCGCCCTGACCCACCTGTACAACGCCGAGCGCCGGCTGTCGCAAGCCGGCATCTGCTGAGCGGCCGCAGCGGCGGCCCGCGCCAACCAGAGACAGATCATGTCACGACATATTGGAGTCATCGGCCTCGGTGCCATGGGCCTGGGCGTTGCGCGCTCGCTGTTGCGCGCGGGCTTTCGTGTCCACGCCTGCGACGTGCGCGACGAGGTGCTGCGTGCCTTCGCCACCGAAGGCGGCATCGCCTGCGCCACGCCGGCCGAGCTGGGCGCGCAGTGCGACGTGGTGGTGACGCTGGTGGTCAATGCCGCGCAGACCGAAGCGGTTTTGTTCGGCGAGCAAGGCGCGGCGGCCCGCATGAAGCCGGGCAGCGTGGTGATCGCCAGCGCCACGGTGGCGCCGGACTTCGCCGTGCAACTGGGCGAGCGCCTGGAAGCGGCGGGACTGCTGATGCTCGACGCGCCGGTGTCGGGCGGCGCGGCGCGCGCGGCGTCGGGCGAGATGACAATGATGACGTCGGGACCGGCGGCCGCCTATGCCGCCTGCGAGGACGTGCTCGAGGCCATGGCAGGCAAGGTCTATCGCCTCGGAAAGCAGTACGGTGCCGGCTCCAAGGTCAAGATCATCAATCAGTTGCTGGCCGGCGTGCATATCGCGGCGGCCGCCGAAGCGATGGCGCTGGGGCTGCGCGAGGGCGTCGACCCGGACGCGTTGTACGACGTGATCACCCATAGCGCCGGCAACTCGTGGATGTTCGAGAACCGCGTGCCGCATATCCTCAACGGCGACTACACGCCGCTGTCGGCGGTCGACATCTTCGTCAAGGATCTTGGCCTGGTGCTCGATACCGCGCGCCGCAGCAAATTCCCGCTGCCGCTGTCGGCCACCGCTCACCAGATGTTCATGAGCGCGTCCAGCGCCGGCCATGGTGGCGAGGACGATTCCGCGGTGATCAAAACCTTCCCCGGCATCACGCTGCCGCCTTCACGCTGACGACAGCCACGCTGAACGTCGCCCGTTGCCGCTGTCCGCTCTCCCCGCTCGTCCATGTCCCAGTCCGACTCGCCCCGCCCGCTTCCGGGCTCGCTTCTAGGTTGTATCGCCGACGATTTCACCGGTGCCACCGATCTGGCCAACATGCTGGTCAAGAGCGGCATGCGAACCGTGCAGACCATCGGCGTGCCGCCGTCCGCCGCGCCGCTCGAGGCAGACGCCATCGTGGTGGCGCTCAAATCGCGGACCATCGCAGCAGCCGACGCCATTGCGCAATCGCTGGCCGCGCTCGCATGGCTGCGAGAACAGGGTTGCCGCCAGTTCTTCTTCAAGTACTGCTCGACCTTCGACTCGACCGACGCAGGCAATATCGGCCCGGTAGCGGAGGCACTGCTCGATGCGCTGGGCGAGCAGCCCGGGTTCTCGATCGCCTGTCCGGCCTTTCCCGAAAACGGCCGCACCGTCTTTCGCGGCCACCTGTTCGTCGGCGATGCGCTGCTCAACGAGTCCGGCATGCAGAACCACCCGCTGACGCCGATGCGCGACGCCAACCTGGTGCGCGTGCTGCAACGGCAAACCCGCGGCAAGGTCGGTCTGATCCGCTACGACGCGATTGCCGCCGGCGCGGCGGCGGTGCGCGAAGCGATCGGGCAGCTGCGCGCCGATGGCGTACGGCTGGCGATCGCGGACGCGCTGTCCGACCGCGACCTGCATGTCCTGGGCGAGGCCTGCGCCGACCTGCCGCTGGTGACCGGCGGCTCGGGCATTGCGCTCGGCCTGCCCGCCAACTTCCGCCGCGCGGGTCTGTTGGTCGAACGCACCGATGCCGCGCAATTGCCGCGCATCGAGGGCTACGCCGCCGTGCTGGCAGGCAGCGCATCGCAGGCCACCAATGCGCAGGTGGCTGCGTGGCGCGGGCACGGAGCGAATTCCAATACGAACTCGGCAGCGAACGCCCGTCCGAGTTTCCGCATCGACCCGCTCGCGGTGGCACGCGGCGAAGCAGTGGTCGAGCAGGCGCTGGCGTTTGCCCGCTCGCACCTGCCCGAGCCGGTACTGATCTATGCCACCGCCACGCCCGATGAAGTGCGTCACGTACAGCAGTCGCTCGGCGTGACGGAGGCCGGCCAACTGGTGGAGGCGACGCTCGCCGCCATCGCGCGGGGTCTGCGCGAGATGGGTGTGCGCAAGTTCGTGGTCGCCGGCGGCGAGACGTCGGGCGCCGTCGTACAGGCGCTCGAGGTCAAATCGCTGCAGATCGGGGCACAGATCGATCCCGGCGTGCCGGCCACCGCCACCATCGACACCGAGCCATTGGGGCTGGCGCTGAAGTCCGGGAATTTCGGCGCGGTGGACTTCTTTGCCAAGGCGCTGCGCCAGCTGGAAGGAGACTCGCGATGAGCGAGGAAGCGCGACTGCGCGAGGAAATCTGCATGATCGGCGCCAGCCTGTATGCGCGCGGGCATGCGGTGGGCAGCGCCGGCAATATCAGCGCCCGGCTCGATGACGGCTGGCTGATCACGCCGACCGATGCCTGCCTGGGCCGCCTGGACCCGGCGCGCATCGCCAAGGTCGATGCGAACGGCGGGCATGTGTCGGGCGACAGGCCATCGAAGACGCTGGCGCTGCATCGTGGCATCTACGCCAACGACCCGGGCGCGCGCGGCGTGGTCCATACGCATTCCACCCATCTGGTGGCGCTGACGCTGGCCGGCGTCTGGCGCGATGACGACGTGCTGCCGCCGATCACGCCCTATTACGTGATGAAGGTCGGCCATATCCCGCTGCTGCGCTATCGCCGCCCCGGCGACCCCGAGGTGGCGGCGCAGGTCGCCGCACTGGCCTCCCGCGTGCGCGGCGTACTGCTGGACCGGCTCGGCCCCGTGATGTGGGGTCCGTCGGTTTCGCAGGCGTCCTGGGCGCTCGAAGAACTCGAGGAAACCGCGCGCCTTTGGTTGATGACCGACCCGAAGCCGGTGCCGCTCGACGCCGCCGCACTCGAAGAACTACGCCAGACCTTCGGTGCACGCTGGTAGCGCGCGCCAGCCCGCGGTGTGCACGGGCATTCCTCACGCACACCGGAGCCGGCGCGACAGCCGGCCCGACACCATCCAAGGAGACAATCCATGACAGCCTACGACGCGGCAGCGGCCGCCTACGTCGACGCACCCGGCAAAGCCGAACTCGACCTGACCTACCGCAAGGTGTTCTGGCGCATCGTGCCCTTTCTGATGCTGTGCTACGTGGTGGCCTATCTGGACCGCGTCAACGTCGGCTTCGCCAAGCTGCAGATGTCGCAGGATCTGGCGTTCAGCGAGACGGTGTTCGGCCTGGGTGCCGGCATCTTCTTTCTCGGCTACTTCCTGTTCGAACTGCCCAGCAACATGCTGATGCACCGCCTCGGCGCCCGCATCTGGATTGCCCGCATCATGATCACCTGGGGCATCCTGTCGGCCATGTTCGCCTTCGTCACGACGCCGACGCAGTTCTACGTGCTGCGCTTCCTGCTCGGGCTGGCGGAGGCCGGTTTCTATCCCGGCGTGATCCTTTATCTGACCTACTGGTTTCCGTCGCACCGCCGCGCCAAGATCATCGCGGTGTTCATGTCGGCGATTCCGGTATCGGGCATCTTCGGCAATCCGCTCTCCGGCTGGATCATGGAGAGCTTCCACGGCGGCGCCGGCTTCCACGGCTGGCAGTGGATGTTCGTGCTGGAGGCCGTGCCCGCGGTGCTGATCGGCATCGCGACGATCCTCTATCTGGACAACAATATCCGCAGCGCCAAATGGCTGACCGAGCGCGAGAAGCAGCTGCTCGCCGACGAGATCGCCGCGCAGCCGCAGGAGCAGCAGAAGAACACGCATTCGCTGCGCGCGGTATTTCGCGATCCGCGCATGTGGTGGATGTCGCTGATCTACTTCGCCTTCGTGTCGGGGCAGTACGGCCTGACCTTCTGGATGCCGACCTTCGTCAAGTCGACCGGCATCAAGGGCACGCTCGAAATCGGGCTGCTTAGCGCGATTCCGTTCGTGGTAGCCATCGTGGCGATGAATCTGTTCGGCCACAGCGCGGACAAGCGCCGGGAGCGGCGCTGGCATCTGATCGTACCGGCACTGATGGGCACCGTGGGCTTTACCATCGCCGCCTCCGCCTCGGGCAACACCACGCTGTCCATCGTGGCGCTGTCGGTGGCCGCCGCCGGCGTGCTGACTTGCGCCCCGCTGTTCTGGTCGCTGCCGACCGCGTTCCTGGCCGGCAGCGCCGCCGCGGCCGGCATCGCGATCATCAATTCGATCGGCAACCTGGCCGGCTTCGCCAGCCCCTATCTGATCGGCTATCTGCGCGACGCCACCAACAGCACGGCCAGCGGCATGTATGTGCTCGCCGGCATGCTGGTGCTTGGCGCGGTTGCCGTGTGGCTGACGCCGGCCAGGCTGGTCAACCGCTAAGATGGACGCGGCGCGCCTGCGCCGCCTTCTCCCAACCCTATCCGACTTGCTGCCATGCCACGCTTTGCCGCCAATCTTTCGATGATGTACAACGAGCACGCGTTCCTGGACCGCTTTGCCGCGGCTGCGAACGATGGCTTCCACGCCGTCGAATACCTGTTCCCGTACGACTTTCCGGCGAAGGAACTGAAGTCGCGACTCGACGCGAATGGCCTGCAACAGGCGCTGTTCAATGCGCCACCGGGCGACTGGGCTGCCGGCGAACGCGGCATCGCGTCGCTGCCGGGACGGGAGGACGAATTCCGGCGCAGCATCGATACAGCCCTCGACTACGCGCGCGTGCTCGGCAACGACAAGCTGCATGTGATGGCGGGCCTCGCGGCGCCGGGCGTGTCGCGCGAGCAGCAGCGCACCGTCTATCTGCGCAACCTGGAGTACGCGGCCCGCGTGGCGCAAGGCGACGGCATCACGGTACTCATCGAGCCGATCAACACGCGCGACATTCCGGGCTTCTTCCTGAACCGCCAGGACGACGCGCAAGCGATCTGCCGCGAGATCGGCGCGTCCAACCTCAAGGTGCAGTTCGACTGCTACCACTGCCAGATCGTCGAAGGCGATGTGGCCACCAAGCTCAAGCGCGACATCGCCGGAATCGGACATATTCAGATCGCTGGCGTGCCCGAACGGCACGAGCCGGATATCGGCGAACTGAACTATCCCTATCTGTTCGAGACGATCGACGCGCTTGGCTACCAGGGCTGGATCGGCTGCGAATATCGCCCCAGGGCCGGTACCACCGACGGGCTTGGCTGGCTGCGCGCGTGGCTGCAGCGATAGCCCTTTCGGCAATCGAGGGCAATCGAGGGCAACCGAGGCAACCGAGGCAACCGAGGCAACCGAGACAATCCAGAGCAGTGGCGCATTCGTCCGGCGCTGCCCCATTAATCGCGATTTCAACAAGGCAACCGATCATGAAAGTGCTGATCACCGGCGGCGCCGGATTTCTCGGCCAGCGTCTGGCCAAACAGCTGCTCTCGCGCGGCGAACTGAACGGTCCCGACGGCAAGCCGGCCCCCATCACGAAGCTGGTGCTGGTCGATGTCGTGCAGGCCGACGATACGGCCGACCAGCGCATCACCGCGCTGGTCGGCGATATCGCCGATCCCGCTCTGCTCGAACGCGCGATCGACCGCGACACCGCCGTGGTGTTCCATCTGGCCGCCATTGTCAGCGGCCAGGCCGAGGCCGATTTCGACCTGGGCATGCGCATCAACCTCGACGCCTCGCGCACGCTGCTGGAAGTGTGCCGGGCGCGGGGCCATCGGCCGCGCGTCGTGTTCACCAGTTCGGTGGCCGTCTATGGCGGCACGCTGCCCGAAGTGGTGCGCGACGATACCGCGCTCAATCCGCAATCGTCCTATGGCACGCAAAAGGCGATCGCCGAATTGATGCTGGCCGACTACAGCCGGCGCGGCTTTGTCGACGGCGTCGTGCTGCGGCTGCCTACCATCAGCGTGCGTCCCGGCCGGCCCAATGCCGCCGCCTCGTCGTTTGCCAGCGGCATCATTCGTGAACCGCTGAACGGCGAAGAAGCGATCTGCCCGGTGCCGGGCGACACGCGGCTGTGGCTGCTGTCGCCGCGCCGCGCCATCGAGGCGCTGATCGCCGGCAGCGAGCTGCCCGGCGAACGGCTGGGCAACCGGCGCATCGTCAATCTGCCGGGCGTTTCCGTGACCGTGGACGACATGATCGGCGCCCTGCGGGAAGTTGCCGGCGACGAGGCCGCCAACCGCATCCGCCGCGAGCCCGACAGCCGCGTGCAGCAGATCGTCGGCAGCTGGCCGGGCCGCTGGGACACGACGCGTGCCGAACAACTCGGGCTGCGCGGCGACGCCAGCTTCGTCGATGTCGTGCGGGCTTATATCGAGGATGAGTTGCGCTAGAACCAGTTGCGCTAGGGCGAGCGCGCCGCGTTCCGCCGTTCCCGAAACGTGATCGACCAGCGCAATTCCCGCGTCGGCTCGACGCTGTGCTGCCATCGCCAACGGGCATCCCCCTCCAGCCGGTAGATCGATCTGGGTTGCACTTCAAGGGCCAGAATCTGCCGCCGCAGCGAAGGGTTGTAGGGATAAGGGCGAAAGCGCAGCCGCGCGGCGCCGCCAAGCGAGACGCCGAAAACGCGCTCGAAGTCCGGCACGTCGCGGTGCCAGCCCAGCGGCGTGCCCGGGGCGTACTCGGCCACCAGGGCATGCACCAGCCGCTCGGGCGGCACGCCGGCCCATTGGGCCACGCGCTCGCGCAGCGGCAGCAGTCGCTCATCCAGGGCTTGCGCCGGCCGCAATTGATTGCTGTCGAAGTCGTAGCTGCCGCCGAAGCTCACTACGCGGCGCAGCGCCAGGTAGCCCTTGTACCGTGCGGCTTCCAGCGGCAGGGTCCGGATGATGCCGATGATGGACGCCTCTTCATCGTGGGACAGGAATTCGGGCTGGTAGACGAGACCGGGAATCGAGGCCGGCGCGGCGTCGCCCTCGAACAAGCTGAACTGTTCCATCGCGTTTCCTGGCGTAGCATTGCACCTGGCCAGTCTACGCCGACGACGCTACCGGACAACCAATGCATCCCATCCACCTCGAAACGCCCCGCCTGATCGTGCGTCCCTGGCAGGCATCGGACAGCGAGCCGTTCGCCGCGCTCAATGCCGATTCCCATGTCATGCGCTACTTTCCGGCGCCCTTCGACCGCGCCGCCAGCGACGCGATGATCGCCCGCTGCAGCGCGCATATCGCAGAGCACGGGTTCGGATTTTCGGCGGTGGAACGCAAGGAAGATGGCGCGTTTATCGGCATGGTGGGCCTGAACATCCCGAGCGCGCCATTGCCATTCGCGCCCTGCGTGGAAATCGGCTGGCGCCTTGCGGCCAAATACTGGGGCCAGGGCTACGCCAGCGAGGCGGCGCGCGCCTGCCTGCGGGCAGGCTTCGACGTGTTCGGGCTCAAGGAAATCGTGTCGTTCACCGCGTTGCTGAACCTGCCGTCGCAGGCGGTGATGGAGCGGCTGGGCATGCGGCGCTGCGCGCAGACGTTCGAACACCCGAACGTGCCCGACGGCCATCCGCTGAGGCCGCATTGCGTGTATCGGCTGCCGCGGGAGCACTGGAAGGATCAGGGGCACGTCACAGGCCGCTAGTCGCGTTCGACCGCATGCCGCTTCGCCGACCTCAGGCCATCTCGCTCTCCAGCTTGCGCATCCGCGCCTGTATCGTCGCGGACAGCGCCATCAATGGCCTCGCCAGGTCGGCTTCGACGGTCTCCATGTCCTGTTGCGTCGATACGCTGACGTTCAAGGCATGGACCCCATAGCCACTGATCTGCAGCGGCGTCGCCATGGCAACCACCTGCGGCTGCCATGACGCCACGCAGTAACCCTTCTCGCGCACGGATACGACGGCGGCCTCGATTTCCCGGCATAAGCGACTCCAGCCGCGGCCCCGGTGTTTTTCGGCCATCGCCAGCAACATCGCCTGGAACGCCTCGGGGGCAAGCGTTGCCAGGTAGGCCCGTCCCAGCGAGGTCAATGCCATCGGTATGCGCTGCCCGCTGACCACCGTTCGCAACGACTGTCGCCGGTTGTAGCGGAACGACTCGAGATAGACCATCTCATCGCCATCGGCGGCGGCCAGGCCGACATTGATCTTGTGCCGCACCGCGGCCTCCACCATCACCGGCGTCGCTACCTTGAGGATCTGCGAGCCGTCGCGCATGGCGTGAGCCATGCTGAGTACCGACACGCCGAGCCGATAGGCGCGCAAGCGCGGAATGTATTCGAGCATGCCGGTCTCGATCAACGATTGCGTCAGGCGGCTGACGGTCGAGCGGGACAGGCCGGTTCGCTCGGCGATCTCGCCGTTGCCCAGCATCGAAGAGCCGGCGCGGAAGGCGCGCAGCACGGCGATGCCACGTTCGAGCGAGCGATTCGGTGTTGCCTTGCCCTGGCCTGGTTTTATCCGTTCCATGCCGACAGTGTATTCGGCATGAGCGCGCTGGATGGCAGGCCGAAGCGTCCGCATGCACCGCGAGTGCGCGCCATGGATGGCCGGATAGGTGGAACCACAGCCGATATCGTTCCTTGAAAGCCTATATCGACGTCGTGGCGCGCGGTGCCAGCCACGCCTGGAGCAGGGCGTTGACCTGTTGGTGGGCCTCGTACTGGACCCAATGGCCGGCTTTCTCCACCACGCGCACGCTGACGGCCGGGACACCGGCCGGCGATGCCGCTCTTGCATCGCGGACGATCCCGGGGATCGACGCCGGCGAGATGGTCACGTCTTCCTCTCCCCAGATCATCAGGATGGGCCCGTGGAACCGCGCCAGCGCCTGCTGCAAGCCACCGGCACGCGAGAGCGGTTTGCTGCGAAACCGCGTGGCACGGCAGGCTTCAGTGTGGATATCCACTGCTTCGTCATCGATGGCGGCCGGATCGGCGAGCATGAATGCCGCGAGGTTATGACGCATCGCGTTGAACAGTGCGTGCGGACTATCGCAGCGGCGCCAATCGACCAGCGCCTGCGCCATGCGCCGCGGGCCGCCGTGGCCGGCCGCTCCCAGCAGTGCCAACCGCCCGACTTCGATCCGGCCGAGGCCGGCATGGGTCGCAAGGTGTGCCGCCACCAGTGCGCCAAACGAAAAGCCCACCACGTCGATGCGATCCACCGGCAACCGACCGATCGAGCGCGCCAGCACATCGACGAATCCCGGCAGATCGGCACGCGGGGCTTCACCGGACTGGCCGAAGCCGGGCATGTCCGGGACCAGCAACCGGCGCGTCTGCGCGAGCGGCCCGATATTGCGCGCCCAGTGCCGCCAATTGCCGTGGCCACCGTGCAGCATGACGGTGACCGGCCCCGCGCCGAAGCTTCGCCAGACGACCTTGCAGCCGTCGACGCAGGTGACCATCGGCCCATCCTGCTCAGGGGACATGCCGTTGCCTCACTGTTGCCGACCGCCATCGGCCAATACGGCCACGCCATCGACGGCCACGACGCCCTGGCCCTGCGGCAACACGAAGACGGGGTTGATCTCGGCCTCGACCAGCTTGTCGCCAAGCGTGGCCACCATCCGCGAGAAGGCGACGATGGCGTCCACCAGCGCATCGATGTCCGCAACCGGGCGCCCGCGGTAGCCTTGCAGCAGCGGAGCGGTCTTGAGCCGCTGGATCATTTCGAATGCGGCCTGCCGCGTCAGCCCCTGGCCAGGGGGCAGCAGGCGCAGCGTGGTATCGCTGAACAGTTCCGCGGCAACCCCGCCCATGCCCAGCAGGATGGCGGTGCCAAGCTCGTCCCGGTGCATGCCGAGAATGACCTCGACGCCGCCCTTGACCATTTCCTGCACGAGGTAACGCTCAGGTGCGATGCCCGTCGCGGACCGTACGGCGGCGGCCATCGTTGCCAGCCGGCCCGCCACCTCTTCCGGCGAAACGTTGACCGCCACGCCACCGACATCGCTCTTGTGTGTGATCTCGGCCGACAGCACCTTCAGCACGACATTGCCGCCGAAGGCCCGCGCGGCAGCGAGTGCCTGCTCGCCGTTCGCGACGATGACCTCCTTCGCCACCGGGATGCCGAAGCCGGCGAACAACGCCTTTGCCGCGGCTTCGTCCAGCGAGCCGGTGCCGACGGCACCGACCATACCGAGGTCCGGCAGCGGCAGCACGGGCGTGCCCTCCTCGGCCTGCGTCGCGGTCCTGCCTGCCCGCCACATGGCGTCGAGCGCCACCGTGCATGCCTCCGGTGCGGTGAACGCCGGCACACCGCGGCGATTGAGCAGCGAGGCCACTTCCGGCGCATGCGGGCTGACGAAGGCGATCACCGGCTTGTCGCTGTCCGGAAGACAGTCGCGGATGGCATTGGCCATCAGGTCCGGCATCGCCAGGCCGGACGAGCCGACGATCACCGATACCGCGTCATAGCCAGGACTGTCGAGCAGGATGCGGATCGCGCCGCGGAGCAGGTCCGGTTGCAGCCCGGCCAGGGTCACGTCGATCGGATTGCGATCCAGCGCAGCATGATCGCCCTTCTGCAAGGCGCGCAGCTTGGCCGCGGTGTCCTCGTCCGGGGCCGGCGTCTCGAAGCCGGCCATGCCCAGACTGTCGGACACCAGGGTGCCGGCGCCACCGGTCGAGGTCAGGATGGCGATGCGCTTGCCGCGCAGCTTGCGCCCGGCCGCCAGCGCCGCGGGCATGTCCAGCAGGTCCGAGAAGTTCTGCGCGCGAATCACGCCGACCTGCTCGAACAGCGCGTCGTACATCCGGTCCGCGCCGGCGAGCGCACCAGTGTGCGACACGGCGGCACGTGCCCCGCTCTCGGAGCGGCCGATCTTGAACGCCACGATGGGCTTGCCGGCGCGCATGGCCTTGAGCGCGGCACGGCGGAACGTTTCCGGATTGCGCACGCTCTCCACATACAGCGCGATCACGCAGGTGGCCTCGTCGTCGGCCAGGTAGTCGATGAAGTCGGCCAGGTCCAGATCCACCTCGTTGCTGGTGGAGATCAGCTTGCTCAGGCCGATGCCGCGTGCCGCGGCGCGCGACAGCAAGGCACCGAGGATGCCGCCGCTTTGCGACACCACGCCGATGCTGCCCGCCGGAAACCGGTCCATCTCGAGCGCGCCGCTGGCCGACAGCGGAATATTGTCGGTCAGGTTGACCAGCCCGATGGTGTTCGGCCCGAGCAGGCGCATGCTCCCGGCCGCCTCGATCAATTCGGCCTGGCGCCGCGCGCCTTCCGCGCCGGTCTCGGTATAGCCGCTGGCCAGCACGATGGCCGCACCAGCTCCGCGTGCGGCCAGCTCACGCACCGCAAGGTGGGCGCGCTCGGCACCGAGCAGCACGATGCCGACATCCGGCACTTCAGGCAGCGAGGCGATATCGGGATAGCAGCGTAGCCCGTCGATCGAATCGACCTTGGGGTTGACCGGGTAGATCGCCCCGCGGAAACCATGCTTGCGCAGGTAGGACACCGGACGGCCGGCGGTTTTGGCGGGGTCCGCCGAAGCGCCGATCACGGCGACACTGCGCGGCGTGACCAGTCGTTGAATGGCGTTCATGATGTCAGGCCTGGCTGGTCTTGTTGAGGAAGGCCAGCACGGATTCGCGATGCGCGGTGCTGGTGTAGCAGATGCCCTGCGCCTGGCTGCCTTGCGCAAACACCTGGTCGGCCGGCAGTTCGAACGACTGGTTCATGATGCTCTTGCCCAGCGCGATGGCGGTGGCCGAGCCCTGGCTCAGTTCTGCCGCCCAGCTCAGTGCATCGTCCAGCAGCGCTTCGGGCGTGCTCAGGCGATCGGCGATGCCGAGCGCCTTGGCCTCCTGCGCCGGCACCTTGCGGCCGGTGAACACCAGCTCCTTTGCCATCGACAGGCCGACACGGCGCGGCAGGAAATACATGCCGCCGCCATCGGGGATCAGACCGCGGTGGATATACGACCAGGAGAACGACGCCGCTTCCGATGCGAGCACGAAATCGCAGCACAGTGCGGTATCGGCGCCCAGGCCGGCCGCGGCGCCATTGACCGCCGCAATGGTGGGCTTGGGCATGGTATGCAGCAGCTTGACGGTATGGTGCACGCGCTGCTGGCGGCTCCACCCGTTGAACGCCACCTCGCCCTGCGGCGCTTCCATGCGGCGCTGCATGCCGGCGACGTCGCCGCCGGCGCAGAAGCCCTTGCCATTGCCGGTCAGCACCAGCGCGCGGATCGCCTTGTCCGAGGCGACACGCTCGAGCGCATCGATGAACTCCGTGCGCATATCGTCGCTGATGGCGTTGCGCTTGTCCGGGCGGTTGAAGGCGAGCAGTGCGATGCCCGATTCGATCTTCAGTTCGATCAGGGAATAGTGGTCCATGTCTTGATCCGGTGCGGTGTATTGGTGGTGTTCCGTAGTCGGAGCCGCGCTCAGTCGGCCGTGATATTCGCTTCCTTGATGACCTTGCTCCATCGCTCGCTCTCGCCCTTCACGTAGCGGCCAAATTCTTCGGGCGTGCCGCCATGGACGGCCAGGCCTTCCTGCTCGGCGCGCTTGCGGAACGCTTCGGTCTGCACGGCCTTCTTCGCCGCCGCGTTCAGTCGCGCGATCACCGCCGGCGGCGTACCCGCCGGCGCAAACAGGCCATACCAGCTGTCGGCCACGTAGTTGGGCACGCCGCTCTCGGCGATGGTCGGCACCTTGCTCAGCGCCGGCGCCTGGGAACGCTGCGCGGTCGTCACCGCCACCGCGCGCAGCTTGCCGCTCTCCAGGTGCGGCGCGACCGCAGCCGCCGTGGCGAACATCGCGTCGACCTGTCCGCCCAGCAAGTCGGTAATGGCGGGGCCGGCGCCGCGATACGGAACGTGGGTGATCTCGACCTTGGCCAACTTCTTGAACAGTTCGCCCGCGAGGTGGGCCGAGGTACCCGCGCCCTGCGACGCATAGTTCAGCTTGCCCGGCCGCGCCTTGGCCGCTGCGATCAGGTCCTGCACGGTCTTGATGGGGCTGTCCGGCTTGACGACCAGGACATTGGGCGAGCGACCCACCAGCATGACCGGCGAGAAGGCCTTGTCGGTATCGAACGGCAGCTTCTTGTGCAGGCTTGGATTGACGGCGTGGGCCATGGTGGCCATCACCAGCGTGTAGCCGTCGGGGGCGCTCTTGGCGACCGCATCGGTCCCGATGATCGTGCTGCCGCCGGGCTTGTTGTCGACCAGCACGGGTTGGCCGAGATCCTCGCCCATGGTGATGCCCATCGCGCGCGCGATCAGGTCCGTTCCGCCGCCCGGGGCGAACGGCACGACCAGGCGGATCGGCTTTTCGGGGAAGGCTGCCAGCGCGGACAGCGGCATGGCAACGGCCATCAGGAAGGGCATGGCGGCCTTGGCGAGCCGGCGGGCGACGTGAGTGCGGATCGGGGTGCGGATCGGGGTGCGGATCGATGGCATGAAGCGTCTCCTGGAAATCCTTGAAGCGCCGCCGCCTGTCTTCTGCCGGCGAGGCGCGCCTTGTTTGTGGGAGACAGCTTAGGCCTTGTCCCGTCGGCATACACCCCCCTATTTCCACTGCATGGAAATGCCGAAAATGCGGCCGGCGCCGGATCACACGGACGAAAAAAAGCCCGGCAGAGCGCTGCACTCTGCCGGGCGATATGCCTGTTGTGGCCTGTCCCGCAATGCCGCAGGCTGTGGCGGCCTTCAGAACTGATACTTGACGCCTGCGACGAACTGCCGGCCAAGGCCCGGAATCACCGCGAGATTGCCCCACGATGCCGGGTAGTACTCCTTGTCGAACACGTTGTGAACGTCGAAGAAGACGCGCGTCCTGCGGTCGATCTGCCAGTACGACACCAGCTTGACGGTGGCATAGGCGGGCAGCGAGTACGTGTCGGTGGCATTCCCCGAGCGGGAGCCCACATAGACGATGCCGGTGCCGACGCCATAGCGGCCGCCGAATCGCGGCATGGCATCTTCGCGGATCGCCAGCAGACTGGCGCTGACCTTCGGAATATTGGTCAGGCGCGTGCCAGGGGCGATGGCATTGTCTTCGGTGACCTTGGCGTTGGTCAGCGTGAAGCTGGCGCTGACACGCCAGTGCTGGTCGAGCTGGCCGAACGCATCCGCCTCGAAGCCGCGGCTCGTGACCTCTCCGGCCGCGACGCTGAAGTTCGGATTGGTGGGGCTGCGCGTCAGTACGTTGGTCTTGCGGATGTCGAATACCGCCAGCGTCGCGCCCAGCCTGGCATCGGCCGATTGCCATTTGACGCCCGCCTCCAGCGCGCGTCCGCTCTGCGGATCGAAGGGATTGCCGGCTTCGTCCACGCCGCTGTTGGGCCGGAACGACTTGCCCCACGACGCATAGACCGAGGTCTGAGCATTGGGCAACCACGTCACGCCCAGGCGTGGCGAGACGGCGTGTTGATCCTGGCTGGTGGAACGGCCCGTGATCAGGTTGTCCAGGCTCTGGTGATAGCTGTCGAAGCGCACGCCGGCCAGGACCTTCCATTGCTCGGTCAGCGAAATCTCGTCCTGCACGAAGGTGCCCACGTTGCGCTGGTTTTCGCGCGTCGAGATCGTCATCACCAGTGGCGGCTTGGGCTGCCCGTAGACCGGCTCGTACAGGTCGATCGCATAGGGGTTGGTCGCCAGCGTCGAATAGGCGATGTCCATGCCCATGTGCAGGCGCGAGGCGTCGACGCCGAACAGCAGGCGGTGTCCCAGCGGTCCCGTGTCGAAATTGCCTTCGACTTCGGCCTGCATCGAGGTGTCGCGCGACGGCAGCGTGCGCCAGCTGTGCCGACGGGTCAGCGTGCGGCCGTCGGGCAGCACGCTGCCGAGGTCGGCGGCATAGCCTTCGAAGCCGGATTCCTTGTAGCTGGCCCCGATGCGGGTACGCCAGCCTGGCGCCAGCTCGCGGTCCAGTGTGAGCTGATGGGAATCGCTCGACAGATGCAGGTTCGGATCGTTGGGCTCGCCCAGATAGCGGTTGCGCGGCAGGTCGATCCTGCCGTTGACGTTGACGACACCACGGTCCAGCGGCGTGCGCACGCGCATGAACTCGCCTTCGTACTGCAGCAGCGTCTTGTCGTCCAGCGCCCACGCGAGCGCCGGCGCCACGAGGTACTTGTTGTTGTCGATCAGCGAACTACGGCTCGCGCCATCCTCGCCCATGACGTTGAGACGGTAGGCCAGCTTGTCGGTGATCGGACCGGTGCTGTCGACCGCGGCGCGCCGAAAGCCGAGCGTTCCGACGCTCAGTTCGGCGCTCGTCGCCGACGTGAACCTCGGCTTCTTGGTCACGATATTGATCGTGCCGCCCGGCTCGCTGCTGCCGTAGAGCGCAGCCGCCGGGCCCTTGAGGAATTCGAAGCGTTCGACCGTGGCGGTGTCGCGCATTGGGTTATAGCCGCGCGAACCGGGGAAACCATTGACGAGATATCCCATCTCCGTGCTGCTGAAGCCGCGGATCGCATAGTTGTCCCAGGTGCCGCCGAAATCGTTCAGGCGTGCGATCCCGCTGACATAGTCGACCGTATCGGCCAGGCGCGTGGCGCCGAGGTCGTCGATCAGTTCGGTGGTGACCACGCGAACGGATTGCGGTATTTCGCGCAACGGCGTGTCGGTGCGCGTCGCGCCGCGGCTTTCGGTCGGCACGTAGCCGCCGCCGGCGTTCGCACTGACGCGCACTTCGGGAAGATCGGCAGGGGTATCGTTGTTGGGCGTGTCGGTGTGGGCGTGGACGACACCGAGCCCGAATCCGAGCCCGGAAAGAACGGCAAGGGTGACCTGCCAGGCGAAGCGGCGGGTCGACAGGGTGGTGGACATCGAAGTAGCGAAAAGTCGGCGGAAAACCGGCAATCATAACCCGAATCGCGAACGATTCGCATTTCGATTGAGGGGACACAGATCAGGATGTAGGTCGAAGCGTGGAATGGGGTCAGAGTAAGACCCCTTGACATTTAAACCATCGTCCACCAAACCTTCCAACATGCACTACCACGGGACGACCTGAATCACAGAGGGACCTTCCGGGCAAATCGACAAGCGGTCTCTACAGTGGCGGGAGGATCCATGCGTGCGCTGCTGATCGTGGAACATCCCACGCGACACATTGCGCTCGCCGATTGGCTGCGGCATCACCGCGATGTCGAACTGGTTTCCTGCATCGGTTTTTCCGAACTCGAGACGCTGTGCACCCAGTTGGCCGAGCATGGGCCGCAGCTGCTGATCATGGCGAAAGCCTCTTCGTACCAGCTTGCCATGGCGCAACTGGAACAGGCCTGGCATTGGGCGCGCGAGCTGCCGATCCTGATGTTGCCTGGCATCGAGCGAATCGACGGGACTGCCGCCGACAACGCGCAGACTGCGCTCCAGCATGCAGTGCGCCTGATATCCGCGGGGCAGCCTCCCCTCCCGCCACAGGCATCGGCGTCGGGCGGCGCTTTTGCCGTCGCCGAAGAGGAAGCGCGCAGGCTCGATCTGACCCTGCGTCAATACCAGATACTGGTGTTGCTATCGATGGGGTACCAGCAAAAGGTCATCAGCCGCATGCTGGACATCTCGCTGGCGACAGTAAAGAGCCATTCGGCGCAGCTATATCAGCGATTGGGCGCGCGCAACAAGGCAGAAGCCATCTATGCCGCGCGCCAGCGGCGCGCGCATCTGGTGTGGCCCGATGCGCAAGCATTGGACAAGCCGGCCTGACACGGGCATGGCCAGGCGCCGATGAACTCAGTCAAGGCGGCGGCACATGCAGTATGTCCTTGCGCTGAAGCGCCGGTGGAAGTCCTTGGCAATCCGGATCTCTTCCGGCATCTGCTCCGGGGAACTGAGCGAAAATCCGTATCGCGCAAAGAAGCTCGGATGCCTGTTCGTAAACAGCGCTGCGGATTTGCATCCGTTGGCGCGGGCGCGCATCAGCACGGCGCCCACGAGATGCGTCGCAATCCGCTGGTCGCGAAATTCGGGAAGAACGGCGACCGCACGGATGACAACCGTTTCGCCATGAACTTCGCCGCATACGCAGCCGATCGGCTGTTTGCCCAGCATGGCGAGGTGATACAGATGGGTCGATGCTTCGACTACCTTGTACTTCAAACTGCAGATATCGAGTACCTCCAGAACGGCCTGCAAATCCACCGCCTTGGCCGCTCGAATTCTCACGCCCCTGATCATTCCTTGTGCTCCGCTACGGGGACGCGTCTCGATGCTGCATCGATGATATCGAGACGATGCAGCCCTGCATCCCCTGGAGGGAAAGGATGGCGCAATTGGCGGCGACTAACTACTATCCATAGGACTACTTGATTTTCTGGTCGAGCCGCTTAGAGTCGGATTGTGCGAGATCGAAATCGCAAGGCCATCGCGAGAGGAAGGACACCGCAATATCCAGTCATATCGACCCGGCAATTCCAATCCAATCCCGCCCGCCGCTGCTACTTCTTGCCGTTCCCCGCGAACGCAGCCGTAATGCCAAGCCCGATCAGCAGCGTGCCACCCACGTAGCGCTCGAACGTCAGATACCCGCGGCTATGCCGCAGCCAGCGACCGGCAGCGCTCGCGGCCAGCGCGTAGCAGGCATCGCTGATCAGCCCGAGCAGCGTGAACAGCAGCCCCAGGAAGACGATCTGCATCGCCACGTTGCCGCGGCCGACGTCGACGAACTGCGGCAGGAAGGCCAGGAAGAACAGCGCCGTCTTGGGATTGAGCAGATTGACGATGAAGCCGTCGCGGAACAGCCGCGCGTAGCGCCGCTGCTGCGGCAGCGAATCGACGGCGACGGGAACCGGGCGGCCGAAGATCTTTTTCAGGCCCAGCCAGATCAGATAAGCGGCACCGGCGTACTTCAGGATGCCGAACGCCACGGCAGACGAGGCAAGCAATGCGGAGAGGCCCAGCGCGGCGGCCAGCACGTGCACCAGCGTGGCCGTATGAATGCCCAGGTCCGATACCAGCCCGGCCTTGCGGCCTTGCTCCACCGATTGCGCAATGATGTACAGCACCGCGGGGCCCGGAATCACCAACAACACGAGCGCTGCGCTGACGAACAGAATCAGATTGCCGGTACTGGGGATAACGAATTCCATGGCTCGATCTCCGGGTGGCGAGCGTTGCAAGGGAAGAAGAACCGTTACTCTACCGCAGGGCGGCAACGGCGCCGGTCATGCGCTGCAGCATGCTTGACGGTGTCTGACCCTCTGCCCCAGCCCACCAATGGCGCGCGCGCGGCGTATTCCGCCTCGACAAAGAAATTCTTTGGATCAGCGATACTTAATCTTGTTTGCCGGACGAGGATAATCCGCCAAGAATCGCCGCTGTCCTCCCGCCCGGGATTTGCGCCAGCCATGACTCACCGTTCAGAACTGGGAACCCATATTCTCTGCAGAGGTATGTCTTGTCGAACGTCGCACCTGCCTCATTGAGCGATTCTGTCGCCGAACTTTCCGAGCGCGAGCAGCGCGGCAACATCATGCGGCTGACCGTCGCCCAGGCACTGGCCGGTGCGAACTCGGTCGTGGTCTACGCGACCGGGGCGATCGTCGGCGACACGCTCGCTCCGGACAAGACGCTGGCCACGCTGCCCATCTCCATCTTCGTGGTCGGCATGGCGGCGTGCATCCTGCCGACGGGCGCCATCGCGCGCCGGTATGGAAGACGCGCGTCCTTCCTGGCCGGCACCGCGTGCGGCGTGCTGGTCGGCTTGCTGGCCGCCGCCGCTGTCGTGTGGAGCTCGTTCTGGCTGTTCTGCCTGGCAACCTTCTTCGGCGGCGCCTATGCGGCCGTGGTGCTGTCGTTCCGCTTTGCCGCGGCCGACGGCGTCTCGCCTGCGCTGCGGCCGCGTGCGCTCTCTTTCGTGATGGGAGGCGGCGTGGTGGCCGGGGTCGTCGGGCCGCAACTGGTCACGCACACCATGCACCTGTGGCCGCCGCACATGTTTGCGGCGACCTTCGTCATGCAGGCCGTGGTCGCGCTGGTGTCGGCGCTGGTTCTGTGGGGCGTGCGGCTGCCCATGCCGACCGCGGCGGAAGTCGCCAGGGGACGGCCACTGGCGACCATCGCGCGCCAGCCGCTGTTCGTGACCGCCGTCATGTGCGGAGCCGTGTCGTACATGCTGATGAATTTCCTGATGACCGCGGCGCCGCTGGCGATGCATCTGTGCGGCCATTCGCAGGAAAACGCCAACCTCGGGCTGCAATGGCACGTCATCGCGATGTATGCGCCCAGCTTCTTCACGGGCCGGCTGATTACCCGCTTCGGCGCGCAGCGGGTCGTCACGGCGGGCCTGTTTCTGACCGGTGTTTCGGCGGCGATCGGCCTGACCGGAATCGATGTGGCCCACTTCTGGCTGACCCTGATCCTTCTCGGCGTCGGCTGGAACTTCGGCTTCGTGGGCGCGTCCGCGCTGGTGCTGGAGTGCCACCGGCCCGAGGAAAAGACCAAGGTTCAGTCCCTGAACGATTTCATCGTCTTCGGCACGATGGCGATCGGTTCGTTTGCCTCCGGCGGACTCTTGGCGGCCTACGACTGGGATACCGTGTTGTGGGTATCGTTCGCGCCGCTGGCCCTGGCCGTGGTTGCGCTCTTCATGATGGCCGTCCCACTGAAGCGCGCCGCCTGAGGTGGGCATGCGCGGTCATGCCTTGCCGCCTTCGTGCAGGATGCGCGCGATTGTCCCACTGACATCGGCCACCCATTCGCGCACCTCGGCCCGTTGTTCGTGCCACGCTTGCGCGGCGACTTGACCGCGATACGCATCGCGCGCCGTCGCCAATAACGCGCGCCGCTCCGGCGGCAGACGTGGCAGCAGCCAGTCGGCCGCGGCGTCCTTTGGCACGATCTGGCTCGTGGCCAGCGTGACCCACATGCGGGCCAGCGTCAGCATGACATTGCGTTCGTCACCGCGGACGTTGGCCAGCAGGGTCGGCAGGCTGTCCGCGATGGCGCGCCGAATATCGGCGCGCGGGATGCCGGGAAGAAACCCGGTAAGCGCGGGGCCGATCAATGCGCGGTGACTCTGCAAGGCCGTGGCCAGCACCAGCGTCAGGTCAGGATCGATCGTCGGCAGCGGGACCACGCCCGACTCGACATCGTCCCGCAGCCATTCGCCGTAGACGAAGTCGGTCTGTACCGGGTGGCGCCACGGGGCGATGTCGCCGAGTACGACGACCGTGACTTCGGCATTGCGGGCTGGCCCCGGCTGCGCGCGCGCGCCGGAGACCGTCATCAACGCGGCCAGCAGTTGCCCGCGGCTTTGCGCGGACATCGTTCGATGCGTCAGCACCAGCAGGTCCACATCGCTATCTGGCCGCAGCCCGCCGGCAACGGCGGAGCCGAACAGGTACGCACCGGCGATGTTGTCGCCCAACTCGCGGACGACAACGTCGAGAATCCGCCGGACTTCAATCGGGGCTGGTTCATTTGCAAGCGATGGCATGGTGCAGTGGCGTCGTGGCGTCGTGGCGTCGTTGAGTCGTATCCAGTGGCATCGCGATCCTTGCGCGCCGTCCGTGCTTCCGACGCGCGGAGCCCGATCGCCGCGGAAGTTGCGATGAATGGGCACGCTAAACACCGCAATACTTGCGGCGAACCGACTACTCAATCACCGCATCGCGTTTCGGCAAATAGGCCAGCCCATCACCATAGCGCCTTCGCGCCCCAGCCTCACGCCACCACCGCCGCATACTGCGCCGTCAACCCCGCACACCGCTCCTTCAGCAAGGCCTGCAATTGCCGCACGGCCGGCGAGAACTGCTTGCGGTGCGGACAGACCAGTTGCAGCGGCGTGCTCTCTCCCGTCTCGTGCGGCAGCAGCACGGTCAGGCGGCCGGCTAGCACGTCGCCGCAGACGTCCAGCCACGACTTGTAGGCGATGCCCTCGCCCTGCACCGCCCAGCGGCGGACCACGTCGGCGTCGTCGGTGTACAGGCTTCCCTTGACCTCGACCAGCCGCCGGCCGGCCGCGCTCTCGAACGGCCATTTGTCGTAGACACGGCCGCTCAGCTGGTACAGCAGGCAGCGATGCGAGGCCAGTTCGTCGAGCGATTGCGGGCGACCGTGCCGGGCCAGATAGGCGGGCGAGGCGATCAGCACGCGCCGGTTCTCCGGCGCCAGCGGCAAGGCGACGTAACTGGCCTCTTCGAAGCGGCTGTAGCGGATGGCGACGTCGATCGGATCGCGGAAGACATCGGTGACGTGGTCCGACAGATAGAGCCGCAGCGTCAGATCGGGATGCGCACGGCGGAATTCGGTGATCCAGGGCAGCAGCACATTGCGGCCGAGATCCGACGGCGCCGTGACGCGCAACAGGCCGCTTAGCACCGCGCCATCGCCGCGCAGCCTGTCGCGGCCCTCGTTCAGCGTGGCCAGCACCTCCTGTGCGTAGGGCAGATAGCGTTCGCCCTCGGCGGTCAGGCGCAGGCTGCGGGTCGAGCGGGCGAACAAGCGGATATCGAGATCGCGCTCCAGCCTCTTGACGGCGGCGCTGACCTGTCCCGGCAGCAGATCGGCCTCGCGCGCCGCGCTGGAAAAGCTGCCGAGGGCGGCGCTGCGTACGAACAGGGTCAGGTCTTCAAGCCGGATCATTTTCACTTGCGGAGAGAAAGTGCTGGCCGATTTTACCGCTTACCGGATAGGCGCTGGCGGGAGCAAGATGGCGTCATCGTTGAAGTTCTCCATCCCTCAAGTCACGGAGCCAACATGAAAGCCATCGCCTACCTCCAGCACGGTCTGCCGATCGACGACCCTGCCGCGCTGATCGACGTCGATCTGCCGATGCCCGAGCCCAGTCCGCGCGACCTGCTGGTCCAGGTGCGGGCCATCGCGGTCAATCCGGTCGATACCAAGGTCCGCGCCTCGTCCGCGGTCGCGGCCATGCGCGTGCTGGGCTGGGACGCGGTCGGCAAGGTCGTCCGCGTCGGCAGCGCGGTCACGCTGTTCGCGCCGGGCGACGAGGTCTACTTCGCCGGCTCGATCACGCGCTCGGGCAGCAATGCGGAGTACTGCCTCGTCGACGAACGCATCGCCGCCCGCAAGCCCGCTTCGCTGTCGGACGCCGAAGCCGCGGCCCTGCCGCTGACCACGATCACCGCCTGGGAACTGCTGTTCGACCGGCTGCGCATTCCCGAGCATGGCGGCGCGGGACAGCATCTGCTGATCGTCGGCGCCGGCGGCGGCGTCGGCTCGATCCTGACGCAGTTGGCGCGTCAGCTGACCGGCCTGACGGTGATCGGCACGGCATCGCGTCCGGAAACGCGCGACTGGGTGGCATCGCTCGGCGCCCACC
The DNA here is from genome assembly GCA_031180665.1 of Cupriavidus sp. Taxonomy (GTDB): domain Bacteria; phylum Pseudomonadota; class Gammaproteobacteria; order Burkholderiales; family Burkholderiaceae; genus Cupriavidus. Next base: position 26,042 of record JAPSLP010000028.1, on the reverse strand, counting down.
ACGTGATCGACCACACCAGGCCGCTGCGCGAAGAACTGGAGCGCATCGGCGTGCCGCAGGTCGAGCACGTCGCCAGCCTGACCCACACCGGACAGCACTACCCGCAGCTGGTCGACGTGCTCGCGCCCCAGGGCCAGCTCGCCGTGATCGACGATCCGGCCACGCTCGACGTGATGCCGATGAAGCGCAAGTCGCTGTCGCTGCATTGGGAATTCATGTTCGCGCGGCCGATGTTCGAGACGCCCGACATGATCCGCCAGCACGAACTGCTGACACGCGTCGCGCAACTGATCGATGCCGGCACGATCCGCACCACGCTCGGCGAGCACTTCGGCACGATCAATGCCGCCAATCTGCGCCGTGCCCACGCGCTGATCGAAAGCGGGCGAGCGCGCGGCAAGGTGGTGCTGGAAGGGTTTTGAGGGCGGGCGCCGGCGCTCTCGTGGACGTCCCGCGTTCATGTCGCCGCCGGCGACCTATCCGCGGGACGTGTCGCCAAAACGCGATGTTGGCCGCATGACGACTGGTCATGTGCCGATCGATTCACTCGACGTCGGACATCGCCTGCTACCGCCCTTCGGTTGCGCTGCGTATGCTGCTGGATTCTCCAGCACCAACAGGAACCGCCATGACTCCAGCTACGCCACGCCGCCCTGCCTTCCGCGTCAAAGCCCCCCTGCTCGCCACCCTGGCCGCCGCCCTGCTGGCCGGATGCGCCGGCGCGAACATGGAGGGCCTGACGCAGGCCGGCGGCAGCCTGTTTACCGCCGCGACGCTCTCCGACGCGAATATCAAGACGCTGTCGGACCAGTCCTGCGCCGAGATGGACAAGAAGAACAAGATCGCCGCACCGACGAGCAACTATGGGCAGCGCCTGAGCAAGATCATGGCGGGCCTGCAGAACACCGGCCTGCCGCTCGACGCGAAGGTCTACGAGACCAAGGAGATCAACGCGTGGGCGATGGCCAACGGCTGCGTGCGCATCTATAGCGGGCTGATGGACATGATGACCGACGACGAGGTACGCGGCGTGGTGGGGCACGAGATCGGCCACGTGGCGCTGGGCCACACCAAGGCGGCGATGCAGGTGGCCTACGCGACCGCGGCCGCGCGCGGCCTGCTGGGCTCGGCCGGCAGCGCCACGCTGAACGCGCTGTCGTCGTCGCAACTGGGCGAGCTGGCGGAAACGCTGGTCAATTCGCAGTTCTCGCAGCGGCAGGAAACCGCGGCGGACGACTATTCCTTCGATCTGCTGACGAAGAACAACGCCAATCGCGAGGCGCTGGTGACCGCCTTTCGCAAGATGGCGGCGCTCGACGGCGGGCAATCGAGCATGCTGAGCACGCACCCCGGTTCGCTGCAACGCGCCCAGCATATCGAGGAGCGGCTGCGCGGCGGAAAGTAATGCCGGCCCGCGATGAGAGACGAGACAAGCCGTCTCTCATCCGCCAACATCATTGCAACATCAGCGCGCCTCGACGAAGGCCAGCACGGCCTCGAGCATCCGGCGCAGCGTCGGCTGCAGCTTGCCCGCCAGCGCCTCGTCGTAGTCGAACGGGTACGCCTCGCGCATGTACGTGCATTGCGACAGCTCGAGCTGGATCGCATGCACGCCCTGCGCGGGCTGCCCGTATTGGCGGGTGATATAGCCGCCCTTGAAGCGGCCGTTGAGCACCGACGTATAGCCCTGCGCCTCGGCGGCGATCTGCGCGACCTGGTCGGCGAGCCCCGCATCGCAGCTCGCGCCGTTGGCGGTGCCGAGATTGAAGTCGGGCAGCTTGCCGTCGAAGAAGCGCGGCAGCACCGAGCGGATCGAATGCGCGTCCCACAGCGCGATGGTGCCGTGCTCCGCCCGCAGCCGCGCCAGTTCGCCGGCCAGCGCGTCGTGGTAGGGACGCCAGACCGCGTCGCGGCGCGCGAAGATCTCCGTCTCGTCCGGACCGACGCCGTTGGCGTACAGCGGGGTCTTGTCGAAGGTATCGACCGGGCAGAGCCCGGTGGTGTCCTGGCCCGGATACAGGTTCGCGTTGTCGGGCGGCCGGTTCAGGTCGACCACATAGCGCGAGTGCGTCGCCATCAGGACCGACGCGCCGAGTTCGCGCGCGAAGCCGTAGAGCCGGTCCATATGCCAGTCGGTATCCGGCACGGTACGCGCCTCGTCGGTCAGCCGGCCGGCAACCGACGGCGGCAGATAGGTGCCCACATGGGGCATCGAGATCAGCAGCGGGCGCGTGCCGCGCTGCAGCGTGAAGGCCGGGGTATCGGTGGAGAAGGAAGTCATATTGCTGCTACGAGTGGCATCGCCGCCGGCCGCGTGCTTGTTGCGCGGTGCCGGTGGCGATATCGGGGTTCGTCTGAATGGGGTCCGCGGCGTCGGCGTGGGCGCGTGGGCGCATCCACCGTCATGGCGCCAGCAGGCTGGCGCGCGCACTGGCGAAGGCCGCGCCCGCTTCGGCCTGCAAGGCATGGACGCCGCGCTGCACGCGGCAGCGTCCCGCGCTGCGGACTTCCGCTAGTGTCTCATGCCCGTGATTGGCGAACACGTGCACGGCCAGCGCCTGCTCGCCGCGCAACCCCGCCAGCGTCGGATGGTTGCCGTCGAGCACGACGAAGTCCGCCTGCTGTCCGACCGCCAGGCCGCCGACCGGGCGTCCCGCTGCGCGCGCCCCGCCGGCCACCGCATCGAGATAGAGCCGATCGGCAACCTGGGGATGCTGGTTCGAAGCCAGCACGTTGCGCCTTTGCAGCGCGAGCCGCTGCCCGTATTCGAACAGCCGCAGTTCCTCGCTGACACTGACGCTGGCGTGGCTGTCCGAACCGATGCCCCACGCCCCGCCCTGCTCCAGATACGGCGCGGCATCGAACACGCCATCGCCCAGGTTCGCCTCGGTGGTCGGACAGATGCCGGCCACCGCGCCGCTGTGCGCGAGGCGCCGGCGCTCGTCCCAGTCCAGGTGGGTCGCATGCACCAGGCACCAGCGCTTGTCGACCGGCGCATGGTCCAGCAGCCAGTCCACCGGCCGCGTGCCGCACCAGGCCAGGCATTCGTCGACCTCGCGCTGCTGCTCGGCGATATGAATGTGCACCGGCGCGGCCGGGTCCATCGCATGCAGGCCCGCCACCGCAGCACGCAGGCTGTCGGGCGGCACCGCGCGCAGCGAGTGCGGCGCCAGGCCGAGCCGCGCAGTACCCGTGCAGGCCGGCGCCAGCCGTTGCAGCAGCGCCAGCATCGCGTCGGTCTCGTGCAAGAAGCGGCGTTGGTCCGTCAGCGGCGGCTTGGGGCCGAAACCCGCGCTCTGGTACAGCACCGGCAGCAGCGTGATGCCGATGCCCGCGCGCTGCGCCGCGCGCAGCAGGCGCAGCGACATCTCGGCCGGATCGGCGTAAGGCGTGCCGTCGGCCTGGTGATGGACATAGTGGAATTCGCAGACACTGGTATAGCCGGCGCGCAGCATCTCGACATAGAGCTGCGTGGCGATCGCCTCCAGCGTCTCGGGCGTCAGCCTCCGCGCGAAGCGGTACATCAGCTCGCGCCAGCTCCAGAACGAATCGTCGGCCGCGGAGCGGAATTCGGTCAGGCCGGCAAAGCCGCGCTGGAAGGCGTGCGAATGCAGATTGGCCATGCCGGGCAGCACCGGGCCGGCGGCGCGCGGCGTGTCGGCCGCCGGCGTGGCGTTCGGCGTCACGGCGGTCAGCTTGCCGTCGGCGTCCCAGGTCAGCAGCACATCGCTCGCCCAGCCCCCGGGCAGCAGTGCCTCGGCGGCGAACATCGTTGAATCGGGGTCAGGCTTCATCGCGAAACTCCTGCAGGTCCGGCGAACACGCGCCCCTGGCGTACCACCGCGGCGAGCGGGTTGCGGCCGAACCAGTAGGCCAGCTCGGCCGGCGAATCGATGCGCCACAGCGCAAAATCGGCGCCGCGTCCCGCCGCCAGCAGGCCATGCCGATCGCTGGCGCCGAGCGCGCGCGCCGCATGCGTGGTGACGCCGGCGAGCGCCTCTGGCACCGTCATGCGGAACAGCGTGCAGGCCATATTGAGCATCAACAGCAGCGAGGTCACCGGCGACGTGCCGGGGTTGTGGTCGGTCGACAGCGCGATCGGCACGCCGTACCGGCGCAGCAGCGCGATCGGCGGCAGATGCGTGTCGCGCAGGAAATAGTAGGCACCGGGCAGCAACACCGCGACCGTCCCCGCCTCGGCCATCGCCGCGACGCCGGCCTCGTCCAGATGCTCCAGATGGTCGGCCGACAGGGCGCGATAGCGGGCCGCCAGCGCGGCGCCACCGAGATTGCTCAGTTGTTCGGCATGCAGCTTGACCGGCAGGCCATGCCGGTGTGCGGCCTCGAACACGCGCTCGGTCTGCGCCGGCGAAAAGCCGATGCCTTCGCAGAAGGCGTCGACCGCATCGACCAGGCCTTCCTGCGCCAGCGCCGGCAGCATGGTGTCGCAGACCAGCGCGATGTAGTCGTCGGCGCGGTTCGCGTATTCGGGCGGCAACGCATGCGCGCCGAGGAAGGTGGTGTGCACCGCAACGCCGTAGGCCTTGCCCAGGCGCCGCGCGACGCGCAACTGCTTGCGCTCCGTATCGACATCGAGGCCGTAGCCCGACTTGATCTCGATGGCGGTGACGCCTTCGGCCAGCAGCGGCATCAGCCGAGTCGCGGCCTGCGCGAACAGCGTATCTTCATCGGCGGCACGCGTGGCACGCACCGTCGACACGATGCCCCCGCCGGCGCGCGCGATTTCCTCGTAGCTGGCGCCGGCGAGCCGCATCGCGAACTCATCGGCGCGCTGGCCGCCGTAGACCAGATGCGTGTGGCAATCGATCAGGCCCGGCGTGATCCACGCCCCGTTCGCATCGTGATGCGGCAGGCCTCGGTAAGCCTCGGGCAGCTCGGCCTGCTTGCCGAGCCAGGCGATACGCCCGTGCTGCACGACCAGCGCGGCATCGCGAAGGGCGCTGGCCGGATCGGCGTCCGGCAGCAGATGGCAGCGATGCCAGACGCCATCGGCCGACGGCGCGCCCGACACGCCGGCGTCGACGGCAGATTGTTCAGCGGACTGCGTCATGACGTGGTTTCCCTATCGGAGGATGGCTGGGTCGATTGCAGCCGGACGACGAGGCAGCGGGCATCGCCGCCCTGGGGCAGCCAATGGAAGGCGCTGCCGGGCGGCAGCAGGATGCCGCTGCCCGCGGTCAGCGCTTCGGCTTGCGCATGCTGCGCATCGTCGCACCGCCAGTTGCCGGCCAGCACGTACAACACCACCGTGGTATCGGCGTCGACGTCCGTGCTGGCGATCGCCTCGCCGGTACAGACGACGCGCGCGCGGCACCGGCCGCGCCGCGTCATCACATTGAAGTCGCGCGTCGATCCGCCCAGCAGCGTGGCGTCGACCGCCGCTTCGCCGGCAAAGGCGAATGGCTCGCCAAGCGCTACCAGTCGATGATCGAAGCTGCCATCGCGCGCGCGCAGACGCACGCCGTCGCCATCGAGCAGCACGATCTGGCGGTCGATACCGGGGAACGCCGAGAATGGCCCGTCGGCGGCGATGTCGGCGATGCTCAGGCGCCAGTCGAACGTGTCGAGCCCGGCGGCGGGCGGCCACGCGGCGATCTCGCGCGTGGTGCCGCCGCCGTTCTTCCACGGCATTGGCGTCAGCTCGGCCAACGCAAAGCGCCGTGCTTGCGGGATTGGCGATGGCGCCGCGCTCATGCGCGATCGACCATCGGCAGATTCAGCCCCTTCTCGCGCGCGCAGTCGATCGCGATGTCGTAGCCCGCGTCGGCGTGGCGCATCACGCCGGTGGCCGGATCGTTCCAGAGCACGCGCTCGATGCGGCGGGCGGCGGCATCGGTGCCGTCGCAGACGATCACCACACCGCTATGCTGCGAGAAGCCCATGCCGACGCCGCCGCCGTGATGCAGGCTGACCCACGTCGCGCCGCCCGCCGTATTGAGCAGCGCGTTGAGCAGCGGCCAGTCCGACACGGCGTCCGAGCCGTCCTTCATCGCCTCGGTCTCGCGGTTGGGCGACGCCACCGAGCCGCAGTCCAGATGGTCGCGGCCGATCACCACCGGCGCCTTGAGCTCGCCCGACTTGACCATCTCGTTGAAGGCCAGGCCCGCGCGATGGCGCTCGTCCAATCCGACCCAGCAGATACGCGCCGGCAGGCCCTGGAAGGCAATGCGCTCGCGCGCCATGTCGAGCCAGCGGTGCAGGGGCTTGTCCTCGGGGAACAGCTCCTTCATCTTGGCGTCGGTCTTGTAGATGTCCTCGGGATCGCCGGACAGCGCGACCCAGCGGAACGGCCCCTTGCCACGGCAGAACAGCGGGCGGATATAGGCGGGCACGAAGCCGGGGAAGTCGAAGGCGTTCTCCACGCCCTCGTCGAAGGCGACCTGGCGGATGTTGTTGCCGTAGTCCAGCGTCGGCACGCCCATCTTCTGGAAGGCGAGCATCGCCTTGACGTGTTCGACGATGGACGGGCGCGCCGCCGCCTCGACGGATTTCGGGTCGGCCTTGCGTGCGGCTTCCCACTGCTCGACGGTCCAGCCCGCTGGCAGATAGCCGTTGACCAGGTCGTGCGCGGAGGTCTGGTCGGTGACGATATCCGGACGCATGCCGCCGGCCTGCGCGCGCTTGACCAGTTCAGGCACGATCTGCGCGGCATTGCCGAGCAAGCCGACCGAGATCGCCTGCTTGCTGGCGGTGGCCTCGGCGATCATCGCCAGCGCCTCGTCCAGCGTGGTGGCCTTCTTGTCGAGATAGCGCGTGCGCAGGCGGAAATCGATGCGCGATTCCTGGCATTCGATCGCCAGCACGCAGGCGCCGGCCAGCACGCCGGCCAGCGGCTGCGCGCCGCCCATGCCGCCCAGGCCCGCGGTCAGGATCCACTTGCCGGACAGGTCGCCGCCGTAGTGCTGGCGGCCCGCCTCGACGAAGGTCTCATAGGTGCCCTGCACGATGCCTTGCGTGCCGATATAGATCCACGAGCCGGCGGTCATCTGGCCGTACATCATCAGGCCGGCGCGATCGAGCTCGTTGAACTTGTCCCAGTTGGCCCAGTGCGGCACCAGGTTGGAGTTGGCGATCAGCACGCGCGGCGCGTCGGCATGCGTGCGGAACACGCCGACCGGCTTGCCGGACTGCACCAGCAGCGATTCATCCTCACCGAGGCGGCGCAGGCTGTCGAGGATCGCGTCGAAGCATTCCCAGTTGCGCGCGGCCTTGCCGATGCCGCCATAGACCACGAGGTCCTGCGGGCGCTCGGCGACGTCCGGGTCCAGGTTGTTCTGGATCATCCGATAGGCGGCTTCGATCAGCCAGTTCTTGCAGTGCAGCTCGGTGCCGCGCGGCGCGCGGATTTCGCGCTGGCCGCGGGCGAGGAATTGCTGTTCGTTGGCGTTCATGTGTGGTTCTCCTGCTGTCGTGTCTCGTTCAGTGCGATGTCAGGCGGCTTCGGTATGCCGGCGCCGCTGCCCTCTCCCCTGCCCCTCTCCCGCTGGCGGGAGAGGGGAATCGGTGTGCCGGTGCTCTCGTGTTGCTCTCTTCCCTACGGCTCTTCCCTACGGCTCTTCCCTGCGGCAGTCCGTGTGCCCTTGCCCTCGGGGTGCTCCCCTCTCCCGCTGGCGGGAGAGGGGCCGGGGGAGAGGGCAGCCGGCGTACGAGCCGCCGCCGGCCTATCCTCGGTCACTGCGCTTCGCCCTGCGCCGGCAGCACGGCACGCACGGCCTGCGGCCAACCCTCGCCGGCGTCGCCCTGCAGCACCCACTGCTTCATCGCCTCGATATCGGGCGCCAGGTAGCGGTCCACCTCGACGAAATCGACGCGGGCGCGGATGCGCGCCAGTTCGGTCTCGACCAGCGGCGAGGACTTCAGCGGCCGATGGAATTCGATGCCCTGCGCGGCCGCCATCGCCTCGATGCCGACCACGACCGCGGTGTTCTCCGCCATGTCGCCGAGCCGGCGCGCACCGTAGGTGGCCATCGACACGTGGTCTTCCTGGTTGGCCGAGGTCGGCAGGCTGTCGACGCTGGACGGATGGGCCAGCGACTTGTTCTCGGACGCCAGCGCGGCGGCGGTGACCTGCGCGATCATGAAGCCCGAATGCAGGCCGCCGTCACGGACCAGGAAGGGCGGCAGGCCCGACAAGCCGGTGTCGAGCAGCAGCGCCAGGCGCCGCTCGGAAATCGCGCCGATCTCGGCCAGCGCCAGCGCGATGATGTCCGCGGCGAACGCCACCGGCTCGGCGTGGAAGTTGCCCCCGGACACCACGTCGCCCTGTTCCGAGAACACCAACGGGTTGTCCGACGCGGCATTGGCCTCGATCTGCAGCACGCGCGCGGCGTGGCGCAGATTGTCCAGGCAGGCACCCATCACTTGCGGCTGGCAGCGGATCGAATACGGGTCCTGCACGCGGCCGCACTCGCGATGCGAGTCGACGATCTCGCTGCCCGCCAGCAGCTCGCGCACCGCGCCGGCGACCGCGATCTGGCCGGCCTGGCCACGCGCGGCGTGGATGCGGGCGTCGAACGGCTTGACCGAGCCCTTGATGGCCTCGAGCGACAGCGCGCCCGCCACCAGCCCGGCGGCGAACACGTCCTCGGCGGCGAACAGGCCGGCCAGTGCCAGCGCGGTCGATACCTGGGTGCCGTTCAGCAGCGCCAGGCCTTCCTTGGGACCGAGCTCGAACGGCTTCAGGCCGGCATGCGCGAGCGCTTCGACGGCCGGCAGACGGCGGCCATCGACGATCGCCTCGCCCACGCCGATCAGCGTGCACGACAGATGCGCCAGCGGCGCGAGGTCGCCCGACGCGCCCACCGAGCCCTTGGCCGGAATGCAGGGCGTGACCCCGTGGTTGGCCAGCGTCAGCAGCGCCTCGATCAGCTCGGGCCGCACGCCGGAATGGCCGCGTGCGAGGCTGACGGCCTTGGTCGCCAGGATCAGCCGCACCGTATCGGCGGCCAGGTCGCGGCCGGTGCCGACGCTGTGCGACAGCACCAGGTTGCGCTGCAGCTCGGCCAGCTTGTCGTGCGGGATGCGCGTGTTGGCCAGCTTGCCGAAGCCGGTGTTGATGCCGTAGACCACCGCGTCGGTGTCGACGATCTGCTGCACGGTCGCCTGCGCGGCACGCACGTCGGCCCAGGCCGAATCCGCCATCGCCAGCTGGACCTCGCCGCGGTAGATGCGGCGCAGTTCGGCAAGGGTGACCTCGCCGGGATGCAGGGTGAGCGTGGGACGGGATTGGGAAACGGAGGATTGCATTGTCATTGTATGGTCCTGTCTATACAGCTTGGTACGGCTTAAATCAGCTTAGGTCGAATCGGGATCGAAGTCAGGTGCGAAAGCGTTCGGTTGGGACGGCGGCCGGGCCGCGGGGCGCGACGCTAGCCGAACGCCGGATTGCCATCGGCACGGAAACGGCTGCCGAGGCGATAACGGTTGCCCGGATGCAGGCAGCGCACGAAAGTCACCGGCGTGCCGGCGGTCCACGTGCGCCGCGTCAGCAGCAGGCAGGGCTGGGTCACCGGCATCTCCAGCTGGCTGGCCTGCTCCGGCGTCGCCGCGACCGCGTCCACCACGTGTTCCACCTGGTCGTAGGGCACGTGCCGCAGCAGGTATTCGCCCGGCTTGACGCCGCTGAAGTCCTGGTTGATGAAGTCGGGCGCCACGCGCGGATTCACGTAGCGATCTTCGAGCTGCACCGGCACGCCGTCCTCGCGATGCACGCACACCGAGTGGAAGACGGACTCGCCGGTGCGCAGGTCCAGCGCCGCCGCCACCTCGATCGAGGCCGAGGCGCGCTCGACCAGGATCACGTCGCAGGCGTAGTCGTGCCCGCGCATGCGGATCTCGTCCTGCAGATTGACGACCGACAGCAGCGTCGACTGCGGCTTGTGCTCGGCGACGAAGGTGCCGACGCCCGCCACGCGTACCACCCTGCCCTGCTCGGCCAGTTCGCGCAGCGCGCGGTTGACCGTCATGCGCGACACGGCGAAGCGGTTGACCAGCTCCTGCTCGGACGGCACGCGATCGCCCGGCTGCCAGGCACCGCTCTGGATCTGGCGCGCGATGTACTCCTTGACCTGCTGGTACAGCGCGGTCGGCGTGGCATCGGGCGACGGGCGGTGGCCGTTGGCGTCGGGACGGGTGGCGGGGCGGCGGGTGCCGGCTTCTACGGTCATGGTCGGTGGTGGCGTGGGTCGATGCGCGCGTCGGTGGGCGACATTGGCCGGCTCAATGCTCGGCCGAGGCCATTGCCTCGGTACGGATCTCTTCGGTCAGCCGCGCCTTCAACGCCGAGAATTCCGGCGAAGTCTTGATGGTGTAGTGGCGCGGATGGGCGAAGTCGACGGCGATCTCGGTCTTGATCCGTCCGGGCCGCGCAGAGAATACCGCAACCCGGTTGGCCATGAAGATCGCCTCGTCGATATCGTGCGTGACGAACAGCACCGTCTTGCGCGCGCTCTCCCAGATGCCCAGCAGCAGTTCCTGCATCAGCACGCGGGTCTGGTTGTCGAGCGCGCCGAACGGCTCGTCGAGCAGCAGGATCTTCGGATCGTTGGCCAGCGCGCGGGCGATCGCGGTGCGCTGCTGCATGCCGCCCGACAGCTGCTTCGGGTAGTGATGCTCGAAGCCGCGCAGCCCCACGCGGGCAATGAAGAAATCGCTGCGCTCGCGTTGCTCGGCAAGGCTCATGCCGCGCTCGCGCAGGCCGAAGCGGACGTTCTGCTCGATCGTCAGCCACGGGAACAGCGTATAGGACTGGAACACCATGCCGCGGTCCGCGCCGGGGCCGGTGACCGGCTCGCCGTCGAGCAGCACGCGGCCCGAGGTCGGCGTGTCCAGGCCGGCGACGATGCGCAGCAGCGTCGATTTTCCACAGCCGGACGGCCCGAGGATGGTGACGAAGTCGTTCTCGCGGACCTCGAAGTCCACCGGCAGCAAGGCCTGGGTCTGGCCGCCCCGTGGATTGACGAAGGTGCGCGACACCTGCTGGATCGACAGCGCGCTCATTGGATGGTGCTCCACGGAAACAGCCGCTGGTTGGCGAGCTTGAACAGCAGGTCCGAGACCAGGCCGATGCAGCCGATCACGATGATGCCGAAGATGATCTGCCCGGTATTGAGCAGTGCCTGGCTGTCGGTGATCATGTGGCCGATGCCGGACGACGACCCGATCAGCTCGGCGACGATCACATAGGTCCAGGCCCAGCCCAGCACGAGCCGCAGGATTTCCGCGATGCCCGGCGCGGCGCCGGGAATCAGCACGCGCTTGACGATGCCGGCGCTATTGGCGCCCAGCGTGTAGGCCGCCTCGACCAGGTCGCGGCGCGCGCCGCCCACCGTCACGGCGACCATCAGCACGATCTGGAAGAACGAGCCGATGAAGATCACCAGCAGCTTCTGCGTCTCGCCGATGCCGGCCCACAGGATCAGCAGCGGAATGAAGGCCGAGGCCGGCAGGTAGCGGCAGAACGAGACGAAGGGCTCGAAGAAGGCTTCGGCGGCCTTGTACGCGCCCATCAGGATGCCGAGCGGCACCGCCAGCACCGCGGCCAGCACGAAGCCGCCCAGCACGCGCCAGACGGTCATGCCGATGTCGCCCAGAAAGCCATACTCGGCAAACAGCAGCCACGCTTCGCGCGCCATCGTCATCGGATCGGCGAGGAAGGTCGGCGGCACCAGGCCGCCCAGCGTCACCGCGCCCCAGACGGCGAAGAACAGCACGAAAAAGCCCAGGCCCAGCACCCAGCGGGTGCGCGGCGAGACCGGGGTCAGCGGCGTCAGCCACGGATGCATCCGGCGCGCACGCGGCGCGGCCGGCATCGTCCGGGCGGTCGCCGGGCTGTCGGGCGCGACGGCCCGCAGCGAATCGGCGTGCAACGGTTGTGTCATCGCTACTCCTGCCGCTCAGCGGATGAACCGGGGGTCGTACAGCGCCGTCACGTCCGGCACCTGGCGGATCACGCCGATCTCGAGCAGCACCGCGGCGGCCTCCTTGCTGAACTGCGCCAACTCGCCGGCGAAGAACTTGCGGTTGGCCTCGCGGTCCTGCCAGCGCAGATACGAGGACGATTTGGCGAACTGCTCGCCGGTCTGCTTGACGGCCGCGCCCATGATCTCGTTGGACTTGGCCGGATCCTTGCGGATCATCTCGAGCGCCTCGAAGTAGCCGTCGACCAGCGCCTGCGCGGCCTTGGGGTTCTCCTTCAACCATTTCGGCGCGCAGCCGAGCGTGTCCATCACCATCGGATAGTCGAGCGTGGTGGCGAGGATCTTGCCCTTCTCCGGGTTCTGCCGCACGGTCGACAGATACGGCTCGTAGGTCATCGCGGCATCGTTCTGGCCAGAGACGAAGGCCTGCGCGGCCGCCTGCGGCGACAGCGTGGTGGTCTTGACGTCCTTGATGGTCATGCCGTTCTTCTTCAGCATCCAGGCCAGCCCGAAATACGGCGCGGTCCCCGGCGCATCGACGCCGATGGTCTTGCCCTTCAGGTCGGCGAAGGTCTTGACGTCGTTGCGCACCGCCAGCCCGTCGGCGCCGTAGGACTTGTCGAGCTGAACGATCTGCGTGATCGGCACGCCGTTGGCGTTCCACGCCACGTGCGTTTCCACCGTGGTCGCGGCGCACTGGATCGCGCCAGAGGCCAGCGCCAGATGGCGGTCCTTCTGCGGAATCATCTTGATGTCGACGTCGACGCCGTGCTTCTCGAAGATGCCGGCCTTGGCGGCCAGCGTCAGCGGCGCGAAGCCGGTCCAGCCGCTCATGCCCAGCGTCACCTTGGTGGTCTGCTGTGCCTGGACCGCGCCGGACCCGGCGGCCAGCGCCAGCGTGGCCAGCCAACCGAGCGCACGGCCGGCGCCCCCTCGATTCCCCAACTTCCGCTTCTGCATCTGCACTGTTTGGCTCCTTTGGTATCGCGAACGACGCCGCCGGCTGGCGGCCCGCCCGGGTCGTGCCGGCGTCCTCGGTCGGGGCGCCGGTCGGTTTCCGGGCAATGTAGCAATCCTGTATATACAAGTCAAGGCAACGAAACGTCACTGCAGCGCGTCGCGGTCGGGACGCCTCCAACGACAGCCGCGGATCCCGACCGCTCCTCGCAAACCCTGATAGGGAAAGCGATAACGGGAGATTGGAGGTGCCGGCAGCGCCTTCAGTGAACAGGCGGTTCGGTATCCCGCACCAAGCTGGGGACCAGGCCGCACGGCCTGCGGGCATCGTGCCCCAAGATGCTGTATAGACAGGATGGCAGAGCGGAAGGACGCAATCGCCATGCCATCGCCGGCACGGGCTGGCCGCGGGCGTCAGGTCTCGAAGAAGTGGTGAACCGTCGGATAGCGCAACCGCAGCCGCAATTCGCGCTTGAGCCGCGCGTTCTCGAGCCGGCGCGATTCGCTCATGAAGCTCAGCAGCGCGGGCTCGACAGCCGCGCGGATCTGCTCGCGCGACAGCCGGGGCGGCCGCGGCAGTCCGCGCCGGTCGGCCACCAGATCGAAGTAGTCGGCCATGCGCAGTTCGCTGTCGTCGCTGGCATGGACGACCCGCTGCGGCCGCCCGCGCAGCAGCGCGGCGACCATGGCGCGGGCCAGGTCGTCGGCGTGGATGTGGTTGGTGTAGACGTCGTCCTCTCGCACCAGCGCCGGCGTGCCCTTGAGCAGGCGCGCCACCGGCAGCCGGTCCGCAGCGTAGATGCCGGGAATCCGCACGATGCTGGCGCGCCAGCCACTGGCGCGGCCGAAGCCCCGCACCGCCCGCTCGGCAGCCACGCGGCGGCGTGCCCGGGGGGTCTGCGGCCGTACCGGCTGGGCCTCGCCGATGCGCGCGCCGCCACGGTCGCCATAGACGCCGCTGGTGCTGGCGTAGACCAGCGCCGGCGCGCGACCGCCGCCGGCCAAGCCGGTCCCCCGTCCGGGCCGCTCGGGTAGAATGCGGGGTTCCCGCGCGGGGCGGCGCCATGCGCGGCGTCGCAGCGCCCGCAACAGGGCAACGGTACGTGGATCGTCATCGCCGCGCGCCGGCGGCGGCGCCAGGTGCAACACGCGATCGGCCAGGCCGCCCAGCCGCTCCAGCGTGCCTGGCTCGTCCAGGTTCGCCACCAGCGGCACCGCGCCCGCCGCCCGCAAGGCCGCCACGCGGCCGGGCTGCGAGGTCACGGCGAACACGCGCCAGCGCGGGGCAAGCATTTGCAGGCAACGCATGCCTACGTCCCCACAACCCACGATCAGCAATCGCGGGCGGGCCAGACGGGGTGGCGACAGATCTTTGCTCATCGAGAGATTATGGCTTATCAAGTAACCGTGCTGCCGAGCGGCCGCCAATTCGAAGCGGAAGCGAACGAAACCATCCTGTCGGCGGCGCTGCGTCAAGGCATCGGGCTGCCCTACGGCTGCAAGAACGGCGCCTGCGGTTCGTGCAAGGGCCGCGTCACCGCCGGCGACATCGTCCAGGGCGACCATGCCGCCTCCGCGCTGACCGCGCAGGAAAAGACCGAGGGCCGCGCGCTGTTCTGCTGCGCCAATGCGGCCTCGGACGTGACCATCGAATGCCGTGAAGTCCATGGCGCCGGCGATATCCCGATCAAGAAGGTGCCGTGCCGCGTGCAATCGCTCCAACGCGTGGCCGAGGACGTCATCGTCGCCAGGCTGCAGTTGCCGGCCACCGAGCGCCTGCAATACCTGGCCGGCCAGTACGTCGAATTCCTGCTGCGCGACGGCAAGCGCCGCAGCTATTCGATCGCCACGCCGCCGCACGAGGAAGGTCCGATCGAACTGCATTTCCGCCATATGCCGGGCGGCGCCTTCACCGACTACGTGTTCGGCGCGCGCGAAGGCCAGCCGGCGATGAAGGAGCGCGACATCCTGCGCTTCGAAGGTCCGCTGGGCAGCTTCTTCCTGCGCGAGGACTCCGACAAGCCGATCATCCTGCTGGCCTCGGGCACCGGCTTCGCGCCGATCAAGGCCATCGTCGAGCACGCGGCCTACACCGGCATCACGCGGCCGATGACGCTGTACTGGGGCGGCCGCCGCCCGCGCGATCTCTATATGCACGCGCTGTGCGAGCAGTGGGCGCGCGAGCTGCCGAACTTCCGCTACGTGCCGGTGGTCTCGGACGCGCTGCCCGAGGACGACTGGGACGGCCGCACCGGCTTCGTCCACCAGGCCGTGATGGCCGACTACCCGGATATGTCCGGCCACGAGGTCTATGCCTGCGGCGCCCCGGTGATGGTCGACTCGGCGCGGCGCGACTTCACCGCCCAGTGCGCGCTGCACGAGGACGCGTTCTTCGCCGACTCGTTCACCTCCGAGGCCGACATGCATCCGGCCGGGGTGGCCTGAACCACGGTTTGCGGCGCGGCCCGGCTGGCCCGGTTCGCGCCTTGCCCGGCCCCGCCCGCTTACCGCGCCACCGTTTCGCGAGAACAACAATGACGACCCGGACCGCCACCGTCGTCTTTGACACTGGGGCGACTGCGTCTTATAGTTGGCCGCATGAACTACGCCAACATCCGACGCAGCTTCCGTACGTCGCATCCCGCCAGGGTGCCACGCGGCTGACCGTCGACAGCGTCTGTTCAGGTCATCAAGCCACGGGCAATCCCCGTGGCTTTTTTGTTTTGCCGCCCTTCCCTTTACCTTGTTTGCCGATCTCTGGAGTCCGCCATGGCATTTGCTGAGTATCCCGTCCAATCGCTGATGTACATCACCAACCGGCCCGAGCTCGTCTTCACCGAGGGCAAGGGCTCGTGGCTGACGGACCATCAGGGCAAGCGCTATCTGGACTTCGTGCAGGGCTGGGCCGTCAACTGCCTGGGCCACTCCAACGAGGGAATGATCGCCGCGCTGAACGAGCAGGCCCGCAAGCTGATCAATCCGAGCCCGGCTTTCTACAACGAGCCGATGCTGCGGCTGGCCAAGACGCTGACCGACAACAGCTGCTTCGACAAGGTGTTCTTCGCCAACAGTGGCGCGGAGGCCAACGAGGGCGCGATCAAGCTGGCGCGCAAATGGGGACGCAAGCACAAGAACGGCGCCTACGAGATCATCACGATGGACCACAGCTTCCATGGCCGCACGCTGGCGACCATGAGCGCGTCCGGCAAGGCCGGCTGGGACACGATCTTCGCGCCGCAGGTGCCGGGCTTCCCGAAGGCCCAGCTCAACGACCTTGCTTCGGTCGAGGCGCTGATCAACGACAAGACGGTCGGCATCATGCTCGAACCGGTGCAGGGCGAGAGCGGCGTGGTGCCCGCCACGCGCGAATTCATGCAAGGGCTGCGCGCGCTGGCCGACAAGCACAAGCTGCTGTTCATCGTCGACGAGGTGCAGGCCGGCTGCGCCCGCTGCGGCACGCTGTTCGCGTATGAGCTGTCGAACGTCGAACCGGACATCATGACGCTGGGCAAGGGTATCGGTGGCGGCGTGCCGTTGTCGGCCCTGTTGTGCAAGGCCGAGGTGGCGAGCTTCGAAGCCGGCGACCAGGGCGGCACGTACAACGGCAACCCGCTGATGTGCGCGGTCGGCAGCGCGGTGTTCGAGCAGCTGCTTGCGCCGGGCTTCCTGCAGCAGGTGCAGGAGAAAGGCGCGTATCTGCGCGAACAGTTGCTGGCCCTGTCGAACGAGTTCGGCCTGGCCGGCGAACGGGGCGAAGGCCTGCTGCGTGCGCTGATGCTGGGCAAGGACATTGGCCCGCAACTGGTCGAGCAGGCGCGCGAAATGCAGCCGGACGGCCTGCTGCTCAATTCGCCCCGTCCGAACCTGCTGCGCTTCATGCCCGCACTGACCGTGACCCGCGAGGAAATCGATCAGATGATCGGCATGCTGCGGACGCTGCTGAAGTCGCTGGCCTGATCGTTCCGCCTCGGCCATCGGCCTGCGCCGATGGCCTGGAAGACGGCCGCCCTGCTGCAATGGCATGGCGGCCTTTTTCTTGTGCTCCGCCTTCATTCACCGCCATCCGCCACGCGTGGGGACGACGGTAATATTCGCTTGCCTATACTGATGACATCCAGGTCCAGGAGAACAACAATGGGCGGTCGCCTCCATTCCCACGGGCGCGGGCTGGCTACTACCTTCGCCGTGGCCACATTGGCGCTTGGCGCCCTGGCCGCCGCACCGGCAACGGCCGACGAGGTTGCCGACCACGCCGCCATCCTCAAGGCCGAGCAGGACTGGCTGACCGCGACCGAGTCCGGCGATCGCGCCGCGCTCGAACGCCTGCTCCATCCGACCTTCGTCAACATCTCGCCGCTGGGCGGCATGCGCAACCGCGCCGAATCGCTATCGGCCGGCCCGCCGCCGCCAGGCTCCAGCCAGACGCTGACCGAACTGAAGGTACGTACTTTCCGCGACAGCGCGGTGGTCACCGGGGTCAACCGGTATCGGCCGGAGCCAAAGGCCAAACCCACGGATGTCGTCTTCACCGATGTGTTCGTACGCACGCCGCAGGGGTGGCAGGTGGTGTCGTCACACAATTCGATCCGGCCGGCGCCGGCGGACCGGTGATCATCTGGGCAAAAGTCCGGGATGAGGGTCGAAGCCACTACCGTTGAATCAAGCAGCGCGAACTTCGTCGAGTCGTTCAGGATGCCGGTCCAATACCTTCAGTAGCTTGACCAGGGCAAGGGGAGGCTTGGTCTTGCCGTTCTCCTATCTGGAGAACGCGTTGACGCCACCGCCGAAGATCTCGCTTGCCTCTGTCTGATCCAACGACAGCTTCTTGCGCACCCTGACGATAAATCCCGGGTCCACCACCATTGCGTTGACCTGCTTGTTGAAGTCCAGCATCGCCACGCTGACGCGCGCCGACTCCGCAGAGTCGGGAATCGCGTGGAGCCCCTGCCCATGGCGCGCAACAAACAAAAAACCCCGCGCATGCAGGCATGGCGGGGCTGGATACTCCACGGCGAACCTTCGGCCGCCGTTTCCTATCGCGACAAGCTCATTCCCCCAGATACGCGGCGCGCACCTTCGGGTCGTCGAGCATGTCGGCGGCGATGCCGCTCATCGTGATCAGGCCGGACTCCATCACATAGCCGCGGTCGGCGGCCTGCAAGGCGAGGCGGGCGTTCTGCTCGACCAGCAGCACAGTGACGCCCTGGCTCGAGATATCTCGCACGACCTCGAAGATCTTCTCGACCATGATCGGCGACAGGCCCATCGACGGCTCGTCGAGCAGCAGCAGGCGGGGCTGGCTCATCAGCGCGCGCGCCATCGCCAGCATCTGCTGCTCGCCGCCGGACATGGTGCCGGCCAGCTGGTTGGCGCGTTCCTTCAGGCGCGGGAAGATGCCGAACATGCGGTCGATATCGTCCTTGATGCCGGCCTCGTCCTTGCGCGTGAAGGCGCCCATCAGCAGGTTCTCGGTGATGGTCATGCGTGCGAACACGCCGCGGCCTTCCGGCACCATCGCCAGACCCTGCTTGAGCAGGTCATAACTGGGTACGCCCTTGATCGAGCGGCCCAGGTATTCGATGTCGCCGGCCGCCCACGGCTGCAGGCCGGTGATGGCCTTCATCGTGGTGGTCTTGCCGGCGCCGTTGGCGCCGATCAGCGTCACCAGTTCGCCGTCGCTGATTTCCAGATCGATGCCCTTGACGGCCTGAATGCCGCCGTATGCGACTTTCAACCCGGCGATCTTCAGTAGTGTGTCTTTCATTTGCGGCTCCCCCGTCAGTGGGCCGAAGTGCCGAGGTAGGCCTCGATCACCGCCGGGTTGTTCTGGACATCGTACGGCAGGCCCTGCGCGATGACCTTGCCGTAGTCGAGCACGGTCATGCGGTCGCACAGTCCCATCACCAGCTTCACGTCGTGCTCGATCAGCAGGATGGTGCGGCCGTCGCTGCGGATCTTGTCGAGCAGGCCGCGCAGTTCGACCTTCTCGGTCGCGTTCATGCCGGCCGCCGGCTCGTCCAGCGCCAGCAGCTTGGGTTCGGTGGCCAGCGCACGGGCGATTTCCAGGCGGCGCTGGTGGCCGTACGACAGATTGCGGGAGGTGAAGTGGGCGTACTTGCCGATGCCGACGTACTCGAGCAGGTCATGCGCCATGTCCTCGACGCCCTCTTCCTCTTTCCGCACCGCCGGCGGACGAAAGATCGCGCCGATCACACCGGCCTTGGTCCGCACGTGACGGCCGACCATCACGTTCTCGAGGGCGGTCATGTAGCCGAACAGCCGGATGTTCTGGAAGGTGCGCGCGATGCCGGCCTTGGCCACTTCATGCACCGCGGTCGGCTGATAGGGCTTGCCATCGAGCACGAACTCGCCGGAGTCGGGCGTGTAGAGCCCGGTGATCACGTTGAAGAAGGTGGTCTTGCCGGCGCCGTTCGGGCCGATCAGGCCGTAGATCTCGCCGGGCCGGATTTCCAGGCCCACATCGGACAGCGCCTGCAGGCCGCCGAAGCGCTTGTTCACTCCCTTGACGGACAGGAGGAAGTTATCGTTGCTCATCAGGTCCTCCCGCTTCACAGACGTCCAACACTACCGGGGCGGCGAATCACCGGCCGGTCTTCCTTGCGCGGCGAAGGCCAGATGCCCGCCGGGCGATACAGCATCACGCCGACCAGCGCCAGGCCGAACAGCAGCTGGCGCAGTACCTCGGCGTCGACGATCACCTGCCCGAACAGCATGTTCTGCACGGGCTCGGCCACCACGCGCAGCAGCTCCTGGAAGCCGATCAGCAGGATGCCGCCCAGGATCACGCCCGGGATATGGCCCATGCCGCCGAGCACCACGATCGCCAGCACGTAGATCGATTCCCACAGCGTGAACGATTCCGGCGAGACAAAGCCCTGGAAAGCGCCGAACACCGCGCCGGACACGCCGCCGAACGATGCGCCCATGGCAAACGCCAGCAGCTTGATGTTGCGGGTGTTGATGCCCATTGCCCTGGCCGCGATCTCGTCCTCGCGGATCGCCACCCAGGCGCGGCCGATGCGCGAGTTCTGCAGCCGCAGCGAGACGAACACGATCCCCACCACCAGCAGGATCAGCAGGTAGTAGTACATGAACACCGGCGTGAATTTCAGGCCGAAGAATTCGTGCGTCTTGGAGAAGTTGAAGCCGAAGATGGTGATCGGATCGACCGCGGTGATGCCCTTGGGACCGTTGGTGATATTGACCGGCCGGTCCAGGTTGTTCATGAAGATGCGGATGATCTCGCCGAAACCGAGCGTGACGATCGCCAGATAGTCGCCGCGCAGCTTCAGCGTCGGCGCGCCGAGCAGCACGCCGAAGATGCCTGCGACCAATGCCGCCAGCGGCAGCACCCACCAGACGCTGACATGGAAGCCGTTCGGAAACAGCTGCGCGATGGTCTCGAACTGGTTGGCCAGATGTGGCGAGCCCAGCAGCGCCATCAGGTAGGCGCCCACCGCATAGAAGGCGATATAGCCCAGGTCCAGCAGGCCGGCGAAGCCGACCACGATGTTCAGGCCCAGCGCCAGCATGATGTACAGCAGCGCGAAGTCGAGCACGCGCACCCAGTAGTTGCCGCCCAGGAATTGCACGGCAAACGGCGCGCACAGGCCGATCACCAGGAAGGCCGCCAGCGCGAACATGGTCTTGGCCGGCGTCTTGGTCAGCGGCGCGGCCTGCGCCGTCGTAGAAATCGGAGTGTTCATCGTTGCGATCCCCTTACGCCCGGTCGGCCACACGTTCGCCCATGATGCCGGACGGACGGAACACCAGCACGGTGATCAGCACGATGAAGGCGAACACGTCCTGATAGTTCGAACCGAACACGCCATTGGTCAGGTCGCCGATATAGCCGGCGCCCAGCGCCTCGATCAGGCCCAGCAGCATGCCGCCGACCATCGCGCCGGCGAGGTTGCCGATACCGCCCAGCACGGCGGCGGTGAACGCCTTCAGGCCGGGGATGAAACCCATGTAGAAGTGCGCGTTGCCATAGTTGGTTGCCATCATCACGCCGGCCAGCGCCGCCAGGGTCGCGCCGATCATGAAGGTGGCCGAGATCACGAAGTTCGGGTTCACGCCCATCAGGCCCGCCACGCGCTGGTTCTCGGCGGTGGCGCGCATCGCGCGGCCCAGCTTGGTGCGGTTGACCAGCGTCAGCAGCCCGGCCATCACCATCACGGCCATGCCGATGATCACCATCTCCTTGCCGGTGATGGTCGCGCCGGTGGTGCCGATATCGATCGGGCTCGAAGGCAGCAGCTGCGGGAAGGTCAACGGATTGCGCGACCAGATCATCATCGCGATGGTCTGCAGCATGATGGACACGCCGATCGCAGTGATCAGCGGGGCCAGCCGGGGCGCGTTGCGCAGCGGCCGGTAGGCAATCCGTTCGATCGAATAGGACAGCATCGCGCAGACCGGCATCGCGATCAGCGTGGCGATCACGAGCGTGAGCCATTCCGGCAGGCCCGGGGCGAATTGCTGGAGTGCGAGAATCGCCGACAGTGCGGTCAGCGCGCCGATCATCAGCACATCGCCGTGGGCGAAGTTGATGATCCCGAGGATGCCGTAGACCATGGTGTAGCCGAGTGCAATCAGCGCATAGATGCTGCCGAGCACCAGACCATTCACGATCTGCTGGATAAAGATATCCATGAATACTCCTGGCTTGCCGCCCGCACTTCCAGCATGGATGGATGCCGACCGGGCAGCTTGGTGTGAGTGGTTTGGTAAGTGGTTATGTGCTGGTAAGCAGGTAAAGCAACGGCCTGCCGCGTTCCACCCATGGTAAGGGCGTTGTCACAAAAGGCGAGGCTAAAAAGAACGGCACCGCAAAGTACTCACGGTGCCGTTCGATTGAACCGGGTAGGTCCGAATTACATCTTCACGACGTCAAGCACGGACTTCTTCTTGTCCTTGTAGTCGTACAGCGTGATGGTGCCTTCCTTCATGTCGCCCTTTTCGTCGAAGGCGATGTTGCCGATTACGCCCTGGTAGTTGGTCTTGGGCATCTCCGCCAGGATCGCCGCGGGCTCGGTCGAGCCGGCGCGCTTCATCGCATCGACAATCACCATCACGGCGTCGTAGGTGAACGGCGCGTAGATCTGCACCGGCGCGTTGAATCGTTCCTGGTAGCGCTTCTGGAACTCGGCCCCCTTCTCCATCTTGGACAGCGCCAGGCCGGCCTCGGAGCAGATGATGTTGTCGACCGCATCGCCCGCCAGTTCCGCCACCTTGTCGGTGCAGACGCCGTCGCCGCCAACGATCTTGGCCGGGATGCCGAGTTCCTTGGCCTGCTTGGCGAACGGGCCGCCGGTGGCGTCCATGCCGCCGTACATGATGACGTCGGGCTTCTTGCCCTTGATCTTGGTCAGGATGGCCTTGAAGTCCGTGGCCTTGTCGTTGGTAGCCTCGCGCGCCACGATGTTGACGCCGGCCGCCTTGGCGGTCTTCTCGAACTCGTCGGCCAGGCCCTTGCCGTAGGCGGTGGCGTCGTCGACGATCGCCACGCTCTTGGCGTTCAGGCTCTTGGCGGCGTAGTTGGCCAGTGCCGGGCCCTGCTGGGCATCGGTGGCCACCACGCGGAAGGTCGTCTTGAAGCCCTGCTTGGTGTAGTCGGGGTTGGTCGACGACGGCGAGATCTGCACGATGCCGGCATCGCTATAGATCTTGGAGGCAGGAATCGACACGCCAGAGTTCAGGTGGCCGACCACGGCGACGACCTTCTCGTCGACCAGCTTCTGCGCCACGGAGGTGCCGGTCTTCGGATCGGCCGCATCGTCTTCGCCGACCAGTTCCAGGCGGACCTTCTTGCCGCCCAGTTCCAGGCCGGTCTTGTTGACCTCTTCGACAGCCAGGCGCGCGCCGTTCTCGTTGTCCTTGCCAAGGTGGGCGATCCCACCGGTCAGCGGCGCCGCGTGTCCGATCTTTACCACCACCTCGCCGCCAGCCGGTGCTGCCGCGGCAGGTGCCGAGGCCGTCGCACCGGGCGCCGCCTCTTCCTTCTTGCCGCAGGCAGTAACCAGTGCCACTGCCGCTGCGATCGGCAGAATCTTGGCAAACGTGATTTGCATGAGTGATCTCCTAGGATTCACAAGATCAGGGTTACGCAACGCCTCCCGTCCGTTTCCCTGCACCGCCTTGGTTTAGTTTCAATTTGAAACGCGCGCATTGTATCCCCTTTTTTTGCGGATGCAATACGCGACGCAACAACCTGAGCCTTTTACCCTTCTATTGAGCTAGGTAATTTCCCCAATGCTGTCATTGGGGCAATTCCCATTCACAAGAGGGGCTCTTTGAGATACCTAACAAGATCCGTGCCCGCCACGTCACCGGGCGGGCTTCGCGACGCTCCAGCGTGGCTGCCGAGGCACCTCCATTTATAGAAATTAATTAGGCATTTCATAAAAGAAATATGCACCAATTTAGAATGTCGGCAATACGCGTTCGCACCAATCAAGGGAAAACCCGTATTTAGGGGAATTACCCTAAAGTCCGCCGCAATAGGCAAGCCGTGCTGCGCGTCAATATATCGTTGTGACTAGTAAGTTTCTTTTGTTGGTCGAGCGCAATGGGGCATGGCGCGGTGCAATGCACGCGCGTCGGACACACCGTCAAAAGAAAACGCCCCGCTCGAGGCGGGGCGCTGGTAAAGCGGGGGCGGCTGAACCTAGGCGGCGGTTGCCTGCAGACCCTTGGGCAAGGGGAACGACATGTTCTCCTCGATGCCCTCCAGCGGACGCACCTGGCGCGCACCGAGGGTGCGCAGCCGGTCGACGATGGACTGGGCCAGCGCCTCCGGCGCCGAGGCTCCCGCGGTCAGGCCGATGCGGCGCTTGCCGGCGATCCACTCGGGACGGACTTGATCCGGCGCATCCACCATATAGGAAGGCACGCCGAGCCGCTCGGCCAGTTCGCGCAGCCGGTTCGAGTTCGAGCTGTTGGGGCTGCCGACGACGATCACCACGTCGACCTGCGGCGCCATGAACTTGACGGCGTCCTGGCGGTTCTGTGTCGCATAGCAGATGTCCTGCTTCTTCGGCTCGCGGATCGCCGGGAACCGTGCCTTCAGCGCGGCAACGATCTGCTCGGTCTCATCGACCGACAGCGTGGTCTGCGTGACATAGGCCAGCCGCGCGGGATCGGCGACCTGCAGGGTCTGGACGTCGGCGGGCGACTCGACCAGCAGCATGCCGCCATCGGCCTGGCCCATCGTGCCCTCGACCTCGGGGTGGCCGCGATGGCCGATCATCACGATCTCGCAGCCTTCGGCGCGCATCTTGCCGACCTCGACATGCACCTTCGTCACCAGCGGACAGGTCGCGTCGAAGACGTTCAGGCCGCGCGCCTGCGCCTCGGCGCGGACGCTGCGGGAAACACCATGGGCGCTGAAGATCACCGTCGCGCCGGCCGGCACCTCGTCGAGGTCCTGCACGAACACCGCGCCCTTGCGGCGCAGGTCTGCCACCACATAGGCGTTGTGCACGATTTCATGGCGCACGTAGATCGGCGCGCCAAAGCGCTGGAGCGCGCGCTCCACGATCTCGATCGCGCGATCGACCCCGGCGCAGAAGCCGCGCGGCTGGGCCAGCAGGATCTCGGCGTCGGGGGCGGGAGTCAGTTCGGACATGCGGGAAGGTAGCTGCGCTCCGGCGGACGAAGCGGCCGGAGCAGGTCGTCAGAGAATGCCGATCAGCTGGACGTCGAACAGGATGGTCTGTCCGGCCAGCGGATGATTGAAGTCGAACAGCGCCGAGGTCTCGCCGATTTCCTTGAGCACGCCGGCGTATTTGCCGCCGCCGGGCGCGTTGAATTCGACCAGGTCGCCCGGGCTGTAGTCCTCTTCGAACGAACTGTTCTCGCGCAGCGTAGCCAGCGACACGCGCTGCAGCAGCTCGGGATTGCGCGGGCCGAATGCGTGCTCCGGCGCCAGACGGTAGCTGGTGCGCTCGCCCTCGGCCATGCCGAGCAGCGCCTGTTCCAGCGTGGGCGCGAACTGGCCCTGCCCCAGCAGCAGCGTGGCGGGCTTGTCGTCGAAGGTGCTGACGACCTCGGTACCGTTCTCCAGCGAGATGCGGTAGTGCAAGGTCAGGAAGGAATCGGCCTGCACGGTCTTGCGCGCGGTGGCGCCGCCGGAGTCCGACGCAAAAGTTTGCGAATTCATGAATGCTCAACCAGTCGAGAACCCGTATTGTAAGCGACTGAACCCGGCGCCGCCGATCGGCCGCCCGCCCCGCCCTCCCACGTGCTTCCCGACCGAGACCGCCATGCCCATCCCCGATTGGCCCGCCAGCGAACGTCCTCGCGAAAAGCTGCTGCAGGCGGGTGCCGCCTCGTTGTCCGACGCCGAACTGCTGGCGGTATTCCTGCGCGTCGGCGTGCCCGGCAAGAGCGCGGTCGACTTGGCGCGCGAGCTGCTTGCGGCATTCGGCTCGCTGACCGGCCTGCTGGCGGCCAGCCAGGCCGAACTGAGCCGCGTGCGCGGCGTCGGCACCGCGAAGTACGCGCAGCTGCAGGCCGTGGTCGAACTGACGCGCCGGGCCCTGGCCGAGCAACTGGCGATGGCGCCGGGCCTCGAATCGCCCCAGGCGGTACGCGACTACCTGCGGCTGTCGCTGGCGCAGCGGCCCTACGAGGTGTTCCTGTGCCTGTTTCTGGATGCCCGCAACCGGCTGCTGGCCGCGGAAGAGCTGTTTCGCGGCACGCTGACGCAGACCAGCGTCTATCCGCGCGAGGTGGCCAGGCAGGCGTTGGCGCATAATGCGGCCTCGGTGATCGTGGCTCACAACCACCCCTCGGGCAATCCGGCGCCGAGTCCGGCCGACCTGGCGATGACCAAGGCGCTGGCGCATTCCCTGGCGCTGATCGACGTCCATGTACTCGACCACTTCATCGTCGCCGGCAATACGACATACTCGCTGGCCGAGCACCGCCAACTGTGACTCCCAAGGCACCGGGGCGTGGCCGTGGCGTCAACGCACAGAAGGCATTGATCGGCCGAGGGATTTCGGTCTATAATGCCCGTTTTGCTGAAGTCTTAACCGCTGCAGTCCGGGCCCGCGCGCCTTTTGTTGATCTGTTGCGAACATTGTCCACGAATAGAAGATTTAGGAGTGCTTCATGGCA
>JAPSLP010000069.1 GCA_031180665.1 Cupriavidus sp. | reverse complement strand
CGTTTGTTAAAGAGCTCACGCGCCGGCTTTGCCGTTCGCGTCGCTGCGTTGTCAGCAGCAGAGAAACGAGATTATGCAGAACATTTCGCTTCTCGTCAACAGGTTGTCAGCACTTTTTTGCTGCGGCCCCAGCACCGCAGTGCCTTCGCCTTCCCCGCCAACCCCGCCGCCGTTCGGCTGCGAGGGGGCGAATATTAAGGGAGTGCGCGCCGCCTGGCAATACCTTTGTCATCTTTTTATGCAAGACGACGCGCCGACCGCTTCAGCGGTGCTGGAAGTTCGGCGCGCGCTTCTCGACGAAGGCGGCCATCCCCTCCTTCTGGTCCTCGGTGGCAAAGGTCGAGTGGAACAGTCGCCGCTCCAGATGCACGCCCTCGCTCAGCGAGGTCTCATAGGCCGCGTTGACCGACTCCTTGATCATCATCACCACCGGCAGCGAGAAGCCGGCAATGGTTTCCGCAGCGGCGACGGCCTCGTCGACCAGCTTGTCCGCCGCCACCACGCGGGACACCAGGCCGGCGCGTTCGGCCTCGGCCGCATCCATCATGCGGGCGGTCAGGCACAGATCCATCGCCTTGGCCTTGGACACCGCGCGCGGCAGCCGCTGGGTGCCGCCGGCACCGGGCATCGTGCCGAGCTTGATCTCAGGCTGGCCAAACTTCGCGGTGTCGGCGGCGATCACGATGTCGCACATCATCGCCAGTTCGCAGCCGCCGCCCAGCGCGTATCCCGCCACCGCGGCGATCACCGGCTTGCGGATGCGACGGATCGTCTCCCAGTTGCGGGTGATGTACTCGCCCTTGTAGACATCCATATAGCTGTACTTGGCCATCATGCCGATGTCCGCGCCGGCGGCGAAGGCGCGTTCGCTGCCGGTGATCACGATGCAGCCGATGCCCTCGTCCTGGTCGAAGGCCGTCAGCGCGGCACCCAGTTCGTCCATCAGCGCGTCGTTGAGCGCGTTCAGCGCCTTCGGACGATTCAGCGTCACCAGCCCGACGCGGCCGCGGTTTTCTACCAGGATGTTGTCGTACGCCATGGGTTTCCTCTGTCTCCAATGAAAAAGGGTGCCGGTCTCGCGCGCGAGCCGGGAAGCATCGCTGCGACCAGCAACGATACCCGGCTTCGCCGCCACCCGGCTACTGCAGGGAATACGCGGTCGCAAACGGACGCCGGGGAATAGCAAACCGCAAAAGATTAATGCTAACATTTGCCGACCGACTGGTCGGTTAATTAAAGCCGCCATCGCACTTCCCTACAATGCCAGACGAAGCCGACACCTGGCTTCGATCCAGAACAACCTTCCGGAGCGGCCCGCAAAGCCCCGTCGCAACCGGAATATGGCAGGAGACAAGCCAATGCACGCCACGCCCACGCCGTCGCCCCGTACCGCAGTCGACGCCGGCCCGGTACTGCTCGCCTGGCACGGCGACGTCGCCGTCGTCACGCTGAACCGGCCGGACAAGCTCAACAGCTTCACCCGCGAGATGCATGCCGCGCTGGTACAGGCCCTCGACCACGCCGAGGCCGGCCACGCGCGCGCCCTGCTGCTGACCGGCGCCGGGCGCGGCTTCTGCGCCGGCCAGGACCTCGCCGACCTGGATTTCACGCCGGGCCGGATGACCGATCTGGGCGACCTGATCGACAGCGCCTTCAACCCGCTGGTGCGCCGGCTGCAGTCGATGCCGCTGCCGGTGATCGCCGCGGTCAACGGCACGGCCGCGGGGGCGGGCGCCAATTTGGCGCTGGCCTGCGACATCGTGCTGGCGGCACGCTCCGCCAGCTTCATCCAGGCCTTCATCAAGATCGGCCTGGTGCCCGATTCGGGCGGAACGTGGTTCCTGCCAAAGCGGCTGGGCATGGCGCGGGCGCTGGGATTGGCGATGACCGGCGACAAGCTGTCGGCCGACGAGGCCGAGAAATGGGGCCTGATCTGGGAAGCGATGGACGATCCGCTGCTGATGGAACAGGCCCTGGCGCTGGCCACGCATCTGGCCGCGCAGCCGACCCGCGCGCTGGCGGCGATCAAGCGCGCGATGTACGCCAGCGCGACGCAGACGCTGGACGCCCAACTCGACATGGAGCGCGACCTGCAACGCGCGCTCGGCGGATCGCACGACTATGCCGAGGGCGTCAACGCCTTTCTCGAGAAGCGCGCCCCGCGTTTCACCGGACAGTAACGCGCCGCCCCCCCTTTCTTCCCTTCAGGAGATTCGCTTGACTCCCGATCCGCAAGCCCTGGCCGAAGCGGCCGCGGCCAGCATGTACGAGGCCGACAGCTGCAGCCGCTGGCTGGGCATCACCATCGACGCGATCGCCCCCGGCTATGCGCGGCTGTCGATGCCGGTGCGCGACGAATTCCTGAACGGCCACGGCATCTGCCATGGCGGCCTGATGTTCACACTGGCCGATTCGTGCTTCGCCTTCGCCTGCAACAGCCACAACATCAACACGGTTGCCGCCGGCTGCAGCATCGAATTCCTGAAGCCGGTGCGCGGCGGCGACGTGCTGACCGCCGAGGCGTCCGAGCAGGTCCTGTCGGGCCGGCACGGCATCTACGACATCCGCGTGACCAATCGCGACGGCGAGGTGGTGGCGATGTTCCGCGGCAAGTCGGCGCAGATCAAGGGCCATGTCGTGCCGCAGCCCGAAGCGGGTTGACCGCACCGCGCCGCCATCGCGACCGTTGCAGCCTACCCCGTAGCGACACCCGTACCGACACCCGTAGCGACACCCCCAAGCGCCACCCATAGCAGGAGAGAACGATGAGCACGCGCCTGACCGATCTGCCGCTGGAGCCGATCGAGACCGCCAGCCGCGACGAATTGCAGGCCTTGCAGCTGCAGCGCCTGAAGTGGTCGCTCGACCATGCCTATCGACATTCGCCGGTCTATCGGCGCAAGTTCGACGAGGCGGGGGTGCACCCGGAGGATCTGAAATCGCTGGCCGACCTGGCGCGCTTTCCGTTCACCACCAAGCAGGACCTGCGCGAGAACTACCCGTTCGGCATGTTCGCGGTGCCGCAGGACCAGATCGCGCGCATCCACGCCTCTTCGGGTACCACCGGCAAACCCACCGTGGTCGGCTATACGCTGCGCGACATCGACACCTGGGCCACGGTGATGGCGCGCTCGATCCGCGCCTCGGGCGCGCGGCGCGGCGACAAGGTCCATATCAGCTACGGCTACGGGCTGTTCACCGGCGGACTGGGCGCGCACTACGGCGTCGAGAAGGCGGGCCTGACCGCGATTCCCTTCGGCGGTGGCCAGACCGAGCGCCAGGTGCAACTGATCCAGGACTTCCGCCCCGAAATCATCATGGTGACGCCCAGCTATATGCTGGCGATCGCCGACGAGTTCGAGCGCCAGGGGCTGGACCCCGCCACCAGTTCGCTGCAGGTCGGCATCTTCGGCGCGGAGCCTTGGACCCCCGAGATGCGCCTGGCCATCGAACGGCGCATGGGCATTTCCGCGGTCGACATCTACGGTCTATCCGAGGTCATGGGCCCCGGCGTGGCCAACGAGTGCGCGGAGACCAAGGACGGTCCGACCATCTGGGAGGACCACTTCTATCCCGAGATCATCGACCCGAACACCGGCGAGGTGCTGCCCGACGGCAGCTTCGGCGAGCTGGTGTTCACCTCGCTGACCAAGGAGGCGCTGCCGATCGTCCGCTACCGCACGCGCGACCTGACGCGGCTGCTGCCCGGCACCGCCCGGCCGGCCTTCCGCCGGATGGAAAAGATCACCGGCCGCTCCGACGACATGATGATCATCCGCGGGGTCAACGTCTTTCCATCGCAGATCGAGGAACTGATCCTGAAACACGCCGAGCTGGCGCCGCACTACCAGTGCGTGCTCGGCAAGGAAGGCCATCTCGATACGCTGACCGTGCGGGTCGAATGCGCGCATGGCGTCGAGCCCGACACCGTGCGCCAGGCGCGCGACACCCTGATGCACGAGATCAAGGCCTATATCGGCGTGACCGTGGCGCTGGAGATCCTGCCGTCGGGCGGGGTCGAGCGCTCGGTCGGCAAGGCGCGGCGGATCGTCGACCAGCGGCCGCGCTGAACCGCGCTCATCAGCGCTGACCCACGTTGAACGGCGCTGCGGCCCGCGCTGGACCGTGCTGGTCTACGCTGAACGGCGCTGCGGCCCGCTGGCCCGCGCTGAACCGCGTCGCGCGCCGCTGAACCGCACTGGTCCGCACTGGTCCGCACTGGTCCGCACTGGTCCGCACTGGTCCGCACTGGTCCGCACTGGTCCGCACTAGTCCGCACTAGTCCGCACTAGTCCGCGCCGAACCGCGCTGCGCCCCGCCGATACCGCGCGCTCAGCTGCGCGGCATCAGCACCCACATCCGGCCGGCCTGCTTCATGCGGCCGGCGGTCTCGCCTGCGGCATCGCCGGCGCCCCAGAAGAAGTCGGCCCGCACGCCGCCCTTGATCGCGCTGCCGGTGTCCTGCGCAAACACCAGCCGCTCGATCGGCTCGCTCGACAGCGGCCGCGTGGTCGACAGGAAGACCGGCACGCCGAGCGGGATGGTGGCCGGATCGACCGCGATCGAGCGCTCCGCCGTCAGCGGCACGCCCAGCGCGCCGATCGGGCCGTCGTTGTTCGGCGGCAGCTCGCGGAAGAACACATAGCGCGGGTTGACGTTCAGCATCTCCTCGACCCGCGCCGGATTGGCGCGCGCCCACGCCTTGATGCCCTGCATCGTGGCCTGCGCCGGCGTGATCTCGCCCCGGTCCAGCAGCCATTTGCCGAAGGAGCGGAACGGCTGGTCGTTGGTGCCGCCGAAGCCGACCCGCATCACGGTGCCGTCAGCCAGGCGAATGCGGCCCGAGCCCTGGATCTGCAGGAAGGCGGCCTCGACAGGGTCGTCGACCCAGACCACCTCGTTGCCGCGCAAGGCCGGATCGCGCAGCAGCTGCGCGCGCGGCGGCAGCGGCCGGTTGCCCCATTGCGGCGGCTTGCGGTGCAGCGGGATCTGGTAGGCGCCCTGGCGCGTGCGCGAGCCGTGCAGGATCGGCTCGTAATAGCCGGTCACCAGTCCGCTGTCGGTGCCGTCGCCGTTGATGACGCGGTAGGGCTGGAAATGCTGCTCGAAGTAGCTGCGCAGCGCCTGCGGGTCGCTGGCATCGACCATCAAGCCGGCGGTGCAGGGGCCGCGCCATTCGGCGCGCTTCTTCAGCGCCTGGCAGCTGGCCTGCAGCGCCGGCCACGCGGCCCGCACGTCGTCGCGCGTCCAGCCGCCGATCTCGCTCCAGCTCGCCGGCTGCAGCCGGCCCTTGCCGCCAGCCCCCGTCACCGGGGGCGTCGGCTGGCCGGTCTCGATGCGCGGCGGCGGACCGCTGACGCAACCGGCCAGCACGGCGGCCGCGCCGACGATGGCCCACAGCGCGCGGGCGCCGGACGGCCGGCTGGCGACAGAGGCGGAGCGGTTGGAACGCAGGGGAAGACGGCGGATGGCGAAAGCGAAGTCGTGGTCAGTCATCGTTTGCGGTGTGGTTGTCGCCGGGCGCGGCCGCGGCGGCAAGGACAGTGGCCAGGGTTCGTGGCGCGCAGCGGCGCTGGCAGGGGACCGGCCGGGGGCCGATGCCATACAATGCTCGGGCCGATGCCGGCAGAATGCTGCGGGCAAGTTCTGCGGACGCATTCCGCCGTGCCGGATCGGCGTTGGCTCGAACGCGAGAATCATCCATGAGCGAATTCTTTCAAGACCATCCCATGCTGCTGTTCGCCCTCGAGGCCGGCGTGGCGCTGTTTCTGCTGATCTTCATCGTGGTATGGACGATGGGCACGGCCAAGAAGCATCCGCGCCCCAGCCGCGCCCCGGCCGATCACCCCTCGCGCGCGCCTTCGGCGCCAGCGCCCGGCCAACCCGGCCAGAGCCAGGCGGGCCAGGCCACGGGACAGGCGCACAGCAAGGACAACGCGCCGGGCGCCTAGGTTCCAGCCGCGGTCCGGGCCGCGCTTCGAACCCATTGCGCGCCGCGCCTCAATGCAGCATGCGCGGCAGCACCAGGGCGAACTCGGGAATCGGTACCTCGAAGCGATGGCCGTCCTCGGCCACGCAGAAATACTTGCCCTTCATCGAGCCGACCGGCGTGGAGATCGTCGCCCAGCTGGTGTACTCGAAATGCTCGCCCGGCTTGAGCAGCGGCTGGTGTCCGACCACGCCGAGCCCGGCCACCTCCTGCGTGGCGTTGTCGCTGTCGGTGATCTGCCAGTGTCGCGAGATCAATTGGGCCGCGACCTCACCGGTGTTCTGGATCGTGATGGTGTAGGCAAAGGCATGGCGTCCGTGTTCCGGGTCGGACTGATCGGGCAGATACTGCGTGCGCACGGAAACGGAAAAAGCGTACTCGCTCATTGTCGGAAAGGCCTGTGGCAGGACAAGGTAGCGGCATTGTGCGGCAAGGGCAGGGGTGCGGCAAGTCGGCCCGGCGCCGCGCCGCGTCCGGACCGGCGTCCGTCCCGCCGCCCTCGCCCGCCGCAAAGGCGGCGTAAAATGGCGCCCTTGCGCGCCGGCCTCACTGGCGGGACGCGCCCTTGCCTCCTTGCCACGTCGCCACCAGAGCCGCAACCGAAGCCGTCACCCACGCCATCATGAGCACGCCCACCTATCGCATCGCCCCGTCCATCCTGTCCGCCGACTTCGCCCGCCTGGGCGAGGAAGTGCGCCGCGTCACCGAGGCCGGCGCCGACTGGATCCACTTCGACGTGATGGACAACCACTACGTGCCGAACCTGACGGTCGGCCCGCTGGTCTGCGAGGCGATCCGCCCGCACGTGACCGCGCCGATCGACGTGCACCTGATGGTCCGGCCGGTCGACCGCATTATTCCGGACTTCGCCAAGGCCGGCGCCAACATCATCACCTTCCATCCCGAGGCGAGCGACCATGTCGACCGCTCGCTGGCGCTGATCCGCGATCACGGCTGCCAGGCCGGCCTGGTGTTCAACCCGGCCACGCCGCTGCACCACCTGGACCATGTGATGGACCGGCTCGATGTGATCCTGCTGATGTCGGTCAATCCGGGCTTCGGCGGCCAGGCCTTCATCCCCGAGACGCTGAACAAGCTGCGCGCGGTGCGCGAGCGCATCGACGCCTATGCCGAGCGCACCGGGCGCACGATCCTGCTGGAGGTCGATGGCGGGGTCAAGGTCGAGAACATCGCGCAGATCGCCGCGGCCGGCGCGGATACCTTCGTCGCCGGCTCGGCCGTGTTCGGCAAGCCGGACGCCGACGGCGGCTATCGCGGCGTGCTGTCCGCGTTCCGCGCCGAGCTCGCCAAGGTAGGCCGGTGATGGAAGGGGCGACGCTCAAGCGCACCGACTGGCGCGGCATCCGCGGGGCGATCGTCGACCTGGACGGCACCATGGTCGATACCGCCGGCGACTTCCACGCGGCGGTCAACGCGATGCTGCAGGCGCTGTCGCATCTGCATCCGACGCTCGGGCCGCTCGCCCCGCTGCCCCTGCCCGAGATCGTGAGCTTCGTCGGCAAGGGCTCGGAGAACCTGATCCGGCGCGTGCTCGACACCCGCCTGCCGCCCGCCGCGGCCAACGGCCTGTTCGCCGACGCGCTGGCGCTGTACAACCGTGAATACCTGCGCGTCAACGGCCAGTTCTCGGCGGTCTATCCCGGCGTCGAGGCGGGGCTTGCCGCGCTGAAGGCCGCCGGCGTGCGGCTGGCGTGCGTCACCAACAAGCCGCACGACTTCACCGCGCCGCTGCTCGACAAGTCCGGCCTCGCGCCCTATTTCGAGCTGGTCTACGGCGGCGATGCCTTTCCGTTCCGCAAGCCGGACCCGCTGCCGCTGCTCAAGGTATGCGAGGCGTTCCGGCTCGAACCGGCGCAGATGGTGGCGATCGGCGACTCGGAAAACGACGCGATGGCGGCCCGCGCGGCCGGTATCGGCGTGCTGCTGGTGCCCTACGGCTACAACCATGGCAACCCTGTACAAGGCGTCGACGCCGATGGTATAGTCGGCTCGCTTGTCAAGGCTGCTGAGATCTTGACGGCACACCGGTAGTCTCCGGGTAGTCTCCGATTCCGCCCGAGCCTTTCACGGCGGACGGCCTGCAACGATCCGCGAGACCGCCCTCTCCGCACCCCGCGCAGACATCCCAGAACACGACTTCATGTTCCTGAACCGCAAACGCATCTTTACTGACAGTGATCGGCAGGCCTGGCCCTGGCGTCGCTGGCGCGCCTCCCAACAGGCGTAAAGTGCGTTCGCGACGGCGCTGATCGCGCCCGGCCGACCCGATCGGCAAGGCGTCTCGATCAGACCGACGGCCCCGCCGGCCCGGTTTCCCTTCCCGGCAATCCCTGCTAGCGTTACCCGAACGCGCAATACGCCCCCCTGGCTCGACACGGAGCGACAGCGGAACGACCGAACCATCGGACCGTCCGCATGCTGCCGACGAGCCGCCCGACGGGGCCGGTGCTTCGGCCATCCTGCCCCTCCCAGAATCGCCCGCCGGGGATCGCCTTGCCGCAGCCCCCGTGCGCCGTCCCAGAGGACCGTCATGACCGAACTCGAATTCAAATCGCTGGCCGACCAGGGCTACAACCGCATTCCGCTGATCGCCGAGGCCTTTGCCGACCTCGAAACGCCGCTGTCGCTGTACCTGAAGCTGGCGCAGTCGCAAACGCGCGGCGTCAACACCTTCCTGCTCGAATCCGTGGTCGGCGGCGAACGCTTCGGCCGCTATTCGTTTATCGGCCTGCATGCGCGCACGCTGCTGCGCGCCTATGGCCAGCGCACCGAAGTGGTGACCGACGGCAAGGTGGTCGAGACCCACGAGGGCAATCCGCTGGACTTCATCGCCGCCTTCGAGCAGCGCTTCAAGGTCGCGCTGCGCCCCGGCCTGCCGCGCTTCTGCGGCGGCCTGGCCGGCTACTTCGGCTATGACACGGTGCGCTACATCGAGAAGAAGCTCGCCGACACGCAGAAGCCCGACGACCTGGGCCTGCCCGATATCCAGCTGCTGCTGTGCGAGGAGCTGGCCGTGATCGACAACCTGTCGGGCAAGCTCTATCTGATCGTCTACGCCGATCCCGGCATGCCGGAGGCCTATTCGCGCGCGCGCCAGCGCCTGCGCGACCTGCGCATGAAGCTGCGCCAGCCGGTCGACGTGCCGGTCACCAGCCCGTCGGTGCAGACCGAGGTCTACCGCGAATTCGACAAGGCCGACTACCTGGCCGCGGTGGGCAAGGCCAAGGAATACATCGTGGCCGGCGACATGATGCAGGTGCAGATCGGCCAGCGGCTGACCAAGCCCTATCGCGACGCGCCGCTGTCGCTGTACCGTGCGCTGCGTTCGCTGAACCCGTCGCCGTACATGTACTTCTACAACTTCGGCGACTTCCAGATCGTCGGCGCCTCGCCGGAGATCCTGGTGCGGCAGGAAACGCGCCGCACCAGCGAACAGGGCGAGACGCGCTCGCGCCGCGTGGTGACGATCCGCCCGCTGGCCGGCACGCGGCCGCGCGGCAATACGCCCGAGCGCGACGCGCAACTGGCCACCGAGCTGCTCAACGATCCGAAGGAGATCGCCGAGCACGTGATGCTGATCGACCTGGCCCGCAACGACATCGGCCGCATCGCGGAAACCGGCTCGGTCAAGGTCACCGACCAGATGGTGATCGAGAAATACTCGCACGTGCAGCACATCGTCAGCTCGGTCGAGGGCACGCTGAAGGACGGCATCAGCAACCTCGACGTGCTGCGCGCCACTTTCCCCGCCGGCACGCTGAGCGGCGCGCCGAAGGTGCGGGCGATGGAGATCATCGACGAGCTGGAGCCGCGCAAGCGCGGCATCTACGGCGGCGCGGTGGGCTACCTGTCGTTTGGCGGCGAGATGGACCTGGCGATCGCGATCCGCACCGGCATCGTCAAGGACGGCAATCTCTATGTGCAGGCGGCCGCCGGCATCGTTGCCGACTCCGATCCCGATGCCGAATGGCGCGAGACCGAGGCCAAGGCGCGCGCGGTGATCCGCGCCGCCGAGCAGGTCCAGGACGGGCTGGACTCGGACCTCGCGTAGGACGGAAAGCCGACCATCGTCGCCCGGCGCACGCGCGGGCCCAGCGTCCTGCCGCCTGCGCGCGCAAAGCCGCTGGGTTCCCGCCTGCGCGGGGAACGACGGATCTACTTCACCGGCGCGGGCTCCCGCGCCGGGCTCGGTGGCAGATGCACGTCGACGATGGTGCCGTCGCTCTCATGGTCGACCACCGCCACCTTGGCCCGCTGCAGCGCGCCCAGTTGCTGGCCCGACACCTTGAAGCTGCGCGCCAGTTCGTCGTCGCGCAGGGCCGGGATCGGCTTGCGCCGATCGAGACCGGAGAAGCGGTACTGGTTGTACAGCGCCCAGCTCAGCAGCACCACACCGTTGAACAGGCCCACCACCACGTAGATCGACAGCGTGCCGGCGGTCGGCAGCAGCGCCGACCAGAACGGCACCTCGGGTCCGGCGTTGGCGTGCCGCAGCACCGCCTGCAGCCCGGTCACGCACAGGTAGCCGAAGCCGACCCAGGCCAGCGCGGTCAGCAGCGCATCGATCAGCCAGCCCAGGCGGGTGGGCTTGGTGCGAACGATCATGTCATCGGGATTCATCACGACCTCATCGACTTGATGCCGCGATCCGGGCTGGTCCAACGGGCACGGCGCCGGGTCTTGAGCATGACTTTGGGGAAGGCCATCAGCGTGGTCAGCATGCCGATCATCCAGAAGGCCAGCGGATACCAGATGGTCCAGTACATCGAACGGCCGAGCTTGGGTTCGTAGCGACGGTCGATCGCCACGCTGATGGCGAACTGCAGCACGCACACCACCGCCAGCACCATGCCGGTGAAGCCGGGCGGCACCAGCCGCTCGATGCGGACGTTCTCGGGCAGGTCGACGAAATGGCCCAGCGCCCACAGGATGATCGACATCGCGAAGATGAAGGCCCAGCCCGCCGACAGGCAGTACTCGGCCATCAGCGGCCACAGCCGGCGATGGCGCCAGATCCAGATCGAGCGCACGTTCTTCAGGAACACCTCGGCGCCGCCCTGCGCCCAGCGCAGGCGCTGCTTCCACAGGCCGCGCAGCGTCTCGGGCATCAGGATCCAGCACAGCGCGCGCGGCTCGTAGAAGATCGACCAGTGGTCGCGCTGCAGCTTCCAGCTGATGTCGATGTCCTCGGTGATCATGTCCAGGCTCCAGTAGCCGGCGCGATCGAGCGCGCGGCGCCGGAACGCCGCCACCACGCCGGACACCGTGAACACCTGGCCGTAGACGCGCTGGGTGCGCTTGATCAGCCCGATGATCGACGAGAACTCGCCCACCTGGATACGGCCGATCAGCGTCGAGCGGGTGCGGATGCGCGGATTGCCGGTCACCGCGCCCACGCGCGGGTTGTCGACCATCGGCGCGACCAGATACGCGGCCGCGTCCGGATCGAGCACCGCGTCGCCGTCGATGCAGACCAGATACTCGCCGCGCGCGGCCAGCGCGCCCATGCGCAGCGCCATCGCCTTGCCCTGGTTCTGGGCCAGATGCACCACGCGCAGCCGCTCGTGCTTCGCCGCCATGGCATCGAGCAAGGCGCCGGTGCCGTCGCGCGAGCCGTCGTTGATGGCGATCACCTCGAAGTTCGGATAACGCTGCGCCAGCGCGGCGCGCAGCGTTTCCTCGCCGTTCTTCTCCTCGTTGAAGCACGGCACCAGGACCGAGATGAAGGGCTCGCCTGCCACCTTCGGCGGCTGGCGATGCTCGTCCCAGGACCACTTGCGTTCCCAGTGCCACCAGTAATAGATGCCGCCGGCCATCCACAGACCCGACATGAACAGCGGGTAGAAGAAGACGAAGGCAAGCAGCAGGTCGCCGGTCGCCAGCACGGCCATGCCGATCGGCAGGCCGAGCGCGATGCACAGGACGATCAGGGCAAATAGACGTTCGATCATGGCGCGGGATACCAGGCGTTGGACAGCGCCGGCCGGATCACGTCGAGCCGAGGCTGGTTGTTATGGAAGTCGTCCGGGTAGTAGCCGAAATTGCGGGCGCCGCGGCGCTGCAGGCGCTGCATCCAGCCCGCCAGCA
>JAPSLP010000068.1 GCA_031180665.1 Cupriavidus sp. | reverse complement strand
ACGGCAGTTCCGCTACCGGCCCTGGGCATCGTGCGCCTGGGCCGGAGGGGAGAAGCAGCGTGGCAACCAGAATCTGAACTCATTACGGGGCAATGTATCCGAACGATTTCCGTTTGGCAATTGCCCATGTGAAGGTCACATCGCGCGCACCAGTTCGAGCACTTCGTCGACGTGGCTGGGTACCTTGATGCCGCGCAGCTCATGTTGCAGCTTGCCCTTGCCGTCGATCACGAAGGTGCTGCGCTCGATGCCGCGCACTTCCTTGCCATAGAGTTTTTTCATCTTGATGACATCGAACAGTTGGCACAGCGCTTCGTCGGCATCCGAGATCAGCTCGAAGGGAAGCTCCAGCTTCGCCTTGAAGTTCTCGTGCGACTTCATGCTGTCGCGCGAGATGCCGAACACCACCGCGCCGGCGGCCTCGAAGGCTTCGTGCTGATCGCGGAAGTCCATCGCCTCGTTGGTGCAGCCGGGGGTGTTGTCCTTCGGATAGAAGTACAGCACCACCGTCTTGCCGCGGTAGTCGGCGAGGCGGAAGGTGCCGCCGGTGGCCGGTGCGCTGAAATCGGGAACGGCCTGGTTGAGACTCACTGTCATTCTTATGGCTCCTGGAGGAAGCGGCGCTGGGGAAATCGGCTTGCCGGGGACTCGCCCCGCGCCGGCCCGGGCGAGGGCCGGTCGCGGCGGGCGGGGATGGCGGGCATGGCCGTGCTCACGGCAAATGAGGGCGCGTCGGCATAGTTCAAGCGTGGCGTCGGGTAGACATGGACCGGCCCTGAAAGCGGCCGGTTCAGCTGCCCGGGGCCGCATCTTCGAGCAGCAGCACGGCCGCCACCTTGCGGCCTTCGGCCATCAGGATGTTGTAGGTGCGGCAGGCAGCCGGCATGTCCATCGCATCGACGCCGATATGGCGGCGGGACAGGGCCGCCGTCAGGCGCGGATGCGGAAAGCGCAGGCGGTCGCCCGTGCCCAGCAGCACCACCTCGGGGCCATGGTCGAGCAGCCCCTCGAACTGGTCCGCGGCCAGGTCCTCGAAGCGCTGGACGGGCCAGGGCTGTACCTCGCCCTCGGGCATCACCAGCACCGAGGTGGTGTAGCGCACCTTGTTGATCTCGATATAGCCCGGGCCATACGCCGTGACGGTGTTCATGGCGTTGGGCTGGTCGGCATGGAGTTTCACGGGGGAACCTTACGGGGAAGCGGGTCGGGGAGCGGGTCAGCGAAGCGGCGGCGGGGAAGGCGCGGACCGGGGCGGTGGCGAGCGCGATCCGGCCACGCTGCATCGCAAGATCCCTGCCGAA
Source organism: Cupriavidus sp. (assembly GCA_031180665.1). GTDB lineage: Bacteria > Pseudomonadota > Gammaproteobacteria > Burkholderiales > Burkholderiaceae > Cupriavidus. The sequence goes on along the minus strand of JAPSLP010000068.1, from coordinate 10,930 downwards.
GTCTGTCATAATCCGCTAAATTATAGCCTTTGCCTTCCTGCCGGCCGCGCTGCCCCCGCATCGCCCCGCAGTGCAGCGAAGCGCGCTCCGGACGACCCCCTGTTCCACGCAGATTTCCTGTTCGCCGCCGCACGAACCGGCGGCCCCTTGCTCCTTTTGTCTCTGCCAGACTCCTGCCCGACCACGCCGTGAAACCGATCCAGAAATCCAACAAGCTGAACAACGTCTGCTACGACATCCGCGGCCCGGTGCTGGAAAAGGCCAAGCAGATGGAGGAAGAAGGGCACAAGATCATCAAGCTCAATATCGGCAACCTGGCCGTGTTCGGCTTCGATGCGCCGGAGGAGATCCAGCAGGACATGATGCGCAACCTGCCGAACTCGGCGGGCTACTCGGATTCGAAGGGCATCTTCGCCGCGCGCAAGGCGATCATGCACTACACCCAGCAGAAGCACATCCACGGCGTCGGCCTGGACGACATCTATGTCGGCAACGGCGCGTCCGAGCTGATCGTGATGTCGATGAACGCGCTGCTGAACAACGGCGACGAGGTGCTGGTCCCCTCGCCGGACTACCCGCTGTGGACCGCCGCGGTCAGCCTGTCGGGCGGCACCCCGGTGCATTACCTGTGCGACGAGGCCAACGACTGGATGCCCGACCTGGACGACATCCGCGCGAAGATCACGCCGAACACCAAGGCCATCGTCGTGATCAACCCGAACAACCCGACCGGGGCGCTGTACTCCGACGAGCTGCTGCGCGAGATCGTCGTGATCGCGCGCCAGCACGGGCTGATCATCTTCGCCGACGAGATCTACGACAAGGTGCTGTACGACGGCCATACGCATACGTCGATCGCCGCGCTGTCGACCGACGTGCTGACCGTGACCTTCAACGGTCTGTCGAAGAATTACCGCTCGTGCGGCTACCGCGCCGGCTGGATGGTGGTGTCGGGCGACAAGCGGCCCGCGCACGACTATATCGAAGGCCTGAACATGCTGTCCTCGATGCGGCTGTGCGCCAACGTGCCGGGCCAGTGGGCGATCCAGACCGCGCTCGGCGGCTACCAGAGCATCAACGACCTGGTTGCCGAGGGCGGGCGCTTGCGCCGCCAGCGCGACCTGGCCCACGAGCTGATCACGCAGATCCCCGGTATTACCTGCGTCAAGCCCAAGGCGGCGCTGTACCTGTTCCCGAAGCTCGACCTGTCGATGTATCCGATCCAGGACGACCAGGAGTTCATCTACGAGCTGCTGCAGGAATCGAAGGTGCTGCTGGTGCAAGGCAGCGGCTTCAACTGGGCCAAGCCCGACCATTTCCGCATCGTGTTCCTGCCGCACGAAGAGGACCTGCGCGAGGCGATCGGCCGCGTCGGCCGCTTCCTCGAGTCCTATCGAAAACGACACGGCGCGGCGGCCTGACTCCGGCTGCGGCCGGCTCCGAACACACGCACCGTCGCGCTTCCCCATTTGCAAACTGGAATCTGATTGACCATGAACCCCATCAAAGTAGGCCTGCTCGGCATCGGTACCGTCGGTAGCGGCACGTTCGACGTGCTCAAGCGCAACCAGGAGGAGATCCGCCGCCGCGCGGGCCGCGGCATCGAGATTACGATGGTGGCCGACCTGAACACCGAGCGCGCGCGCGAGCTGACCGGTGGGCAAGTCGAGGTGGTGGCCGATGCGCGCGAGGTGGTGAGCCATCCCGACATCGACATCGTGGTCGAACTGATCGGCGGCTACGGCATCGCGCGCGAGCTGGTGCTGCAGGCGATCGCCAACGGCAAGCATGTGGTGACCGCCAACAAGGCGCTGCTGGCGGTGCACGGCAACGAGATATTCGAGGCGGCGCGCAGCAAGGGCGTGATGGTCGCGTTCGAGGCCGCCGTGGCCGGCGGCATCCCCATCATCAAGGCGCTGCGCGAAGGCCTGAGCGCCAACCGCATCCAGTGGATCGCCGGCATCATCAACGGCACCACCAACTTCATCCTGTCCGAGATGCGCGACAAGGGGCTGGACTTCGACACCGTGCTCAAGCAAGCCCAGCAGCTCGGTTACGCCGAGGCCGACCCGACCTTCGACATCGAGGGCATCGACGCCGCGCACAAGATCACGCTGATGAGCGCGATCGCCTTCGGCATGCCGGTGCAGTTCGACAAGACCCACGTCGAGGGCATCACGCGCCTGTCCGCGATCGACATCCAGTACGCGGAAGAGCTGGGCTACCGCATCAAGCTGTTGGGCCTGACCCGCCGCCGCGAGGACGGCATCGAGCTGCGCGTGCATCCGACGCTGGTGCCGGCCTCGCGCCTGATCGCCAACGTCGAGGGCGCGATGAACGCGGTGCTGGTGCAGGGCGACGCGGTGGGCGCCACGCTGTACTACGGCAAGGGCGCCGGCGCCGAGCCTACCGCGTCGGCGGTGATCGCCGACCTGGTCGACGTGACCCGCCTGCATACCGCCGATCCGGAGCACCGCGTGCCGCATCTGGCGTTCCAGCCAGACGAGCTCTCCAGCGTGCCGGTGCTGCCGATCGAGGAAGTCACCAGCAGCTACTATCTGCGCATGCGGGTGTCGGACCAGACCGGCGTGCTGGCCGATATCACCCGCATCCTGGCCGATTCGGGCATCTCGATCGACGCGATGCTGCAGAAGGAGTCGCGCGAGGGCGAGCCGCAGACCGATATCATCATGCTGTCGCACCTGGCGCGCGAGAAGCAGGTCAATGCCGCCATCGCCAAGATCGAGGCGCTGCCGACGGTGCTCTCGGGCGTCACCCGCCTGCGCATGGAAGAACTGAACTGAAGCCGAGCCGATGGCCGCGCCGACGCCCGATCCGGGGCAGCGGCGCGGCCCGGCGGCCACCATCACGATGAACTACAAGTCGACCCGCGGCCATGACGTGCCGCAAACCTTCTCCGAGATCCTGCTGGGCGGCCTGGCGCCGGACGGCGGCCTGTACCTGCCGCAGCAATATCCGCAGGTGGGCGCCGACGAGCTCGAGTCGTGGCGCAAGCTGTCGTACGCGGACCTCGCCTACGAAATTCTCGCCAAGTTCTGCGACGACATTCCGGCCGAGGACCTGCGCGCGCTGACGCGCAAGACCTATACCGCCGAGGTCTATTGCAACGCGCGCGCCGGCGACAACACCGCCGACATCACGCCGCTGCGCAAGCTCGGCGACGAGGCGGGCGCGCCGCTGTATCTGCTCGGCCTGTCCAACGGCCCGACGCTGGCCTTCAAGGACATGGCGATGCAGCTGCTGGGCAACCTGTTCGAGTACGCGCTGGCGCGCGCCGGGCAGGAGCTCAATATCCTGGGCGCGACCTCCGGCGACACCGGCAGCGCGGCGGAGTACGCGATGCGCGGCAAGCGCGGCATCCGCGTCTTCATGCTGAGCCCGCACAAGAAGATGAGCGCGTTCCAGACCGCGCAGATGTTCAGCCTGCAGGACCCGAACATCTTCAACCTGGCGGTGCAGGGCGTGTTCGACGACTGCCAGGACATCGTCAAGGCGGTTTCCAACGACCTGGAATTCAAGTCGCGCCAGAAGATCGGCACCGTCAACTCGATCAACTGGGCGCGCGTGGTCGCGCAGGTGGTGTACTACTTCAAGGGCTGGCTGCTGGCCACGGATGGGGCCAATGCGGGTCCCGGACAGAAGGTCTCGTTCTGCGTGCCGTCGGGCAACTTCGGCAATGTCTGCGCCGGCCATATCGCCCGCATGATGGGGTTGCCGATCGACAAGCTGGTGGTGGCGACCAACGAGAACGACGTGCTCGACGAGTTCTTCCGCACCGGCGTCTATCGCGTGCGCAAGTCGGCCGAGACGTACCACACGTCCAGCCCGAGCATGGACATCTCGAAGGCCTCGAACTTCGAGCGCTTCATCTTCGACCTGTTGGGCCAGGATGCCGGCAAGCTGGCCCAGCTGTTCCGCGATGTCGATACCAAGGGCGGCTTCGACCTGTCCGGCACGCCGGATTACGAGCGCATCCGCCAGTTCGGTTTCGTCTCGGGCCGCAGCACGCACGACGACCGGGTGGCCACCATCCGCGATCTGTCGACGCGCTATGGCATCACCATCGATACCCATACCGCCGACGGCGTCAAGGTCGCGCGCGAGCACCTGGCGGCGGGCACGCCGATGGTGGTGCTGGAAACCGCGCTGCCGGCCAAGTTCGCCGACACGATCCGCGAGGCGCTGGGCCACGAGCCGGAGCGTCCGGCCGCCTTCGAGGGCATCGAGGCGCTGCCGCAGCGTTTCGAAGTGATGCCGGCCGACGCAGCGCAGGTCAAGGCGTACATCGCCCGGCATACCGGGCTGTAATCGGGCGAGCCGCCGCCGCGCCTGCCTGCGCGGCGGCCGCCGAGTCATTACAATCGGCTCGTACAATCGAACCTGCCGCTTGCCGCCGCCGGCATGACCGCCGCGGCCGCAAGCGCCGCCTCGCGCAGGCGGGGCCTGTCCGGACACTGCGTTCCCGCCTGCGCGGGCCGCGACGACAACGCACCTCGCATGGAAAACCGTCCCCCGATGCTGACCCTGGCGCAGGCGCTCGACGCGCTGCTGGCCGGCGCCCAGCCGATCGCCGAAAGCGAACGCATCGATACGCTGCAGGCCAATGGCCGCGTGCTGGCCCAGCCGGTCGCCAGCACGCTCGATGTCCCGCCCGCCGACAACACGTCGATGGACGGCTATGCACTGCGCTGCGCCGACGTGCCGATGCCCGGCGCGCGGCTGCGGGTCACCCAGCGCATTCCGGCCGGCCACGTTGGCGTGCCGCTCGAACCCGGCACGGCGGCGCGCATCTTCACCGGAGGGCTGATTCCGGCCGGTGCCGATGCCGTGGTGATGCAGGAGCAATGCCAGGCCGACGGCGACTTCGTCGTGGTCAATCATGCCCCCGGGCCCGGCGAGTGGATCCGCCGCGCCGGCGAGGACATCATGGCCGGCGCCGTGATCCTGCCCACCGGCTCGCGGCTGACGCCGCAGGCGCTGGGGCTTGCCGCCTCGGTCGGCCAGGCGCAGGTGGACGTGGTGCGGCGCCCGCGCGTGGCGGTGTTCTTCACCGGCGACGAACTGGCGATGCCGGGCGAGCCGCTGAAGCCGGGCGCGATCTACAACTCGAACCGCTTCACGCTGCGCGGCCTGCTGGAAAACCTCGGCTGCGAGGTCACCGATTTCGGCATCGTGCCCGACACGCTGGACGCCACCCGCGACACGCTGCGGCGCGCGGCGCAGGGCCACGACCTGATCCTGACCTCCGGCGGCGTGTCGGTCGGCGAGGAAGACCATATCAAGCCCGCGGTGCAGGCCGAAGGGCGCTTGGACCTGTGGCAGATTGCGATCAAGCCGGGCAAGCCGCTGGCGTTCGGGCATGTGGCGCGCGGCGGTGCCGGCGGCACGCAAAGCATCGCCGACAGCGCGGCCTTCCTCGGCCTGCCGGGCAATCCGGTGTCGAGCTTCGTCACCTTCCTGCTGTTCGTGCGACCCTTCCTGCTGCGTATGCAGGGCGTGACCGACGTCGCGCCGCGGCGCATGCCGATGCGGGCCGACTTCGACCTGACCAAGTTCGATCGCCGCAACGAATTCCTGCGGGTGAAGATCAATGAGGGCGGCGGGCTGGACCTGTTCCCCAACCAGAGCTCGGGCGTGCTGACCTCGACGGTCTGGGGCGACGGCCTGGTCGACAATCCCCCCAACCAGCCGATCCGGCGCGGCGACATCGTGTCGTTCCTGCCGTTCGCCAATCTGGTGGCCTAGCCGTCAGGCACCCCAGGCAGCAGACAGAAGAGGGTAGCGATGCAGATTGAATTGCGGTTCTTCGCCAGCGTACGCGAGCAACTGGGCGTGGCCCAGGAGCGCGTCGAGCTGCCGGACACGGTCGCCACCGTGGGACAGGTGCGGCAGTGGCTGCGCGAGCGCGGCGGCGTCTGGCAGGAGGCGCTGGCCGAGGGCCGGGCGCTGCGCATGGCGGTGAACCATGCGGTTGCACGCGCCGATACCGCGGTGGCCGAGGGCAGCGAAGTGGCCTTCTTCCCCCCGGTGACCGGAGGCTGAGATGAGCGTCAGGGTACAGCGCGAGGATTTCGACCTCGGCGCCGAAGTGGCGGCGCTGCGCGCGGGACGACCCGGCGTCGGCGCGGTCGCCAGCTTTATCGGCACGGTCCGGGACGTCAACGACGGCAGCCCGGTGCAGGCGATGGAGCTCGAGCACTATCCGGGCATGACCGAGAAGGCGCTGGCGCGGATCGAGGCGGTGGCGCGCGAGCGCTGGGCGCTCGACGGCGTGACCATCGTCCACCGCGTCGGGCCGTTGCAGCCGCAGGACCAGATCGTGCTGGTCGCCGTGGCCTCGGCCCATCGCGGCAATGCCTTCGCCGCCTGCGAATTCATCATGGATTACCTGAAGTCGGAGGCGCCGTTCTGGAAGAAGGAATCGACGCCCGAGGGCGCGCGCTGGGTCGATGCCCGCGTCACCGACGAAGCGGCGCTGGCGCGCTGGGGCGTGCGCTCGCTCAATGCCAGCGGCGATGCCGATGAGGGTCAGGGTCCGCCCGGAGCCACGGCTTGAGTCCGCTTGGCTTCGTCGCGGTCGGCGTCGGCGCGGCGATCGGCGCCTGGCTGCGCTGGCTGTTCTCGCTGCTGTGGAATGCCGCCAACCCGGCGCTGCCCTATGGCACGCTGGCCGCCAATCTGCTGGGCGGTTTTCTGATCGGCGTGGCAGTGGGCTTCTTTGACAGCCATGCCTCGCTGCCGCCGGCCTGGCGCCTGCTGGTGATCACCGGCTTTCTCGGCGGGCTGACCACCTTCTCGACCTTCTCGAGCGAGCTGACCGCCAATCTGCTGGCCGGCGACTACGGCGCCGCGGCGCTGCACGTACTGCTGCACCTTGGCGGTTCGCTGCTGCTGACGCTGTTGGGGCTGTGGAGCTATCGGGCGCTGATCTGAGCCGGATCGTCCTCGATCATTTGCAATAACGCGGTGTTGAAGAGGGCCGGCCGCTCCAGATGCGGACTGTGGCCCGCTGCGGGAATCGTCGCCACCCGCAGCGCCGGTTGCAGCGCGGCCGTGGCCGCCGCCAGCGGCGGCCGGTAGAGCCGGCTTCGCTCCCCATACACGCAGAACAGCGGCAACGCGGCCTCGCGCAGCACCGGCCGGTAGTCCTGCCGCGCCATGTCCAGCCACAGCTCGGCGAGCACGCCGGCGTCGCAGCCGGTCATCCATTCGCGCACCCGTGCCGCCTCATGCGCCGGCGGTTCGGCACCTTCCGCCCACAGGCCCGCCCCGACCAGCGGCACCATGCCGTGCCAGTGGCGCCGGACCTGCGCCGCCATCTGCCCGGCCTGCGTCGCGGTGTAGCTGCCGTGCAGGCCATGCGGCCAGTCGGGCGCGGTCAGCAGGCGGGGCGTCATGTCGATCGCGCCGATCGCCGCCACGCGCGGACCCAGCCACTGTCCGGGACGGCCGCGCGCCAGTTCCCAGCCCACCATTGCCCCCATCGACCAGCCCACCACGATGGCCTCGCGCAGATCCAGCGCGTCGATCAGCCGGGCCACGCCGTCGGCGACCCCGGCGATCGTGCTGCCGGCCGCGGGCCGCCACCGCACCGACAGCCCGTGACCCGCATGGTCGGGCGCGATCACGCGATAGCCGCGCTGCGCCAGCGCCGCCTGGCCGGCGAAGGCCTGACCGGGCACCGACCAGCCGTGCAGCAGCAGCAAGGGCCTGCCGGTGCCGGCCTCGCGCCAGCCGGGCAGGTCAGTGCTGGCGGGGGTTTGCGTGAAAACGAGGGCGGCGGGAGGCGCTTGGGGTGGCACTGCAGGAGGTGGCGCGCCGAGAGACGGCGCCGCGACAGGCGGCGCGGCTGGACCTGGGAGGGCGGTGCGATCGGCGGCGTCCAAGCGGTGTCTCCGTGGCGGCGTGGCGGGCCCCCGGGGCGGCAAGGCCGCGTGCCGCCGCCGTGCCGGCCGGGGCCCCTTGGGACAGCCATCTATTGACATTCCGATTCGCTGCTTTATACCATGAAACGTGAATCACATATCAGGTTTGCCGGACCGATGTGCGATTCCGGAAGCGCGTCCCGCCGACGCTGCGCGGGTGCCGCCTGCCGCGGCTTCCCAACCGTATTCCCGCTTGAACGAAGGCGCCGATGCCACCGACCGAAGCCTGTGTGATTCCGAAAACCGCGCGCGGCCAGAAGACGCGCGAGGCGCTGCTGCGGGCCGCCGAGAAAGTATTCGGCGAGAAGGGCTACTACGCCGCGTCGATCTCCGAGATCACGCAGGAGGCGCAGGTGGCGATGGGCACCTTCTACCTGTACTTCAAGGACAAGGAAGACGTGTTCCGCGCGCTGGTCCAGCACATGCTGGAACTGGTGCGCGCGCATCTGCGCAAGCATGTCGCGCCGGCCACCACGCAGATAGAGGCCGAGCGCCTGGGCTTGAAGGCCTTCCTGTCCTTCGTCTCGCGCCACAAGAACCTGTACCGGATCGTGCTCGACTCGTATTCGGTCGACGAGACCATCTACAGCCAGTACTTCCAGGTGTTCGCCGAGCTCTACAGCCGCCGGCTGACCCGCGCGCAGGAGCTGGGCGAGATCGTCCCGGGCGATGCCGAGGTGCGCGCCTGGTGCCTGATCGGCATCAGCAATTTCCTGGGCATGCGCTATGCGCGCTGGAAGCGGCCGGCGTCGATGGAGAAGGTGGTGGACACCGCCTTCGATCTGATCACGCATGGACTGGCGCCGCGATGAGGGCGGGATGAGCACGATATAAGCGCGACACCTGCGCGACACCGGCGGTACCAGCCAGGCCAGGACAAAACAACAAAGGACCGAGGAGACGAACGATGGAACCCCACCGCACCGACCACCGCATCACCCGCCGTGCCGCCGCGCTCGCCGTGGCCCTGAGCGCCGCGCTGCTGGCCGCCACCGGCACGGCCGCCGCCAAGGACATCCGCATCGCCCACGTCTACGACAAGACCGGCGCGCTCGAGGCCTATGCCAAGCAGACCCAGATCGGGCTGATGATGGGGCTCGAATACGCGACCGGCGGCACCATGACGGTCAACGGCCGCAAGCTGGTGGTGATCGAGAAGGACACGCAGGGCAAGCCCGATGTCGCCAAGGCGCAATTGGCCGCCGCCTACAGCGACGACGGCGCGGATATCGCGGTGGGACCGACCTCGTCCGGCACCGCGCTGGCGATGCTCCCCGTTGCCGAGGAATACCGCAAGGTGCTGCTGGTCGAGCCGGCCGTGGCCGATTCGATCACCGGTGACAAGTGGAACCGCTACATCTTCCGCACCGGCCGCAACTCATCGCAGGACGCGATCGCCAACGCGGTCGCGCTCGACAAGCCCGGCGTGCAGATCGCCACGCTGGCACAGGACTACGCGTTCGGCCGCGACGGCGTCAAGGCCTTCAAGGACGCGCTGAAGCAGGCCAAGGTCGTGCACGAGGAATACCTGCCGACCAACACCACCGATTTCACCGCGGGCGCGCAGCGGTTGTTCGATGCGCTGAAGGGCAAGCCCGGCCGCAAGGTGATCTTCATCATCTGGGCCGGCGCCGGCAACCCGTTCAAGATCGCCGATCTCGATCCGAAGCGCTACGGCATCGAGATCGCCACCGGCGGCAACATCCTGCCGGCGATGGCGAGCTACAAGAACTTCCCCGGCATGGAAGGCGCGACCTACTACTACTTCGGCATCCCGAAGAATCCCGCCAACCAGTGGCTGGTGGCCAACCACTACAACAAGTACAAGACCCCGCCCGATTTCTTCACCGCCGGCGGCATGGCCTCGGGCATCGCGCTGGTCGAGGCGCTGAAGAAGACCGGCGGCGCGACCGGTACCGAGAAGCTGATCGCGGCGATGGAGGGCATGTCGTTCGACACGCCCAAGGGCCGGATGACCTTCCGCAAGGAAGATCACCAGGCGATGCAGTCGATGTACCACTTCAAGATCAAGGTCGACCCCGCCTTCGCCTGGGGCGTTCCCGAGCTGGTCCGCGAGATCAAGCCCGAGGAGATGCAGGTGCCGATCCGCAACAAGCGGCAATGACGGTGGAGCGCCCGGTGCAAGCCAGCCCTGCCACCCTCGGCGTCGCCCGCACCGCCGCGCGCACCGCGGCCGTCGACGGCGCCGCGCCGCTGCCCGATGGCGATGCGGACCGCGGACCCGCGGGCGCCGCCACGTCGAGCGGACAGCCGGCGCTGGAAACCCGCGACCTGACGATCCGCTTTGGCGGCCATGTGGCGGTCAACGCGGTGTCGTGCGCCTTCCGCGCCGGCGAGCTGACCTGCATCGTCGGCCCGAACGGCGCCGGCAAGACCACCTACTTCAATCTGATCTCGGGGCAGCTTGCGCCGAGCAGCGGCCGCATCGCGCTGTACGGCCGCGATATCACCGGCCTGAGTGCGTCGGGCAAGGCGCGCCGCGGCATCGGCCGGGCCTTCCAGCTGACGAGCCTGTTTCCCAATCTGTCGGTGCTGGAGAACGTGCGGCTGGCGGTGCAGGCGCGCGCGCGCATCGGGCTCGATCTGCTGACCGTCTGGAGCCGCCACCGCGGCGTCAATGCCGAGGCCGAACGCTGCCTGGAACGGGTCGCGCTGGCGGCCAAGCGCGACCTGACGGTGGCCGCGCTGCCGCACGGCGACCAGCGCAAGCTCGAGGTCGCGATCCTGCTGGCGCTGCGCCCCCGTGTCTTCATGTTCGACGAGCCGACCGCCGGCATGAGCGTCGACGAGGTGCCGGTGATCCTGGACCTGATCCGCGAGATCAAGCAGGACCGCTCGCACACCGTGCTGCTGGTCGAACACAAGATGGACGTGGTGCGCTCGCTGGCCGATCGCATCGTGGTGCTGCACAACGGCAGCCTGATGGCCGATGGCGATCCGGCCGAGGTGATCGCCTCGCCGAT
>JAPSLP010000027.1 GCA_031180665.1 Cupriavidus sp. | reverse complement strand
ATTCTGTGCGCGGCGCTGCCCGGCGGCATCCGACGGTCCTGCGCTCCAACATTGAACCTGTTCACGACATCGATATGGCCACCAAAGCTAAACCGACCGCGAAGACTGCAGCAACCAAGACCGCCACCAAGGCGCCCGCCAAGAAGGCCGCCGCTCCGGTGAAGGCCGCCAAGAAGGCAGCGCCGGCAGCGCCGACGCCCAAGCCGCTGAAGGACACCTTCAACAAGTCCAGCCTGGTGTCGCACCTGGTCGCCCAGACCGAGCTCGATCCGAAGACGGTCAAGACCGTGCTGGCCCAGCTGGAAAGCACCATGATCGGCGCGCTGAACAAGAAGGGCGCGGGCGAATTCACGCTGCCCGGCCTGCTCAAGGTCACCGCCGTGCAAGTGCCCGCCACCAAGAAGCGTTTCGGCAAGAACCCGTTCACCGGCCAGGAGCAGTGGTTCGCTGCCAAGCCGGCGTCGGTCAAGGTCAAGGTCCGCGCGCTGAAGAAGCTGAAGGACGCGGCGCTGTAATCGGCCTGCGTCGGCAGCTGCGCCGGCGCGACTCCCGCGCCGGCGTGCAAACCCTCGCCTCATTGAGGCGAGGGTTTTTTTATTTCAGGACACCCTCGTTGCCGGCTTCCCATGCAGGATGGCCCCGGGGGGTCGCCACGTGTTCATGCTCCAGTGCCGGACAATCCAGTGCCGGACAAACGCGGGCGAGCGGCGCAAGCGGGCCCTGGATCTGCCGTAGGCCCGGTCGCACGGCACTGTCGTTTTCCCGATGGATGCCATCACGCGGCAATCTCGCCGTTTCGGATCGCCACCCGAATCGCTTGCGCTGTCGTTGCGACACCCAGGCGCTTGCGTATGCGACGTAGATGGTTTTCTACTGTGCGCTCGGAGAGTCCGAGGGTCGCGGCGATGTCGGTCTGTCGCCTGCCAGCGGCCGTCCAGGCGAGTATCTCGCGCTCCCGGCCGGAAAGTGCTCCGATCTCATTTCCCGGGGGCAACTCCAGCAGCTTGCGTGCTGCAAGAAACGCCGCTTCGGCAATGAGTTTCAGCGCCAGCCGGGCCTGTGGAGAAGCATCGATGCGCTCCCCGCCCAGGCTCAGTGCGCCTTCCAGTCCAAACGGACCGAACACGGGAACCTGCAGCCCGTGAATTCCGGGACCCTGCGGAATGCGCACGATCCGGTAGCGCTCGCCTTCCTTTCCTGTCGTCTTGGTCCAGAAGAATGGCTCGTGGGTTTCCAGAATGTGGCGTGTCACCGGACAGCGCCGGATATAAGTCTCCGCATCGACCTGTTCGCCCGTACCGAACCAATCGCCTTCGATCCAATAGATGCTCTGGACCGCATCGTCCCGCGCGGCCGTCGCAGAGAACAGTACGAAGCGGTCGTACCCAAGGGGGGCACTGAACGCGCGAACCTCGTTCTCGATCGTGGCGAGGGTCCTGGCGCCCTCGATGGCGAGGGCGGTTTGGAATGCGGCCTCCACTGCGACTGCAGTCGTCATCAGGCCGTGACTTCCCGGAGCATGGTCTCGGCCGCGAGCTTGCCGAGGGCGTTACCGGCCAGCGGGCTGTCTCCGGTGATCAGCTTGCGGTCCCGGTGCACTGCGCCCGAGATGTCGTCGTTGATGATGTCGAACCCGAGAGCTTTGAGCTTTTCGCCGAATTTCCAGGTCAGATGGCCCGGCATATAACCGATATCGGGGGTCTGGGCGTCGAGCGTATCGGGGAAGGCGCAAATCTTGTACCCGCGATAGATATCGCTGTCGCCGACCGCGAGAAAGGCCGCAGGGCCGTGGCACAGGGAGATGACGAACTTGTCGTTCGCCGCCGCCCACTCCAGCACCGTGCCGACATCCTGGCTCTCGGGAATGCCGATCAGCGCGCCATGGCCGCCGGGGATGAAGATCGCGGCATAGTCGTCGAGACCTTTCGCGATGGCCTTCGACAAGGTCAACGGCTGCTTGAATTGCGAATGATATTTATCGAAGAAGCCCTTCACCTCCTCGTCTTCGGAAGGCATCGCCCAGTATTCGAACTTGACGGGATTGCCAGATACGGTCGCCACGTCGAAGGCAAAGCCAGCCTTGTCGAGGTGATACATCGGCAGCAGCGTCTCCACGGGGTGGTTGCCGGTCGAGAAGAAGGTGCCGTTGTCGGTCAGAAGATAGCGCTCGTCAGCTCCGATCATCAAAATCTTTTTCCCGCCCTTGTACGGGTCCGGATAATCGGCTCCGCTCAAATCGGATTTTGGCGATGTGAACTGACTCAGCGAGTAGCTTGAGGGAAAGAAGGCATTCTTCTCCGCCGGATCCGGTTGCGGTTGCTTGTCGGAAGGATGTTGATCGGACATATCAAGCCTCATGGGTCGTCGTAGAGCGTCCGAGGATGCCGTGGCGAGAGGCTTGGTGCAATGAGGGATTTCCGTCAACGCCATGCCGGCCAAACCGGCCGGCATGGCGTTGGCAGCGGTCGCAGGACCGCGGTCCCATTGCTCAGCGCGTCCAGTATCCCGGACGCCGCACGGCATGCCCGTGCGAGTCCCTGACCCAGCGCTCGGGCACGTAGCGGTGTCCCGGGCGCGACACGTAATGGCCGTGGCCATGGTGCGGGCGGGCATGGTAGCGATGATAGTGATAGCGATCGTGGCGGTGTCGCACATGCGGCGGGGCCGGACGATAGTGCTCGTGCCGATGGTAGCCATGCCGATGATCGTGGCGGTCCGAATGCGCCTGGGCGGGCGACACCAGCCCGAACAGGGCGCCGGCGGCCAGGGTTCCGAGTGCGATCAGCCATTGGCGAGTCATGTTTTTCTCCTGATGCGCTGCCGGCTCGGCGGCGCGTTGAACATGGCTCGACTGTAGCGATGCGTCGCCGACTCGGACGGATGCAGTTGTAAGGCCGTCTCACAAGCTCGACGCCATTGAAAGCGACGCGGGAACACCCGCGGCGAAGAGCCATGCCCTTGTCGGCGCGGGGATAGCGGCCGTTGCAACGGCCTTTCCGCCAAGCGGCCTCCCGTGCGCCCGTACTTGCCGCGTAATGCCGCGTTACAGCCGAAATAACTGATTGCGACTATCGGGACCCCGCGGCCTCGCGTGTGCGGGCCTCGCGCATCGCCAGCGCCTTCTTCTGCAGCGCGTGCTCGCGCATCAGCGTCTCCACCGCGGCGCCATCGCGCGCCAGCAAGGCGGTGACGAAGCGTTGGTGGTCTTCGACGCCGTGGGTCCATTCGTCCCGGTTCCGGTTCGAACGGAAGCGCAGGTTCTGCACCCGCAGATTGAGCCGGCGATGGGTGTCGGCCAGCGTCGGGTTATGGGCAGCGGCGCTGATCGCCAGATGGGTGCCCATGCTGGCCTCGTAGTAGGCGTGCAGGTCGCGCGCGGCATAGGCGTCCAGCATCGCGCGGTGCAGCCGGGCGATCTGCGCCAGCTCCTCGTCGCTGGCCTTCTCCGCGGCGAGCCGTCCCGTCAGGCCTTCCAGCACGGCCAGCACGTCGAACACGTCGGCAACGTCTCGCTCGGACATCGCAATCACCTGCGCGCCGCGCTTGGGCAGCAGCATCACGAGGCCGTCGGCGGCGAGGATGCGGTAGGCCTCGCGCAGCGGCGTGCGCGAGACGCGCAGCCGCTCGCACAGATCGCGCTCGTTGAGCCAGACGCCGGGCACCAGCGTGCCGTCGATGATCAATTGCCGCAGCCGCTCGGCAACTACCGCGGCCAGCGTCGGATGGGCGATCGCCAGCGGGTCGTCGCCCTCTGCGGACAGCGCGGCCACGGCCGTCGCAGGACCGGTGCGGCGGCCGCGTTCGCCGCCGGCGCGTGCCTGCGGCAGGTCCGGCGCCAGCGCCGGCGCGTCTTCCGGGTAAACCATGGGCGATGCATCCTTTGTGGTGGGCGTTGATTTGGGATATGGTATACCAAATCAACGATACGGCAAGACACCGTTTCGCCAACCCGCCAGGAGCGCCTTCGATGACCGTGATGCCCGCCTCCGCTTCTCCCGATTTCGGCCCGGACTCCGGATCCGATTCCCGACCCGACGCCACCGACGACAGCCCCGTGCTGACGATCCGCGACGGCGCCATCGCCACCGTGGTGCTGAATCGCCCCGCCAAGCTCAACGCGATGACGCTGTCGATGTGGCAGCAACTGGGCGACGCGTTCCGCGCGCTCTCCGCCGACGACAGCGTGCGCTGCGTGATCGTGCGCGGCGCCGGCGAGCGGGCCTTCTCGCCCGGCAACGACATCGGCGAGTTCGCGCAGGCGCGCTCGAACAAGGCGCAGGCCACCGCCTACGGCAAGGTGATGCACGCCACCGCGCAGGCGCTGCAGGACTGCCGCCACCCGGTGGTCGCGCAGATCCATGGCATCTGCGTCGGCGGCGGGCTGGAGATCGCCGCGATGGCGGACATCCGCATCTGCGGCCAGGGCAGCCGCTTCGGCGCGCCGATCAAGAATCTCGGGCTGGTCATGGCGCATGCGGAAATGGCCCCGCTGATCCGTCTGATCGGCGAGTCGCGCACGCTGGAGCTGCTGTTCGAAGGCAGGATCGTCGGCGCCGACGAGGCGAATCGCATGGGCCTGGTGTCGCGCGTGGTGCCCGACGACCAGGTCGCCGCCGAAGCGGCCGCGACCGCGCAGCGCATCGCCACCGGCGCGCCGCTGGTCGCCCGCTGGCACAAGAAGTTCGCGCGCCAGCTGGCGGCCGGCACGCCGCTGGGCGAGCGCGAGCGCGACGAGGCCTTCGACTGCTTCGACACCGAGGACTTCCGCACCGGCTATCGCGCCTTCCTCGCCAAGCAGACGCCAGAGTTTCACGGCCGCTGAGCGGCATCCACCTCGAAGGACAGCGATGGCTTCCCCCATGCAATCCGAACGTTCTCCGCAGGCCGGCGCCCTCGCCGGCATGCGCGTACTCGAGCTGGCGCAGATCATGGCCGGCCCGACCTGCGGCATGATGCTGGCCGACCTCGGCGCCGACGTGATCAAGATCGAGAAGACCGACGGCGGCGACGATGCGCGCGGCTATCGCGATCCGCGCATCAACGGCGTGTCGGCGCCCTTCCTGATGCTGAACCGCAACAAGCGGGCGATCGCACTGGATCTGAAGACGCCCGAAGGCAGGCAGGTGCTGCTGCGCATGGTGCGCGACGCCGACGTGCTGATCGAGAACTTCCGCAAGGGCACGCTGGAAAAGCTGGGCCTGGGCTACGACGTGCTGTCGGAGATCAATCCCGGCCTGATCTATTGCGCGATCTCCGGCTATGGCCGCACCGGTCCGGCCGCCGACAAGGGCGGCTTCGACCTGATCGCGCAGGGCTATACCGGCCTGATGAGCATCACCGGCGAGGAAGGCGGTCCGCCGCTGCGCACCGGCAACTCGATCGCCGACATCAATGCCGGCATCCTGGCGGCGGTCGGCATCCTGGCCGCCTACCAGCACAAGCAGAAGACCGGGCGCGGCCAGATCGTCGAGACCTCGCTGATCGAGGCCGGACTGCAGCAGCTGTACTGGCATGCGGCGATCCATTTCGCCACCGGCGAATCGCCGGGGCCGAGCGGGTCGGCGCATGTGCTGGCGACTCCGTATCAAGCCTTTCCGACGCAGGACGGGCACATCATCGTCGGCGGCGCCAACGAGAAGAACTGGGAACGGATTGCGCAGGTGCTGGGCCGGCCCGAATGGCTGACCGATCCGCGCTATCGGCTGAACTCGGACCGCATGCGGCATCGCGACACGCTGCTGCCTGCCATGGCGGAGATCCTGCGCACCCGGCCTTCGGCCGAATGGCTGGCGGCGTTCGACGAGGCCGGCGTGCCGGCCGGGCCGGTGCATACGGTTGGCGAGGCGCTGTCGCATCCGCAGACGCTGGCGCGCGAGATGGTGGTCGAACAGCAGCATCCCGAGGCGGGGTCGGTCAGGAGCATCGGGCTGCCGATCAAGCTGTCGGAGACGCCGGCGCAATACCGGCGGCCGTCGCCGCGGCTGGGGGAGGATACGCGGGCGTTGCTGGCGGAGTGCGGATATGCGGAGGACGAGATCGGGGAGATGCTGAGGGCGGGCGTGGTTCGGGACGTGGCGGGGGCCGAGGGATAGCGAGCGCCATTGCCCTCTCCCCCGCCCCTCTCCCGCATGCGGGAGAGGGGAGAAAAACGGTGGATGCTCTCCCTCCACCGCTCCTATCGGCAAGAGTGGAGAAAACCGAGGGTGTTCTCCCTCTCCCCCGACCCCTCTCCCGCATGCGTGAGGGGAAGAAAAACGGTGGGTGCTCTCCCTCCACCGCTCCTATCGGCAAGAGTGGAGAAAACCGAGGGTGTTCTCCCTCTCCCCCGACCCCTCTCCCGCATGCGTGAGGCGAAGAAAAACGGTGGGTGCTCCCGCTCCACCGCACCTCTCCCGCAAGAGTGGAGAAAACCTAGGGTGTTCTCCCTCTCCCCCTCACGGGGGAGAGGGCCGGGGAGAGAGAGGTGGTTGTCGGCACCCCCTCAAACCACCGCCTCATCCCCGCGCCGCACGGCGCTCGTGCGCGCGGTATCCTCATCCTCTTCCGCCGCCTCGTCCGGCCAGCTGCGGCTGACCATCCATTCGTACAGCGTCGGCAGCACGATCAGCGTCAGCACGGTGGCGGTGATCAGCCCGCCGATGATCACGATGGCCAGCGGGCGCTGCGTCTCCGATCCGATCGCCCGCGAGACCGCCATCGGGAACAGGCCGAGCATCGCCAGCAGCGCGGTCATCAGCACGGTACGCAAGCGGTCCATCGAGCCGGCCAGCACCGCCTGGCGCAGCGGCAGCCCCTGCTCGCGCAGCTGGTTGAAGTAGGTCACCATCACCACGCCATTGAGCACCGCCTGGCCGAACAGCGCGATAAAGCCGATCGCCGCCGACACCGACAGCGGAATGCCGGTCAGGAACAGCGCGAACACGCCGCCCACCAGTGCGAAGGGAATGTTCGACAGGATCAGCGTCGCGCTCTTGAACGACTTGAAGGCCTGGAACAGCAGCAGGAAGATCAGCAGCACCGACAGCGGCACGACGATCGACAGCCGCGCCATCGCGCGCTGCTGGTTCTCGAACTCGCCGGACCAGCCGATCTTGACGTCGTCGGCGTGCACGTTCTTCGCGACCAGTGCCTGCATGTCCTTGACCACGCTGCCCATGTCCCGGTCGTGGATGAAGACACCGATCGACGTGGTGCGCTGGCCGTTCTCGCGGCTGATATTCATCGCGCCGGAGGCCGCATGGAAATGCACCAGCTGCGACAGCGGCACCTGCGCGCCCTCGGCGGTCTGCATCAGGATGTTCGGCAGGTTCGGCAGCTCACGCTCGCCAGGCGCCAGCCGCACCACCACGCTGAAGTGCCGCTCGCCCTCCCACAGCTCGGTGGCGGCCTTGCCCGCCAGCGCGGTCTCCATCAGGTCCTGCACGTCGGCCACGTTGATGCCGTAGCGCGCCGCCTGGGCCCGGTCGAAGTCGAGCACATACTGCGGCAGCTCGCCGTCGCGGTCGATGAAGGCCCGCATCACGCCGGGCACCGTCTGCACGTTGGCGAGGATCTGGTCGGCGACGCGCTTGTTCTGCTCGAGGCTGTCGCTCTGCACCTTGATGACGATCTGGCCCTTGATCTGCGAGATGCTCTCGAGGATGTTGTCGCGCACCGGCTGCGAGAAGTTCGGCTCGATGCCGGGCAGCTTGCGCAGGTTGGCGTTGATCTCGCCGATGATGCGCCGCTTGTCGAAGCCGCGCCGCCATTGCGCTTCCGGCTTCAGGTCGACCAGGATCTCGACCGTATTGATCAGCTTCGGGTCGGTGCCGTCGTCGGGACGGCCGACCTTGGAGATGGTCGACTTGACCTCCGGGGTCTGCCGGATCGTCCGGCGCAGCCGGGCCGCCTGCTCGCGCGCCTCGTCGGTCGACACCGAGGCCGGCAGGTCGAAGCTGACCCACATCGCGCCCTCGTCGAGCTCGGGCAGGAATTCGCTGCCGAGCAGCTTGCCGACGCCGGCAGTGACCACCAGCAGCGCCACCGCGCTCGCCACCACCGCGCGCTTGTGGTCCAGCGCCCACGCCAGCATCGGCGCATAGGCGCGCTTGCACAGACGCACCACCGCGTTGTCGTGATGGGCGATGTCCTTCTTGAGCAGCAGATAGCACAGCAGCGGCACCAGCGTCAGCGACACGATCAGCGAGCCGACCAGCGCGCCCGTCACCGTGTACGCCATCGGCGCGAAGATCTTTCCTTCGTGCCGCTGCAGCGTGAAGATCGGCAGGTGCGCCGCGATGATGATCACCATCGAGAACACCGTCGGGCGGCCGACCTCGGTCGTCGCGCGCGCGATCGCCTGCAGCCGTGCGCGGCTGTCGCGGATCTTCTGCTCCTTCAGTTCGCCCAGGCGCTTGAAGATGTTTTCGACCACGATCACCGCGCCGTCGACGATGATGCCGAAGTCCATCGCGCCCAGCGACAGCAGGTTGGCCGGAATGCCGACCCAGGTCAGGCCGATGAAGGTCGACAAGAGCGCCAGCGGAATCACCAGCGCGACGATGGCCGCGGCCCGTACGTTGGCGAGGAACAGATACAGCACCGCCATCACCAGCAGCGCACCCTCGACCAGGTTGCCGAACACGGTGTGCAGCGTCTTGTCGATCAGGTCGGCGCGGTCGTAATACGGCACGATCTCGACACCGCGCGGCAGGATCTGCTCGTTGAGCTGCGCGATCTTCGTCTTCAGCGCCGTCAGCACCTCGGAGGGGTTCTCGCCCTTGCGCATCACCACGATGCCCGAGACGATGTCCTCCTCGTCGTCCTGCGCCATCAGGCCTTGCCGCGGCGCTGCGCCGACGCGCACCTCGGCGATGTCCTTGACCAGGATCGGCGTGCCGTTGACCTCGGACACCACCACGTTGGCGATATCGGCCGAGCTGCGGAAACTCCCCAGCGAGCGCAGCAGGTACTGCTGCCGGCCCTGCGCAACCGCGCCGCCGCCGGCGTTCGAGTTGCCGCGCTGCAGCGCCTCGAACAGCTGCGCCAGCGAGACATGCGCGTCGCGCATGCGCGCAAGATTCGGGTTGACCTCGTACTGCTTGATGGTGCCGCCGATCGTCACCAGGTCCGCCACGCCGGGTACCTGGCGCAGGTTCTTCTCGACCACCCAGTCCTGCAGCGTGCGCAGCTCCTGCGGCGTGTGGCCCTTGCCCTTCAGCCGGAAGCGGTAGATCTCGCCGATCGCGGTCGACAGCGGCGCCAGGTCGGGCTGCACGCCGTCGGGCAGGTCGACGCCGCGCAGGCGCTCGATCACCTGCTGGCGGGCGGTGACATCGGTGGCCTTGTCGTTGAAGGTCACCATCAGGTAGGACAAGCCGAATTGGGTGTGCGAGAACACCCGCACCGAATTGGGCGTGCCTGCCAGCGCGGTCTCGATCGGGATCGTGACCTGGCGCTCGACCTCCTCGGCCGCGCGGCCCGGGTACAGCGTGATCACGTTGACCTGTACGTCCGAGACATCGGGGAACGCCTCGATCGGCAGGTGCTTGAAGGCTGCCAGGCCGCCGGCGACGAACAGCGCCAGGCCCATCCAGACGAACAGCTTCTGGTGCAGCGCGAAATGGACGATGCGGGAGATCATGACGCGGCCGGCCTCATCGAGCTTGCTGGCGCAGCGCGGCCTGCGTCGCGCTGGCATCGCGCAGGATGTCCTGCAGATAGAGATTGCCCTCGGTCACCACCTGCATGCCGGCCTCGAGCCCGGACACCACTTCGGTCACGCCCGGCAGGCTTGCGCCGACCTTGACCTCGCGGCGCTCGAAGCGATGCGCGTCGACGCGCACGAACACATAGTGATGGTTGTCGGCCAGGAACACCGCCCGGGCGGGCACCGCGATGCCCTCGAAGCCGGCGGCCTCGATCCGCGCGGTGACGAACATCTCGGCCTTGAGCCGGCGCTCCGGATTCGGCACCGACAGGCGCACCTTGATGCTGCGCGCGGCCGGATCGACGTAGTCGGCGATCTTGACGACCTTGGCCGGAAAGGACTCGCCCGGGTAGGCCGTCGAGGTCAGCGTCACGCTGCCGCCCGGGCGGAACAGTGCCAGATCGGCCTCGGCCGCGTCGAGCTGCGCCCACAGATCGGACGGATCGGTCAGCAGGAACAGCGGCGCGGCCGGCGGCTGATCGGGCCGCAGTTGCATGCCTGGATTCAGGTTGCGTTCGACCACCAGGCCGGCGATGGGCGCACGCAGCGCGAAGCGATCCGGGGCGCCCACACCCACCGCCCCCGGCTTGCCCAGCTCGCCGCCGACCTGCCGCAATGCCGCCTGCGCGCGCTGCAATTCCGCACTGGCGCGCGCGGCCTCGGCCTGGGCCTGCTCGAAGTCCTTCTGCGCGACGATGCCGGCGTCATACAACTCGCGTTGCCGCGCCAGGCCTTTGGACGCCAGCGCGGCATCGGCGGCCGCCTTGCGCGCGTCGGCCTGCGCCGCGCCGAAGTCGGGCGAGGAGAGCAGCGCCAGCGGCTGGCCCGCGGCGACGGTGGTGCCGGGCTGCACCAGGATCTCGGCGACGCGGCCGGCGAACGGGCTGGTCACGCGCACGGTACGGTCCTCGTTCCAGACCAGCCGGCCGGGCAGCGTCAGCACGCGCTCCGCGCCGCGCCTCACCGGCTGTGCAGAAATGCCGGGCAAGGTCTTCACCGTATCGGGAAACACGACGACCGCGCCTTCGACACGCGGCGACTCGGACTGCGGCTCGGCCTTCCGGCCGCATGCGTTCAGGCCCAGCAGTGTGCCAAGCAGGACGATCGTCAACAGGAAACGGAGGGTCATGGCGACTGGGATCGAGGAAGCCGGAACGTATCCGGCTAGTGGACGGAAAGGTAGGGAGCGACGTCTTGCAGCGGCAGATCGGCAGCACCGGCCGCGGCCCCGGAAAGCGGGCCATCCCCGGTGCGCGTGGCGGCCAGATAGGCGGACAGCGCCTTGGCATAGGCGCCCCGCGCCTGCGCGGCATCGAGGCGCGTCTGCCGCAGCGCGCGGCGTGCATCGAGCAGTTCGAGCACGCCGATCGCGCCCTTGCCGAAGGCGAACTCGGCATCGGCGGCGACGCGCTCTGCCGCCGGCAACACCGTCTCGTCGATCTGACGCAGCGATTCGCGCGCGGCATCGAGCGCCGTGCGCAAGCGGCCGACCTCGTTGCCGGCGGCCAGCAGCACGCGGTTGCGCTCGTCCAGCGCCGCGTAGTAATCGACCTCGGCGCGCCGGGCCTCGCCGCCATAGCTGTGGCGCAGATACAGCGGGATGCTGACGAACACCCCGAAGCTGTTGCCGCTGCCCTGCTGGTTGGCGGCCGAGGCCGGATAGCGCTCGGCCTGCGCGCCGACCGTGACGTCGGGCACGCGCCCGGCGCGCGCCAGTTCGCGCGCGGCCGCGGCGGCCTCCAATCGCGCCTGCGCCACGGCGACATCGGGCCGCGCCTGCAGCGCCTGTTCGTCCAGCGTCGGCACCGGCTCGCCGAGGCCGGGCCATTGGGGCGACAGCGCGACGTCCTGCAGCGTGCCGGGGATGCCGATGCGCTGCGCCAGCTCTGCCAGGTCGCGCTGGTGATCGGCCCGTGCCTCGCGCCAGTCTGCGCGCGCGCGCAAGGCATCGAGTTCGAGCCGTGTCACGTCGGCGCGCGCCAGGTCGCCGGCCTGGTAGCGGGTCTGGTTGGCCTGCTCGGTGCGCTCGTACAGCGCCAGCGTCTGCGTCAGCACGTCGACGCGCTGCTGGCTGACCGCCGCATCGATGAAGGCCTGCTCCAGCGCGGCGATCTGCTGCACGGTGGCGGCCTGCACCTGCCGGCCCGCCGCCACGCTGGCCGCCTGGGCCGTCTTGACGCGCAGGCCGGCCTTGTTGGCGGTCTCGATCACCTGGTCGATGCGCACCGTCGAATCGACGGTCTTGTTGCGCCAGCTGCCAGCGCCGACGCCGGCATGCGGGTTGATGTTCTCCACGCCGAGACTCAGTACCGGGTTCGGGCGCTGTCCGGCGATCTGGATGTCGGCCTCGCTGGCTTGCACGGCGCGGCGTGCCGCGATCAGGTCCGGATTGCAGCGCAGCGCGAGCGAGCGCGCCTCGGACAGCGTCAGCGTCGCGCCCGCGGTGGGCGCGCGGCATTCGCCATCCGGCTGCGGGACGACGGCGGCAGGTGGCTGCGCCGCGGCGGCGAAGCGGGCCGGCGCGCCAAGCACCAGCGAGGCGGCGAGCGACGCGAGCAGCAGGCGAAGGGGAGTACAGCGATGACGACGGACATGCACGATGACAGGCTCGATTCAGGCAACGCAGACACGAAGCGCGCCGGCAATGCCGGCGCGACGCGACCGTGCGCCCGTTTTCGGAACGGGCCCGGCACGATCTCCGGCGGCATTGGAGCGAAACGGGATTTCAATCGGCTTTCAAGATCTTGACGATTAGCTTGCAGCGCGCGATTCCGCGGGAATGCCCTGACATCGACCGTGTGGGCGGTGCGTCCATGTTCTATGATCGATACTTTTGCGCGCAGCCGCCGCGGTGGCGCCCGCCATTCCAACTTCGACCGACGATGCCCGATATTCCGCTGCTCCCCGCGCTGTTGACCTTCCTTCTTGGCGGTGCGCTCGGCGCAGTCGGGGGACTGGCATCGGCGGCGGACTGCTCGCGATCCCGGCGCTCGGCCTGCTCTATGGCATGGACCAGCAACTGGCGCAGGGCACCGCGCTGGTGATGATCGCGCCCAATGTGCTGATCGGCTTCTGGCAGTACCGCCGCCGCGCCGATATCGCGCTGCGCACCGCGCTGGTGCTGGGCCTGTCCGCGGTACTGGCCACCTATGTGGGCGCGCGGCTGGCGACGGCGATGGACGCGGTACTGCTGCGGCGGATCTTCGCGCTGTTCATGATCGGCATGGCCGTCTATTTCCTGTGGCGGCTGTTGCCGGGCCGTGCCGTCACGGTGCAGCAGAACCGGCTGTCGTCGCGCTGGATTCCGGCGGTCGGCGTGGTCGGCGGCGCGTTGTCGGGATTCTTCGGCGTGGGCGGCGGCGTGATCGCGGCGCCGGCGCTGGTGGGCCTGTTCGGTTTTCGCCAGGCGGCGGCACAAGGGCTGGCGCTGGCCCTGGTCACGCCCGGCGCGGTGGTCGCGCTGGCGACCTATGCGCAGGCCCGCCACGTCGACTGGGCCAGCGGCATCCCGCTGTCGCTCGGCGGCATGCTGACGATCTCCTGGGGCGTGGCCCTCGCGCACCGCATGCCCGAACGCCATCTGCGTGCATGGTTCTCGCTGTGCCTGATCGCGACCGCGGTGGTGATGCTGGTACGGGGATGAGGCGTTCGCCGCGCGGCCGTCTTTTTGCCGCGGGCTAGGTCTTCCTGAACACCACGCTGAAGTTGTTGGCCGGCATCGGCACCGCTTCCTCGAAGCGCAGCCCAGCCCGGTCGCCCAGTGCGATCACGGCCTCGATATCTCGCACGCCCCAGGAAGCATCGCTCGCGCGCAGCTGCTCGTCGAAGATCGCGTTGCTCGGCGACGTGTGCTGGCCGTCTCGACGGTAAGGTCCGTACAGGTACAGCACGCCGCCGGCGGGCAACAGACGCGCCGCGCCCGCGAACAGCGCTTGCGCCGCCTGCCACGGCGCGATATGGATCATGTTGATGCAGACGATGGCATCGGCATGATCGATGCCCCAGTCCGCCTGGCACACGTCCAGTTCCAACGGGTCGCGCAAATTCGGCAAGTCCGCCTCCACCTTCCACGCCGCAATCGAGCGCCGCGCCGATGGATCCGGATCGCTGGGCTGCCAGGTCCACGCCGGATTGGCGGCGGCGAAGTGCCTGGCATGCTGGCCCGTGCCGCTGGCGATCTCGAGGATCGTGCCGGCCGCCGGCAATACGCGGCGCAGCACCTCAAGAATCGGCTCGCGATTGCGTTCGGCGGCGGGGGCGATGCGGCGGTGGTTCGGATGGACGTGGTCAGGCGGCATGGGCATCAGTCGGTCGGGCGGCCGGTCGAACGGCAAGGCTGACAGCCTACCAGCAACGGTCCCGCCGAGCCGAATCGACACTGCGATACACTGGGTGCGCCGTAGCCAATTCCCCGCTGTAGCCGCCTTGCCCACCTATACCCTCTCCTCACCCGTCCACGCCGAGCTCGATATCCGCAAGAGCCGCTTTCTCGCCGTCGCCATGCCGGTTGCCGATCGCGACGAGGCGATGCGCGTCGTGCAGTCGCTGCGCGCCGAGCATCCCACGGCGACGCATGTCTGCTGGGCGCTGCTGGCCGGCGGGCAGTCCGGCATGTCGGACGACGGCGAGCCGTCGGGCACCGCAGGGCGGCCGATTCTCGAGGTGCTGCGCCATCACGAGCTCGATGGCGTGCTGGCCGCGGTGGTGCGCTACTACGGCGGCATCAAGCTCGGCGCCGGCGGGTTGGTGCGGGCCTATACCGATGCGATCGCCGCCGCGTTGAAGACCGCCGAACGGGTCGAGCGTATCGCCTACGCGAACCTGGCGGTCGAGGTCGACTATGCCGACGAGGCGCGCGTGCGGCGCTGGCTCGAGCAGACTGGCCACAGCTTGGCCGACAGCGCCTATGGCGCGACGGTGAAGCTGGCCCTGAGGCTGCCTGCCAGCGAAGTCGAGGCCGCGCGCGCGGCGCTGCGCGATGCCACGCATGGCCGCGCGCAGTTTCCGCGGGTGGATCAGGACAACGAGGGACGCCGATGAGCGAGGCGATGGGCGAGGCGATGGGCGAGACGATGGGCGAGGCGATGGGCGAACCGGACGGCGCATCGCCGCTGCGGGTGCGTATCGCACCCTCGGGGCTCGAGTTCGCGGCCGATCCGGCGCAATCGATCCTGGAAGCCGCCTTGCGCGCCGGCATTCGCCTGCCCAGCTCATGCCGTAACGGTACCT
This sequence comes from Cupriavidus sp., assembly GCA_031180665.1. Classification (GTDB taxonomy): domain Bacteria; phylum Pseudomonadota; class Gammaproteobacteria; order Burkholderiales; family Burkholderiaceae; genus Cupriavidus. Next base: position 60,186 of record JAPSLP010000027.1, on the reverse strand, counting down.
GCCGCGCCTGCCTGTCCCGGCTGGTGTCCGGCACCATCCGCTATCGGATCGAATGGCCGGGCCTGAGCGCCGATGAAAAGGAAGACGGCTATCTGCTGCCTTGCGTCGCCTGTCCGCAATCCGATCTGGAAATCGTCGCGCCGGGCGCGCAGCGGCAGGACTGAGCCACGCTCAGGCGACCGCGCGCCTGCGTACCGGCGCCGGCGCGACGGCGGCAAAGAACGCCAGCGCGATGCGCAACGCATCCGGCCCGGCCGGATCGGCATAGGCCTGGCTGGCCGCGCCGCCGCTCCACGCATGGCCCAGCCCTTCGACGCGGACCAGCCGGACATAGAGCCCGCCATCGCGCCGCCAGTCATGCACCGCGACCGGACGGCGTTCGCCCCGCCGCAGCACGCGCACCGATGGCTGCGCCGCCGCGGCCGGCAACGCGCCGGGCGTCGACAGCGACAGCCACAGCGTCGCGCTGGCGATGGCGTTGTCGTAGGCGACCACACGATCGGCATCGCCATGGATCAACAGCAGCGGCGGCGGCATCCTGCCTTGCAACTGCAGCCGCAGCGCCTGCAGCTGCGCCGCTGTATGTCCGTTCAACGAGCCGCGCATCACGCGGCCGGCCTGCGTGGCATTGCGCGCCAGATGCGGTGCCGCGCCGGAGTGCGATCCGACGGCGACGAAGCGGTCGGGATAACGCAGCGCCAGCATCAACGCCATCGCGCCGCCTGCCGATAGCCCGAGCAGATGCACGCGGTCGGACTGCACCGGATGCGCGCGGCAGACATGGTCGATCATTCCCATCAGCAGGCCGGCCTCGGCCGCGGCCTGCGCCTCGCTGCGAAACCAGTTCCAGCATCGATGCGCATTGGCGCGCGAGGACTGCTCGGGCAGCAGCACCACGCAGCGGCGCGCCCGCGCCAGCGCGGCCACGCGCGTGCATGCGGCGAAGCTCGCCGCATCCTGTCCGCAACCATGCAGCAGCACCAGCAAGGGCGCGGGCCGCGATGCGCCGACGCCCGAGGGGATGAACAGGCGATAGTGGCGCTGCGCCAACGGACCGAAGCCCCAGACGCCCTCTTGCCACCGACCGCCGCCGCGGCTGGTCGGGGCCGGCACTGGCGAGGCGACACCGGACAGCACGCGCCGCGCTTCCCGGCCCTGCTGGGCCGCATGGCCGACCGATTGCGCCACGGTATGCGCGACCGTCTGCGCCACCGTCTTCGTGACGGACTTGGTCACCGTGCGCGCGACGGCGCGCTGCATCTGTTGCATCTGGCGGGCAGCGGTCTTGCCGAGCTTGGCCCAGGGATTGACGGTACGGCGGCGGTGTGGGGTCGGCATCGGTCAGCCTTGCGCTTTACGCTTGACGGTCCGCGGATCGGGACCGAGGCCATTATGCGGCAAGCCGGGAGCGCGGCATGCCGATGCGATACGCACGCCCCCGGGGCGCTCAATGCCAGCCGCGCCAGGCCAGGTCCGCTCCCAGCAACAGCAGCCCGATGAAGAACAGCCGCCGGAACAGCGCCGCGCTGATCCGGTTGCGCAGCCGCTGGCCCAGCCACATGCCGGCCAGCGCCGGCACCAGCGTCGCCAGCGAGGCGCCCAGTACCGGCGTCTGCGCGAGCACGCCATGCATCAGCAGATTGATCGCCAGCGCCACGGTCGACACGGTGAACGACAGGCCGAGCGCCTGCACCAGTTCTTCGCGCGCCAGTCCCAGACCCTGCAAATACGGCACCGCCGGAATCACCAGCACGCCGGTCACAGCGGTCACCGCCCCGGTGGCCAGGCCGATCAGCGGCGCCAGCCAGCGCTCGTGCGCCGCCGGCACGTTCAGGTGCCACGACGACAGCCCGACCGCGGCATAGGCGATCAGCGCGATCCCGAGTGCCGCGGTGGCCTGCTGCATCGCCGACGGTGGCGCCAGCGCGCCGGCCACCAGCGTACCGACGACGATGCCGAGCAGCATCGGCCAGAGCCGCATGACGAGCGCGCCGAAGCGCGGACCGGCGGCGAGCTGGACCACGTTCGTCACCATCGATGGTGCGACCAGCAGCGCCGCGGCCTGCATCGGCGGCATCACCAGCCCCAGCAGGCCGACGGCGACCGTGGGCAGCCCAAGTCCGACCACGCCCTTGACGAAGCCCGCCAGCAGAAAGGTCAGGCCGATGAACAGCGCCTGCGCGCCGAGCGCGTGAGCATCCATGCCGCGCCCCCTTACTGTTCGCCCGCGTGCGCATCGTGCACGGCACGGCTGTCGCCGGGCGCCTGCTCGCGCCGATGCATGCCGTAGTCGCGCAGCACCTGCGCCACGCGCAGCCGGTAGTCGGCAAACACGCCGCCGCGGCCCGCGGCCTGGGCATGGCGGTGCTCGACCGTATTGCGCCAGGCCTGCACCGCCGCCTCGTCGCGGAAGAACGACAGCGACAGCACCTTGCCGGGCGTGCTCAGGCTCTGGAAACGCTCGACGGAGATAAAGCCGTCGATCGCTTCGAGCGTCGGGCGCAACTGCGCGGCGATATCGAGATAGGCGTCCTTCTGCCCGGGGGCGAACTCGACTTCAAAGATCACGGCAATCATCGGGGTGTCCTTCTTTTGGTCCTGGTTGGGTCTTGCTGGGTCTTGCTGGGTCTTGCTGGGTCTTGCTGGGTCTTGCTGGGTCTTGCTGGGTCTTGCTGGGTCTTGCTGGGTCTTGCGCGGAAACCGGCATCAGAGGAAATGCGGGATACGCGCGTTCAGCGATGGCCGATAACGATACGCCCGTGCCAGCGCGGCGGGCTCGATGCCGCGCGCGAGCAGCGCCGAGACGGTGGCTTCGGCCAACGTCGCGGCCAGCGCGTCGCCGGGACATCGATGCGCGCCATGGCCGAAGGTCCAGTGGTGTTCTGCCGGATTATCCGGGGCAGGCGCGGGGGCAGGCGCGGGGGCATTTGCCGGTGTGCCGTCCGCAGTGGCGGCCGCGGCGAGCAGGACCAGGATCGCGTCGCCGCGCCGCAGCGGCACGCCGCAGACGCGCGCATCCTCTGCCATGAAGCGACGCGTGTTATGGATCGGCGGATCGGCGCGCAGCACGCGTGCCACCGCCGCGCGCAGGTCGTCGGCCGCGGCGGCATCGTGCGCGAGCCACAGCAGCGTATTGCCGATCAACCCTGCGGTGGCCTCGCAACTTTGCACCATCAGGCCAAGCAGGTTGGCCGCGATCGCCTCGTCGTCGACACCGGCCGCGCGCGCCTGCTCGCGCAGCGCCAGCGCCCAGGGCGTACCGTCGCACAGCGGCAGCCGCTGCAGCGACACCGCGGCCTCGATCCCGGCCGCGATCTCGGCGGGGCCCGCCAGCGGCGACATGGCGGCGGCAAAGCTTGCGATCTGCGCGGCAATCCGGCTGGCCGTGGTCTCGTCATCGGCCGCCGTGAGACCGAGCCAACCCGCGATGGCGATCACGGGCAGTGCGCTGCTCCACCGGTTTGCGGTCGCGGCGTGGTCGCGCGTTACCGGCAACCGGCGCGCCCACGCCGACGCGGCAGCGCGCACCTCGTTCAGATCGAGCGTCGCCAACTGCCGTTGCAGCACCGTCTTCAACGGCGCATGGCCCTGGCCATCGTTCATGCGGATCAGCCGCGCGAACAGGGTCCCTGCCGGCGACTGCGCGAGCGGCGGCGGCACCGGCTGTCCCGGCGGCCGCACCCGGCACGCCGGATGGGACAGCACCGCCGCCACCTCGGCCGGGCCGGCGGCGACCCATAGCATCAGCATCGCATCGCGGTGAAACGGCCGCCCGCGTGCGAGTTCGCGATAGTAGGGATAGGGATCGGGATGCGTCGCGGCGGCGAGGGGATCGGGAGGCGGCTGGGTCGGGTCCAGGGTCATGGGCATCACAGCGGGTCGATGGCGGCATTGCGGCGACATGGCGGCCGGCAGCGCAAGGTTGATATCGGCAAGTATCGGCCTATACTGCGATCGTTGTTTCACCGTGGAATGAACTATGGAATACGCACCCAGCATCAGTCAGTTGGCCGGCCTGCTGGCCGACCCCGGCCGGGCCGCGATGCTGTGGGCGTTGATGGACGGCAGCGCAAGGCCGGCCGGCGAACTCGGGCTGATCGCCGGGTTGTCAGCCTCGTCGACCAGCGGCCATCTCGCTCGGCTCGCCGAGGGCGGCCTGCTGGCGGTCGAGACGCATGGCCGCAACCGCTACTACCGGCTGGCCGCGCCCGAGATCGGCGTGGCCATCGAGGCGCTAGCCGCGGCCTCGCTGGCGAGCCGCCCGCCGCGCTTGCGTGCGGTGCCGCCGTCGCGCACCGCGCCGGCGACGCTGCGCCACGCACGCACCTGCTACGACCACCTGGCCGGCGAACTGGCGGTCGACCTGTTCGCGCGCATGACGCACTCGGGATGGATTCTGGTGCGGGACAGCGCGGTGGAACTTTCCGAGCACGGCGCGCACGGCATGGCGCAGCTCGGCGTGGATCTGGACGGCGCGCGCCGCAAGCGCAGGCAGTTTGCCTGCACCTGTCCCGACTGGAGCGAACGCAAGCCGCATCTGGGCGGCGCGCTGGGCGCGGCACTGCTGGACGCGATGCTGCAACGGCGCTGGATCGAGCGCACGCCAGCATCGCGCGCGTTGCGGGTGACGCCGCGCGGGCTGCGGGAAATCGGGCAGCTGGCGCACTAGGCTGGCGCACTAGGCCGGCGCACTAGGCCGGCGCACTGAGTCGGCACACGGAAACGGGAGGGCGAAGCGTGAACGGAGTCATCGACGACGAGTCGCGCCAGGCGGTCGAACGGCTGCTCGGCATGATCAATTTCGACGACGGCGCGATGGTCGACAAGCAGCTGGCGCTGCTCGACGAGGCGCTGGAAGAAGCCGACGATACGGTGGAGGGCACCGAACTGCTGTCGGTGGTGCAAGACGTGATCGACTGGGAAGCGGGCTTCCAGGTCGAGCAGAATGACACCGCGACCTTTATCGACTGCGTGAACCAGCTGGCGGCGCGCGTCGCGCTGGTGCTCGATTGGGGCGTCGACGACCCGGAGGACGAGGACTTCCTGGGCAGCACCAGCGTGCCCGAACTGATGGAGCAGGCCCACGAGCAGTTGCGCGCGGCTGGCATCACGCTATGGCACTGGGAAATCGGCTCGGGCGTCTACGCGGGCTGGATCGCGCGCGCCGAGGACGATGACGAGATCCTGGCGATCGGCGAAACGCTGGGCATCGAACTGCGGACCGGCGACCAGCCGTTCTGAGCGGGGCCGCCGCGGCCGCGGTATCAAGCCTTGATGTCGGCCTTGATGTCGGCCTTGGCTTCGGCCCTGGCCTCCCACTTCCCCGCGCGCCGTGCCCCACGCGCCGGCGCCGCGGCCCCCACCGTATGCTCCATCACATCGAGCAGCGCCCGCACCGCGGCCGGCATCAGCTTGCGCGCGGGCATCAGCACGTAGACCTTCAGCGGCGACGAGGCATAGGCGGGCAGCACGCGCACCAGCTGGCCCTGGCGCACCTGCTCGTCGACGAACTTCGGCGACAGGCGCGCGACGCCCAGCCCGTCGGTGGCGGCCTTCAGGCGAATCTCCGCGTTGTGCGTGCGAATGCGCGGGTCGACCGGCAACACGGCGACTTCGGCGCCGTCCTGCACGAATTCCCAGCGGCGGTCGTCGGCATTGCCGATCACGGGCCAGCCGTTCAGGTCGCCGGGCGAGCGCGGCAGCCCGCGCGCCTGGATCAGCGATGGCGCGGCATAGAAGGCGCGCTCGACCAGCACCACGCGCTTGCTGGCAAACGAGCTGTCGTGCAGCGTGGTGTTGGTCATCACGAAGGCGAGGTCGTAGCCGTGCTTGAGCAGGTCCGGCTGGTCCCAGGTGACGTCGATCTGCACCTTCAGGTTCGGATGCAGCGTCAGAAGACGCGACAGGCTCGGGGCCAGATGCTGCGAGCCAACCTCGTACGGCGTGGCGATCCGCAGCGTGCCGCTGACCTGTTCGCTGGCCGAGGCGGCCTCGGCGCTGATCTCGCGCAAGGCCGCGAAGTGCGGCGCGACGCGTTCGTACAGGCGCTGGCCCTGCTCGGTCACGCGCACGCGGCGCGTGTTGCGCTCGAACAGCCGCCCGCCGAGCTGCGCTTCAAGCCGGGCGATCGCCGCGCTCGCGGACGACTTCGGCACCTCGGCCAGTTCGGCCCCATGCGTGAAGGTGCCTGCCTCGACCACGCGGCAGAAGATTTCCCAATCCTTCCATTCGATCGTCTTCATCGTCCCGTTCGCCGGCGCCTGAGATGCGGCGCGCGAGCGGGATTTTCCCACAGCGCGCGCGGCACCGCTGGACCGGAGCTCTGCCGCGGCCGACTACTGCTCGAACAGGATCACCGAGCGCGCCAGCTCGCCGCGCCGCAGTTCGTCGAAGGCCTCGTTGATGCGCTCGAGCGGCAGCCGCTGCGCAATCAGCGCATCGAGCTCCAGCCGGCCCGACAGGTAGAAGTCCACCAGGCGCGGCATGTCGATCGGAAAGCGGTTCGAGCCCATCATCGAGCCCTGGATGCGTTTCTCGGCCAGAAAGTCGGTGCCCTTGAGTTCGATCTTGACGCCGGGCGGCAGCATGCCGATCACGGTGGCGGCCCCGCCCCGGCGCAGCATCGCGAACGCCTGCTCGGCCGTGGCCTTCAGACCGATCGCCTCGAAGGCGTGATGGACGCCGCCGCCCGTCAGCGTGCGCACCGCGTCGACGGGATCGGCCGCGCTGGCGTCGACCACATCGGTGGCGCCAAATCGGCGCGCCAGTTCCAGCTTGCCGGGCAGGCGGTCGATCGCGATGATGCGGCCCGCGCCCGCCAGCGCGGCGCCGTTGATCGTGGCCAGGCCGATGCCGCCGCAGCCGATCACCGCGACAGTCTCGCCCGGACGCACACCGGCCGTATGCGTGACCGCACCGAATCCGGTGGTCACCGCGCAGCCGATCAGCGCGGCGCGGTCCAGCGGCATGTCGCGCCGGATCGCCACCAGCGCATGCTCGTGGATCAGCATCTGCTCGGCGAAGGCCGACAGGTTCAGGAACTGGTTCATCGCCGCGCCGGGTGCGCGCAGCCGCGGCGGCTCGTCTTCGCGGCGGCGCGTATCGGGCGCGACGCACAGCGACAGATGGCCGCTCAGGCAGTGCTCGCAATGGCCGCAATACGCGGACAGGCAGGTGATCACATGATCGCCGGGCTTGACGGTGCGCACTTCGGCGCCGACCTGCTCGACCATGCCGGCCGCTTCGTGGCCGAGCACCACCGGCATCGGGAACGGATAGGCGCCGTCAAGGAAATGCAGGTCCGAATGGCAGACCCCGACCGCCGCGGTGCGCACCAGCACCTCGCGCGGGCCGGGCTTGTCGATGGCGAGCTCTTCGATGACCAGCGGGGTCCTCGGCTGATGCAGCACGGCAGCTTTCATGGGGTCTCCTTGTTCCGCTTCATGGGTATCGGGCAATCCATGGCGACGTCGCGCGCGCCGGCGCATCGGCCGGGACGGGGTCCGGGGCGATCTACTGCAGCATGCGCCAGTCGCCCTGCGCTTCGCGCGCCTGTCCGTCGGCCTGCAGCTTCAGCAGGTGCGCCAGCAGCGAGCGCTGCGCGACCGGCAGCATGCGCGGCGGCACGTCGTCGTAGACGCGCGGCAGCAGCGTTTCGATCGGCGCCGGTCCGAGCTCGCGCAGGGCATTGACGACCTTGGCCTCGCGATGCTGGCGATGGCGCATCAGCAGGCGGATCGCCTCGCGCGGCCGCGGCATCAGGAAGCCATGGCCGGGCGCGAGCCACTCCAGATCCTCGTCCAGCAGCGCGGCGAGCGAGGCCAGATAGGCGCGCATGTCGCCATCGGGCGGGCCGATCACGACGGTCGAGCCCTGCATCACGTGGTCGCCGGTAAACAGCAGCTTCTCTTGCTCGAGCAGGAAGCACAGGTGGTTGGACGCATGGCCGGGAGTATGCAGCACGCGCAGCGTGATGGCGTCGCCGGGCACATCGGCATCGCCCAGCACGATGCGCTCGCCGTGTTCGAGCACGCGGTCCGGCGCAAAGGTCGGGTCCTGGCGCTCCGGCCGGTTTGCCAGGCGTCCCAGCACCTGGGCACCGGTTGCTTCGCGCAGCCGCACCGCGCCCGGCGAATGATCGATATGCGTATGCGTGGCGAGGATCCAGCGGATCGGACCGGGCGCGGCGGCGAGCACCGCGCGCTGATGCGCCTCGTCGTCGGGACCGGGATCGATCACCGCCCATTCGTTGCGCTGGCCACCGCCGACCAGATAGGTATTGGTGCCCGGGCCGGTCATCGCGTTGCCGTTGTCCGCCGTCACGCGCCAGACGCGCTCGGACAGCCGCACCGGCACGCCCGGTTCGAGCGCATAGCGGGCATGGCCGGCGCCGTCCGGATCGATGCGGGCGATCTCGGCATAGGGCGGCTCGTCGGGCTGTACCGGCCGCACGCCCTTGGGACCGTTGGCCAGCCGCGGCATGATCAGCGCGATCTCGCGCAGGCCCTGCGCGTAGTCGAAGCAGGCCTGTGCCGTGGGGAAATGCGCGATCGACGCCAGCATGCGGCGCGTCACGTTGACCAGCGTCATGCCGCTGTCCGGCGCGATCGCCTCCGCCGGGCGCACCCAGCGATGATCGACCGCCTCGATGCCGTCGTGCATCGCGCTCTGGCCCGGCGGCAGCACCGCGACGAAGAAGCGCGTATCGAAGCGCTTGGGCAGGCCGGGCGGCGTCAGCCAGTGGCTGATATAGGCCATCCTGTCCATCGCCAGGCGCAGATCGAAGCGGCGGCAGACCTCGGCGATGCCGGGACCGCCATAGCGCACCGCCTCGCGCAGCCAGGCCAGTTGCGCATCGTCGAAGCGTTCGAGCGCCACCATCTCGCCGTCGCGCTGGTAGGCGAACAGCAGGCCCGCCTCCTCGCAGCATTCGCGCACCGCGCACAGGTAGAAGTCGAGTCCCCCTGCCGGGAGGCGCAGCCGCGCGCTGGCGGCGGCATCGTCCAGCCCTTCGCACAGGGCGTGCAGCTGGTTGTCCTGCGGATCGAGCGTGCCGCCGGGAAACACATAGGCGCCGCTGCTGCGGTCGTCCTGGCGTTCGGGCCGGCGCACCAGCAGCACTTCCATGCCGGCCGCGCCGTCGCGCAGCACCAGCACGCTGGCCGCGTGGCGTAGCGACGGGGCACGCGGGCGCTTCGCTGGCGCGGCAGATGGGGCGCCAGCGGGCGCGTCCGGGGTGGGATTCGATGGATTCATACGGGTCGGAGCGGATGGATGGGCGGCGCGCACGCGCGGTGCAAACACGGCGCCGAGCCGCCAACGGACCGCCCTAGTGTAAGGGCAAGCGCAGCGGCGGTCATGGCGCACTGCGCCAGCGGCGCGCCGCGCTGTGCGGTGACCGGCCGGCAGGCAAGCCTCGTCGTCCCGGCGAAGGCGGGGACCCAGTGGCTCTCAAGGACGCTGGATCCCCGCTTCCGCGGGAACGACACGGTGGGGGTTCGAAACTGGTCGGCCCCGAATCAGAACGCCGGCGACGAGGCCGGCGGTCCGCTGGTGTCGGGCGTGCCCGGGCCGCCAGCCGTGCCGGGGCGTCCGGCGCGGGCGATCCGCGCCCGGTCCTCGGCGGCAGCACGCTGGTCCGCCTCGGTGGCGGCCTCGGCGGCCGCATCGCTGCCGGCCTCCTTGCTGTCGTTCATCCGCTGCCGATAGAAGCGCCGGATGATCTGCTGCGCCACCGGCAGCCGCCCGCCCACCGGCGCGGGGAAACGTACGATCGCATCGAGCCGGTCGGTACCGACCGGTTCGAACATCACGCGCGGAGCGAACTGCGACAGGTCCAGAAAGCGCGTATCGCCATAGCGGCGCAGGCTCTGCCCCGCGGCCTCGAGAAACGGCTCGCAGGCCTGCTGCGCGATATCGAGCAGCTGCGCTTCGACGCGGTCGGGATCGCACTGGGCCGGCAGCGGAATCCGCACCGTGTCCAGCGTGTATTTGCCGGCCTGCGAATGATTGCGCACCGCCACCGTCAGCAGCAGGCTGTTGGGAACCTGCACCGTGTAGCCGGTGAACTGGCGCGTCGGCGCGACCTCGACCAGCGTGGTGGTCAGCGCATCCATGTCGATGACCTCGCCGGCATACTGGCCGATCTCGACCAGATCGCCGAGCTGGAACGGGCGCGCCACCATCCGCATGAACGCGCCGAGGAAGCACATCACCAGTTCCTTGCCGGAGATCATCAGCGCGGCGGCAAAGGCGGCCAGCGAGATCGCCACGCTCTTCAGTTCGGAGACCCAGATGCCCAGCAGCAGCAGGAAGACCACCGCGCCGATCAGGTTGCGCGAGGCCACGGTCCAGGTGCGATAGCTGCGCAGGTTGTCGCGATCGGCCAGCTGGCGCGAGACGAAGAAGCGGTTGCTCAGCTTGACCAGCAGCACGCCCACCAGGACGATGAGCACGCTCAGCACGATATGCAGCAGGATGCTGTCGTTGAAATCGAGATTCAGCTTCATGGTGTCGGGACCGCGGCGCTGGAGCACCGCTCGGCCGCGCGGGCAGGGAAGCCACGATTCTACCGAGTTGGCGGCCCGGCTATCCCGCCGCCGGGTTTTCTTATAGGATGCCGCCCCATTGCTGGCCTTCCTGTCCTGACCATGACCGCTTCCCAAGACACGCGCGGCGCCGCCGTCGCCGACACCGCGCGTCCGACCTTGCAGCGCAAGCTGCGGGCCCGCCATCTGAGCATGATCGCCATCGGCGGCTCGATCGGCACGGGACTGTTCGTCGCCTCCGGCGCGACCATCGCCCAGGCCGGCCCGGGCGGCGCGCTGGCCGCGTACCTGCTGATCGGCGCGATGGTCTACTTCCTGATGACCAGCCTGGGCGAACTGGCCGCCTATATGCCGGTATCCGGCTCGTTCTCGACCTACGGCTCGATGTATGTCGAGGAGGGCTTCGGCTTCGCGCTGGGCTGGAACTACTGGTACAACTGGGCGGTGACGATCGCGGTGGAACTGGCCGCGGCGCAGCTGGTGATGCAGTACTGGTTCCCCGACACGCCGGGCATGCTGTGGAGCGCGCTGTTCCTCGCGCTGATGTTCGGGCTCAACGCGATCTCGGTGCGCGGCTTCGGCGAAGCCGAATACTGGTGCTCGCTGGTCAAGGTGGTGACCGTGATCGCGTTCATCGCCATCGGCACGCTGATGATCTTCGGCATCCTGCGCGGCGACGTGCCGGCGAGCCTGGACAATCTGACCCTGGGCGATGCGCCTTTCGTCGGCGGCCTGCCCGCGATGATCGGCGTGGCGATGATCGCCGGCTTCTCGTTCCAGGGCACCGAGCTGATCGGCGTCGCGGCCGGCGAATCGGCCGATCCGGCCCGCAATATTCCGCGCGCGGTGCGGCAAGTGTTCTGGCGCATCCTGCTGTTCTATGTGCTGGCCATCGCCGTGATCGGCGTGCTGATTCCCTATACCGATCCGAGCCTGCTCAAGAGCGATGTGCAGACCATCGGCGTGAGCCCGTTCACGCTGGTGTTCCGCAATGCCGGGCTGGCCTTCGCCGCCGGCCTGATGAACGCGGTGATCCTGACCGCCGTGCTGTCGGCCGGCAACTCGGGCATGTATGCCTCGACGCGGATGCTCTACAACCTCGCCACCGAGGGCCGCGCCCCACGCGTATTTGCCCGCCTGACGCGCAACGGCGTGCCGATGCCCGCGCTGCTGGCCACCACGGCGGTCGGCGCGCTGTGCTTCCTGACCTCGCTGTTCGAGAGCAAGACGGTCTATCTGTGGCTGCTGAGCCTGTCGGGCATGACGGGCTTCATCGCGTGGCTGGGCATCGCCATCAGCCACTACCGTTTCCGCAAGGGCTGGACCCGGCGTGGCCTCGATCTGGCGCGGCTGCCGTACCGCTCGCCCTTCTTCCCTTACGGCCCGATCTTCGCCTTCGTGCTGTGCCTGGTGATCGCGCTGGGGCAGAACTACCAGGCCTTCCTCAGCGGCAATATCGACTGGTGGTCGGTGCTCGCCACCTATATCGGCATTCCGATCTTCCTGGCGATCTGGCTCGGCTACCGCTGGACGCGCAAGACGCGCTTCGTCAGGTACGAGGACATGCGGTTTCCGGGCGTCGAATGACGGCTGGCGAAGCGGCCGACAAACGCCCGAACGGCCGCCACGTCGGAGATCGCGTCGTTCCCGCGAAAGCGGGAATCCAGCGCCTTTCCAAGCCACTGGGTCCCCGCTTTCGCCGGGACGACAGACGGTTCAGCGAACGGCCCGCGGGCTTCGCTCAGTAGACGTCGCGCCGATAGCGTCCGTTCTCGGCCAGCGCCGCCAGCGTCTGCGCCCCCAGCGCCTGGGCCAGGGCCTCGTTGACGCCGGCGGCCATGCCTTGCAGGCTGCCGCAGACGTAGATCGCCGCGCCGGCCGCGACCCATTCGCGGATCTGCGGCGCGGCGGCGCGCACGGCGTCCTGCACGTAGCGCAGCGGCGCGCCGTCGCGCGACCAGGTCCGGTCCAGGCGCTGCAGCGTGCCGTCGGCCTGCCAGCCCGCCAACTCTTCCCGATAGAAGGCATCATGCGCCGCGCTGCGTTCGCCGAACAGCAGCCAGTTGCGCCCGTGGCCCGCGGCGGCGCGCGCCTTCAACAGCGCGCGCAGGCCCGCCATGCCGGTGCCGGTGCCGATCAGCAAGAGCGGCCGGTCGTCGGCCGGAGCGTGGAAGGCGCGGTTGGTGCGCACGCGCAGCGCGATGGACGTGCCCAGCGGCGCGTATTCGGTCAGCCAGCCGGAGGACACGCCGAGCCGGCCATCGTCGTGGCGGGTCTGGCGCACCAGCAGTTCGAGCCGGCCATCGGCGGGCAGCGAAGCAATCGAATACTCGCGATGCGGCAGCGGCGGCAGCGCGTCGATCAGTGCCTGCGGGGACAGTCCGCGCATGGCCTGGGCGTGCGGCGCGGGCAACGGCATGCGCGTGGCCAGCGCGTCGGCCAGCAGCATCGCCTCGCCATCGCAGCGCACCGCTGCGGCGCCGTCGAGGGACAGGTCTCGCAGCAGTTGCGCGACCTGTTCCGGCGGCAGCCGCGGGCCGATCTCCGCGATATCCCCCGCCTGCCAGTCCAGCGCAGCGGGCGACTCGGGCTCCAGCGCCAGATGGAAGGCTGGCGCGCCGGCGCTGCCCGGGTTCATCAGCCGGCGTTCCACCAGGCGCCAGCGGCCATAGCGCGGCGCCTCCCAGTCGGCGATCTCGGCGCCGCCGGCCAGCGCGGACAAGTGGTTCTGCCAATGGCGCAGCGCGCCGGTGTCGCCATTGTCGACCTCGACCAGATCGAACAAGGGCTGCGCCTGCGCGCGTTGCAGCGCCGCGGCCAAGGCATGGCCATAGGCGCAGAAATTCGCGTAGCTGCTGTCGCCCAGCGCCAGGATGCCGTAGCGCAGGCGGCGCAGGCCGTCGCCGCTGGCAGCGGCCAGTTTGCGTGTAAAGCCCGCTGCGCTGTCGGGCGCATCGCCTTCGCCGGTGGTGCTGGCGACGAACAGCGCCTGCCGGCAGCGCGTCAGCGCGGACGGATCGAGCTCGGCAAACGAGGCGACGCGCACCGGCAAGCCGGCGTGCTGCAGGGCCTGCGCGGTCTGCATCGCGAGCTGTTCGGCAAACCCGGTCTGGCTGGCATAGGCAATCAACGTGGCATCGTCCGCGGTCGACGCGAAAGCGGCGCCGCCCTGGCGGCGACGGCGATGCAGCGCGAGGATCGCGCCGCAGAAGCCGGCGTAGGCGAGCGCGACGCCGCCCGCGGTCGGCCATTTGCCCGCGCCGGCAAGCGACAGTGCCAGGCCGGACGCGCCGGCCAGTGCGCTCAGTGCGCTGGCTGCCGATGGCAAGCCGAATCGTCGCGGCGCGTTCATGCAAGCATCGCCGCGAAGGCCGGCGAAACGCGTTCGGTAAAGCCGTGCGGCGTGCGCAGCAGCATCCGCGCCGCGATGCCGCGCTGCGCGGCGAAGGCCATGCCGGCCTCGGGCCCAAGCACGGTCAGCGCGGTCGACAGCGCATCGGCCATCATGCATTGCCGATGCAGCACGGTCACCGCCGCCAGCGCGTGGCTGACCGGATAGCCGGTACGGGGATCGAGCGTGTGGGCGTAGCGGCGGCCGCCGCTGTCGAAATAGCGCCGGTAATCGCCGGAGGTCGCGACCGCCAGGCCGTGCAGCGCTACCACCGTCTGCACGGCGGCATCGGCAGCGCGGGTATCGTCAGTGGGCGGCGGGCTTTCGAGTTCGACCCACCACGGCATGCCGTCCGGCTTGACGCCTTCGCCGCGCAGCTCACCGCCGATCTCGACCAGATGGTGCGACACGCCGCGCGCCGACAGCCATGCCGATACCGCGTCGACTGCATAGCCCTTGGCGATCGCGCACAGGTCGATCGACACGCCGCCGGGCTGGCGCGCACGGTGCCCTGCCTCGTCGAGTTCGATGCGCGCCCAGCCGCAGCGGGCGCGCGCCGCTTCGACCTCAGCGGCGGTCGGCGGCACCGCGCGTGGACCGTCCGGCCCGAAGCCCCACAGCGACACCAGCGGTCCGGCGCTCGGATCGTAGGCCCCGCCGCTGTCGCGCGCGACCGCCAGCGCGGCCTGCAGCACCGAGAAGCAGGCGGGCGGCAACGACAGCCAGGTGCCGGCCTGCGCGCCGTTGAAGCGGCCGATATCCGAATCGTCGAGCCAGTTGCTCATCTGCGCGACGATCTGCGCGAGCAGCGCATCGATGCCGGATTCGATGGCAGCGACATCGACATCGGGCGCGTCATCGCGCGCGTCCTTGCCCGCCAGCAGGCAGCGCACCGACCAGGTGGTCCCCATCGTCTGCCCGCCGCATCGATGCAGCACCACCGCGCCTTCGGGCGGCGACGGCGGCGCATCGAATTGCAGCGGCACCAGCACGCGCCTCGCGGCGGATGCCGGCGCGGACTGCGTGGGAGGCGCCGCGGCGGCGCACATCGACAGCATCGGAGGACCCAATCCGCCGCGCTTACTGCGGCAGCACCTCGAAGGTCGCCATATAGGCCGCGCGGCGCGCCTTGGCGGGCTTGAGCGAGACCTTGTCATCGCGCACCTCGGCCTCGATCCAGTACATGCCCGGCGACGGCCACTTGACGGTGAACTTGCCGTCGGCATCGGTCTTGACCTTCATCTCGCCGAGCTGGTCGCGATAGCGGTTGCCGCCGGGCACCACTTCGACCTCGACGTTGGCCGCCGGCTTACCGTCGAGCAGCAGCCGGAAATTGGCCGGCTCGCCGGCGAACAGATCGTTCGGATGCGTGACCGGGGCCAGTTCCAGCCCG
Organism: Cupriavidus sp.; assembly: GCA_031180665.1. Lineage (GTDB taxonomy): Bacteria > Pseudomonadota > Gammaproteobacteria > Burkholderiales > Burkholderiaceae > Cupriavidus. The sequence goes on along the minus strand of JAPSLP010000027.1, from coordinate 44,855 downwards.
CGGCCGGTGGTCTTCAACGCCTGGGTGGTCGGCTTGCCGGCCGTCACGAAGGTTTCGAGCCGGCTCTCGGACTGGGTCACCTGCAACTCCTGCGCGTTGGCCGGCACCTTCTGCGCGAAGTCCTCGGCCGAGCCGCGCCAGCGCTTGGTCTGGCCGTTCTCCTTGTAGCTGGCGAACAGGCCGTTGTTGACCACCGCCAGCTTGTAGGTGCCCGGCGCGCTCAGGTGCACGTCGAAGGTGCTGCGATAGCGGCCGGTGCTCTGGTTCTCGGCCTTGGCCGGGCTGCCGTCCGGCGCGCTGACGGTCAGGTTGTCCAGGCGCAGCGGGAAATGCTCGAAGTAGAACAGGTCGTTGGACACCGCCGCGTCGACGGTTACCCACGGGTCGCTGCCCGACAGCACGGTGGCCGACGGCAGCAGCCATTGGCGGTGCGCGTGCGCGGACAGCGGCAGCAGTGCAACCAGGGCCAGCGCGGACAGCCTGGCGGAAATGGACATCGCGGAACGGTTCATCGAGAGCTCCAGGGCACGGGATCGGGAAAGGACGAAAGGAGTGCGGCGGACGGCGGTGCGGCGCGCCCCGCTCACGGCTTCAGGCTGACGGTGACGGCGCCGAGCTCGTGCTGGCCTTTGGCCTGCGCCGAATTCGCGCCGGATTTGGCACCTTCGGGCGGCCAGGCGAACGGCACGCGCAGCAGCTCGCGGCCGCCCACCTCTCGCGCGGCCTCGACCACCAGCTGGTATTCGCCCGCGGGCAACTTGCCCAGCGGCGCCTTGCCGTCGGTGAAGGTCACGGTGTGTTCGCCCGGTGCGCGCGTCGCGCCGGAAATGCCGTCGGCCGGCATCTGCAGATCGCGGCCGGCCTTGCGCCACCACTGGCGCATGTCCTTGAGCCACTTGGTGCCCTCGGCGTTCTTCAGCTTGACGTCGTACCAGACCGACAAGGTCTGCACCGGGCTCTGGTCGGCGCGCTCGAGCCATATCGCCACATAGGGACGGTGATATTCGGCGACGCTCAGGCGCGGAATCTCGACCTTGACGCTGATCTCCGCCGCCATGGCGGGCGCGGCGAACGACACCGCCGCCAGGCCACCCAGGCCGGTCATGGAGACGCTAAGCAAACGACGCATACAGGAACCTCGTCAATGGATAAACAGGATGGCCAGCAGCAGCGGCGCCACCAGCCCCAGGCCGACCAGCGGCCAGGTGGCGACACGCCCGCCGGCGTGCAGCTTCAGCAGGAACAGGCCGGTCACGCAGAACACCAGGCAGGCAAACGCGAACACGTCCAGGAACAGGCTCCAGGCACCGCCGGTGTTGCGGCCCTTGTGCAGATCGTTCAGGTAGGAGATCCAGCCTCGCGTGGTCAGCTCGTACTGCGTCTCGCCGCTGTCCAGCGCGACGCTGACCCAGGCGTCCCCGCCCGGGCGCGGCAACGGCACGTAGATCTCGTCGGCGGACCATTCGGCCTCGCGGCCATGGGCGTCGACATCGAACTCGCGCTGCAGCCAGTCGGCCAGTTCGATCGGAACCGGGCCCTTGTCCTGGCCGGCGCTATCCCCGTTTTCGCCGTTGTCACGGGCAAGGTCCGCCTTGCGGGCCTTCAACGCCGCCAGCACCTGGCCCGGCGCCTCGGCATTGCGGGACACGACTGTTGGCTCGGCCTCGATCTGGCCGGCATGGTTCAGCGTGAAGCCGGTGACGGCGAACAGCAGCATGCCGATCAGGCAGAGCGCGGAGCTGATCCAGTGCCATTGGTGCAGATGCTTGAGCCAGAACGCCCGGCGCTGCTGCGCCGCGGCCATATGGGGTTCAATACGCGGCTCCAAGCGCGGCTCCGAGCGCGGCTCCGAGCGCGACTCCAAGCGGGTTTCCTGGCGGGATTCGGTCATGACTGTGTTCCGGCGCCACTGCGTGTTGCTCGTCGCCGGGGCAATGCGGCGTGCGGGACGGCGGCGGCGGGACGGCGTATTGCCGCGGGCTCATGCCGTCGTCGGCCGTCGTAGCGGGAGGTAAGGCAAGTTTCAGGAGACCGAAAGAATAATTGTTCTCATTTGGTCCTGCAATCCACACGTGATTAATAAGTATTACAACGCATTTCACGCGACCCCAACTTGTAAGTAAGTGCATGTAACTTTACCCGTACAGGCACGATTTTGCCCTCATTTGCACTCATGGAAAGCCCTAGGCCGATGCCGGTCAAGTTTGTCCGGCCGTGCGCCGTTATGCCGCCGACAAACACAATTTTCACGGTGGACCACGAGGAAACACGATGCTGGAACGTCTTAGTTTGAGGAAGAAACTGCTGCTGCCATTGGTACTGAGCTGGGTGTGCCTGCTGGCGCTGGTGTTGTGGGACGCCTGGCAGATGCGCAACATGCGACTGGACGAGCGGCGCACCGACCTGGTCCATGTCACCGAGACCGCGCTGTCGGTAGTCAAGGCCTATGAGGCCGAGGCCAGGGCCGGCAAGCTGACGGTCGAGCAGGCCAAGGAATTCGCCGTCGACAAGGTGCGCGCCATGCGCTTTGGCAGCGACGGCTATTTCACGCTGATGCGCTCGGATACCGTGGTCGTGATGCACCCGATCAAGTCGGAGATGAACGGCAAGAGCATGGCCGACTTCAAGGACCCGGCCGGCACTTACCTGTTCCGGGACATTGCGGAGATCGGCAAGGGGGCGGGCACGGGGTTCGTCCACTACCTGTGGCCCAAGCCGGGCGCCGAAGCGCCGCAACCGAAGCTGAGCTATGTCGCCAACTTCAAGCAGTGGGACTGGAACTTCATCTCGGGTGTCTATCTGGACGACATCGACGCGGCCTTCCGCGCCGCGCTGTGGCAATCGCTGGGGCTGCTGCTGGTGGTCGGCACGCTGATGAGCCTGGTCGTCGTCCGTATCGCGAACGGCCTGCACAAACAGCTTGGCGGTGAGCCGGCGCTCACCTCGCATATCGCCAGCCGGATCGCGGAAGGCGATCTGGCCAGCCGCGTCGAGGTCGCGCCGGGCGACCAGCGCAGCGTGCTGTTTGCGATGGCACAGATGCAGCAGCGCCTGACCGGCGCGATCGGCACCATCCGCGGCTCGGCCGATTCGATCGCCGGTGCGGCCAAGCAGATCGCCGCCGGCAACGCCGACCTGTCGCGCCGCAGCGAGGAACAGGCCGCCTCGCTCGAGGAGACCGCCGCCAGCATGGAACAGCTGACCAGCACCGTGCGCCAGACCGCCGACAACGCGCGCCAGGCCAGCCGCCTTGCCGAGGGCGCGTCGGAGATCGCGGTGCGCGGTGGCGAGATCGTCCATCAGGTGGTCTCCACGATGGGCGAGATCAAGGACGCGTCGGGCAAGGTGGTCGACATCATCGGCGTGATCGAGGGCATCGCGTTCCAGACCAATATCCTGGCGCTGAACGCCGCGGTCGAAGCGGCCCGCGCCGGCGACCAGGGCCGCGGCTTTGCCGTGGTGGCCGGCGAAGTGCGCAGCCTGGCCCAGCGCAGCGCCACCGCCGCCAAGGAAATCAAGGCGCTGATCGGCAACTCGGCGCAGCGCGTCGAGGACGGCTCGGCGCTGGTCGAGAACGCCGGCAAGGCGATGGGCGAGATCGTCGAGGCCGTCAAGCGCGTCACCGACCTGATCGGCGAGATGCGCGCCGCCACCGAGGAGCAGACCGGCGGCATCGAGCAGGTGAACCAGGCCGTCACGCAAATGGACCAGATGGCACAGCAGAATGCGGCGCTGGTCGAACAGGCGGCGGCGGCCGCGGCGTCGCTGGAAGACCAGGCCGATGCACTGCATCGGGCGGTGGGGACGTTCCGGTTGGCGGCTTGATCGCACGGCTTGAGCCGCACCGCTTGAGCCGCACCGCTTGAGCCGCACCGCTTGAGTCGCACCGCTTGAGCCGACTGTCTTCTCTTGCATGAATCCGACGGGCCGCCATCGCGGCCCGTCGGCACATCCAGCGTCCTATCGCACCCGCGCGACGTCCTGCCCCGGTCTTGTTCCGGATATGCCCGGAACGCAGTTCCACTCCCATCGCCCTCCGTTCGCTGTTGAAGCGGGTTGCCGCCCCGATCCCCATCGCTTCCCTCATGCGGCCCTCCTCACCGGATATCCGCTCGCGTATGCGCGCCTGGCGCATCCGTACCAAACCCGATAGGCCGCGTCCATCCATGACAGTTCAGGTTCGACCGTCGGCTTCAATGGCGCCTCGCGTCACGGCGTTGCAGCCCGCGACTCTGTACCGATCCCGAACCCGATTTTTCAACGTCATATGAGGTACGCCGTTGTCCGGTACCAGGACCGACAGGATTGCCTCTGCGAATAGGAATGCCGCCATGACATCTTCAAGGGTCCTTGTTTACTTCGGCGCCGCATTGCTTGCCCAGGCTATCCCCGGGCCTGCGGTGATTCTGGCGATCACAAATGGGGCGCGGCACGGTCTGGGACGGGCCAGTTGGGGACTGGTCGGGGCGATCGCGGCGGACCTGCTTATCGTCGCGGCACTGGCCTGCGGCCTGGGCACCTTGCTGGCAAGCTCGCAGAGCGCCTTCAACGCGATCAAATGGGCGGGGGCGGCTTACATTTGCTACCTGGGCGCCAGGATGCTGTTCCCATCGAGCACGGCGGGGCGAAAACCGGACGGGCTCGAGCCGTCAGCGGCTTGGCCCGACATCGCGCATATGTCACCGCGAGGACTCATCCGCCAGAGCTTTGTGGTGGGCATCACGAACCCCAAGGCGCTGCTGTTTTTCTCCGCATTCCTTCCTCATTTCGTTGACGCCGGCCAGCCGCTGCTCCGCCAGTACCTTTGGTTGGCAGCCGCCCAGGCTGTCGCTCGTGTTCTCACCTTGGTGTCGTACGGCGCGGCCGGTGCGCGCCTCAAACGCCATGCCGGCAGCGGCCGTGCATGGGTCGGCCCTGCTTGCGGCGCTACGCTGCTGTGTCTTGGCGTACTGCTGGCGCTTTATCGCCGCGGCGAACACTAAAGGGACCAGGCAGACGACGAACGGCGTGGCCGGCCGTCGCGCAAGCTGCGGCCGAGCCCTTCAGGGCCGACTCAGGCCACCTCTGGAAGGCTCTCGATCGCGTGTGTATAGTCCACGCTCTGCGCTTGACGTGACGCGGTGAACAACCGGGCCGGCAGGCGCAGGGCATCCAATACGAACAAGGACAGTTGCACACGGCCGCGCGCTCACAAGGCGACGCGAAGCCATCCATTCAGAGGAGCATCATGGCCCGTACCACCACCCTTCACCCCGTCCGCCCGATCGCCGCGCTGCTGCTTTGCGCCGGCCTGCTTGCGGGCGCTGCCCACGCACAGACCGTCGTCGCGCCCGCCGCGCCGGCCGCTCCGGCAGCCGCCACTGCCCCCGCGGCAACCGCACCGACCCAGGCGCGCAAGGCCAATATCGTGATCGTCGGCACCGGCGGCACCATCGCCGGCGCCGGCGCCTCGGCCATCAATACCGCTGCTTACCAATCCGCCGTGGTGCCGGTCGACAAGATCATCGCGTCGGTCCCGGAAATCTCGAAGGTCGCCAACGTCAAGGGCGAGCAGATCTTCCAGATCGGTTCGGAGAGCTTCAACAACGAGCGCCTGCTCAAGCTGGGCAAGCGCGTGTCGGAACTGCTGAAGCAGCCGGACGTGGACGGCGTCGTGATCACGCATGGCACCGACACCATCGAAGAGACCGCCTACTTCCTGAACCTGACGCTCAAGAGCGACAAGCCGGTGGTGGTGGTCGGCTCGATGCGCCCGGGCACGGCGCTCGGCGCCGACGGCGCGCTGAACCTGTACGACGCGGTGCTGGTCGCATCCAGCCCTGACTCCAAGGGCAAGGGCACGCTGGTGGTGCTGAACGACGAGATCCACACCGGCCGCGACGTCACCAAGAGCAACACCTTCAAGACCGAGACCTTCCGCTCGCCGTTCGGCCCGCTCGGCTATGTGGTCGAGGGCCGCACGCTGTATTACCGGCTGCCGGCCCGTCCGCACACCACCGCCACCGAATGGGATATCGACCGGATCGACCGCCTGCCTGAAGTGGCGATCGTCTATGCCTACGGCAACGCCAATCCGGGCAGCGTCGACGCAGCGGTCAGGAACGGCGCCACGGCCATCGTCTATGCCGGCACCGGCAATGGCAGCGTCGGCGAGTACATGGTCGAACCGCTGAAGGCGGCGCGCGCCAAGGGCGTTCACATTGTGCGCGCCTCGCGCACCGGCAGCGGCGTGGTGATCCGCAACGGCGAACAGCCCGACGACAAGTACGACTGGGTCGTGGTCGACGACCAACTGCCGCAGAAGGCGCGCATCCTCACCGCGCTGGCACTGACCCGGACCAACGACACGCGGGAACTGCAGAAGATCTTGTGGAAGTATTGAAGCGCTGAGTTTCGGATGCTGGCCCGTCGCGGGGTCAGCATCTGCAACAGCGGTTTTCTCGCCACAGAGCGCCGCTATTCCTCCATCCAAGCGCTTGATGGCGGCGCAAGGCCGATTTTGTTGCGATCCAGGAAATCCGGCAGCATGGGGAAGCGCAACAAGGGAATCGAGTTTCCTCGCTGAATCAGGAGTCCCGACGGTGAAGTAACAAAATGTATCTCCATCAATTGACGCTTGTAATGAGATCCATTCTCATTTACTATCGCATCACTGTCTGACGACGCCGACACCGAAGTTTCCGGATCACGTCCTCGGACCAGCCGCAGCGCAAAGCCAGCGCCTGCCGCACGAATTTCGCGACGCCGCCAGGCGGCGTCCGACAACCGTCTTTTGTGGGGACCGCTCCGTAACGCGGAGCGTTTGGCAGTAGCCAGTCGCCGGAGGATCAGGGAAGCAACCAGACCCCGCTTTCTTGATCGTCAAACTCCGTCGGCAAGCAAAGCCACCTTTTTATTCCTGGCGCCGTGCTTGTGCACGGCGTGTCTTTCCGGGCGCCCGGCCAGGGCGCGGCAGCCGGAACATCCGTCGCCCGGCGCGCTTGCCGCGCCGGCGCATCGAGCGCCCTCCACTGGCTGTCCGCCGCTTCGCCATGCCGGCCCACCCGATGGAGCTTCGCGATGGAACGCCTGTTCAAGCCATTGACCGAACTGAAACGCATCCTGGCGCGGCAGTTGCGCGAGCAGCCCGGGTGCCACGACTGCCAGCTGCGCGCGGTGTGCGTGCACCGGCCGGACCATACGGGCTGCAACTGGAGCGCAGAGGTCGATTTTCCAGGCCGATGCGACGACGATGCCGTCCGCGATCTGCGCCATGCGCGGCAGGTCATCATGCTGGTGCGCGCACGCTATAACGTCGCCGCCAGTCTTGCCGGCCAGGGCAGCCGCGGGGCTGGGGCGGCGGCGGCCTAGGCGGCCGGACGCCGCCTCATGCGATCGCCCTCGCAGTCAGGTCACGCGCAGTCAGGTCACGGCCGCCCGGCCGCCGGCACCGCCGGCACCGTCGCCGGCCTCAACACCAGCCACAACGCCGCGCCAATCAGCGCCCCGCCCACCGCGTGCGCCCAGGACAGCGACTCGCCAAGAAACACCGCGCCCCATACGATGCCGAACGGCGGAATCAGGAAGGTGACGCTGAGCGCCCGCACCGGTCCGATATCGGCGATCAGCCGGAAGTACAGGATATAAGCCAGGGCGGTACAGACGATGCCCAGTGCGGCCATCGCCGCCCAGACGCCGGCGCTTGCCGCCGGCAGTGTGTTCTCGCGAATCAGGGCCGCGACGCAGAACGGCAGCAGGAACACCGTCGCGCCGATCATGCTGCCCGCCGCTACCAGCCGCGCATCGAGCCCGCCCTGCTGACTGACCCAGCGGCGCGTCAGGAAGCCGGCCAATCCATAGCAGGCGGTTGCGGTAAGGCATGCGAGGGCGCCCAAGAGCACTTCAACGCTGAACGCGACCGGGCCGGTCCGCGTCAATACCGCCACGCCCGCCACGCCGATCAGTACGCCCGCGGCCTTGCCCAAGGTCATCCGCTCGGCGAAGAACAGCGCGCCGATCAGCACGCCCATCAGCGGCGTCATCGCGTTGAAGACCGCCGAATAGCCGGCGGGCAACCACAGTGCGGCAATCGAGTACATCACGAAGGGAATGCCGGAGTTGATGGCGCCCAGCACCATCACGCGGCCCCATTTGCCGCGCATGTCCCACCGGACACGCAGCGCGACGAGAATCGCCGCCAACGCCAGCGCGCCGATCAGCACACGCACGAAGGCGGCGGTCAGCGGACCGAGTACCGGCGCACCGACACGGATGAACAGGAAGCTGGCGCCCCAGATGGCGGACAGCGAGAGCAGGCGGAGGAAATCGGCGGGGGTCATTGGCGGGATCGGCGACGGAGCGCCGGTGGATCGGCGAGGGAGCGCCGGTGGATCGGCGCCGTTGCGCGGATTTGACGCCGGTCGGCCGTCAATGGCAAGCCGTTTTCGGACATGCGCATCGTCCTTCCGCCGGGGTCGGTGATGTCAGGACGCAACTGTTGCGCGACGGCGTCAGCTTGACCCCACACGGGGAAGGGTAAATATTACAAGCCGTGACAAAACGTCTTAAGTGAAATTAAACTCTGCCCTGCGCCAGAGTTAATTGACCCCTCCGACGCATTCCCGACGAGCCGCCAGGCAACTGGCGGCTTCTTTTTTTGGTGCCGCAGCCCGCGGAGCCGGATACAGCGGCATTGCGGCGCCGCAAAATACCGCGAACGTACCCGTTTCTGCGGACCGCCCCCTGCACCGCGCTAGACCGCCTGTACCGTGACGCCCCGCTCGCAGCGCTCGATCAGCTCCGCCAGCGGCACGCCGGCACCGAACAGGAAGCCCTGCACCGCGTCGCAGCCCTGTTCCCGCAGGAAGCGGAACTGCTCTGCGGTTTCCACGCCTTCGGCAACTACCTGCAGCCGCAACTGGTGGCCAAGCGCGATGATCGCCGCCACCACCGCCCGGTCTTCGCCATTGCCGTCGCCCTCGGTCAGATTGGCGACGAAGGAGCGGTCGATCTTGAGCTTGTTGATCGGCAGCCGCGTCAGATAGCTCAAACCCGAATACCCGGTACCGAAGTCGTCGATCGACAGGCTGACGCCAAGCGCCCGAATGCCGCGGAACGCCTCGATGGTCTGCGGCGTGCCCTCGATCAGGATGCCTTCGGTGACTTCGATCGCCAGATTGCGGGCCGGCAGGCCGCTCTCGCGCAGGCAGCGATCGACCAGGGCGGGAAAGTCCGGCTGCTGCAGATGCGGCGGCGAGATATTGACCGCCACCTCCAGGTCGATGCCGGTGCGCATCCGCAGCGTCTGGATCTCGCGGCACGCGGTCGCCAATACCCATTCGCTGATCGGCACGATCAGTCCGCACTGCTCGGCGATCGGGATGAACTGGGCCGGCTGCATCGCGCCGCGCTCGGCGGTGTGCCAGGAGATCAGCGTCTCGACGCCGACGATGCGCTGGCTGGCGGTCTCGACCAGCGGCTGATAGCGCAGCGTGAATTCCTGCTCGACCAGCGCGCGCCGCAGCAGCCCCTCGATGGTGAAGCGGACCAGCGACGCCTCCTTCATGTCACGCGAGAAGCGGCGCACCTGGCCGCGGCCGCCCTGCTTGGCGGCGTGCAGCGCCGCATCGGCCGCCTGCAGCAGGTCGGCGACGGTATTGCCATCGGCCGGGAACAGCGCCATGCCGATCGACGGCACCACGCGCAGCCGCACGCTGCCCAGCCGCAATTCCTCGGACAGCCGCGCCACGATCTTGGCGGCGGCCAGTTCGGCCTCGCTTTCGTCGGCAATGTCGGACAACACCACGGCGAACTCGTCGCCATCCATCCGCGCCGCCAGATCGGCACGGCGCACGGCCGCGCGCAGCCGGTCCGCCATGGTCCGCAGCACATCGTCGCCGACATGGTGTCCGAGCGAGTCGTTGATGCGCTTGAACTGGTCCAGATCGATCAGCAGCAGCGCCACCCGTCCGTCGCGTGCCCCGATCGCCTGCAGCAACGCATCGGCACGTCCGCTCAGATAGTCGCGGTTGGGCAGCCCGGTCAGGATGTCGTGGTGCGCGAGGTGATCGATATAGGCATCGGCGCGGCGGCGCTCGGTCAAATCGTGCGCGATCGCCAGATAGCCGCCGGTGCCGTCCTGCGCGGCCTCGCCGTGGCGCTTGCCGCCATCGCCACCGGGCCGCGGCAGCGGCAACAGCGTCAGCTGCACGGGCAGCGTCGAGCCGCCCTTGCGGACGTAGTGCCAGGTGTGCTCGTCGACCAGCCCGAGGCGCGGCTTGGCGATCAGCGCTTCGAAACCCGGCGCCACCGTCTGGCCGAGCTCGGCGGACAACGCGCGCGCACGCGCGGCCAGTTCGCCCGGCTCGTGCAGCGCGCTGTAAGGAATACGCCCGACCAGTTCGTGCGCCTGGTACCACAGTATCTGCTCGCCGGGCCGATTGATCGACGTGATGGTGCCGTGCCGGTCGAAGGCGATCACGCAGATCGGCGCATGGTCGAGCAGGCGCGCGTGCCGCTGGGCCACCACATCGGCCGACTGCCTGGCGCGTTCGGCGTTGCGGCGCCGCGCGGCCAGATGCCACACCAGAGCGCCGAGCAGCGCGGTGCCGAGCGTGCCGGCCGCGATCACCAGCGGTACCGGAGCGCCCGGGCCGCCGTCCTCAAAGGCGGGCAGCGTGGTCGCGCGCACGGTCCAGACCTGGCCGCCGAACGACAACTCGCGATCGCGCTGGCGCAGCGGATGCGAATGCGTGCGCGGCGCCGCCTCGCCCCCTGCCCGGGCCAGCAGCAAGGTGCTGGCAACGGAGGGCCGCCCCTGGTACAGCGACAGGGAAAGCTTGCCGCCATGGAGGGCCGCAGCGTCGGCCAACAGATCGCCGAGCCCGTAGGCGGCATAGGCATAACCGAGCAACGCCTGCCGGCGCTCTTGCACTGAGTTCAGCGGCATGCCGTTGCGGTAGACCGGCAGATACAGCACCGTGCCTTGCAGCGCGACGCTGCGATGGGTCTCGCGCAACAGCGACACACGCGAGGTCATGCGCGCCTGCATCGCGTCGCGCGCCGCTTCGGCCGCCGCGCGGCGTACCGGGTCGGACAGATGATCGAAGCCCAGCGCGCCGATGGTGCGGCCGGCGAAGGGCTCGACATAGATGCCTGGCGCGTAGATCTCGCGCTCGCCGCGCGGAAACACGTCGAAGGCGGGAAGGCCGTCGGCCCGGACGGTGTCGATCAGCGCGTCCAGCCCGGAGGCTTCGGTCAGTCGGGCATAGCCGACCGAGTGGATGCCGGCCGGCAGATCGTCGACCTGCGTGGCCAGCATATAGGCCCGCCATTGGTCGCGCGTGGTCTCGGGGTGCGCCGCCAGCAGGCCGCTGGCACCGCGCAGCAGACGCTCGCCGGTGTCGAGCCGCTGGCGCACCGCCATCACGCTCGTCGCCAGCATCGCATCGAGCCGCTGCGAGGCGGCCCGCTCGCTCAACGCGGCAGTCTGCACGGCGGCCACCGCGGTGACGCAGGCGCCGGCGGCCACGACCAGCAGAGCCAGGACGGCGGGAGGGAGCGAAGGCAGTTTCATCGCGATAGCAAGGCGGGCGGGCGGCCTGGATGGAATGCGCCGGGGCGCGGCGCGAGCGTCGTGACCGGCACCGATGCCGCTGGCGTCCAGGCTCGGATCACGGCTGGGACTATACCGCGCGAAAGGCACTTTGCGGCGGCGGATCGCCCCTGCGGGCGCTACTCGCACCATGCCGCTCGATGTGATACGGTGGCGCCTACGGAACCCGCCGACCCGGGGAACGCCCTTGCGGGCATGCAATGCACCCGTCCCCCTTGCTCGACGCCTCGCCCAACGCACCACAGAAAGGCCCCAACGACAGACCGAACGACAATCGCCGCGAGCAGCCTGCCGCGGCACAGTCCCGTCGTCCGCGTTTCGCGCTGTCGTTGACGACCCGCATCGCGCTGGTCACCGCCGGCCTGTCGACCGTGCTCGGCGCCGCCATTGTGCTCGGCTCGCTGCAATCCGCCCATGCCGACCTGCGTGCGGCGCTGCAGGCGCAACAGGATTCCGTCGTCAAGCTCACGGCCGAGCAGCTCGACACGGCGGTCACCGACCGCCTGATCCTGCTCGAACACCTGGCCCCGCAGCTCAAGACCATGATGGACGCGCCGCCGGCCCAGTTGCGCGCGATGCTGACCCGCGCGCTGCCGATTTCCGGCTCGTTCAACGGCGCCGTCGTGGTCGACGCCAAGGGCATGCTGCTGGCCCGCGATGGCACGCAGATATCGGTTGCGGATCGCACCTACTTTCGCGAGGCCGCACGCACGCTGGCGCCGGTGATCAGTCCGCCAATCCGGGCGCGGGCCGACGGCTCGGTCGGCGTGCTGCTGGCCGTGCCGATCGTCTCGGACGACAAGACCTTCCTCGGCCTGGTGGGCGGCTGGATCGACCTGGCACGCTCGAACTTCCTGGTGGAAGTGCCGCACAGCCCGATCGGCACCACCGGCTTCTATTGCCTGGTGTCGGCCGGTCCCGAACCGGTGTACGTCCAGCACCGGCTGCAGCAGCAGGTGGGGCGGCCGGCGCGCGCGCACGGCGAGACGTGCGGGGTGCACGCGACTGCGGCCACTTTCGAATTCCTGACCCCGCGCGAACCGGTCATCGCACGGTATCTGATGGCGACCACCGGGTGGGAACTGGTCGCGGTGCTGCCGGCCAAGGAGGCCTTCCAGCCCCTGCACGCGATGCAGCAGCGCTTCCTGCTGTGGTCGGCAGTCGCGGTCGGCATGGTGGCGATGCTGAACTGGTTCGCGGTGCACTGGATGTTCGCGCCGCTGGCGCACTTGCGCCGCGTGGTGCGCGACAGCACGCGCGACCTGTCGGCCTATGAGCGGCTGTCGACGCAGCGCCATGACGAGATCGGCGTGCTGGCGCGCGCCTTCGCGCGGCTGATGCGCGACGTGCGCGAGCGCCGCGAACAGCTGCACCGCAGCGAAGCGCGGCTGCGCGCGGTCACCGACACCCTGCCCTCGCTGCTGGCCTTCATCGACACGGACGAGCGCTACGTCTTCACCAACCTCGCCTACGAGCGCACCTTCGGCATCCCGCTCGATCGATTGCGCGGCATGCCGCTGCGCGAACTGCTGGGCGAGGCCCGCTACGCGCGCATCCAGCCCTATCTGCAGCAGGCGCTGGCCGGCACCGCGGTCACCTTCGAGACCGAGTTCCACGATCCCGACTACCACTGCACCGAGACCAATTTCCGTCCCGAATGGAGCGCCGACGGCAGCCGCGTCGAGGGCGTGCATGTCCATGTGCAGGACATCACCGCGCGCAAGCTCGAAACGCTGCGGCTGGCGCAGATCTCGCGCCTGGACCACCTGACGCAGCTGCTGAACCGCAGCGCCTTCGAGACGCGGCTGGCCGAGGCGATGGCGCGCAGCCGCTCGCAGGAGCGGATGATGGCGCTGCTGTACCTCGACATGGACCGCTTCAAGGCGGTCAACGACCACTATGGCCACGCGGCCGGGGACCAGCTGCTGCAGAGCTTCGCCAAGCGCGTGCAGCGCTGCGTGCGCGAGCGCGACGCGGTGGCGCGCCTGGGCGGCGACGAGTTCGCCATCGTGATGGAGGACATCGACCGGCCCGATGTCGCGGTGCGCGTCGCCAGCGCGATCCTGCATTCGGTGGGCCGCCGCTTTTTCATCGAGGGCGCCTTCGTCGACGTCAATGTCAGCATCGGCATCGCGCTGTACCAGGGTGCCCCGATCACGGGGCAGCAGCTCGCCAAGGAGGCCGATGCGCTGCTGTACCGCGCCAAGGGCGGCGGACGCGGCCGCTTCGAGATCGGCCCGCCGGAACTGGCGAGCCGCTCGCGGGAGGACCGCCCGTAGGCCGCCTCCCCCGCCGGCGCAGCGTCGGTAGTTCCGGCGGCGTATCCTAGAAGATCGATTCGAACCGTTCGTCCGTTCAGAGGAGCCAGTCATGTCAGATCAGCAGCCCCCAGCGACCCGCATCGAACAGGACAGCCTGGGCCAGGTACCCGTTCCCGCCGACCACCTGTGGGGCGCGCAGACCGAGCGCTCGCGCCAGAACTTCCGCATCGGCAACGAGAAGATGCCGCCCGCGCTGATCGAGGCCTTTGCGATCCTGAAGCTGTGCGCGGCGCGCGCGAACCGCGAGCTGAACGTGCTGGACGCGGGGCTGGCGCAGGCGATCGAGCAGGCCGCCGAGGAGATCATCGCCGGCCAGTGGCCCGACGAGTTTCCGCTGTCGGTCTGGCAGACCGGCTCGGGCACGCAGACCAACATGAACCTGAACGAGGTGATCGCCAACCGCGCGATCCAGCTGCTCGGCGGCGAGGTCGGCAGCAAGCGTCCGGTGCATCCCAACGACCACGTCAATGCGAGCCAGTCGTCCAACGACAGCTTCCCGACTGCGATGCATATCGCCGCCGCCCGCGCGGTGCAGCGCCAGTTGCTGCCGGCGCTGGAGACCTTGCAAAAGACGCTGGGCAGCAAGGTCGAGGCGTTCGCCGATATCGTCAAGGTCGGCCGCACCCATCTGCAGGATGCCGTGCCGCTGACGCTGGGCCAGGAATTCTCTGGCTACCAGGCGCAGGTCGCGGACGCCCAGGCGCGGCTGCATCAGGCCGTGCTGCGGGCGATGCCGGTGCCCCAGGGCGGCACCGCGGTCGGCACCGGCCTCAATGCGCCGCCGGGCTTTGCCGCCGCCTTCGCGCGTGCGCTGGCCGACTACACCGGCCTGCCGTTCGAACCGGCGGCCAACCGCTACGCGCTGCAGGCCGCGCATGACGCGCTGGCCGACCTATCCGGCGCGCTGAACACCACGGCCTCGTCCTTCCTGAAGATTGCGCGCGACTTCATGCTGCTGGGCTCCGGTCCGCGCGCCGGCTTTGCCGAGTTGCAGCTGCCCGCCAACGAGCCGGGCTCGTCGATCATGCCGGGCAAGGTCAATCCGACCCAGGCCGAGGCGCTGGCGATGGTCTGCTGCCGCGTGATCGGCAACCACACCACCATCACGCTGGCCAACGGCCTGGGCACGCTGGAGCTGAACGCCTATAAGCCGGTCATCGTCTACAGCCTGCTGCAGTCGGTGACCCTGCTGGCCGACGCGGCGGCCAGCTTCGCCGAACACATGGTGGCCGGCGTCGAAGCGGACCGGACGCGCATCGCCGAGCTGCTCGAGCGGTCGCTGATGCCGGTCACCGCGCTGAACCCGCATATCGGCTACGACAAGGCGGCCGAGATCGCCAAGCTGGCGGTGGCCCGCAACCTGTCGCTGCGCGAGGCCGCGATCGCCTCCGGCCATGTCACCGCCGAGCAATTCGAGCAGTGGATCGATCTGCGCGGCATGACGCGAGAGGTATAGGCGGACAAGCAGGCACGAGCGCAAGGGAACGCCGCCCGCCGGGCCGCGGTAACTCGCGTTGCGGCCGCCGCCGCGCCGTGTTACTGTCCGCCCATCCAGGAGAAAGCGAGCCTGCGGCGCGACAGCGCCGCGGCAGCGCTGCCGAAGGCGTACCCCCGAAACGCTCAGGTACCGAAGACTGGAGACGACAACGAACTGGAGAGCGCCGCCATCCCTCGACGATGACGGCCGCCGAAGGGGCAAACCGGGTCCGGGGTGGACACGGTGAATCTCTCAGGCAAAAGGACAGTGGGGGCAGCCGCTTGGCATCGACGATGCCGGCCGGCTGCCCCTTTTTGCATCCTGGAGCCTGAAATGAAAGTCATCGTGATGGGGGCCGGCGTGATCGGCGTGGCCTCGGCGTGGTATCTGTCCAAGGCGGGCCACGAAGTCGTGGTGCTCGAGCGCAATGCCGGAGCGGCACGCGAAACCAGCTTCGGCAACGGCGGCCAGATCTCGGTCAGCCATGCGGAACCCTGGGCCAATCCGTCGGCGCCGCTGAAACTGCTCAGCTGGCTGGGGCGCGAGGACGCGCCGCTGCTGTTCCGGCTGCGCGCGGACCCGGCGCAATGGTCGTGGGGCCTGAAATTCCTGCGCGAGTGTCCGGCCCGGCGTTCCACCCGCAACATGATCCAGCTGCTCAACCTCGGCACCTACAGCCGCGCCAGCCTGCAGGCGCTGCGCGCCGAGACCGGCATCGAATACGATCACCTGAGCCGCGGCATCCTGCATTTCTATACCAGCCAGAAGGAATTCGACGCGGCCATAGAGCCGGCGCGCATGATGCGCGAGCTGGGCTGCGAGCGCCGCGTGATCGGTCCCGACGAAGTGGTGAAGCTCGAACCGGCGTTGGCGTCGATCGCACCGCGGCTGGCGGGCGCCACCTACACCAGCGAGGACGAGTCGGGCGACGTGCACCGCTTCACCACGGGGCTGGCCGCGCTGTGCGAGGCGCGCGGCGTGCGCTTTCGCTACGGTGTGCGCGTGCAGCGTCTGCTGGCTGAAGGCGGCCGCATGCGCGGGGTGGAGATCGCCGACGAGACCGGCGCCTACACCGTCGAGCAGGCCGACGCCTACGTGCTCGCACTCGGCAGCTTCAGCCCGATGCTGGCGCGGCCGCTTGGCGTCAAGCTCGACATCTATCCGGCCAAGGGCTATTCGGCCACGCTGCCGGTGCTCGACCCCGAGCGCGCGCCGAGCGTCAGCCTGACCGACGACGAGTACAAGCTGGTGTTCTCGCGCCTGGGCGACCGGCTGCGCATCGCGGGCACCGCCGAGCTCAACGGCTATTCGATGGCGTTGAATCCGGTGCGCTGCGAGGCCATCGTGCGGCGAACGCTGGAAATCTTCCCGGGCGTCAGCCGTCCCGAGCTGGCGCGCTACTGGACCGGCCTGCGTCCCGCGACGCCGGGCAACGTGCCGTATATCGGCGCGAGCGCGGTGCAGGGACTGTATCTGAACACGGGCCATGGCACGCTGGGCTGGACCCACGGCTGCGGCTCGGGACGCGCGATCGCCGAGCTGATCAGCGGCCGCGTGCCGGAAGTGGACTTCGGCTTCTGCGGTCCGCTGCCGGAGGCGCCGCGGATGGCCCGGCCGCTTGCGCCGGTGGTTGCCACGCGCGCGGCCGCGTCGGAGCCGGCCGAGGCTTGATGTCAGTCTGATACAGGCCTGAAACGACGACACCGGCGCGGCATGCCTTCGACATGCGCGCCGGTGTTTTCATTGGATCGTTGCCGTGCATGCATGGGGGCGAAGGCGTACCTGATTCTGCGTACCCTTTCGCAGACCGTACCCGTTTCTGCGGGCCGCATTGGCGCTCCCCTCGCCGGTCCCGTTGCGGTCCCGTGCCAGCCGCATTGCGGCACACAGTGCCCCCTCGCAGGCTAAGGACAGGCCCAGGCATGGCATGAATCGGACGGGCGGTCCGCAGCGCCCGCATGCGATACACGCTCGCACCGTACCCATTTCTGCGTCGTGCGAACTCGATCCTGTGCCGCGTGGCGTGCCGTGCGTACCCGTTTCTGCGTACACAACCTGAGTGGAATCAAGGCTCTTCGATGCCTCGACGTCTCGTCATCGGCGCGCGGATGCGGTGCGCTTGCGCCCCGGCATCAAGCGATGGTGTCCACCACGCCGCCATCGACTCGCAACGCGGCGCCGGTGGTCGCCGAGGCCTGCGGCGAACAGACGTAGACCACCATGTGCGCGACCTCCTCCACCGTGGCCGCGCGCTGCAGGATCGAGCTGGGCCGATGCGCCTTGACGAACTCGGCGGCCGCCTCCTCGATCGACAGCCCCGCCTTCTCCGCGTCCTCGCGCAGCATCTCGCGCAGGCCGTCCGACAGCGTCGGCCCCGGCAGTACCGCGTTGACCGTCACGCCGGTACCGCTGAGCCGCTTGGCGAGGCCGCGCGACACCGCCAGCTGCGCGGTCTTCGAGAAGCCGTAGTGGATCATGTCCTCCGGCGTGTTCAGCGCGGACTCGGACGAGATGAACACCACGCGGCCCCAGCCGCTCGCCGCCATCGCGCCGGTATACGCCCGCGCCAGCCGCACCCCCGACATCACGTTGACATCGAAGATGCGGGTCCAGTCCTCGTCGCTCAGTTCGTAGAAGTCGCGCGGACCGTAGATGCCGGCGTTGTTGACCAGGATGTCCACCGCCGGCTCCGCGGCCACGATGGCGTCGCACCCTTCGGCGCTGCCCACATCGGCCGCGACGCCGCGCACCGTGGCGCCCGGCACCTCCCGCACCACGTCGGCGATGGCGCCCTCGACGGTGTCCTGCCTGCGGCCATTGACGATGACCGTGGCGCCACTGCGCGCGAGGCCGATGGCGATGGCCAGCCCGATGCCCGCGGTCGAGGCGGTGACCAGGGCGGTCTTGCCGGTGAGATCGATCTGCATGAGTCCCTCCTGAAGCAGGGTGAAATGAGCGAAGAGGACGGAAAGGGCCGGGTAAGCGAGATCAAGCGGGGTACGCAGAAACGGGTACGCTTTTCGACAGGAACGCGGCGGCGAGTCGAGGCGATGGCCTAATTGCCGCGCGCGTCCTGCGCGTTGCCGGCTTGCGGAAACACCACCCGCACGCGCAGCCCCGGCGCGTTATCTTCCAGCGACAGCGTGGCGCGATGCACCTGGGCGATCTCGTCGACGATGGCCAGGCCCAGGCCGCTGCCGCCGCTTGGCGCATCGGGCAAGCGGTAGAAGCGATCGCGCACGCGGGCGCGCTGCTCGGGCGGGATGCCGGGACCGTTGTCGGCGACGATCAGGGCGACGCGGCCCGCGTCCGCGCGCTGCACGCGCACGTCCACCTTGCCGCCGGCGGGCACATAGCGCAGCGCGTTGTCGATCAGATTGGTCAGCAGGATGCGCAGCGCATCGGGATCGCCTTGCACGCTCAGCCCGGCCAACTCTCCATCGCGGCCATCGTGCTCGTTGTCGCCATCGTGACCATTCCGACCATTGCGACCTTCGGCATCGCGGTCGTCATCGGTAGCCTCGAGCCCCAGGTCGATATGCCGATCCAGCGCGGCCTGCGTCATCTCGCCGACCACGGTCGCGGCCAGCGCGCGCAAATCGACCGGCTGGTGGCCCGCGACAGCCGCGCCCGGCTCGTGGCGCGCCAGCGTCAGCAACTGCGTCACCAGATGCGTCAGCCGCTCCAGGCCGTCGCGCAGATTGCCGATCGCCTCGCGGCGCGCCGGTTCGCTGTCGGCGCGCTCGACCAGTTGCGCCTGCAGTTGCAGCGCGGTCAGCGGCGTGCGCAGCGCGTGCGCGGCATCGGCGATGAACGCGCGCTGCGTGTCGATCGCGTCGGACAGCCGCGCCAGCAGCAGGTTGAGCGCCTCGGTCAGCGGCGCGATCTCGGCCGGCATCTCGGCAACGGCCAGCGGCGACAGCGCATTGGCATCGCGCTTGCCGACCTGCCGCGCGATCTCGCGCACCGGCCGCAGTCCGCGGCCGACCGCGAGCCAGACCATCCAGCCCAGCAGCGGCAGCAGCAACAGCAGCGGCGCCACCGTGCGCAGCGCCATCCGCGCCGCCACTTCGCGGCGCGCACTCATCGGTTGCGCGATCTGCACCACCGCCGGCCCGAGCTGCACGCTGTAGATACGGAACTCGCCGTCGTCGGTGCGCACATTGGAAAAGCCCAGCTCGGCGCGCGGCGGCAGCGACGGCCGCGAATGCGACAGATAGAGGCTGCGGCCGGTGCCGTCCCAGATATGGATCACCACGTCCTCGTCGGAGCGGAACAGGTTGTCGGTGCCGGGCGGCAGTGGTGGCGACAGCGATGGCATCGCCGGGCCGCTGAACTGGCTGGGCAGCGCGAGCGCGACCTGGCGCATCTGGTAGTCGAACAGCGCGTTGGCCTCCTGCCGGGCCTGGCCGTAGATCAGCGCGGTGGCCGCGGCGATCCCGGCCAGCAGGCCGAGGGCCAGCCACCACAGCAGGGTCCGCTGGATCGATCGCATCAGCGCGCTCCCCCGGCGGCGTGATCGTTGCCGCCGTGCTTGCCGCTCTGCTCGCCACCCTCCTCGAGCTTCGGACAGACATAACCGACTCCACGGATATTGCGGATCAAACCCTGGCCGAACTTCTTGCGCAGCGCGTGGATATAGACCTCGACCGTATTGCTGCCGACCTCGTCGTCCCAGCCGTACAGCTTCTCCTGCAGCTGCGGGACCGACCAGACCTTGCCGGGGCGGGCCAGCAGCGCCGCCAGCAGCGCATATTCGCGCGCCGACAGGTGGACCGGCTCGCCGGCCAGCGTGACTTCGCGCGTGGCCGGATTGAGTACGATCGCGCCGTAGCGGACCAGCGGCTCGGCGCGGCCCTGCGCGCGCCGGGCCAGCGCGTGGATGCGCGCCACCAGTTCCTGCAGGTCGAAGGGCTTGACCAGATAGTCGTCGGCACCGGCGTTCAGGCCGGCAACGCGATCGGCGACCGCATCGCGCGCGGTCAGGACCAGTACCGGCGTGGCGACGCCGCGCGCCCGCATGCCGGCCAGCACCTCGAGTCCGGAACGGCGCGGCAGGCCGAGATCGAGCAGCACCAGATCATGCTGCCCTTCGGCCGCGCCGCCGGCGGCAATGCCGGGCGGTTGCGTCGCGGCCGACAGGCCGGCCTCGCCATCGCGTACCCAGTCCACCGCGAAGCCTTCCTGACGCAGCGCCAGCCGTACGGAATCGCCGATCATCGTATCGTCTTCGATCAGCAGCACGCGCATCGCTTCGCTCCGTTGGTTCGCCACACCGGGCCGGCGCGGCGGCTCATCGCCGATCGACCGCTTCGGCCAGCGCGTGTGCCAGACCCGGCAGCGCGGGAAAGCGCGCGGTGATCACCTGCACCGGCACCGGCTCGAGGAACGCGCGCATGCGCCCCTTGTCGACGAAGCGCGCGCTGAAGCTGGACGCCGCCAGCGCCTGGACGAAGCGCGGCACGATGCCGCCGCCGATATAGACGCCGCCGCGCGCGCCGAGGATCAGCGTCACATCGGCCGCGACCGATCCGAGCAGGCCGCAGAACACCGCGAGCGCGCGCTGGCACAGCGCGTCGCCACGCTGCAGAGCGCCTTCGGTCACCTCTGCCGCGGTCAGCGGCACCCGCACGGGCGTACCCGTTTCTGCGGCCAGCGCGGCATGCGTATGCGACAGCCCCATGCCCGAGAGCAGCCGCTCGGCCGAGACCCGGCCGTGCTCGCGATGCGCGGCATGCCAGGCGATCCACTCGTCATCGGTAGCCGGCATCAGTTCGACATGTCCGCCCTCTCCGGCCAGCGCCACCGGCCCGGCACCGTGGCGGCCGGGGATCAGGCCCGACACGCCCAGCCCGGTGCCCGGGCCGATCAGCGCCAGCGGCGTGTCGGCCGCGGGTGTCCCGGCACGCACCGGCGCGAGCTCGCCGGGCTGCAGGTACGGCAGGGCCAGCGCCAGCGCGGTGAAGTCGTTCAGCGCCAGCAGCGTCTCCAGACCCAGCGCCTGGCGCACCGCCTCGATCGAGAAGGCCCAGGCGTGGTTGGTCAGCTTGACGCGATCGCCGGTGACCGGATTGGCAAGGCCGATCGCCGCATGGCGCGGCTGCGGGCCGGACAGCTGCGACAGGTATTGCCGCATCGCCGCCTCCAGCGATGGATAGTCGGCGACCTTCAGCGCGGTGACCGGTCCGATCGCGTCGGGCGCGGTCTGCAGGGCGAAGCGGACATTGGTGCCGCCGACATCGGCGAGCAGGCGTGGGTAGGTAGTCATCGCAGGGCGGTAAGCATCGTTCGGGCCGTCGTGGCAACGCGCATTCAGGCAGCGCATTCAGGCAGCAAACACGTCGAAGCCGTGGCGATGCCGGCTGGCCACCAGTCCCACCGGCAACGCGGGCCCCGGTTCCTGCAGCGCGCGCTCGAACACCTGCGCCTTGGCGGCACCTGCAAACGCCAGGAAGACCCGCTCGGCCGCCAGCAACGCGGCCAGGTTCAGCGTCACGCGCGCATGCGGCGCGCTGCCCGGGCGCGTGACCACATAGCAGGGCGTATCGCCGTTCACCGCTTCGCCAAGCTCCGGTGCATCGGCGAACAGCGAGGCGGTATGGCCGTCCTCGCCCATGCCCAGCACCGCCACGTCGGGCTGGCGAAACGCGGCATTGAGGCGCTGCACCGCCCGCGCGGGCTCGGACGCCTCGACCGCATCGCCGATCAGCGGCACGAAACTGGCTGCCGCCGCGGCATCGCGCAGCAGGTGTTCCTGCACGAGCCGCGCATTGCTGTCCTCGTGTCCGGGCGGCACCGCGCGCTCGTCGACCAGCGTGATGGTAACCGCGTCCCAGCGCAGCGGCCGATAGCGCAACCGCTCGAACATCGGCACCGGCGAGCGCCCGCCCGAGACGGCAAGCACCGCATGTCCGCGGTCCTGGATGGCGAGGTCGAGCGCGTGGCAAACGGAGCCGGCCAGCGCTTCAGCCAGCTCCAGCGGCGAGGGATGTTCGAAGCGACGCATGGCGATTTCCAGATCAAGGTTCGTTGGAGCGGCGCGGCGAGGCGAACCGGCGCAAGTCAAACCTCCTCGTGCCACAGCGCGTTGTCGCGCGAGAGCAGCGCGGACGACGCGGCCGGCCCCCAGGTGCCCGCGGTATAGGGTTTGGGCGGCAGCGAACTCTCGGCCCAGGTGTCGATGATCGACTCGACCCAGCGCCATGCCTGCACCTGTTCGTCGCGGCGCACGAACAGGCCCAGCCGTCCGCGTATCACGTCGAGCAGCAGGCGTTCGTAGGCGCCGGCGCGGCGCACCTTGAACGAGTTGGCGAAATCGAGATCGAGCGAGGTCGGCGTCAGCGCCACCGTGTCGCCCGGCTGCTTGACGAGGAAGTACAGCCGGATGCTTTCCTCGGGCTGCAGCCGGATCACCAGCCGGTTCTGCGGCGACAGCGTCAGCGGGCGCGGAAAGATCGCGTGAGGCACGTCGCGGAAGTGGATCACGATCTCGGCCACGCGCGACTGCATCCGCTTGCCGGTGCGCAGGTAGAACGGCACGCCGGCCCAGCGCCAGTTGGCAATCTCGGCCTTGATCGCGACGAAGGTCTCGGTGCGGCTGTCCGGCGCGATGCCGGGCTCTTCGAGATAGCCGGGCACCGGCTTGCCCGCGATCGCGCCGGCGCGATACTGCCCGCGCACGGTCTTCTCGGCGACCTCCTGCGGCGTGATCGGCTTGAGCGCCTTCAGGATCTTGATCTTCTCGTCGCGCACCGCGTCTTCGGTCAGGCTGGTGGGCGGTTCCATCGCGACCATGCACAGCAGCTGCAGCAGGTGGTTCTGCACCATGTCGCGCAGCGCGCCGGTCTGGTCGTAGAAATCGCCGCGGCCCTCGACACCGAGTTCCTCGGCGATCGTGATCTGCACGTCCTGCACCCATTCGCGCCGCCACAGCGGCTCGAACAGCGCGTTGCCGAAGCGGATCGCCATCAGGTTCTGCACCGACTCCTTGCCCAGGTAGTGGTCGATCCGGTAGATCTGCTCCTCGGCGAAGTAGCGTGCCACCGCCGCATTGATCGCCTCGTTCGAATCCAGATCGTGGCCCAGCGGCTTTTCCAGGACCACGCGCACATTGGGATGGTTCAGGCCGGTGCGGCCGAACTGCTCGCAGATCGGCACGAACAGATGCGGGGCGGTGGCCAGATAGCAGACCACGACCTCGGGCTGGCGGTCCAGCACCTTGCGCGCCAGCGCGTCGAAATGCTCGGGATGGCGGGCGTCGGCCTGCACGTAGCACAGCCGCGCGACGAAGCTCGCCCAGTCGCCGGGTGGGGCGTGTTCGAGGCCCGGGCGCATGCCCTGCTCGAGCGTGGCGACGTACTCCTCGGTGGTGGAAGGATGGCTGCCCGTGGCCAGGATGCGCGCCGCGGGATGCAACAATCCGGCGCGATGCGCGTCGAACAAGGCCGGCAGCAGTTTGCGCCTGGCCAGGTCACCGGTGCCGCCAACCAGCACCATGTCGAAATCGGGCATGCTCACCCTGACCTCCTTGTCGCTTGAAAGAGACCCCGAAGCGCGGCCGTTGCGGCCAGTTTACGTGAGTCGCGGGCGCATTGCGAGCCACGCGGCAGCCAGCGACCGGGTGGCGGCGCGGCCGGCATGCTCCATGCAAGCCCTGGTGACATACGCTAGGCTGAACTGCGACGTTCCAAGGATTGAACAATTCGCTGGAGAGAGCCCCATGCCCCATCCCGTACTCGAACAAGTGACGGCCCGCATCGTGGCCCGCAGCGCGCCGACGCGCCAGGCCTACCTGTCGCGCACGCAGGCCATGGCCGGCAGCAAGGTGCAACGCGCGCAGCTGTCCTGCACCAACCTTGCCCACGGCTTCGCCTCGATGCCCGAGCCCGCCAAGATCCGCCTGAAGGCCGAGGAACGGCCCAATGTGGCGATCGTTTCCTCGTACAACGACATGCTTTCGGCGCACCAACCGCTGGGAGAGTTCCCCGCCTGGTTGAAGGAAACCGCGCTGGAGGCCGGCGCCACCGCGCAATTCGCCGGCGGCGTGCCGGCGATGTGCGACGGCGTGACGCAGGGCCAGGACGGCATGGAGCTGTCGCTGTTCTCGCGCGACGTGATCGCACAGGCCACCGCGGTCGCGCTGTCGCACCAGATGTTCGATGCCGCGCTGTACCTGGGCATCTGCGACAAGATCGTGCCCGGGCTGGTGATGGGCGCGCTCTCGTTCGGCCATCTGCCCGCGGTGTTCGTGCCGGGCGGACCGATGCCGACCGGCATCCCCAACGAGGAAAAGGCCCGCATCCGCCAGCTGTATGCGCAGGGCAAGATCGGGCGGGAGGAACTGCTCGAAGCCGAGAGCCGCTCCTACCATTCGCCGGGCACCTGCACCTTCTACGGCACGGCCAATTCGAACCAGATGCTGATGGAGATCATGGGCCTGCATCTGCCCGGCACGGCCTTCATCAATCCGCACACGCCGCTGCGCGAGGCGCTGACGCGCGAGGCCGCGCGGCAGGTGCTGCGGCTGGTGCACCAGGGCGAGCGCTATACGCCGATCGCGCAGGTGCTCGACGAACGCGCCTTCGTCAACGGCATCGTCGGCCTGCTGGCCACCGGCGGCTCGACCAACCACACGTTGCATTTGATCGCGATGGCGCGCGTGGCCGGCATCCTGCTGACCTGGGACGATTTCGACGAGCTGTCGGCGGTGGTGCCGCTGCTGGCGCTGGTCTATCCGAACGGCCAGGCCGACGTCAACGGCTTCCAGGCCGCCGGAGGCCTGGCGCTGGTGATCCGCGGCCTGCTGGCGCGCGGGCTGTTGCATGACGATGTCACCACCATCGTCGGGCAGGGCCTGCAGGACTACACGCGCGAGCCGGCGCTGCGCGATGGCCAGCTGGTCTGGATCGACGGCCCGACCGAATCGCTGGACGCGTCGGTGGTGCGCGGCGCCGGCGAGCCGTTCGCGCCGGACGGCGGCATCAAGGTGCTGGACGGCAATATGGGACGCGCGGTGATCAAGACCTCGGCGGTCAAGGCCGAGCATCAGGTGGTGCAGGCGCCGGCGCGCGTCTTCCATCATCAGGACGACATGCTGGCCGCCTTCAAGCGCGGCGAGCTCGAGCGCGATTTCGTCGCGGTGCTGCCGTACCAGGGACCGGCGGCCTGCGGCATGCCCGAGCTGCACAAGCTGACGCCGACGCTGACGGTGCTGCAGGACCGCGGCTTTCACGTGGCGCTGGTCACCGACGGCCGCATGTCGGGCGCATCGGGCAAGGTGCCGGCCGCGATCCACGTCTGCCCCGAGGCGCTCAAAGGCGGCGCGATCGGCAAGGTCCGCGACGGCGACATGATCCGCGTCGATGCGCCGGCCGGCATCCTGACCGCGCTGGTGCCGCAGGCCGAATGGGAGGCCCGCACGATCGACGTGCCCGACCTGAGCCGCCATCGCCATGGCGTGGGCCGGGACCTGTTCGGCAACTTCCGCCGCAACGTCAGCACGGCGGAGGAAGGGGCCTGCACGCTGTTCGCGGACGGGGCCTGAGCGGCGGCAGGCGGCGGGGCTTCGAGGCCCCGCCCGCCAGCGCTAGGCGCGTCGCTGCGCGCCGCCTGGCGAGGATTGCGACGGGTGGGACGGCTGCGGCGTATGGTGCAGCACCAGCGCCGTCGCCTCCCCCTGGCCCGGCACGCGCAGCTCCTGCACCGGCACCGCGATATCGATGCCGACCGCCTGCAGCTCGCGCTTGACGCGCTCGTAGAAGGCGAAGCGCAGATTCCAGTAGTCGTCGTTCGAGGTCCAGCAGCGCAGGTTCAGCGTCACGCCCTCGCTGGTGAAGTTGACCACCATCGCCTCGGCCGCCGGCACCTCCAGCACCCGCTTGTCGTCGGCCAGCATCTCGCGCAGCACGCGCAGCGCCCGCTGCACGTCGGCACCGAACGGCACCGTGACTTCGATATCGAGCCGGCGCGTCGGATTCTCGCTGTAGTTGGTGATCGCGCTGCCCCAGATCTTGTTGTTCGGCACGCGCAGGCAGACGCCGTCGAAGGTCGTCAGTTCGGTCATGAACAGCCCGGTTTCGCGCACGGTGCCGGCGATGCCCTGCGCGTCGATGTACTGGCCGACGCGGAACGGCCGCAACAGCACCAGCATGATGCCCGCGGCGATATTCTGCAGCGTGCCCTGCAGCGCCAGCCCGATCGCCAGGCCCGCGGCGCCGAGCATCGCGATGATGCTGGCGGTCTGCACGCCGAACTGCGACAGCACCAGGATCACGGTGACGACGCGCACCACCCACTGCGTGACGCTGCCCAGCATCGGCCGCAGCGTCGCGTCGACATGCGGGCGATCGAAGGCGTGCAGCACCGCGTTGCGCGCACGGCCGCTGAGCCACCAGCCCACCAGCAGAATGGCGAGCGCGGCCAGCACGTTCAGGCCCTGATGCACGGCGAGCTGCAGCAGATAGGCCCAGGTCGCCTGCAGCTTGTCGGCGTCGATGAAATTCAGATCCATGAGATTCGTTCCGTGGAAGGTGGCATCAAGACGAGCTGTCGCGGCGGGTGTGCACCAGTTCGCCGGCATCGGGCAACGGCGTCTCGCTACGCGTCAGCTGGCGCGGATCGAGCTGGTGCGAGAAGCCCGCGACCGAGCCCATGCGGCGCTGGCGGTCCTCCGGCAGCGTCGGCCCGCTCTGGATATAGACGGTCAGCAGCTCGGCCAGATGGACCAGCACGTCCAGATGGGTCCGCTCATAGCCATGCGAGGCGTCGGCGCCGAAGCACAGCAGCGCGGTGCGCACGTCGTGGCCCGCGCTGACCGCGGCGCCGGCATCCGAATGGTAGAAGCGGAACACGTCGCGATGGCTGGGGATGCCATGCTCGTCGCACAGCCGCAGCAGGCGCCGCGTCAGGTGGTAGTCGTGCGGACCGGCCGAATCCATCAGCGGAATCGTCACGCCTTCCTCGCGCGCGCCCTGCCCCGGCGCCACCGGACCGATATCGATGCCGATCACCTCGCTGACGTCGTCCTCGATCACCGCGGTCGCGCCGGAGCCGACCTCTTCGGTCAGCGTGAACACCGCATGGCAGTCCATCGGCACCGAGGCGCCGCTCTCGCGCACGGCCTTGAGCGCGGCCAGCACCGCGGCGACGCCGGCCTTGTTGTCCAGGTGCCGCGAAACGACATAGCCGTTGTCGAGGATCTCGGGGTTGGCGTCGAAGGCGACGAAATCGCCGACCTGGATGCCGAGCGCGCGGATCTGCTCGGGCGTCGCCGCCGGCTCGTCGAGCCGCAATTCCAGCTGGTCCCAGTTGACCGGCTGCGTGTCCACCGCCTCGTTGTAGACGTGGCCCGAGGCCAGCAGCGGCAGCACCGAGCCGCGATGCCGGCCGTGTTCGGTAAACAGCGTCACGCGGCCGCCTTCGGCCCAGCGGCTGGACCAGGTGCCGATCGGCGCCAGCGCAAGCCGGCCGTTGGGCTTGAGTTCGCGCACCATCGCGCCGAGCGTGTCCAGGTGCGCGACGATGGCGCAGTCGGGCCCCATCCCGCTGTTGGCGCGGTTGCCGCGCAGCGTCGCGCGAATGGTGCCGCGCCGGGTCAGCTGGTAAGGGATGTCGAGCCCGTCGAGCACGTTGGCGGTGTAGTGCACGATCTCGTCGGTCAGCCCGGCGGGGCTCGGGATGGCGAGCAGCTCCAGCAACGCGGTCTTCAGGTACAGCCGGTCGATCTTCAGTTTCTGCATGGGTGGCGATGTCTGGCGCCGCGCGCGCTGGGGACGTGGCGCACGAAGCGGCTCAGGAATTGGCTCAGGAATTGGCTCAGGAAGTAAAGGGAAACAACAGATCGACGAAGCGCTCCGCGGTCGGCTGCGGCTCGTGATTGGCCAGGCCCGGCCGCTCGTTCGCTTCGATGATCACGTACTCGGGCTGGTCGGCGGCCGGCACCAGGAAGTCCAGGCCGACCACCGGGATGCGCAGCGCGCGCGCCGCGGTCTGGGCAGCCTCGCGCAGCACCGGATGCAGCTGGCCGGTGACGTCGTGCAGCGTGCCACCGGTATGCAGATTCGCGGTCTTGCGCACCGGCACCCGCTCGCCCGCGGCCGGCACCGATTGCAGCGTCAGTCCCTGCGCCGCCAGGCAGCGTTCGGTTTCGGCATCGAGCGGAATGCGGCTCTCGCCGCCGGTGGCCGCGCTGCGCCGCGCGCTGTGGCGCTCGATCAGCGTCTTCAGGTCGGACTGCCCATCGCCAACCACCTCGGCCGGCTTGCGGATCGCCGCGGCAACGACCTCGTAGCCGATCACCACGATGCGCAGGTCCTGGCCCGGGCAGAACGATTCGAGCAGCACGGTGCCGCCCTCCTGGTGCGCGGTGTCGATGGCGCTGCGCAGATGCGCCTCGGTGCGCACGTCGACGCTGATGCCGCGGCCCTGTTCGCCGAAGGCGGGTTTGACCACCACCGAACCGTGCTCGGCGAGGAAAGCCAGGTTCTCGGCATCGGTGCCGATCTGGCGCTGCGCCGGCACCTTCAGCCCGACCTGCTCGAGCCGCTTGCGCGTCAGCGCCTTGTCCTGGCACCAGGTCATTGCGACCGCGCCGGTCAGCTCGGACAGCGACTCGCGGCACAGGATCTCGCGCCCGCCATAGCGCAGGCTGAAGATGCCGGCATCGGCATCGATGATCTCGACGCCGATGCCGCGCCGGCGCGCTTCCTTGACGATCAGCGCGGCATACGGATTGAGGTTGTCGCACTCGCTGGAGCCGGCGAACAGCGGCTCATTGATCGCGTTCTTGTGCTTGACGACGAAGCCGTCGACCTGCACGAAGCCGAGCTTGTGGTACAGGCCGATCGCATGCTGGTTGTCGTGCAGCACCGACAGGTCCAGATGCTTGCGTCCGCGCGTGGCGAACAGCGCGATCAGTTCGCGCACCAGCGCCTGGCCGACGCCGGCCAGATGCGTCTGCGGATCGACCACCAGGCACCACAGGCTGCTGCCGCCGCGCTCGTCGCCGAAGGCCAGCAGGTGGTCGACGCCCATCGCCGAACCGATGATGTCGCCGGTCGATTCGTCCTCGGCGATCAGGTAGACCACCGCGTCGTGGTCGCGCTGGCGCCAGACCGTGGCGGGATCGAGCGGCACCATGTGGCGCGCCGCGTAGAGGCGGTTGATCGCGGCGATATCGGCGCGCGTCGTCAGGCGCCGGATCGTCACGCCGGCCGCGCCGGCCGCTGCGGCGGAGCCATCGCCGTCCTCGAGCGTGCGGCGGAACAGCAGCGACGGGTCGAGGAACAGCGTTTGCGGCGCCTCGGCCAGCAGCAGCTGCGGCGCTTCCACATAGAGCGCAATATCGCGCCGGCCCGGCGCCTCCTGCTGCAGTTCGGCAGCCAGCCGCGCCGGCGATTCGAACGACGGCGCGAACATCAGCCGGCCCCAGCCGCAATCGAGCATCGCGTTCGGACGAGCCGACACCGGCGCGGGCGCGGGGCTCGGTTGCACCGCGGGATCCTGTTGCACCGGCGCGCCGCCGGCGTCGTGCATCACGGCGCGCGGCGGCTGCCCTTCGGCGCCGGCGTGCGCGCCGAGATGGAGCGAATCGGCAAGAACCGAAGGCTTCGTCGAAGGCTTCGTGGCGGGACGGACTTCCGCATTGACGGTCGACATTCGATCTTTCTCCTCGTTGTTGTCCGCGTTCTGGCCCCTGTCGTTGCCGACAGGGGACTGCGGCCGCGCGCGGCGGCCGTTGGCTTCATCGTCAGAATGGGGCGCTGCCGGTCTATCGCCAGTCATGGCCGGCCTCACAGGCCATGCGACTGCAGCCACCCCTCGAGCAGCGCGACCTGCCACAGCTTCGAGCCCTTGAGCGGGGTGATATGGGCATCGGGGTCGGCCAGCATCGACTCGACCACGCCGGCCCGGTACAAGCCGCGCTGGCGCGCCGCATCGCTGTCGACCAGGCCGCGCACGTAGTCCAGGAAGGGGCCGCGCAGGTACTTGAGCGCCGGCACCGGGAAATAGCCCTTGGGGCGGTCGATCACCTCGGCGGGAATCACCTGTCGCGCGGCTTCCTTCAGCACGTGCTTGCCGCCCGCGGCGATCTTGTGGCGCGCCGGCATGCGCGCGGCCAGCTCCACCAGCCGGTGATCGAGGAAGGGCACGCGCGCCTCCAGCGCATGCGCCATCGTCATGTTGTCGACGCGCTTGACCGGGTCCTCGACCAGCATCACGGTCGTATCGAGCCGCAGCGCGCGGTCGATCGCGCTGTCGGCGCCGGGCATGGCGAAATGCGCCGCCAGGAAGCGACCGCTCGGATCGTCGGCCAGCCATTGCGGCGACAGCAGCTCGGCCATCTCCGACTGCGTGCGGTCGAAGAACACCTTGCGGTAGGCCGCCACGCCGCCGTCCGCATCGGTATTGGCCGCCAGCGGTGGATACCAGTGGTAGCCGCCGAACACCTCGTCGGCGCCCTGCCCGCTCTGCACCACGCGGCTGTGGCGCGCGACCGCGGCCGACAGCAGATAGAAGGCCACGCAGTCGTGGCTGACCATCGGCTCGCTCATCGCGTGGATCGCATCGGGCAAGGCATCCAGCAGATCGGCCGCGGGGATCATCATCTTCTCGTGGCGCGTGCCGAAATGCCGCGCCACCAGATCGGAATAGTGGAACTCGTCGCCGGCCTCGCCGCCGGCCGCCTCGAAGCCGATCGCATAGGTGCGCAGCTCGGGCGTACCCGTTTCTGCGAGCAGGCCGGTGATCAGGCTGGAGTCGACGCCGCCCGAGAGCAGCACGCCGACCGGCACATCGGCGACGGTACGCAGGCGCACCGCATCGCGCAGCGCGGCCAGCGTCATGTCGCGCCACTCCTCGAAGGAGCGCGCCTGGTCGGCGGCGTCGTGGACGAAATCGAGCCGCCACCAGGTACGGGTTTCGGTACGGCCATCCGCATGCACGGTCATATGCGTGGCGGGCGGCAGCTTGCGCACGCCCTGCACGATCGTATGCGGGGCCGGCACCACGGCATGCAAGGTCAGGTAATGATGCAGCGCGATGGGATCGAGCGCGGTATCGATGTCGCCGCCGGCCAGCAGCGCCGGCAGCGTCGAGGCAAAGCGCAGGCGGCGCGCGTCCTGGCTGTAGTACAGCGGCTTGATGCCAAGGCGGTCGCGTACCAGGTGCGTGATGCCGGTGTCGCGCTCCCACAGCGCGAAGGCGAACATGCCGGCCAGGCGATCCAGCGCCGCCGCGCCCCAGGCATGCCAGGCCTTGATGATGACCTCGGTGTCGCCGGTGGACGAGAAGGTGTAGCCGCGCGCGCTCAGTTCCTCGCGCAGCGCATGGTGGTTGTAGATCGCACCGTTGAAGACGATGCCCATCCCCAGCGCGTTGTCGATGAACGGCTGATGCGCGCGCTCGGACAGATCCATGATCCGCAGCCGCCGGTGCCCGAAGGCGCGCCGGCCCATGCCGAACAGCCCTTCGCCGTCAGGGCCGCGCGCGGCCTGCACCCGCGCCATGTCGGCCACGGCGTGAAGGTCCGCCATGTGTTGGTCGAAACGTATTTCTCCTGCGATACCGCACATCGATGGTCTGCTCCCTTGCCCGCAGGCGCGCGGGACACCCTTGCTTATCGCACGGGGCGATGGCTGGGTCTGCCCGCGCTCATCCGACGCCATGTCGGACTTCGCCTACAGATAATCGAAATTGACAATATTTTCGGGACAGATCGATGAAGAAATGGTTTCCGTGAATAGTTGGCCGAGGACCGGGCGAACGGGCGCGAGCCCTTGCTGGACAAGGGCTGCAGCGGATTGAAAAAAATATCGGAAAGAGTGCCGCCAGCGTCTCTTTTAGCAGCGTGGCGGCACGCAGAAACGGGTACGCCTCGGCGGAATCGGGTCGGAAATCCGGCCGGAATCAGGCCGGATTCAGGTGGCCCCCGGGCTGTCGTGAAGCCGATTGCGGTTCGCCAGGGCGGGGAACAGCCGCATCCAGACGGCCACCACCAACAGCGTGCCGATGCCGCCCAGCAGCACCGCGCCGACCGGACCCAGCCAGGCCGCCGTCACGCCGGACTCGAATTCGCCGAGCTGATTGGAGGCGCCGATAAAGACGGAGTTGACCGCGCCGACCCGCCCGCGCATGTCGTCCGGCGTATCGAGCTGGACCAGCGTCGAGCGCACCACCACGCTGATCATGTCCGAGGCGCCCAGCACCACCAGCGCCAGCATCGACAACGGCAGCAGCGTCGACAGCCCGAAGCAGATCGTGGCCAGGCCGAACAGCGCCACCGCGCCGAACATCACGCGGCCCACCTTGTGTTCGAGCGGATGGCGGGCCAGCCAGATCGCCGTGGCCAGCGCGCCGATCGCCGGCGACGAGCGCAGCAGGCCCAGGCCCCACGGACCGGTATGCAGGATGTCGCGCGCATAGATCGGCAGCAGCGCGGTGGCGCCGCCGAGCAGCACCGCGAACAGATCGAGCGAGATCGCGCCCAGCAGCACGGGGCGGCTGCGAATATAGGCAAACCCCGCGAACAGCGTGCTGATGCTGACCGGCGCGGTCAGCCGCTGCGGACGCTGGCGCAGCCGCAGCAGCGTGATCAGCGTGGCGGCCGCCAGGAACAGCAACGCGCCGATGCCGTAGACCACCCCGGGGCCGGCGACATAGGCAAAGCCGCCGAGCGCCGGGCCGACGATGATCGCGGTCTGCGTCGCCGAACTCGACAGCGCCACCGCGCGCGGCAGCTGGCGCGGCGTGACCACGCTGGGCAGCAGCGCCTGCAGCGTGGGGGTTTCGAAGGCGCGGGTCGCGCCAAGCAGCGCGACGAAGACAAAGATGTGCTCGTGCCGCACCCAGCCGGCCAGACTGGCCGCCGCCATGCCGATTGCGATCGCCGCTTCGGTCAACTGGCAGATCCGCACGATCTGGCGGCGGTCGAAGCGATCGGCGACGTGCCCCGACATCAACAGCAGCACCACCGAAGGCAGGAATTGCACCAGCCCGACCAGCCCCAGCATCAGCGCATCGCCGGTCAGGTCGTACATCTGCCAGCCCACCGCCACGGTGAGGATCTGGTAGCCGATGGTGGTACAGAGCCGGGCGCACCAGAACATGCGGAAACCGGGGTCGCGAAAGACCGAATCCGGATCGGAAGCGGCCGGGGCGGTGCTGGCAGGGGTGGGAGGCATGGCGGGAGAGTGAAGCGGCGCCGCCTTGTGCGGTGGCGGCTGCCGGGACAGCGGGAAACCGGTGCGGCTCGCGCATGGCTGGCCCCGCGCCGGCAAGCCGCAATTCTAGCGGAGGGGCGCCAAGCGCGCTGGACGTTACATGAATCCCTGCTGCCAGCGCGGTGTTGGACACATGCAACGTCAACCATGACGGCGGGGCAGGTTTGCCGCGCCTGAGAATGCTTCGCATTTATAATCCGCGGCTTTTCGGGTGACGCCAACGCCGTGATGCCGCTTCCACTCGGTCGCGGTCTGGTCACCGCTGTCGCGCGAACCCGATCGCGCTTTCCCGCCTCTCTTCAGGATCCGATCTTGCAAGCCGCTTTCCGCCTGACCGCCGCAGCCGCCGGCGTCGCCCTGCTATGCCTGTCGTCCCCGGCCCGTTCGGCCGAGCCCGTCGTGACCGCCCAGGCTTCCCCGCAAGCGCTGGCGCAAGTACAGACGCAAGCCCAGGCACAAGCCCACGCACAAGCCCAGGCGCAAGCTGCCCCGGCGGCCGCGGACGCCGACAAGACGCTGAGCACGGTGACCGTGGTCGGCAACTGGCTGGACCAGCCGAACGAAACCAAGGTGCTCGAGCATCCGGGCGCGCGCTCGATCGCCGACCGGCGCACCATCGAGGAAAGCGGCGCCACCAATGTGCGCGAGGTGTTGCGCCGGATGCCGGGCGTGCAGGTGCAGGACAGCAACGGCACCGGCGGCAGCGACATCTCGCTGAACGTGGGCGTGCGGGGCCTGGCATCGCGCCTGTCGCCTCGCTCGACCGTGCTGCTCGACGGCGTTCCGCTGGCGGTCGCGCCCTACGGCCAGCCGCAGCTGTCGATGGCCCCGCTGTCGATGGGCAATATCGACACCATCGACGTGGTGCGCGGCGCCGGCTCGGTACGCTATGGCCCGCAGAACGTCGGCGGCATCATCAACTTCGTGACCCGGCCGATTCCGCAGGGCTTCGCCGCCCAGGCCTCGGTCGAGACCGAGGTGGCGACGCACGGCGGCAATGTGAAGACCATGCCGAGCGTCTTCATTGGCGGCACCAACGATAACGGGCTGGGTGGCGCGCTGATGTATTCGGGCGTGCACGGCGACGGCTATCGCCGCAGCAACGACCGCGTCGATATCGACGACCTGATGCTCAAGGGTTCGTACCGCATCTCGGGCACGGACCAGATCACCGCCAGCTACCACTATTACGAAGCGCTGGCCGACATGCCGGGCGGCCTGACGGCAGCGCAGTACGCCGCCGATCCGTTCCAGTCGGTGCGGCCCTATGACACCTTCGCCGGCCGCCGCAACGACGTCTCGCTGAAGTACTCGCACCAGGACAACAACCGCAAGTTCGAGGTGCTGACGTACTACACCGACAGCTTCCGCGGCAGCCAGATCGAGAGCGAGAGCGCCGGCCGTCGCCGGCTGGGCTCGTTCCCGCGGCACTATCACACCTTCGCCGTCGAGCCGCGCTATTCGCAGCTGTTCCGCGGCGCCAACATCAGCCACGAGGTCAGCGTCGGCTATCGCTACCTGCGCGAGGCGAGCGACGAGCAGGCATCGCGCACGGCGTTCTACACGCCGGGCACGGTCGATCCGACCACGATCGCTTCGCCGATGTATCAATGGCGCAGCGGCGGCACCACGGCGAACGCGGTCTACATCGACGACACCATCAACGTCGGCAACTGGACCATCACGCCGGGCCTGCGCTATGAAATGATCCGCTCCAACATCACGGACCATTTCACGCAGCGGCGCACCGACATCAAGTCGGACGAGCCACTGCCTTCGCTGGCGGTGATGTACCACGTCAGCGACAACTGGAAGCTGTTCGGCAATGCCGGCGTCTCGTTCGGGCCGCTGCAGTACTTCCAGATCGCGCAGACCACCAACGGCCTGGCGCCGGAAAAGGCCAAGACTTACGAGCTCGGCACGCACTTCAACGCCAACGGCTGGGGCGGCGAGCTGACGCTGTTCAACATCGACTTCGACGACGAGCTGCAGCTGCGCGGCGGCACGATGGGCAGCCCGGACGCGTGGACCAATCTCGGCGCGACGCGCCACCGCGGTGTCGAGAGCTCGCTGCGCTACGACTTCGGCACGCTGTCGAAGACGCTGGCGGGCCTGTCGGCCTATGCCGGCTACACCTATACCGAGGCCACCTACAACCACGGCACCTTCGCCGGGCGCGACCTGCCGTTCTACTCGCGCCATGTGGCGACCGCCGGCGTGCGCTACAGCCGCAACCGCTGGACGCTGAACGTGGATGGCTTCGCGCAATCGCGCCAGCATTCGCCGGGCGATCCGACCGACGGCACGCCGTACCAGACCGCCGAGAGCGCCAACGGCGCGCTGGGCGACATCCCCGGCTACGCGCTGGTGCACATGCGCCTGGGCTACGACTTCGGCAAGTCGATGTCGAACCTGAAGCTGGCGGTGGGCGTCAAGAACCTGTTCGATCGCCGCTATTTCACGCGCTCGACCGACAATAACCTGGGCAAGTACGTCGGCATGCCGCGCACGTTCTACGTGCAGGCGACGCTGGCGTTCTGAGCGGGGCTTGAGCGGGGCTTGAGGCCGGGTCCCCGCCTGCGCGGGGACGGCGATGCGGCGCGAGCCGCCTAGACGATCTCGCGCGTTTCCATGAACTGCAGGTTCGGGAAGCGTTCCTGCGTCAGCCGCAGGTTGACCATGCTGGGCGCCAGATAGACATGGTCGCCGGCGCCGTCCAGCGCGACGTTGTGGCCGGCCTTCTCGATCAGCTTCTCGATCTCGGCCGCATCGCCCTTGAGCCAGCGCGCGGTCGCGCACTCGTGCGATTCGAAGATCGCGTCGACGCCGTACTCGTGCTCGAGCCGGTGCGCCACCACGTCGAACTGCAGGATGCCGACCGCGCCGAGCACCAGCTCGTTCGAGGCGATCGGGCGGAACATCTGTGTCGCGCCTTCCTCGGCCAGTTGCTGCAAACCCTTCTGCAACTGCTTGACCTTGAGCGGATTGTTCAGCCGCGCGCGGCGGAAGTGCTCGGGCGCGAACGACGGAATGCCGGTGAACTTCAGTGCCTCGCCTTCGGTGAAGACATCGCCCAGGCGGATGGTGCCGTGGTTGGGCACGCCGATGATGTCGCCGGCGTAGGCTTCCTCGGTGGTGTTGCGATCCTGGGCCATGAACGTGATCGCGTTGTTGATGGCCACCGTCTTGCCCGCCGACACGTGCAACAGCTTCATGCCGCGCGCGAAGCGGCCCGAACAGACCCGCACGAAGGCAATGCGGTCGCGGTGGCGCGGGTCCATGTTGGCCTGGATCTTGAACACGAAGCCGCTGAACTTCGATTCCTCGGGCTGCACCGTGCGGCTGTCCGTCGCGCGCGGCTGCGGCGAGGGCGACAGGTCGCACAGCGCGTCGAGCAGCGACTGCACGCCGAAGTTGTTGATCGCCGAGCCGAAATAGACCGGGGTCTGCTTGCCGGCCAGGAAGGCGTCCTTGTCGAAGGCGTGCGAGGCGCCGCGTACCAGTTCGATCTCGACGCGCAGTTCATCGGCCTGCGAACCGAGCACGCGGTCGAGCTCCGGATTGTCCAGCCCGTCCAGGATGGCGGCGGTGCCCTTCTCGCCGTGCGGATCGAACAACTGCACCTTGTCGTCGATCAGGTGATAGACGCCGCGGAACGCCTTGCCCATGCCGATCGGCCAGGTCATCGGCGCGCACTGGATCTTGAGCACGTCTTCGATCTCGTCGAGCAGCTCGATCGGCGAGCGCCCTTCGCGGTCCAGCTTGTTGATGAAGGTCAGGATCGGCGTATCGCGCAGCCGGCAGACGTTCAGCAGCTTGATCGTCTGCGCCTCGACGCCGTTGACCGAGTCGATCACCATCACCGCCGAGTCGACCGCGGTCAGCGTGCGGTAGGTGTCTTCCGAGAAGTCCTCGTGGCCCGGGGTGTCGAGCAGGTTGACGATGTGTTCCCGGTACGGGAACTGCATCACCGACGAGGTCACCGAGATGCCGCGCTGCTTTTCCAGCTCCATCCAGTCGGAGGTGGCGTGGCGGTCGGCCTTGCGCGCCCGCACCTCGCCGGCAACCTGGATCGCGCCGCCGAACCACAGCAGCTTTTCCGTCAGCGTGGTCTTGCCGGCGTCGGGGTGGGAAATGATGGCAAAGGTGCGACGACGCGCAATTTCGGATACGAGCGAGCTCACGGTAGGACGTTCGGATGGCAGGCGGTTGGATCGGGACCCGGAGGGCGCGGCAGAGGCGATGGCGAAGCCGATCGCGCCGCGCCTGGTGTCGCGTTCCGCGGCGGCCGGCTTGGGATCGGCTGTCGCGGCGGAGCGCCCGAGGGAATGGGCCGTTATTCTACCGGTTCCCGGCGCTCACCGGTTCCGGCGCCTCGCCGCGGCGCTGCCGCTCGCGCAGGCTGCCGAATTGCAGCGCGTATTGATGGGTCAGTTCGGCGCCGAAGAAGAAGATCTGCGCCGAGTAGTACACCCACAGCATCAGCGCCACCACCGAACCGGCCGCACCGTAGGAGGACGCCACCGCGCTGTTGCCCAGGTAAATGCCGATCAGGCGCTTGCCGACCGAGAACAGCACCGCGGTGATGATGGCGCCCATCGTCACGTCGCGCCAGGTGACGCGCACGCGCGGCAGCATCTTGAATACCACCGCGAACAGCACCGTTACCACGGCGAACGAGAAGCCATTGGAAATCGTCGTGGCGACCGGCGCCAGCCACGACTCGAACCACATGCCGTCCCAGAAGCGCTGCGCGACCGCAATCGCGGCATTGACGACCAGCGAGACCAGCAGCATCAGGGCCAGCACCAGCACCAGGCTGAACGACAGCAGCCGCGTGCGCACCAGCGAGCGCCAGCCGCCGGCCGGCGTCGCGTCGGCCTCCCAGATGTCGTCCAGGCTCGCCTTGAGCTCGGCGAAGGCGCTGGTCGCGCCCAGGATCAGGATGCCGGTGGCGACCAGCGCCGCCACGCCACTGCCGCCGGCGCGATGCGTCGCCGCCAGGATCTGCTGGATCGCCGCGGCCCCTTGCGTACCCAGCAAGCCCTCGAGCTGCTGGAAGATCTCGCCGCGCGCCGCTTCGGCGCCGAAGAACAGCCCGGCGATCGAAATCACCAGCACCAGGATGGGCGCCATCGAAAACAGCATGTAGAACGACAGCGCGGCGCCCTTGCTCGCAGCGCGGTGCTCGAACCAGGCCTGCACAGCACCGGTCACCACCATGGCGGTGCGGCGCAGGGTATGACGATCGGGCAGCATGCGGGCCAGGCCGTGCCAGCGGCCGTTGCGGTGCTCGGGGTCGGGTTGGAACATCGGCAAGAAGGCGCTCCCTGGCTGGTCGGTGGACTGTGATCCGGATGGGCTGGAGTGCTGCCACCGCCGGGCGCGCGGGGCAGCGTTCAGGATACCGCGCCTCGCGCCGGTGCCCAAGCCGGCATCGGTGCAAGGGCCGGCGCGGCCAACTGCTAGAGTAAATGCGGGCGGCGCGCGTTTCGCGGCCTATCAGCGGCGGCCCCTCCGCCTTCCGTCTCTCCCCTTTCCTTCAGGAGGTACCGTGATCCGCTTTCCGATCGCATCCTTCCCCACCCTCCGGCTCGGCACGCTCGCGCTGGGCATCGCCACCATCCTGGCGTCCGCCGGCTGCGACCGCAGCCAGCCTGGCCCCAAGCCGATTTCCGGCGACACACCCGCGGCCGACACCGCACCATCGACCAACCCACCGGCACGCAAGGAATGACGCCAATGCGCGGCCGCGGCTGCGGAGCGTACCCGTTTCTGCGTGCATTCGAGGGGCAGTTCGACGGGTGTTGCGGACGTGTTGCGTAGTGCCGTTGCGGCTGTTGGGCCCTTTGCTCGGATGCCGGCTTGGATGCCAGCTCGGATGCCAGCTGGTAAGCAGACACGATGCAGGCCTGCGGCCCGCGGTCCGTTAAGCCACTGCAACCGTCGGGCCTTCGCGCGCGGGACGCCGCGCAAGGGCCGGACTTCCGCCTTTTCGGCGGGCCTTTCCCACCGCTGCCTGTCCCGACTTCATCCGAACATCCCCCTTCGGATGGATGTCGGTGCCAGCGCCGTTGTGCCGGCGCGCCGTCAGTCACCGTCCCGGCGGCGGCAGGTTGGCCGGGACGGAAACACCGCGCGGGCCGTCGCCGCCACCCCGGTTTCAGGGCCGCAACAGAATCGGACCGATCCATCGGCGCGGGGCCGCCGCGCTTGCGCCCCTTGCCCGCAAAGCCCGCTGGGACAAGGACGTACGCGTCTTGGCATGCTTGTCGCAACAGGCCCCCGAGAGCCAGGATCCACGCTTCAGCCACGGGAGAGCGCCCCACCATGCGTCACCCTCCAGCACGCATGACGGCACGACGCCGCGCCCAGCGTCCGGCGCGTGCCGCGCCGTCGGTACTGCAACTGCTGTCGCCTCCGCTATTGCCTGCGCCGCGGTTGCCGCATCGGGCGACATCGTCGTTCTGCACGGAGTCCAACCGCGTCCTGCCGATCGCGGCCTTCCGCAGCCGGACGCGGCGGTAGCCGCCCTTCCGGGGGTCGTCGGCGGCCTCATGCCGCCCACCGTTCGGCCTGTCGGTGCCCCGCAGTGCGTGGGCGGGTCCATCCGGTATCCGATCAGGGAGGAGAGAGACAATGAAAACCAAGCTTTGCGCATTTGCCGCCATGGCCACCCTCTGCACCGGCGTCGCGGCCGGCAGCTTCAGCCATCTGGACCGGTCCGACGACGCCGAGATCCATAGCCATACGGCGCTGAGCAACGATATCTACGTCAAGGGCTTCGGTTTGTCGTTGGGCGTGCTTGGCACCGATGCCAAGGACGACGCGGCGCGCGGCGAACCGCCCGCGGTGAACGACGACGGCAACACCCGGCAGCTGGCGCGCTTGCGGATCGACCTGCTGGCGGGGTCGGCCGATCCGGTCGGCTACGGTGGCGGCCTGGGCTCCGGATGCTGGAAGCCGCCCTCGTCATTGGCGCCGCGCCGCTGATCGGCGGGCGCCCATGAAAAAGGGCCGGCGAATCGCCGGCCCCGGTGATGGCCGCGGTCGCGGCGACCCGCTACTCGGCGTGGTTCGACTGCCCTTCGACGCGGATATTGTGCTTGTGCATCAGCCGATAGAGCGTGACACGCGACACGTTGAGTTCGCGCGCGGCGGGCACCACGTGGAAGCCGTGGCTCGCCATCACCGAGCGGATCGCCTCGCGCTCGGCCTCTTCGCGGATCGCGTCGAGGGTCTTGCGCGGCGCGTCGCTGTTGCCGTGCAGTTGCAGGTCTTCGGCGGTGATCTTGCGATTGTCGGTCATCACG
The DNA here is from genome assembly GCA_031180665.1 of Cupriavidus sp. Classification (GTDB taxonomy): domain Bacteria; phylum Pseudomonadota; class Gammaproteobacteria; order Burkholderiales; family Burkholderiaceae; genus Cupriavidus. The sequence goes on along the minus strand of JAPSLP010000027.1, from coordinate 3,933 downwards.
ATCGCGCGCCGCACCCGATTGATCAGCTCGCGCACATTGCCGGGCCAGCCGTACTGCATCATCGCCTGGGTCGCGCACGGCGAGAAACCGCGAATGCGCCGATGGGCCTCGTGGCCATGCTCGGCGAGCACCGCGTTGGCCAGCAGCAGGATATCCTCGCCGCGCTCGCGCAGCGGCGGAATCGTCAGCGTCAGCACGCACAACCGGTGGAACAGATCGGAGCGGAAGCGCCCTTCGACCTGTGCCGCGACCAGATCCACGTGCGTGGCCGAGATGATGCGCAGATCCAGCGGTATCGACTGATGGCCGCCCAGGCGCGTGATCATGCCCTGCTGCAGGAAGCGCAACAGCGCGACCTGGCTCTCCAGCGGCAGATCGCCGATCTCGTCCAGGAACAGCGTGCCGCCCTGCGCCTGCTCGATCCAGCCGATCTTGCGCTGGTTGGCGCCGGTGAAGGCGCCCTTCTCGTAGCCGAACAGTTCGGACTGCACCAGGTGGGGCGGAATCGCGCCGCAGTTGATCGCGACAAACGGCCCCTTGCGCCGGTTCGACGCTTCGTGGATCGCCTGCGCGGCCAGTTCCTTGCCGGTGCCGGACTCGCCCGAGATGAACACCGGAGCGTCGTTGTGCGCAACCTTGGCCAGCGAGCGGAACATCGCGCGCATCGCGGCGCATTCGCCGATCATCTTGCCCTGAACGGCCGTGTCCGGCCCGCGGGCGGCGTGCAGCACGGCCATGCCATGCGCGTGCTTGAGCGTGTAGGCCAGCTCGCTGTAGGAGAACGGCACGCGTACATAGTCGACGCAATAGTCGCGGATCAGCCTTCGCACGCGCTCGTCCTCGAGGCGCTGCTGCGACGTGATCGCGACCCACATCACGTGCAGGCACTGCAGGCTCTGCTCGAGCAGCGCGATCTCGGCATCGGTGTATTCGGTCTCCAGGTCGAGCACGCCGGCCATTGGCGCACTGGCGCGAACGACCCGCGGCAGGTCGCGCAACTGGTGATGATGGCGGATCTCCCAACCGGGCCCGAACTGGCTCGCGTCGATGCCGAAGGTCTGCTGTCGGGATACCACCATGACCTGCGCGGCCCGCGAGGTCGGCTTGCTGAGTCGGTCCATCCCGTTCTCCCGCGCGTTTGGCGTGGCCGCATGCCTGACGGTCTCGCTGCGCCGGCTGGCGGACGGGATCGGGCTGCGGTCCAGTGGTAAGCGGTGCGGCTGGGCACCCGTGTGCGGGGCCGCCATTACACGCTCGAAACGCTGTGGGGAGGAAGATCGAACATCGCGGTCGGCGTCGTGCCGCTGCGCAGCTGCTCACGGATGGTCCGGCGCATGCTGTCCCGCTCGCGCATCAGGCGATCGCTGGGCGCATGCAGGGTCTGGCCGGAATAGCGGTGATAGAGGGCCTGATAGGTCAGCACGTTGACGATCCATTCCTCGCGCTGGGCGCGCAGGCGCGCGACATCGGTTTCGAGCTGGCGGTGGCGTTGCAACAGGCCTTCGATGGCCTGCCGGATGTTCGCAGGCAAGCTGTGCTCGGCCGCCAGCACGGCGGCGACCGCATCGGCGACCGATTCGTCGCGATGCTCGCGATGGGACTGGCTGGGATCGTGATCGGGTTTGGCGCCGGCGACATCGGCCAGATGGCTCCAGGCGCGGGTGATCGAAGGCGTGGCGGATCGAGTCGGCTCGAGAACGGGCCGATGGACTTCTCCTGCGGTCATGATTCTTCCCCGTTGAACAACATCCCCCGGCACTACACGTTCGCGATTACCACTTGTTCCGCTTATTGTTTCGGCACGCTTCGCGCATGCTCTCGTCGTGGAGGCGAAGCCGCCTGAAGGCGGTCTGTCTGTACGTCCGCTCGAGCGGATCGAATGGGTCTGCGTCGCGCCGCTGGCGCACTCCGTTGCCCGGAGTCAACAAGGGGCGCTTCGAAGCGCCCCCGGAATAGCACGCCTCTAGTTCAGTGCATTTGGCTTCGTTTGTCTAGCCCCCCGGCGGGGCATGCAGCCAAAATCATCCTTCGGTATGACGGTAACAAGGGCGACCCACCATGGAGTCCAAGGTAAATAAGCACTTACCTTGGACGCAGAAACGGGTACGGTCGGCGTTTTCGGCAACCCCTTGGCCGGCGCAGAAACGGGTACGGTCCGGCGACGTTGCGGCGAAAATTCGAACGCTTCGGTTGCACATCCCGGGAAAGATCGCCATGAAAAAGGGCGGCCGTGGCCGCCCTGGCTGCCAATCGCTGGCGTCCGATCAATGGCCGGGCAGATAGTAGAACTTGAAGACGAAGACCGCGGCGATGATCCACACCATGATGGGCACATCCTTGGCCCGACCGGTCAGCAGCTTCAGGCCCGCGTAGGTCACGAAGCCGAAAGCGACGCCGTTGGCGACCGAATAGGTGAACGGCATGCCCAGCGCGGTCAGCACGGCGGGCACCACTTCAGTGGCATCGTTCCAGTCGATGTCGACCAGCTCGCGCAACATCAGGCAGGACACATAGAGCAGCGCGGGCGCGGTGGCGTAGGCCGGCACGGTGCCGGCCAGCGGTGCGATGAACAGGCAGGCGAGGAACAGCACGGCCACCGTCACCGCGGTCAGGCCGGTGCGGCCGCCGGCCTGCACGCCAGAGGCACTTTCGATATAGGCGGTGGTCGACGAGGTACCGAGAAAGGAGCCGGCCATGATGGCGGTGCTGTCGGCCATCAGCGCCTTGTTCAGCCGGTCCATCTTGCCGGCCTTGAGCAGGCCGGCGCGGTTGGCCACGCCCATCAGCGTGCCGGTCGCGTCGAACAGTTCCACCAGGAAGAACACCAGCACCACATTGATGATGCCGATCGACAGCGCGGCGCTGATGTCGAGCTTGAACAAGGTCGGGTCGATCGACGGCGGGGCCGAGACGATGCCGTGGAAGGTATTGCCGCCGAAGGCAAAGCTCAGCAGCGTGGTCAGCAGGATGCCGATCAGGATCGCACCCTTCACCTTGAGGCGGTCGAGCGCGACGATGGCCAGGAAGCCGACGATGGCCAGTACCGCCGAGGGCTGATGCAGATCGCCCAGCGTGACCAGCGTGGCAGGGCTCGCCGTGACGATGCCGGCGTTCTTGAGCGCGACGATGGCGAGAAACAGCCCGATGCCGGCGGTGATCGCCACCCGGATCGAATGCGGGATGCCGTTGACGATCATCTCGCGCACGCGCAGCAGCGTCACCAGCAGGAACAGACAGCCGGAGATGAACACCGCGCCCAGCGCCGCTTCCCACGGCAGCCCCATGCCCTTGACCACCGTATAGGCGAAATAGGCGTTCAGGCCCATGCCTGGCGCCATCGCGATCGGATAGTTGGCGTAGAAGCCCATGATCAGCGTACCGAGCGCCGCTGCCACGCAGGTGGCGACGAACACGGCGTCCTTCGGCATGCCCGCATCGCCCAGGATGGTCGGGTTGACGAAGATGATGTACGCCATCGTCAGGAACGTGGTGACGCCGGCCAGTATCTCGGTGCGTACGTCGGTCTGGTGCTCGCTCAGCTTGAACAGGCGTTCGAGCGGCGAGCGGCGCGCCGGCGCCGTCATGGCGGGTGTGTCGTTGGGTTCGGAAAGGGGTTCGGGCATCGACATGCTGTGTCTCCTGTATCGTTTTGTCCCGTCTCTCGCAAAAGGCAAGAGCCTCCCCGCGCGTCAGCCAGGGAGGCACACGTAATGTCTTACACTTTTGTATACAGGTGCGCCGATACGGACAAATAGACTGTATGCAAAATGGGTGATGATCGCACGAGGGCACTCGCGTGATCTAGACTGCAGCAGGGGAACACCGCTCTTGACGTGGGCTCCGATCCCCCGTATAAAGCGCGCTAGATTCAAGCGACGAGGCAACAGCACATTCGTTAGCCACCGTCATGGTACTTCGGTTGTCCATGGTGTC
>JAPSLP010000094.1 GCA_031180665.1 Cupriavidus sp. | reverse complement strand
GAACTGGAGGACATGCCGCAGGACCTGCGCATCAATGCGCCGGTGGTGTGGGCCGGTCCCCACTGCCATCTGGTCCACTACCCGCTGCGCGGCGGCCAGCAATACAACCTGGTGGTGACGTTCCACAGCCGCGAGCAGGAGGTGTGGGGCGTCCGCGAGGGAAGCAAGGACGAAGTGCTGTCCTACTTCGAAGGCATCCATCCGCGGCCGCACCAGATGCTGGATCGCCCGACCTCGTGGAAGCGCTGGGCGACCGCCGACCGCGATCCCGTCGAGCGATGGAGCTTCGGCCGCGCCACGCTGCTGGGCGACGCCGCGCATCCGATGACGCAATACCTCGCGCAAGGCGCCTGCCAGGCGCTGGAAGACGCGGTGACGCTTGGTGCCGCGGTCGAGCACTGCGACGGCGACTTCGAGGCCGCGTTCGCGCTGTATGAGAAGGTCCGGATCCCGCGCACGGCGCGCGTGCTCTATTCCGCCCGGGAAATGGGCCGGATCTACCATGCCAGGGGTGTCGAACGGCTGGTGCGCAATTCGCTGTGGGTCGGCCGCACGCAGCAACAGTTCTACGACGCGCTGGCCTGGCTGCATGGATGGCGCGCGCAGGATTGCCTGAAGGCCCCGGGCCAGCGCTAGGCCGCCTTTCGTCGGATCACGTCGTCCCGCCGCCTCCGCACGGAGACGGCGGCGCCCTCGCTCATCCAGTCAAAACCAGCACCAGGAGACAACCATGCCGCGCCCCGCCGCCATCGACGTGACGCGCTTCATCGACGAAGCGCCGTTATCGCCGTTCCAGATCCTGATCGTCGTACTCTGCTTCCTCGTCGTCGCCATCGATGGCTTCGACACCGCCGCAATCGGCTTTATCGCCCCCGCTATCCGCAGCGAATGGCAGCTGAGCCCGGCACAACTCGGACCGCTGTTCGGCGCCGGACTGGCCGGCCTGATGGGCGGCGCCTTCCTGTTCGGCCCGCTGTCGGACCGCTACGGCCGCAAGACGGTGCTGGTCTTCAGCGTGCTGTTCTTCGGCGTGGCCAGCCTGGTATCGGCCTGGTCAAACTCGCTGTGGGAACTGATCGCCCTGCGCTTCATCACGGGCCTTGGGCTGGGCGGCGCGATGCCCAATGCGATCACGTTGACCTCGGAATACTGTCCCGACAAACGCCGCTCGTTTCTGGTGACGACAATGTTCTGCGGCTTCACGATCGGCTCGGCGCTGGGCGGCCTGGCCTCCGCGGGCCTGATCGAATCGTATGGCTGGCGCTCGGTGCTGGTGATCGGTGGCGTGCTGCCGTTGCTGCTGGTGCCGGTACTGCTGGCACTGCTGCCGGAATCGGTCCGCTACCTGGTGACCGTGGGCAGGAAGCTCGACCGCGTGGCCGCGACGCTGCAGCGGATCGACGCAAATGCGGACCTGCGCGACGCCAGCTTCATGGTGCCGCCGCGCACGCAGGCCGGCTCGCCAGTCTGGCATCTGTTCCGCCCGGACCTGCTGCGCGGCACCTTGCTGCTGTGGTTCGCCTACTTCATGAGCCTGCTGGTGATCTACCTGCTGTCGAGCTGGCTGCCGACCGTGTTGCGCGGCACCGGCATCTCGCTGAAGCACGCCGCGCTGGTGACCACGATGTTCCAGGTCGGCGGCACGGTGGGCGCCATCGTGCTCGGCTGGCTGATGGACCGGCTGAACCCGCACTA
>JAPSLP010000067.1 GCA_031180665.1 Cupriavidus sp. | reverse complement strand
GACGCTGTTCATCCTGATCAACCTGGCGGTCGACATCCTCTACAGCGTGCTCGACCCGCGCGTGCGCATCGCCGACAACAAGGGCTGATCCCATGACCATCGCTACGCAACCGGGCACGCCGGACGGGCTGCCGGCTCCTACCACCGACATCCCCGCCGGCCCGCCGGGCACCCCGACCGGCACGCCGACGCCGGCCGCGGCGGCGGCCGTCGACACGCCATGGCGCCGCTTCGCCCGGCAGTTCTTCTCCAGCAAGATCGCGGTGGCGGGGCTGGCCGTGCTGATTGCGATCGTGCTGATCGCGATCTTCGCGCCGTGGCTGGCGCCGCAGGATCCCTACGACCTGGCCACGCTGGACGTGCTGGACGCGCGCCTGGCACCGGGCGAGGTGGCCGGCAACGGCATGACCTTCCTGCTCGGCTCGGACGAGCAGGGCCGCGACATCCTGTCGGCGGTGATGTACGGCCTGCGCATCAGCATCGGCGTCGGCGTGGTCAGCACGGTGATCGCGCTGGTGCTGGGCGCCACGCTGGGCCTGATCGCCGGCTTCGTCGGCGGGCGCGTCGAGGCGCTGATCATGCGCGTGGCCGATCTGCAGCTGTCGTTCCCGCCGATCCTGCTGGCGCTGATCCTGCTGGCCTTCCTGCGCCCGGGCATCGGCAATATCGTGATCGCGCTGGTGGCGGTGCAGTGGGCTTACTACGCGCGCACCACGCGCAGCGCGGCGCTGGTCGAGCGGCGCAAGGAATATATCGAGGCGGCCACCTGCCTGGGCCTGCCGGCGCGGCGCATCATGTTCCGCCACCTGCTGCCCAACTGCCTGCCGCCGCTGATCGTGATCGCCGCGCTGCAGGTGGCCTCGGCGATCACGCTGGAGGCCACGCTGTCCTTCCTCGGCCTGGGCGTGCCGATCACCGAGCCGTCGCTCGGTTCGCTGATCTCGAACGGGCAGCAGTACATGCTGTCGGGCAAGTACTGGATCAGCTTCTTCCCCGGCATTGCGCTGGTGGTGACCATCGTCGCGATGAACCTGGTCGCCGACCAGCTGCGCGACGTCCTGAACCCGCGCCTGCAGACGCTTTAAGGGGAGTACCGGATGAGCGGCAAACCAACACTGCTGGTCGAGGACCTGGAGACGCATTTCTTCACGCGCGGCGGCGTCGCCCGCGCGGTCGATCGCGTGTCCTTCTCGATCGGCCGCGGAGAGATCATGGGCCTGGTCGGTGAGTCCGGCTCGGGCAAGTCGATGACGGGCTATTCGATCATGGGGCTGATCGACCCGCCGGGGCAGGTGGTCGGCGGGCGCATCGAGCTGACCAGCCGGGACGGCGTCACGCGCGATCTGCGCAGGCTGACGCCGGCGCAGATGCGCAACGTGCGCGGCAACCGCATCGCGATGATCTTCCAGGATCCGATGATGACGCTGAACCCGGTGCTGCGCATCGATACGCAGATGATCGAGGCGGTGCTGGCGCACGAGAAGGTCGACAAGGCGGTGGCGCGCGAGCGCGCGCGCAATGCGCTGGCGCGGGTCGGCATTCCGTCGCCGGACGAGCGGCTCCAGGCCTATCCGCACCAGTTCTCCGGCGGCATGCGTCAGCGCGTGGCGATCGCCATCGCGCTGCTGAACAAGCCCGACCTGATCATCGCCGACGAGCCGACCACCGCGCTGGACGTGACGATCCAGGGCCAGATCCTCTACGAGATGCAGAAACTGTGCCGCGAGTCGGGTACCGCGCTGATCTGGATCACGCACGACCTGTCGGTGATCGCCGGGCTGGCCGACAGCGTCTGCGTGATGTACGCCGGCAGGATCGTCGAGGCCGGCGACGTGCGACAGGTGCTCGAGCGTCCCGAACATCCCTACACGCACGGGCTGATCGGCTCGGCGCCGTCGCGCAATCCGCGCGGCACGCCGCTGCGGCAGATCCCCGGCATGACGCCGTCGCTGCTGAACCTGCCCGGCGGCTGCGCCTTCCGCGAACGCTGCCCGCGCGCCACCGAGATCTGCCGCACCGAGCCGCCGCTGACGAGCGCGCCCGACGGACGGCGCCTGCGCTGCTTCCATCCGGTGCTCGAAACCCAGGAGGCCGCATGACCGAGATGTCCGTGATCGACGCGCCCGCCGCCGTTGCACCGAAGGCAAGCCCCGCGTCCGCAACCGAAACGCCGTTGCTCGAGCTGCGCGGCGTGTCCAAGCGCTTCGTCAAGTCGCTCGACGTCGCCGCCCGCATCGCCAATGTGTTGGGCGCGCATGCGAAGGAGGAAGTGGTGCACGCGGTCGACCATGTCGACCTGGCCATCCGCGCCGGCGAGGTGGTTGGCCTGGTCGGCGAATCCGGCTGCGGCAAGTCGACGCTGGGCCGGATGGCCGTCGGCTTGCATACGCTGACCGAAGGCACGCGGCTGTGGAAGGGCGTGGACCTGGAGCAGCTGCCGGCGGAGAAGAAGCGGGAGAAGCAGCTGGCGATCCAGATGATCTTCCAGGATCCGTACGCCTCGCTGAACCCGCGGCTGCGCGTGCTCGATATCGTCGGCGAGGCGCCGGTGGTGCACGGCATCGTGCCGGCCTCGGGCCAGAAGGCCTATGTCGAGGAGATGCTGACGCGGGTCGGCATGGACCCGACCGTGCTGCGGCGCTTCCCGCACCAGTTCTCCGGCGGCCAGCGCGCACGGATCGGCATCGCGCGGGCGCTGGCGGTCAGGCCGGAATTCCTCGTCTGCGACGAATCGGTGGCGGCACTCGACGTGTCGATCCAGGCCCAGGTGCTGAATCTGTTCATGCGGCTGCGCGAGGAACTGAACCTCACCTACTTGTTCATCAGCCACGATCTCGGCGTGGTCAAGCACATCAGCGACCGCGTGGTGATCATGTACCTGGGGCGCGTGGTCGAGTCAGCGCCGACCGAGCAGGTGTTCGCCGCGCCGAACCATCCGTACACGCAGGCGCTGCTGGCGGAGGCCCCCAAGCTGGAGGTCGGCAAGAAGACCTATGTGGCGATCCAGGGCGAGATCCCGTCGCCGCTGCATCCGCCGTCGGGCTGCCACTTCCATCCGCGCTGCCCGTACGCGATGCCGCGTTGCCGGGAGGAGGCGCCCGCGCTCAAGGAGATCGCGCCGCTGCGGATGTCGGCCTGCCATCTGAACGACCCGCGCTGAGGGTCCGCCGCGGGGACGCCGGTGGGCCCCGCCGGCGGGTGGGGCGCCGGCCCGCGGCGACGCGATCGAATACAATCGGGCACAAAGGAAAACGCCCCCGGAGAACCCATGTCCACCCGCATCGTCCGCGCCGCCTGCCCGCACGATTGTCCCGACAGCTGCGCGCTGCTCGTCACCGTCGAGGACGGCCGCGCCGTCAAGGTGGCGGGCGATCCGGACCATCCGGGCACGCTGGGCGTGCTGTGCACCAAGGTGTCCCGTTATACCGAGCGCACCTATCATCCGGACCGCCTGCTCAGCCCGATGAAGCGGGTCGGCCCCAAGGGCAGCGGACAGTTCGCGCCGATCGGCTGGGACGAGGCGCTCGACATCGTCGCCGAGCGGCTCGGCGCGATCGCCGCGCGCGATCCGCAGGCCATCGTGCCCTACAGCTACGCGGGCACGATGGGGCTGGTGCAGGGCGAAAGCATGGCCGCCCGCTTCTTCCACAAGCTCGGCGCCTCGCTGCTCGATCGCACCATCTGCGCGAGCGCCGGCGCCACCGCGCTGCGCTACACCTATGGCGCCAGCGTCGGCATGGACATCGAGCATGTCGAGGACGCGAAGCTGATCGTGATCTGGGGCGGCAATCCGATCGCCTCGAACCTGCACTTCTGGACGCGCGTGCAGCAGGCCAAGCGCCGCGGCGCGACGCTGGTGGCGATCGACCCTTACCGCTCGCTGACCGCCGAGAAGTGCCATCGCCATATCGCGCCGATGCCGGGCACCGACGGCGCGCTGGCGCTGGCGATCATGCATGTGCTGATCCGCGACGACCTGCTCGACCACGACTACATCGCCCGGCATACGGTCGGCTTCGACGCGCTGCGCGAGCGCGCGGCGCAGTATTCGCCGGCGCGCGCCGCGCAGATCTGCGGCGTGGATGCCGACGAGATCGAATGGCTGGCCGGCCTGTACGGCAAGCTGGCGGTGCGCGAACGGCAACCGGTGGCGATCCGCCTGAACTACGGCATGCAGCGCGCCCATGGCGGCGGCCAGGCGGTGCGCGCGGTGGCCTGCCTGCCGTCGCTGGTGGGCGCGTGGCGCCACGCCGCCGGCGGGCTGCAACTGTCGACCTCGGGCTTCTTCCCGATCGACAACGCGGCGCTGCAGCGTCCTGACCTGCTGCCCAGCTGGCCGAAGCTGCCGCGGACGATCAACATGAGCACCATCGGCGATGCGCTGCTTGGCGAAGGGCTGCCGGCCGGCACGCCGCCGGTCGAGGCCGTCGTCGTCTACAACAGCAATCCGGTCGCGGTCGCGCCGCACTCGGGCAAGGTGGCGGCCGGCTTCGCGCGCGAGGATCTGTTCACCGTGGTGCTCGAGCACTTCCGCACCGATACCGCCGACTACGCGGACATCATTCTGCCGGCCACCACGCAACTCGAGCACGTCGACGTGCACAAGGCCTACGGCCACACCTACTTCCTCGCCAACAACCAGGCGATCGCGCCGCTGGGCGAGGCGCTGCCCAATACCGAGATCTTCCGGCGGCTGGCGCGGCGCATGGGCTTTACCGAGCCGTGCTTTGCCGACAGCGACGAGGACATCGCCGCGCAGGCCATCGTGCGGGGCGACCCGCGCGCGGCCGGCATCGACTGGCAGACGCTGAAGGAAAGTGGCTGGCAGAAGCTGAAGCTGCCGGCGGCGCCGTTTGCCGAGGGCGGCTTTCCGAGCCCCACCGGCAAGTGCCAGTTCTACGCGGCCGAGATGGTCAAGGACGGCCTCGATCCCTTGCCCGGCTACGTGCCGCCGTACGAGGCGCCTGCCAGCGCGCCGGAGCTGGCGGCGCGCTATCCGCTGGCGATGATTTCGCCGCCGGCGCGCAACTTCCTGAACAGCACCTTCGTCAATGTCGACAGCCTGCGCGCCACCGAGGGCGAGCCGCATCTGGACATCCATCCTGACGATGCCGCCGCGCGCGGCATCGTCGACGGCATGATGGTGCGGGCCTTCAACGACCGCGGCAGCATGCAGGCGCGTGCCCGCGTCACCGACCGCGCGCGCCGGGGGCTGGTGGTCGGGCTCTCGATCTGGTGGAAGAAGCTGGCCCCGGACGGCAAGAATGCCAACGAGCTGACCAGCCAGCGCCTGACCGACATGGGCCGCGCGCCGGTCTTCTACGACTGCCTGGTGCAGGTGGAGGCCGCCGCGCAGGCGGCGACGTGATGGCACGGCGGCCGGCTCGCGTCCGCGTGGCGGCCGCGCTGGCCGCCCTTGCCGCCCCGGCGCTCGGCGCGCTGCTGGCCGGCTGCGAGGCCGTCGGCTACTACGCGCAGTCGATCAGCGGCCATCTGGGCGTGATGGCCCAGGCCACGCCGCTGTCCGACGCAATTGCCTACGCCAATGGCAGCAACGACAAGCGGCTGGCCGACCGGCTCGCGCTGGCCGGGCGCATGCGCGATTTCGCCTCGCGCGAACTGTCCCTGCCGGACAACGGCAGCTACCGACACTACGCCAACGTGCATCGTCCCTACGTGGTGTGGAGCGTCTTCGCCACGCCGGAGCTGTCGATGGAGCTGCACAAGTGGTGCTTTCTGGTGGTCGGCTGCATCAACTACCGCGGCTACTACGCGATCGAGGACGCGCACCGCTATGCCGCCGCGCTGCGCAGCCAGGGGCTGGAGACCTATGTGGCGGGCGTCCCCGCCTATTCGACGCTGGGCTATTTCGACGATCCGCTGCTGAACACCTTCGTCTATCTGCCCGAGGGCGAGCTGGCGCGGATGATCTTCCACGAGCTGGCGCACCAGGTGGTCTACGTGCGCAACGACACCGCGTTCAACGAGTCGTTTGCGTCCGCGGTGGAGATCGCCGGCGTCGAACGCTGGCTGGCGCGCGCGGCTTCGGCCGACGCGCGCGCCAGCTATCGGCAGTACGACGCGCGCCGTCAGCAGTTCCGCGCGATGCTGCTGCAGGCGCGCGCGGAACTCGACGCGCTGTACCGCAGGCCGATCGACGACGACGCCAAGCGGGCCGGCAAGGCGGCGATCTTCGCCGCGCTGCGCCAGCGCTATGCGGCGCTGAAGGAGTCTTGGGGCGGCTACAGCGGCTACGACCGCTGGTTTTCGCAGCCGCTGACCAACGCCCACCTGGCCGCGGTCGCGACCTATCAGCAGTGGGTGCCGGCGTTCCTGGCGCTGCTCGAACAATGCGGCGGCGACTGGAAGGCCTTCTATGCCGAGGCAGAGCGCATCGGCAAGCTCAAGCCCGAGCAGCGCAAGGCGCGGCTGCGCGCGCTGGCGCCGAACGAGCCGGCGACCGGGGCGACGACCGCGAACGACGCTGGCGGCGCGGTGGATGACACTGCGGCGGGCAAGGGTGCACCCACCGGCCAGCCCCGCGGCTCCTAGGGTATTCCCGCGCCGGCGCACGCACCGATGGCGCGAGCGATCGCCTTTACACTGGCAGCGGTCCAGAGGACTTCATCTAACCGGTTGTCTTGGTGTTGTCTTAAGGGTGCCCGCCGTTTAGCATCGCCGTTTAGCGTCACAAAAATCGAACGATCATTCAGAAACCAGGAGACGGCATATGGAAAAGCAGTGGCTGAAACACTATCCGGCAGGGGTGCCCGCCGAGATCGACGCCAGCCAGTACCGGTCGCTTGCCCAACTGCTGGAGGAATCCTTTCGGGACTACGCAGACCGCCGCGCTTTCGTCTGCATGGACAAGGCGATCACCTATGCCGAACTGGACCGGCTGTCCGGCCACTTCGCCGCCTGGCTGCAGGCACGCGGGCTGAAGCCGGGCGCGCGCGTCGCGATCATGATGCCGAACGTGCTGCAATACCCGGTGGTGCTGGCCGGCGTGCTGCGCGCCGGCATGGTGGTCGTCAACGTCAATCCGCTGTACACGCCGCGCGAACTCGAGCACCAGCTCAAGGACAGCGGCGCCGAGGCGATCGTGATCCTGGAGAACTTCGCCGCCACGCTGCAGCAGGTGCTGTCGGCCACGCCGGTCCGGCATGTGGTGGTCGCCAGCATGGGCGACATGCTCGGCGGGCTCAAGGGCGCGGTCGTCAACTTCGTGGTGCGCAACGTCAAGAAGATGGTGCCGGCGTGGGAGCTGCCCAACTGCGTGCGCTTTCCCACTGCGCTGGCCGAGGGCAGCCGGCTGCAGCGCAAGCCGGTCGATACCGGTCCGGACGATATCGCCTTCCTGCAGTACACCGGCGGCACCACCGGCGTGTCCAAGGGCGCGGTGCTGCTGCACCGGAACGTGGTCGCCAACGTACTGCAGTCGCAGGCGTGGATGCAGCCCGCGCTGGCCAAGGGCGCGCCGATCGACCAGGTGGTGACCATCACCGCGCTGCCGCTGTACCACATCTTCGCGCTGACGGTCTGCGCGCTGCTGGGCATGCGCAGCGGCGGCCTGAGCGTGCTGATTCCGAATCCGCGCGACATCCCGGGGTTCATCAAGGAACTGCAGAAGTACCGCTTCCACATGTTCCCGGCGGTCAACACGCTGTACAACGCGCTGATCAACCATCCGGACATCGACAAGGTCGATTTCTCGGCGCTGCGCGTGGCCAACGGCGGCGGCATGGCGGTACAGGAAGCGGTGGCGAAGAAATGGCTTGCCAAGACCGGCTGCCCGATCATCGAAGGCTACGGCTTGTCGGAGACCTCGCCGTCGGCGACCTGCAATCCGACCGACACCGACGCCTTCTCCGGCACCATCGGCCTGCCGCTGCCCTCGACCGAGATCGCGATCCGCGATGACGACGGCCGCGACGTGCCGCTGGGACAGCCGGGCGAGATCTGCCTGCGCGGGCCGCAGGTGATGGCCGGCTACTGGAATCGCCCGGAGGAGACCGCCAAGGTCATGACGCCGGACGGCTTCTTCAAGACCGGCGACATCGGCATCATGGACGAGCGCGGCTATACCCGCATCGTCGACCGCAAGAAGGACATGATCCTGGTGTCGGGCTTCAACGTGTACCCGAACGAGATCGAGGGCGTGGTCGCGGAGTGCCCCGGCGTGCTGGAGGTCGCGGCGGTCGGCGTGCCGGACGAGCATTCGGGCGAGGTGGTCAAGCTGTTCGTCGTGAAGAAGGACCCGACGCTGACCGAGCAGGATGTGATCGCGTTCTGCAAGGACCGGCTGACGGGCTACAAGCGGCCCAAGTACGTCGAGTTCCGCACCGAGCTGCCGAAGACCAACGTCGGCAAGATCCTGCGGCGCGAGCTGCGCGACTCGCGCAAGGCTGCCTGATTCGCCCGGCGCCGGTTCAGCACTCGTTGGACGGCGCCAGCCCCGGCTCGCGCCGTCCGTCGGCGTAGACCACGCGGACGCAGCTGCCGATGTCGAGGCCCGGTGCGGCCGGGCCGTTGACGGTGGCACTGGTGCCGTCGTTCAGCTTGACCTCGTAGGCGAAGATGTCGACCTGCTGCACCGGCGGGCGATTGAGCAGCCGGCCCAGGTCGAAGGCGAGGCCCACTCCCACGCCACCGCCGTGCCAGCCGCCGCCGCTGGCGGCGCCCACCCCCACCCCATAGCCGGAGTAGCCGCGCGCCTGTTCGACGTCGACGCGCGTGACGAAGCGCTTCTCGGCGATCCGCCCCAGCTTGACGGTGGCATTGACCGGCGTGATCTGCGGCGCCGGCGGCGCGCTCGGCGAACTGGCGCAGCCGCCGGCGAGTACGGCCACGATGGCGGCTGCAGCGGCCACCACGGCGGCGCCCGCCGGCAGGCCGAAGACACGCAACGCTTGCGGTTGCGGCCGCTGTTGCAACGTCGGTTGCGGCATCAGGGATTTCATGCGGACACCAGTGTCGATTTGAGGCGGCCCAGCAGCTTGAACAGCGCGCGCCGCTCGGTTTCGGCCAGCCCGTCGAACAGCTGCTCGACCCATTGCTCGTGCGCGCGCGCCATGCGCGTGAAGGCGGCGCGGCCGGCCGGCGTCAGCCGGATCAGATAGGCGCGCCGGTCGTTGGCCAGCGGCTCGCGCGAAACCAGCCCTTCCTGCTGCAACTGGTCGGTGATGCCGGTGACGTTGCCGCCGGTCACCATCATGCGGCGCGACAGCTCGCCCATCTTCAGGCCCTCGGGATGGCGTTCGAGCTGTGCCATCAGGTCGAAGCGCGGCAGCGTGCAGCCGAACGACTCGCGCAGCCGGCTACGGATATCTGCCTCGACCAGGTTGGTGCAGGTCAGCAGCCGCAGCCACAGGCGCAGCGCCTCGTGGCTGGCGTCATTGGCGCGGGTTTCGAGATCGACTGGCGCCGCGTTGGGTGCGGCGTCGGCGGCGGAAGTCGGCATCGCAGGCGGCCAGGGGAAAATGTTGACGCCTGAAGTATATGCGCTAAGCCGGCCGCCAGGCGCGCTCTCGCGGCCGCCGCGCCAAGGGCGGATCAGTCGACCTTCGCGCCCGAGTCCTTGACCACCTTGGCCCACTTGGCGGTCTCCGCGCGGATATGCTCGGCGAACTGCTGGGGCGTGTTGCCGACCGGCTCGGCGCCTTGGGCCTGCAGCTTCTCGCGCATCGCCGGCGTCCCCAGCGCCTTGGCCACTTCCTGCTGGATGCGCGACACGATCGCGGGCGGCGTGCCGGCCGGTGCAAGCAGCCCGAACCACGAGCTGGCTTCGTAGCCGGGCAGCTTGGCCGCCTGCGCGATGGTCGGCAGGTCGGGCAGCGCCGGCGACGGCTTGGCGCTCGTCACCGCCAGCGCCTTGAGCTTGCCGGCCTTGATCAGCGACATCGACGAGGGCAGGTTGTCGAACATCACCTGCATGGTGCCGCCGGCCAGGTCGGTCAGCGCCGGGCCGCTGCCCTTGTACGGGAAGTGGACCATGAAGGTCCGGGTCTGCGTCTTGAACAGTTCCCCGGCCAGATGGATCGAGGTGCCGTTGCCGCTCGAGGCCATGTTCAGCTTGCCGGGATTGGCGCGCGCATAGGCGATCAGGTCGTTGACGCTGTTGATCTTGTTCTGCTGCGCGAACGCCGGGTTCAGCACCAGCACGTTGGGCACCGCGGCCACCTCGGTGATCGGCGCGAAGTCCTTGATCGGGTCGTACGGCAGCTTGCTGTACAGCGACTGGTTGATGCCGTGCGTGCCGACCGTGCCCATCAGCAGCGTGTAGCCGTCGGGCTCGGCCTTCGAGACGATCTCCGCGCCGATATTGCCGCCGGCGCCGGGCCGGTTGTCGACCACCACGTTCCAGCCGGGCAGCTTCGACAGTTCCGCGGCGACCGCGCGCGCCAGGATGTCGGTGGTGCCGCCCGGGGCAAAGGGCACCACCATGCGGATCGGCTTGCTCGGGTAGCTGGCGGGATCGGCGGCATGCGCGGGCGATACCCACGCCATTCCGGCCAGCCCGCTCAGGGTGGCGGCCAGGGTCAGACGCAGCGCGCGGCGGCGGGTGGCTTGCATCGGGTGGTCTCCTTGCGCGCTTTCGGGAGAGCAAGCGCGTCGTGTCGTCGCGATCTTGTCGCGGTGTTGTTGCGTGCAGGCCGGCAGGGTCGCCGGGACTGCTGCATTCTAGTGGCGCCGACGCGGCAATGCCGATGAGGTGAAGCCCTATGGCAAGGGCGCACCGGCGCGCGCGGGACTTGGCCCGGCCGACAAAAAAGGCACCCGCAGGTGCCTTTCGAAGACGCGAAGCCGGCCGGCGCGTGGCCGGCCGTCCGTGCCGGTGGTCAGAACTTGTGGCGGATGCCGATGCCCACGCCGACCATATTGTCCTCGCCCGCACCCAGCGGATAGCCGTTGGCGAAGCTGATGACGGCGCTGTCGAAGTTCAGGCCGGCGTTCTTGGTGTAGGCCGCGGTCAGGTAGATGTCGGTCCGCTTGGTGATGTTGTAGTCCGCCACGAAGCTGACCTGCCACGGGTTCGGCGCGTTGACGCCGTTCTGGTTCTTGACGTCGGCGTAGTAGTACGCCAGCGTCAGGCCCAGCGCGGCGGTGGCCTGGTAGTTGGCGCCGGCCCAGTAGTAGTCGTCGCGGTAGATGGTGGCGTCGTTCGGGGCCTTGTTCTGGCCCCAGCGGTAGCCTGCCATCAGCTTGGCCGGACCGAAGGCGTAGCTGGCCGCGGCGCCCGCCTTGCGGAACGTCGCGGTGTCGCCGCCGGTATTGGCCACGGTCGGGTTCGACTGGTCGTAGGCGATGGTCACGCCCAGCGGACCGGCCGCGTACGCCACCGCACCACCGTAGCCGGTGTCGCGGCGGAACTGGCCCGGGACTTCGCCGCCGCCGGCGACGCCGTTGCCGAACGACCAGTGCGCGATGGCGGTGACCGGTCCGAACTTGCCGGTGTACTTGGCGGTGTTGTCCGAGCGGAAGTTGGTACCCAGCTGATAGGCGATCGGTTCGTACTGCGTCGCGTAGCCGGTCGGCGAGAAGTTGGCGAACGCATCGAACATCGAGGTGTACTGGCGGCCGAAGGTGAAGCGGCCGACCTGGTTGCTCTCGATACCCACGTAGGCCTGACGACCGAACAGCCGGCCGCCCTGCTGCATGCGGCCGTCATCCACGCCGAAGCCGCTTTCCAGCACGAACAGCGCCTTCATGCCGCCGCCGAGATCTTCCACGCCGCGCAGACCCCAGCGCGAACCGGACAGGCCGCCCGAAGTCAGGCCGAACCGGTTCTCTCCACGGCCCGGGAATCCTGCCGTGCCCGCTGCGGTTGAAGACATGTTGCTGACGTACTCGATGTTGGCGTCGACCACCCCGTACAGCGTGACGCTCGATTGGGCCTGTGCGGTGCCGGCGAAAGCGCCAAGCGCGGCCAATGCAAGAAGCGACTTCTTCATGCTGGTTTATCTCCTGTAGTAAGAATTATTGGTGTGATGCGAGACAGCCTCCTGAGCTCTCCACGGTCTTCGCACCCAACTTCGCGAGAAGTTGTCGGGTACTGTAACAAACGGCATTGTTTGCACAATCGCACAGTCGTTCTATTGTCGGCTTTTCACAACTCAGGGTTTTTGAGTAGCCCGCCAACCCAAGCCAGTACTGGCAAGGGGGGCGGTGCGGGCCGCCCGGAACGGGGGCGGTACAATGCGGGAATTCCCCGAACCGACCCAAGGCGGCTCATCGTCACTTTCACCGTCACGCTGGCCGCCTTTGCCGTACCGACATGGACAAGCTGATCCACGAATTCGACGTCGCCCTGCGCGCCATCACCGGCGCGACCCGTGCGGGGCGCCCCAGCCCGGCCGAGCCGCTCGCCGCGCACGACGACAGCCAGCTCGATGCGGGCGAGCGCCGGCATGTCGCGGGGCTGATGCGGGTCAACCATGTCGGCGAGGTCTGCGCCCAGGCCCTGTACCAGGCGCAGAAGCTGACTGCGCGCGATGGCGCGGTGCGTGCGCAGATGGATGCCGCCGCCCGCGAGGAGGAGGATCACCTCGGCTGGTGCGCCGAACGCCTGCGCGAACTCGGCTCGCGCCCCAGCCTGCTGAACCCGCTGTGGTATGCCGGCGCCTTCGCGATCGGCTGGCTGGCCGGACGTGCCGGCGATCGCGCCAGCCTCGGTTTCGTGTCCGAGACCGAGCGCCAGGTCGAGCAGCACCTGACCGGCCATCTGGAGCAGTTGCCCGCCGCCGATGCGCGCTCGCGCGCGATCCTCGAGCAGATGCGCGAGGACGAGGCGCGCCACGGCGCCAGCGCGCGCGAAGCCGGCGGCGTCGTGCTGCCCGCTCCGGTGCGTGCGGCGATGCGCGCCGCCTCGCGCGTGATGACCACCACCGCCTACCGGATCTGACGGTCCGTCACTGACCCTCGTGGCCCGCGCCCGACCACTCGGTCCGGCGCGCGCTGCGGGCTCTCCCCAGCGGCTGCGCCCACCGAATCGTTGTATCCTTTGGCCGGGCTCGGGACCGCGGTATTTCCTGTCGCCAGCGACTTCTCCCCTCGTAGTTCTCAGGTGGTTTCTCGGCATTCTCCCCTAAGACCTTCATTTCATTAGGAATTCACCTTCCTGGTGCGCGCTCGCCCTGCGCTAAGTCTTTGTTCTGATTCCGAAAAACGCCTTTTGGGCACCGTTGACGAGCCTTGACCGGCCAATAGGCTTCCTCTAAAGTGGGGAATAGTGTGAGGAAGTGTATTTTTGTGTGAGAAACGGGCTTGGCTGTGGGATGATGTGCACTAGCCGAAGCGGACCAGTCAACGCCACGCCAAGCCGCCGCAGGCAGGCGCGGGACGGGGGTGAACTTGTTTCAGGGAGCATCGGCGCTCTCCCTCGATGCCAAGGGTCGG
>JAPSLP010000066.1 GCA_031180665.1 Cupriavidus sp. | reverse complement strand
ACGCACAGACCTTCGACATCAAGGTCAACGTGACCGGCGGCGGCGAAACCGGCCAGGCCGGTGCGGTGCGCCACGGCATCACCCGCGCGCTGATCGACTATGACGCCACGCTGAAGTCCGCGCTGTCCAAGGCTGGCTTCGTCACCCGCGATGCGCGTGAAGTCGAGCGTAAGAAGGTCGGTCTGCACAAGGCACGTCGTCGCAAGCAGTTCTCGAAGCGTTGATGCGCCGGGCAAGCCGGGATCCTGTCCCGGATTGCGCAGCCAGCAAAAACCGCACGCCTGTCGTGCGGTTTTTGTTTTCGGAGCGTCATCGCCGGGAGCGTTGTTGCCGCATCACGGTGGGACGGGCAGTTGGCCGCACAATGCATCGTCATGGATACAATGGCGCTTTCCCAAGTTTCCAGTGAGGCCGCGATGCTGTTTTCGAAGAAGAAGGGTTTGACGATCGACACCCTGATCGGTCGCCAGACCGTCGTCGAAGGCGACCTGCACTTCTCGGGCGGCCTGCGGCTCGACGGCCGCGTGCGCGGCAACGTGCTGGCCGTGGCCGATCAGCCCAGCATGCTGGTGGTCAGCGAGACCGGCGTGGTGGAAGGAGAGGTCAAGGTCGGCCACCTTGTGCTGAACGGCACGGTGACTGGTCCTGTGCATGCCGCCGAACTGCTGGAATTGCAGCCGCAGGCACGCGTGCAGGGAGAAGTGCACTACGCGGCCCTGGAAATGCACCAGGGCGCGATTGTCGAGGGCCGTCTGGTTCCGCTCGGGAACACCGAGCCCAAGGCGCTGCCCAACTTGAAACTGGCCGCAGGCAGCGAGGAAGGCGCCTGAGGCCGCGCGTTCTGGAAAAGCGCGTGACCCCATGCCCCTTGAATCGACGGGGGATCGGCACGATCTTTCCAGTGCGCTTAGAATACCGGCGTATCTAAATAGGAGAACCCCATGAACGCAGTCGCAGAGGCACCCATTACCGAGGACGTGCCGGCCCCGTTCGTCTTTACCGACAGCGCCGCCGACAAGGTCAAGCAGTTGATCGAGGAAGAGGGCAATGCCGATCTGAAACTGCGCGTCTTCGTGCAGGGCGGCGGTTGTTCCGGCTTCCAGTACGGCTTCACGTTCGACGAGGAAGTGAACGAGGACGACACCACGATGGTCAAGAACGGCGTCACGTTGCTGATCGATTCGATGAGCTACCAGTATCTGGTCGGCGCGGAGATCGACTACAAGGAAGACATCAACGGTGCCCAGTTCGTGATCAAGAACCCGAACGCCACGACCACCTGCGGTTGCGGCTCGTCGTTCTCGGTCTGACGCCAGTCCGCCTCGGCAAAGAAAGCGCACCGTCCGGTGCGCTTTTTTGTTGTCCTTTCCCGAGCGGTTCCGCTTACCGCGCCGCGCGCCAGACCACCGGAAACCAGTCCTCCCGCATCCGCTCGCCATGGGTCAGCCCGATGCCGGGAAAGGGCGGCGAGGTGCGGCCCGGGCGCTCGACGTAGCGCACGTCGTCGCCGAGGAAGCGCGCCGAAAACGCGCGGCGCCGTCCGGTGCCAGTATTGCCGGCGGCGCCATGCACGGTCCGGAAGTCGAACACCACCGCATCACCGGGCTCCAACTCCGGCGTCAGGATCCGGTGCGAGCCGTCCTCGACGTCGGGCATCTCCATGAAGGCGTCGTCGCCGGCGTAGAAGTTGTCGTTGCTGGCCCAGCGCTTGGGCCGCACCAACTTGGGCCAGCGATGCGAGCCGAGCACCACGCGCAGCGTGTTGGCGGTGGTGACCGGGTCCAGCGGAATCCAGTAACTGGCGGTCTGCCAGCCGTCGACACAGTAATAGGGCAGATCCTGATGCCAGGGCGTCGGTTTGGCCGTGCCCGGTTCCTTGACCAGGATGTGCTCGTGGAACACCTGGGCGACCTGCGAGCGCATCAGTTGCCCGGCGATCGCGGCGGCCGGCGATTCCCGCATGAAGGCCGCGAACGCGGGGATGCGCTGCCAGTTGCAGTAGTCCTCGAAGAAACGGCCGTTCTCGCCGGTGCGCACGTTCTCGATGGCGAACGGTCCTGGTGCGGCGAGGTTCTGTTCGAACCCTTCGCGCAACCGCTCGACCCAGTCGCCGAAGGCACCGCGTAGGATCAGCGCACCGTCGCGCTGGTAGGTCTCGATTTGCGTGGCGCTGATTTCCATGGCTCCCCCTGTGGATATTCGTCTGCCACGACAGTATCGAAGCGTTGTCGGAATAGGGAAAGCATATATTCTCTATGATGCAATATAGCAATTACCTATAAACGGGCCAGCGATTCCCAGGCGCGCACAATGATCGGCTTCTCCTTCCGCCAACTCGAATACTTTGTCGCCGTCGCCGAGCAGGGCAGCATCAGCGCAGCGGCGCGCGTGCGTCATGTTTCGCAGCCGTCGGTGTCGCTGGCGATCGGCCAGCTCGAACAGATCCTCGGAACGCCGCTGTTTCGCCGGCAGGTCAGCCGCGGGTTGGAACTGACGCCGGCGGGCCAACGGCTGCTGGCACGCGCACGCGACATCCTCGCGCTGGCGGCGGGCATTGGCGCCGGCGAGGGCGAGGCGGCGACGCTCAGCGGCCAGCTGTCGCTGGTCTGCTTCCAGGACCTCGGCCCCTACCATGTGCCCGCGTTGCTGGCCGGCTTTCGCGCCCGCCATCCCGGCGTCGCCGTGACGCTGTTCGAGGCGGACCTCGCTACGGTCGCCCGCACGCTGCACGCCGGCAAGGCGGAGCTTGCGCTGACCTACGACCTCGGCTTCGACCACCGGGTGCTGCGCTGGCGTCTTGCAGAACTGGCGCCCTACGCGCTGCTTCCGGCCGGGCATCCGCTGGCCGTGCAGCCGGACGTCAGCCTGGCCGAGCTGGCCGGCGAGCGGCTGATCCTGGAGGACATCGCCCAGACGCGCGAGTACTTCCTGTCCCTGTTCTGGGCCCATGGCCTGTATCCGCAGCTGCATCAGTACACGCAGACCTTCGAGATGCAGCGCGGCCTGGTTGCGCACGGCTATGGCGTGGCGCTGTCGTGCACGCGGCCCGCCGGCGATCGCAGCTACGACGGCATGCCGATCGCCTGCCGCCCGTTGCGCGAGACCGTGACGCCGCAGCGCGTGGTGCTGGCGCGCGCGCAGTCGATGCGGCCCTCACCGGTGGCGGAAGCCTTCATTCGATGGATCGAGCAGGAACGGGGTGCCGTGGCGCTGCAAGAGGGCGCGCAAGGCGGCGCGGGCCAATGAGGCGTGTCGCCGGGCAGAATCAGCGGGGATAAATCGCGCCGAGTACGCGCGGGCCGGTGGCGCCGGTCACGGTCGGCACATTGCCCGGCTCCCGGCGCAGGCATTGGCGCGCCAGCCAGGCAAAGGCGAGCGCCTCGACCTGCGAGACCGGCACGCCGAAATCGTCGGACGTTTGCACCGCGACGCCGGGCAACGCGGCCGCCAGGCGTGCCATCACGAAGCCGTTGCAGGCGCCGCCGCCGCAGACGATCAGGCGCCGCGCGTCCGGCGCATAGCGGCGGATATCCCGGGCGATCGCCTCGGCGGTGAGCGCCGCCAGCGTGGCCTGCACGTGCTGGGGATGGCGTTCGGTGTCCTGCAGTTGCGCGTCGAGCCAGGCGGGATGGAACAGATCGCGGCCGGTGCTCTTCGGCGCAGGCTGCCTGAAATAGGGCTCGTCGAGCAGCCGCGCCAGCAGCGCCTGGTCGATGCGGCCCCCGGCCGCCCACTCGCCGTTGGCGTCGAAGGGCAGCCCGCGATGGTGGGCGATCCAGTGGTCCAGCAGCGCATTGCCCGGGCCGCAGTCGAAGCCGATCACCGGCCGGCCGTCGCCCGGCAGCACACTGATATTGGAGATGCCGCCGATATTGCAGACCACACGAGTCTCGCCGGCGAGGCCGAACAGCGCCTGGTGCACCGCGGGCACCAGCGGCGCGCCCTGTCCGCCCGCGGCGACATCGCGGCTGCGGAAATCGGCGATCACATCGATGCCGGTCAGCTCGGCGAGCAGCGCGGGATGCTGGCTCTGGCGGGTATAGCCGATGCCGTCGTAGAGGCCCGGACGATGGCGGACGGTCTGGCCATGCGCGCCGATCGCCGCGATGGCGTCGGCCTGTAGCCCGGCGTCGCGCAACAGCGCGGCGACGCAGTCGGCATAGACGCGCGCCAGCGCATTGGCGGCCAGCGCCTCGCGATGGATCTCGTCGTCGCCAGGCTGTTGCAGCGCGCCGAAGGCGGCGCGCAGGCTGTCGGGGAAGGGCAGGTGGCTGGCCGCGAGGACCCGCGGCTGCACCCCGGCAAAGTCCACCAGCACGCCGTCGGCCCCGTCCATGCTGGTGCCGGACATCAGGCCGATCAGGAGTTCGGGTCGCGTGGCGGACATCGCTGCGTGGGTGCGCCCGGTGCCGCGTCAGTTGCCGTTGGAGGCGACGTTGTAGGTGCGCAGCGCGTTGATCCGGCTCAGCATGTCACTGGTGTAGCTCAGGAACTGCTGGCGTGCGCGCCCGGTCAGCGCCGGCGATTCCATCAGCGTGATCGTCAACGGGTTCTGCGGCACGTCGTTGTGGCGGAACTCGTAGTGCAGGTGCGGACCGGTGGCCCAGCCGGTCGAGCCGACGTAGCCGATCAGCTGCCCCTGCATCACGCGCTGTCCCTGCTGGATGCCGGCGAAGCGCGACAGGTGAGCGTAGTAGGTCGAGTAGCCGTTGTGGTGCTTGATGACGACGATATTGCCGTAGCCGTTCTGCTGGCCGACGAAATCGACTTCGCCGTCGCCGGTGGCGAACACCTTGGTGCCGGTCGGCGCGGCGAAGTCCACGCCCTTGTGCTGCTGCCACTGGTGGTGCAGCGGATGGTCGCGGCCGCCGAAGCCCGACGACATCCGGGAGAACTCGACCGGCGAACGCAGGAACGGCCGCTTCATGCTGCGTCCGTCGAAGGTGTAGTAGGCGCCGTTCTTGCCGTCCGGCGCGTACCACAGCGCCTGGTGCAGCTGGTTCCGGTTGATCAGCTCGATCGCGACCACGCGGCCGTTGCGCACGAAGGCGCCGTCGCGATACCCCGATTCGTAGACGATGCGGAAGCGGTCGCCCTTGACGATGTCGTGGTGGAAGTCGATCACGCCCGAGAAGATCGAGATCATCTGGTCGACCACCTCGTCCGGCACGTTGGCCGCGTCCATCGCCTTGAAGAAACCGCCGGCGCCGATCGTGCCCGAACCCATCTCGTAGTGCAGCTCGTTCTTGACGACCTCGATGCGCGCCTTGTAGTCCGGATCGGCCAGGTCGCCGGCGCGCTCGATCACCAGCTGGCGCGAGATCGAGACGTCGCCGCCCAGATTGGCCTGCAGCGAGACCAGCAGATTGTTCTGGTCGACTTCCGCCTGCACGATCTGACCGGGTTCGAGCTTGAACAGGCCGCGCGCGGTGGGGTTCTTGTGGATGAAGGTCTGCGCGTCGGGATCGTCCACGCCGAGCCGCTTGAGCAGCGTGGCGATGGTATCGCCGCGCTGCATGCGCTCCTGGCGCACGAAGGTGGCGCCGGTGTCGGTCAGGCGCTCGAGCTGGTCGCGCAGATCGGGCAGGCGCATGCCCTGGACCACGCGCGGCGCGTCGGGATCGTCGAAGGCGGTGCGCGGTGCCACGCCCATGGCGGCAGCCATGCCGAGCGTAAAGACGGTCGCGACCGAAGCCGTCAATTGCTTGCGGCGGCGCGCATGCAGCGCATGGGTCGGATCGACGAGCACCACGAGCTCACGCGCGAAAACTTCGCGGAGTCTGGACCACATCACGTAAAATTCTGCCTTGGTTCGGGCTCCGCTGCCGCGACGATCTGTCCGTGTCTGCCTTCCTCCCCCGAGGTGCGGCGCGGGCTGTTTTCGTTTGCCGCCTACAATGGCGGTTGGCCTACGGGATGGCTCCCGGCTGGCCGAATCGGCGGATTATACCAAAAACTTCCCCGGTGTCCGCCCGAATATTCATGTATTTCAACGACTTAAGTCATGACCGACGTATCCTCCGGCGCCGCGACCTCCTACCCCCTGACACCGTCCGTGATGCACGCCCTGGAAGTGTCCAAGCGCGGCTGCGACGAACTGCTGATCGAATCCGAATGGCTGCAGAAGCTGGCGCGTAGCGAAGCGACCGGCGTGCCGTTGCGGATCAAGCTGGGCCTGGATCCGACCGCGCCGGACATTCACATCGGCCACACGGTCGTGCTCAACAAGATGCGCCAGCTGCAGGACCTCGGCCATCAAGTGATCTTCCTGATCGGCGACTTCACTTCGACCATCGGCGATCCGTCCGGCCGCAACAGCACCCGGCCGCCGTTGACGCGCGAACAGATCGAAGCGAACGCGCAGACCTACTACCGCCAGGCCAGCCTGGTGCTCGACCCGTCCAAGACCGAAATCCGCTACAACAGCGAGTGGTGCGACCCATTGGGCGCGCGCGGCATGATCCAGCTCGCCGCCAGGTACACCGTCGCCCGGATGATGGAGCGCGACGACTTCACCAAACGCTACCGGTCTGGGATTCCGATTTCGGTCCATGAGTTCCTCTACCCGCTGATGCAGGGATACGACTCAGTTGCATTGAAGTCCGATCTGGAGCTCGGCGGTACCGACCAGAAGTTCAATCTGCTGGTCGGCCGCGAGCTGCAGAAGGAATACGGCCAGGAGCCGCAGTGCATTCTGACCATGCCGCTGCTGGTCGGCCTGGACGGCGTCGAGAAGATGTCCAAGTCCAAGGGCAACTACGTCGGTGTGACCGAGCCGCCCAGCGAGATGTTCGGCAAGCTGATGAGTATCTCGGACGACCTGATGTGGCGCTACTACGAATTGCTGTCGTTCCGCCCGATGTCCGAGATCGACCTGATGAAGCAGGAAGTGGCGCTTGGACGCAATCCGCGCGACTGCAAGGTGATGCTGGCGCAGGAGATCGTCACGCGCTTCCACAGCGCGGCCGACGCCGGCAAGGCGCTGGAGGATTTCAACCACCGCGCGCGCGGCGGCGTGCCCGACGATATCCCGGAGGTCAGCCTGTCCGGCGCGCCGATGGGCATCGCGCAGCTGCTCAAGCAGGCCAACCTGGTGCCGTCCTCGTCCGAGGCGAACCGCAATATCGAGCAGGGCGGGGTCCGCATCGACGGCACCGCCATCAGCGACAAGGCGCTCAAGGTCGAGGCCGGCACCTATGTGGTACAGGTCGGCAAGCGCCGTTTCGCGCGCGTGACGCTGTCCTGAGGCGACCCCGATGATCGCGTTGATCCAGCGCGTGGCGCGCGCCGGCGTGACGGTCGATGGCCGTGTCACCGGCGAGATCGGTGCCGGGCTGCTGGCGCTGGTCTGCGCCGAACGCGGCGACACCGAGAGCGAGGCCGAGCGCCTGCTGGCCAAGCTGCTCGGCTATCGCGTGTTCTCGGATGCCGCCGGCAAGATGAACCTGCCGGTGCGCGACATCGACGGCAAGGGCACGCCCGGCGGGCTGCTGGTGGTATCGCAGTTCACGCTGGCCGCCGATACCAATAGCGGTACGCGGCCCAGCTTCACGCCGGCGGCCTCGCCCGAAGACGGCCGCCGCCTGTACGAGCATTTCGTCGCCCGGGCGCGCGCCGCCCATCCCGAGGTGCAGACCGGCGAGTTCGGCGCGATGATGCAGGTCAGCCTGGTCAACGACGGCCCGGTCACATTCTGGCTGCGGGTGCCGCCAGCTTCGACGCGAGCTTCGACGCCAGCTGCGCCGCCATCGTTGCCGCCATCCCCGTCATCCACGCCGCCTCGCGCGGCCAACCCCTGAGCGCAAGGAGACAAGCATGAGACTCTGGAGCAACGCCTTTGCCGATATGGCGCCGATTCCCGGCGAGTTCGCCTTTGCCGTGCCGGATGCAGCCAACCACATCGCGCTGTCCAGCAACCGCAATCCGGACCTGCATTGGGAAGGCGCGCCGTCCGGTACGCGCTCGTTCGTGCTGATCTGCCACGATCGCGACGTGCCCAGCCGCGGCGACGACGTCAACCAGGAAGGCCGCGAAGTGCCGGCCAGCCTGCCGCGCGTGGACTTTTTCCATTGGGTGCTGGTCGACATCCCGCCGGGCCTGACGACGATTTCGGCCGGTTCGCACAGCGACGGCGTGATCGCGCGCGGCAAGCCCGGTCCGGAGGCGACCGGCGGCACCGCGGCCGCGGGCGGCCTGCGCCACGGCGTCAACGATTACACCGGCTGGTTCGCCGGCGACAAGGACATGGCCGGCGACTACTACGGCTACGACGGCCCATGCCCGCCGTGGAACGATGCGATCGTGCATCACTACGTGTTCACGATCTATGCGCTGGATCTGGACCGCCTGCCGCTCGAGGGCCGTTTCACCGGCGCCCAGGTGCGCGAGGCGATCGCAGGCCATGTGCTGGACCAGGCCAGCCTGACCGGCACCTATACCCTGAACCCGAAACTGGCGGCGACGCAGTCGGCCGGCTGACGCCGCCGCAGCCCCAACACCAAGCATCAGCGCGCACCCGGCGCGCGCGAAGGAAACGGCATGACGTTTACGCCCGGGCCGCAGTCGCTGCTGGCCATCACCCATCTGATCGTGATCCGACACGGCGAAACGGCCTGGAACCGCGAACGGCGGCTGCAGGGGCAGCTCGACATCCCGCTGAACGACACCGGCCACGCGCAGGCACGCGCGCTGGCCGGCTCGCTGGCGGGCGAACCGGTCGACGCGATCTATTCTAGCGACCTCTCGCGCGCGATGCAGACCGCCGCGCCGCTGTCCGAGGCGCTGGGCGTGCCGGTCCAGTCCGAGCCGCGCCTGCGCGAGCGCTGCTACGGCACGCTCGAGGGCATGACCTATGCCGAGGTCGCGCAGCAGCGGCCGGAGGACTTCGCCCGCTGGCAGGCGCGCGTGCCGGACTACGCGCCGCCGCAGGGCGAATCGCTGCGGGACTTCCACGAGCGCGCGGTCGAGGTCGTGCTGGCGCTGGTGCGCCGCCACCCCGGCGAGCGCATCGCGCTGGTGGCGCACGGCGGCGTGCTGGACTGCCTGTATCGCGAGGCCACCGGCATGACGCTGGAGGCGCCGCGCGAGCACGAGCTGCTCAATGCCAGCATCAATCGCCTGCGCAGCGACAGCCATCGGCTGACCGTGGCCCAATGGGCCGACGTCGGCCACCTGGCCACGCTGACGCTCGACGAAGTCGATCGGCGCGTGCCGTAATCGGGGGCAGCGCCGATCCCGGTCGGCGCCATCCCGGCGCGCCATCCCGGCGCGCTATCCCGGCACGCTATCCCGGCACGCTATCCCGGCACGCTATCCCGGCAGCTATACCCGCAGCCGGAACGGCGTGAAGTTCGTGTCGCGGTCGTACCAGTCCTCGTCCTCGGCGCGCTTCAGGAAGGCCACCACGCGGTAGGTGACCGGCGTCATCACGACCTCCCAGCCGGTCTTGAGCACGTACTGTGCGACCGCGACCTGCACCACCTTCTCCAGCGGCCAGATCCCGTAGAACGCGATCACATAGAACAGCGACGAGTCGACCAGTTCGCCGGCCAGCGTCGAGCCGATCGTGCGCGACCACAGCCAGCGGCCGCGCGTCCATAGCTTCATCTTGGCGAGCACGTAGCTGTTGGTGAAGCTGCCGCAGCAGAAGGCGATCAACGAGCCCAGCGCAATGCGCCAGGTGTTGCCGAACACGTCCTCCAGGCTCTTCTGATAGTCGGCCATGAACGGTGCCACCGGCATCGACAGCACCACCAGGCTCATGAAGGTGGCGAAGGCCAGCGCCGCGAAGCCGGCCCACACCACGCGCCGGTCGCGGCCATAGCCGTAGACCTCGGTCAGCACGTCGCCGAAGATGTACGAGACCGGGAAGAACAGCACGCCGGCGCCGAACGTCACCGGCCCGATCCAGGGCAGCGTGACCTGCGCCGCCTTGGCCGCGCCGATCAGGTTGGAGCACAACAGCACGGTGACGAAGGCCACCATCACCAGATCGTAGTAGCGATAAACGCGGCCGGTCAGGGGCGCGGCGCGGGTTGTGGTCATGGTGTTCCCTGGTTTTTTGCTGGCGATTATGCCAGCAGTGGATGGAGCGGGCGCGGCATGCGCACGTGGGGCGGCGGGTGTATCGTGGCGGCATCCCTCGACCGCCCAGCCACCCGGAGCCCACTGCCATGACCTGGTCCTCCAATCAATACCTGCAATTCGAAGACGAGAGAACGCGTCCGGCGCGCGAACTGATTGCCGCTGTGCCGACGCAGGCGGTCCGCAGCGCCATCGACCTGGGCTGCGGCCCCGGCAATTCCACCGAGGCGCTGGCCGCGCGCTATCCGGACGCGCGGATCGTCGGCCTGGACAGTTCGCCCGACATGATCGACGCCGCGCGCAAGCGGCTGCCGCAGTTGCGCTTCGAACTGGGCGATATCAGTGCCTGGCGCGATCCGGGGCCGTACGACCTGGTGCTCGCCAACGCCGCGCTGCAATGGGTGCCCGACCATGCCGGGCTGTTCCCGTCGCTGGCCCAGCGCCTTGCGCCGGGCGGCAGCCTGGCCGTGCAGATGCCCGACAACCTCGATCAGCCGACCCATCGGCTGATGCGCGAGGTCGCGGCGGACGGTCCGTGGTCGCAAGCGCTGTCGCAGGCGGCGGCCGCGCGCACCACGCTGCCGCCGGCGGGTTGGTACTACGATCTGCTGCGGCCGCACTGCGCGCGTGTCGATATCTGGCGCACGACGTATCACCACACGTTGGCGGGGGCGCCGGCCGTGGTCGAATGGTTGAAGGGAACGGGGCTGCGGCCTTTCCTGGAGCCGCTCGACGCCGCGCAGCGGGAGGCCTTCCTGGCGCGCTACACGGCCGCGATCGCGCAAGCCTATCCGGCCCAGGTCGATGGGATGGTGCTGCTGCCGTTTCCGCGGCTGTTCATCGTGGCGACGCGATGACGCCGCGGCCTCAAGCCTTGCCGGCGGGATCGCTGGCAGCGCTCGCCAGCGCAGCCGCGCAATAGGCGGCGATCGCGTCGAGCACGCTGTCGGCCTCGCCGACCGCCGCGGCGCAGCGGATACGGGTGCCTGGCAGCCGCGCACGGCAATCGTCCAGCAGCGCCGGCAGGTCCCGGCGCAGATGGCCGCCCTGGCCGAAAAACACCGGCACCACCAGGATGTCATCGATGTCCTGCGCGGCCAGCTGCGCCAGCGTGCCGGGCAGGTCGGGCGTCATCAGTTCGAGAAAGGCCAGCCGGACCGCGCAAGCCGGCAGCATCGCGCTCAGCCGCGCATGCAGCCGGTCGAACGGCTCGCGCCAGCGCGCATCGCGCGCGCCGTGGGCGAACAGCACCAGCGCCTGGCGGGCCGGCTTGTCGCTGGGCAGGTCGGCGCGCGTTGCCATCGCTCAATGCCGGTCGACCCAGCGCAGCGCCGTCAGCGCGACCAGCAGGTACAACGTGCCGGGCAGCAGCGCGGAGACGATCGGCGGCCAGGTGTGAAGCAGGCCGACGTGCGAGAACAGCGTGTTGGACAGGTGGAACGACAGCCCCAGCATGATGCCGCCGAACACCTTGATGCCGACCGCGCCCGCGCGCGCATGCAGATAGGCGAACGGCAGCGCCAGCGCCATCATCACGAACAGCGTCAGCGGATAGACCACCTTCTTCCAGAACGCGATCTCGTAGCGCTGCGTGTCCTGCTTGTTGTCGCGCAGATGGCGGATATAGCGGAACAGGTCCAGCGTCGACATGCGCTCCGGCGTCACCAGCAGCACAGACAGGATCTGCGGCGTCAGCTCCGAGTGCATCGTCATGTCGGGAAAGCTCTTGCGCTCCGCCCGGAACGCGGGCGCCAGCCCGTCGCGCTGTGCCCCCGCTGGCGGCGGCGCTTCGGCGAAGCGGGTCTCCGTGACCCTGGACAGCTCCCACGACTGGTCGCCGCGGTAGCGCCCTTCCTCGGCGACGCGGATCACGCTGAGGCGGTAGTCGCCGTCGAATTCGTAGATCGTCACGCCATTGATGGTCTGGTCGGGCTTCAGGCCCGCCACGTTGACGAAGCGGGTCAGCTCGCCGCCAGTGGCCGGATCCTTGCCGCGGTCCTTGACCCAGACGCCCGAGCGGAAACCTGACGACACCGTCGCGCCCAGCGAATCGAGCTTGACCTTCTGCGCGTACTGCTCGGTCTTCGGACCGATGAACTCGCCGAACAGGAACGTCGCGATCGCCAGCGGAATCGCCAGCTTGAACAGCGAGAACAGCGCCTGGCGCGTATTGAGCCCGGCCACGCGGAAGATCGTGTATTCCGACTGGCTCGCCAGTTGCGAGAACACATAGATCGCGCTGATCAGCGCCGCGATCGGCAGCACCTCGTAGATCCGCGTCGGCGCCTGCAGCACGACGTGGAAGAAGGCAACCAGCGAGGTGTAGCCGGCCGTCACGTTCTCCAGCTCGTTGAGCATGTCGAAGAACACGAACAGCGCCAGCACCGCGAACAGGATGAACGCAAAGACGCCGTAGATCAGCCGGCCGAAGTAGCGCTCGTAGACGTGCAGCACCCTCATGCCAGGTCTCCCTGCGTGCGGCGGCGCAGCCCGAACACCGCGCGCCAGCCGCCCAGGCTGTAGCGCTGGCGGTAGCGGAACAGCATCACCGCGCCGAGGAAGGCGAGCAGGTGGAACGGCCACCAGGCGAGCCCGAACGGCAGCGAGCCGGAGCGGACCCAGGCCTGCGACAGGTTGATCAGGTTGCTGTAGGTCAGGTAGATCAGCACGGCGAACACCAGCGGCGTATAGCGGCCCAGGCGCGGGTTGACATAGGCCAGCGGGATCGCGATCAGCACGAAATTGAGCGCCAGGATCGGCAGCGACAGGCGCCAGATCAGCTCGCCCAGGTTCTCGTTGGTCGGATTGCGCAGCAGCTCGATGGTGTCGCGGCTCTTGACCGGCAGATTGGCGTCGCTCTCGGGCGGCTTGCTGTCGACCTTGACCGCATAGCGGTCGAACTCGACGATGCGGTAGTCCAGCTTGCCCGGAGTGCCGGCATAGCGGCGGCCGTCCTCCATCACCACCAGCCGGTCACCGTTGGGCATGGTCTCGAACTGGCCCTGATGGGCCAGCGCCACGCCGACCTTGCCGGCTTCGGCGTTGGCCACGAAGACATTGCGCGCATGGCGCATATCGCCGTCGATGCTCTCGATGAACAGCACGTAATTGCCGTTGGCCGGCTCGATGAAGCGGCCCGCCGCAATCATCGACAGCACGCCGCGCTGCTGGAAGCGGTCGCGGAACAGCGCGCTCTGCTGGTTGGCCCACGGCCAGGCGAAGGCGCCCAGGAACAGCGCCAACAGCACGAAAGGCGCCGCGAACTGCAGCACGGGTTTGATGAAGTCGCGCAGGGACAGGCCGGCCGAGAACCAGACCACCATCTCGGAGTCCTTGTACCAGCGCGTCAGCACGATCAGCGTGGAGATGAACAACGTGGCGCACAGCAGGATGGCCAGGTAGCCGAGGGCGGCCAGGCCGATCAGCATCAGCACGTCGTTGGGGCTGGCGCGGCCGGTGGCGGCCATGCCGAGAATACGGATCACGAGCGAGGTCAGCATGAAGGTCAGCATGACCAGGA
>JAPSLP010000065.1 GCA_031180665.1 Cupriavidus sp. | reverse complement strand
CGACGTTGATCTTGGCCACTTGCAGCTTGTCGCTGTAGTCCTTGGCGACTTCGTCCAGGATCGGCGCGATCATCTTGCAGGGGCCGCACCATTCGGCCCAGAAGTCGAGCAGCACGGGCTTGTCGGATTGGAGGACGTCGGCGTCGAAGGAGGCGTCGCTCACATACTTGATTTGTTCGCTCATGGCGGAAAACCTCAGGGTTCGCTCGGGGATATCAAAAGGCTGGATTATGCCGAACCGCTACATTACACGACTTTTTTGCGGCTCGTCGGGGCCGGCCATATTGCGCCGGGTTTGGCCGCCCGGATTCGCTATACGGAAGATGGCGGCGGCGGCCTCGAAATCAACCGTCCCAGCGATCGCCCGCAGGCCTGCGAACCGTGCGGTCCTGGCGCCGGTGGCATGCGCCTCGTACCAGGGATGGCGTCATTTTGCCGCGCCCGGCGCCGCCAGGCCAATGATGCCTTTCAATCGGCGCCAGAGATTTTGTCAATAACGCAGGCGCGCATCGGGTTTTCCCGGTGCGCGCTGACGGCCGCACCTGGCTTGGGGCGGCCCGCGGTTGCCTTGGGTGGGCACGTGGCGCGTAGAATGAACGCGTGCCGGACAAGACCCGGCGCAGCCACTTCCTTCCGATCAGGCCACGACCATGACGCCCGAAGATGATCCGACCCGCGACCCGATGCGCGATCCCGTGCGCGATCCCAAGCCACTGCCCGAGACGGAAACCGAGGCGCGCACCGATCCCCCCGGCGCCGAGCATCTGGGCGATGCGCTGGCCCATCTGAGTACCGCCGTCGAGGAGAACAGCATCGCGGTGGGCGCGGCCAAGGGCCTCGTCTACAGCATCATCGAGACGCTCGGTACGCTGGTGGGCGACCCCGACCTGCCCGAGCACGCACGCTCCGGCTACGAAGGGCTGCTCGAAACCGCGCGCGAGATCCGCGCCCGCATCGAAGGCGACCGCTCCTGAGCTGAAGGCGACCGCCGCTGAGCGAAGGCGACCGCTCCCGAGCCCGCTCGCGATCGCCTGACGCCGGTGCATGAGCGCCGGCGCCGATGCGCCGCGCCTGCATGGTCCGCCCCCCGCGTTTGCCGATGTCCCCACGATTGCCATTGTTTCCGCCAGCCGCGCCCCCGCCATTCCACCCCGCTACATGACGACGCTGCGTTTCCGCCCCGGCCGCGACTTTCTCGACCATGCCGCAGCCGCGGCCTGGTATTTCCTCGACCGCTGCGAGCAGCACGGCCAGAGCGCGTCCGCCGCGCATCTGGTGGTGCCCACCGCGGCACAGATTCCGGGCGTGCGCCAGGCATTGGACCGCGCCGCGCGCGCGTCGGGGGCGCCGCGCCTGCTGCCGCGCATCCTGACGCTCGGCCATTGGCTGCTCGATTTCCCGCCGGCAATGCTGCATGGCGACAAGGTGCGCAGCCACGCCGCGCGCCTGCTCGCGGTGCAGCAGGCGATTCGCGGGCAGGACTGGTTGCGGCGGGCCTTCGGCGCGCAGACCGAACCGGCGGCCTGGGGGCTGGCGCAGACCGTGCTGACCGTCTGCGACGAGCTGTCGGCGCGGTGGCTCGAGGATGCCGCCATCCGCGACGACGACGCGGTGCTCGCCGAGGATCGTGCCGGCCTGCTGCAGGAAGCGCTGCAACGCACCTATGCCCATCTGTCCGAGCGTTTCCTCGGCGAGGAGGCGCGCATCGTGCTGGCGTTCTGGCAGGCGCTGTCCGGCCCCGACGATCCGCTGCCGGCGCGCCGCCGCGCGTTGCAGGCGCTGGCCCAGCAACTGACCGGCCCGGTGGTATGGCTCGGTCCGACCCCGCCGACGCCGATCGAGGCGGCCTTCCTGCGCGCCGCCGCGGAAATGGTGCCGGTGCTGGAGATCGGCTACGACTGGAGCGGCGAGGCGGTCGAGGGCGAGACGAACGGCGAGGACCAAGAGGGCGACGAGCACGAACACCACGGCGCCGCCGCGGAAGCGGCGATCGGCCTTGCGCCCGATCGCCCCAGCGCTGGTGCCAACGGTCGCGCCGACGATGGCGCCCACGATCCCGCGAACGATCGCGCCGGCGATCCGGACGACGGCCGCGGCAACTGGTATCGCACCCTGCTCGAACTCTGGCCCGAATGCCGTCTGCCGGCGGATACAACGACGGTGCCTTCGCCGATGGCGCCGCGGCTGCCCGCCGATCGTCCGCGCGTGCGGCTGATCGGCAGCGCGCGTTTCGAGGACGAGGCGGCCGCCGCGGCCGACCAGCTGGTGCGCTGGCTCAACGAGGGCCGCAAGCAGCTGGCGCTGGTCGCGCATGACCGCGTGGTCGCGCGGCGCGCGCGGGCACTGCTGGCGCGCGCCGGGGCGCCGGTGCGCGACGAGACCGGCTGGAAGCTGTCGACCACGCGTGCCGCGGCCGCGCTGATGCGCTGGTTCGACCTGGTGGTCGGCGATGGCGATACCGCGGCGCTGCTCGATCTGCTCAAGAGCCCGTTCTGCCTGCCCCAACTGGCGCAACGCGGCGCCGCGATCGCGCTGCTCGAGCGGCAGGTGCGCCGCCACGGCATCACGGGCGGATGGCGCCGGCTGCTGCAGCGCTTCCCGGCGACGCCGCCGGCGGAGTGGGTGGCGGATACCGGTTCGCGGGACGACGACGAAGCGGCCGCGCTGGCCGCGGCCCAGGCCGCCACCGCCGCGCTGCTGCGCCAGTTGGCCGGCGAGGCGCAGGCCTGGCCGCGCGGCAACGATGCGCGTCCGGTCGGTTTCTGGCTGCAGCGCCTGCAGGCCACCCTCGACGCGCTCGACATGCGCCTCGCGCTCGCCGCCGACGATGCCGGCGCGCAGCTGCTCGATGCGCTGGCGCGGCTCGACGAGCTGCCCGACGACGAGGCCGGTGCGACCGCCACGCTGACGCTGGCCGAATTCCGCGCGATGCTGGCCGCGTTGCTCGAAGCGGTGGCCTACAAGGAGCCGAGCGAGCCCGCCGCCGCACGCATCACGATCCTGCCGCTGAACGGCGCGCGCATGCGTCGTTTCGACGGCGTCGTGATCGTCGGCTGCGACGACGCGCAACTGCCGTCGACCGCTGCCGAGCTGATGTTCTTCTCCAACCAGATGCGGCGCGAACTCGGCCTCGAGGACCGCGAGGCCCGCTTCGCGCAACAGGCGCGCGATCTGGCCGAGGTGCTGCTCAACAACGACGACGTGGTGATGACCTGGCAGCGTTTCGGCGGCCGCGGCGAGCCCAAGCATGTATCGGGCTGGCTCGAACGATTGGCGGTGCACTGCGAAGCGGCCGGCGCGCCGATCGCGGCAAGCGTCGCGCCTTCGCTGCATGAGGCGATCGCGCAGGTGGGCGGCATGCCCGCGCCCTCGGCGCCGGACCTGGCCCCGGCGCGCTGGACCGCGCAGTCGTACAACATGCTGCGCCGCTGCCCCTACCAGTTCTTCGCGGGCCGCATGCTGGGCCTGGCCGGGCTGGAAACGGTCAGCGACGACCTCGAGAAGCGCGATATCGGCGAGCTGCTGCATCAGATCCTGCTGCGCTATCACCGCGACGTGCAGGCGCAGGACGTGCGCGACGATGCGGCCCGCATCGCGCATCTGCAGGCGGTCTCGCGCGAAGTCTTCGACGGCGTGATGGCCGAGGACGGCAATGCGATCGGCTATTACCGCCGCTGGCTCGCGGTGCTGCCCTCGTATGTCGCGTGGCAGGCGGCGCGCGAGCGCGAAGGCTGGTACTGGCATGCGGGCGAGCTCGACGCCGGGGCGGACCTGCCGATGCGCGACGGCCAGCCAATTCGCCTGCATGGCCGCATCGACCGGCTCGACCGCCATCGCGACGGCCGCCACGCGGTGCTCGACTACAAGACGCAAAGCGCCGCACGCCTGAAGCGCAAGGCGCGCGATGCGCAGGAGGATTGCCAGTTGCCGTTCTACGGCCTGCTGCGCGCCGATGCGCGCGCGGGCAGCTGGATCGCGCTGGAGGACGGCCGCAACGAGCCGCGCAGTGCGTCGCCGGCCAGCCGCCGCGAGGTATCGCTGCCAGACTTCGACGAGGCGGTGGCATGGTTGCACGAGCAACTGACGCACGACGCACTGCGCCTGCGCGAAGGCGCGCCGCTGCCGGCCTTCGGCGACGCCGCGGCGTGCACCTGGTGCAATGCGCGGGGGCTGTGCCGCAAGGGGTATTGGCAGTCGACGGCGTTGCCGGACGCGGTCGCCTCCGCGCCCAGATACACGCATGAGTACACGCATGAGCGCGCCGCCGCGCAGCAGCCCGGAACGCCGGAAGGGCGAATGGCGGGCGAGCCGTCGGGGCAGCAAGAGCGCGAACCAATGAGCGAACAAGCGAACGAACAAGCGAGCCAACCAACGACCGAACAGGCGGCCGAACCAGCGAACGAACAAACGACCGGCCCATCGAGAAACAAGCAAGGAGGACCGCTGGCATGACCGTGCACGCCTATCTGCGCGACGGCCAGGACGTCAGCGAAGCCGAATTCACGCGCGCCGCCTGCGATCCGGCGCGCTCCGTGGTGGTCGAGGCCTGCGCCGGCAGCGGCAAGACCTGGCTGCTGGTAGCGCGGCTGCTGCGCCTGCTGCTGGCCGGCGCCGAACCGGGCCAGATCCTTGCCATCACCTTCACCCGCAAGGCCGCCGAGGAAATGCGCGAGCGCCTGCTCGACGTGCTGGCGCAACTGGCCCGCGGCACCGATGCGCAGGTGCTGGCCGCGCTGGAGCAGCGCGGACTGTCGCCCGACGCGGCGCGTGCCGCGCTGCCGCGTGCCCGGACCTTGCACGCGCGCGTGCTGGCGAGCCCGGGCCGCATCGCCATCGATACCTTCCACGGCTGGTTCGGCACCTTGCTGCGCGGCGCGCCGCTGGCCTCGGGCATCGTGCCGGGCGCGGCGCTGCGCGAGGATGCGCTGCGCATGAAGCGCGAGGCGTGGGCGCCGTTCTGGCGCGGCCTGTCGGCGCCCGAGGCGGCGCCGTACCGCGAAGCCTACGAGCGGCTGGTCGATGCGATCGGCGAGTTCTCGGCGCGCGCGCTGCTCGACGCGATGTTCCACGCGCGCAGCGAATGGTGGGCCATGCGCGAGGACGCGCCCGATGACGATCCCGCCGAGCGGCTGGCGGCCGATCTGGGCGAGGACGCGCGCATCGACGTGCTGGCGCAAGCCCTGGGCGATGCCACGCTGCGCGCCGATTGCGAGGCGCTGGCAGCGGCCCTTGGGCAGGGTGGCAAGACCGAACAGGGCCACGCCGACCGCATCGGTGCCGCGCTGGCGGCGATGCGGGCCTGGGCGCAGGCCGGCGCGCACAGCGGGCAGCCGGCGCAGGATGCGTTCGGCTGCTGCTGGGAAGCCTTCTTCACCGGCAAGGGTGAGCCGCGCGCGCTGCGGCGCACGGCGGCGCTGGTCAAGGCCGCGGGAGGAGAGGCCGAGGCCGACGCGCTGCTGTCCCGGCATGCGGCGCTGTGCGAGGCCTTGCGGCAGGTCGCCGCACGCCGCTGCGAGGCCGCGGTGCTGGCGCTCAATCGCGATCTCTATCTGCTCGGCGACGCGCTGCTGACACGCTATCAGGAGCACAAGGGCCAGCAGCGCGCGATGGACTTCGCCGATCTCGAATGGCTGGCGGCGCGGCTGATGCGCGACGAGCAGACCGCGACCTATCTGCAGGTGCGGCTCGACGCGCGCTATCGCCATCTGCTGCTCGACGAATTCCAGGACACCAACCCGCTGCAATGGCGCATCCTGCAGGGCTGGCTGGCCGGCTATCAGGATCTGGCGGAGCGGCCGACGGTATTCCTGGTCGGCGATCCGAAGCAGTCGATCTATCGCTTTCGCCGTGCCGACGCGCGGCTGTTCGAAGTTGCGCGGCAGATGCTGCAGCGCGAGTTCGGTGCCACGGTGCTGCGCACCAACCGCACCCGCCGCAACAGCGGCAGCGTGCTGCGCTGGGTCAACGCGGTGTTCGACCAGGCGCGCGCCGAGGGGCGCTATCCGCTGTACGAAACGCAGACCACCGCGTTGACGCAGGAGGGTGGGCCGGTGTGGCTGCTGCCGCTGGTGCCGGCGAACGGCAATGGCGGCAACGGCAACGGCGTGGGCAACGGCGAGAGCGACGGCAACGGCAACGGCAACGGCAACGGCAACGGCGAATCCAACATCGCACCCGATTCCCGCGACACGCTGACCCAGCCCCGCACGCCGCTGGGCGATTCGCCGCGTTTCGAGGAGGGCCGCCGGGTCGCCGCGTGGCTGCGCCGGCTGCGCGCCACCGTGCCGGTCGACGAGGGCGATGGCCAGCGTCCGGCCTGCTGGCGCGACATCACGCTGCTGGTCCGGCGCAAGACCTATCTGGCCGACTACGAGCGCGCCTTCCGCGAGGCCGGCATTCCGTGCCTGAGCCCACGCCGCGGCGGCCTGCTGGCCACGCTGGAGGCGCTGGACCTGTCGGCGCTGCTGGCCTTCCTGATGACGCCCGAGTCCGACCTCGATCTGGCCCACGTGCTGAAGAGCCCGCTGGTGGGCGCCTGCGACGACGACCTGATCGGCATCGCGCAACTGGCAGGCAACCGCCGCTGGTGGCCGACGCTGTCGGCCGGCGAGTGCCCCCAGCATGCGTCGCCGGCCTTGCGCGAAGGACTGGTGCGCCTGCGCGGCTGGCTCGAGATCGCGCCGCATCGACCGGTGCACGACCTGATCGACCACATCTATCACACCGGCGAGGTGCGCCGCCGCTATGCGCAGGCGGCGCCCGCGGAAATCCGCGAGCAGGTGCTGGCCAATCTCGACGCGTTCCTGAAGCTGTCGCTCGATCTGGATGGCGGCCGCTATCCGAGCCTGCCGAAGTTCATCGACGAACTGCAGGCCATCCGCCGCGGCGACGAGGACGAAAGCCCCGACGAAGGCGGCATGGGCGATGCGGCCGAAGCCGAGGCCGACGAGCCCGAAGGTGCGGACGACAGCCATGGCACGCTCGACGCCGTGCGCATCCTGACCGTGCACGCGGCCAAGGGGCTGGAGGCGCCGTTCGTGGTGCTGCTCGACGCCAATCACAGCGAGCCGGCCGCCGATCGCGCCGGCATCCTGATCGACTGGCCACCGTCGTCCTCGGCGCCGGTGCACTTCTCCGCGTATGGCAAGCGGTCCGAGCGTGGGCTGGCGCGCGCGGCGCGCTTCGACGAGCAGGCCGCGCTGGCCGAACGCGAGAACTGGAACCTGCTCTATGTCGCGATGACGCGCGCCCGGCAGGGGCTGATCGTCAGCGGCATTCAGCGCAACGGCAAGGGCGGGGGCGACGGCGAACCGGGCAGCGAGATCGCCGGCAGCTGGTATGTGCGCCTGCAGGTCGCCGATGTCGGCGAGCCGGTGCCGGCGCTGCCGGACGATGACGTCGGCGTGCGTGGCGTTGCCGCGGGCGGCACGGAAGGACCGATCCGCTTTGCCGACTTCCGTGCCCGCTATCGCGATGCGCAGCCCGTGGTCCCGCGCGATGCCATCGATGCGCAGAGCCCGGACGAGCAGGGCGGCGACGAGATCGTTTTCGATGCCGCCGCCGCTCGCCATGGGGAACTGGTGCACGCGCTGCTGGAGCGGATCACGCGCTATCCCGGCGCCTACGAGGACGTGCCCGACGCCGATGCGGTGATGCGCTGGTTTCCGCTGGCCGGGGCAGGCAGCCCGCAGGCGCGCACCGAGTGGCGCGCGCAGGCCGAGGCCGCGGTGCACGCGGTACGCACGATGCTGGACGCGCCGGTGCTGCGCGCGCTGTTGCTGGCCGAGGACGCGCTGAGCGCGCGCAACGAGGTCGAACTGTACGACGCGCAGGGGCGCCTGCTGCGGATCGACCGGCTGGTCGAATACGCCGATCGCGTGGTGGTGGTCGACTACAAGCTGCGCCTGCTGCCGCAGGAACACGCCGCCTACGCGGCGCAGCTGCGGCGCTACGAGGCGGCGCTGCGGCCGATGTTCCCGGGCCGTCGCATCGAGTCGGGCATCGCTACCGCCGACGGCGAATGGATCGCGCTGGGGCAACTGTCGGCACCGCCACCGCCGCGGCAGGCGTCGCTGTTCTGAGGGCTGGACGAAGGGTGGGGAAACGGGGCTAAGATGCGAACGGTGGAGGTTCGCCGGGCGTGGCATCGGGCGCTCGCCACAGCATCACGGCAGCATTTCGCCAAGGCGAACGCCATCCCCGGGCCGATTCAATGCGGCAGGAACCGGGCAGTCAGCAACGAAGGGGAAGGAAAGACAGGAAGGAAGGGGGACGAGCCTGACCCTCGGCACTGGCGGAAAACGGCTGTGGCTGCTTCGTTCCCGACCTGACCAGGTTGACCGCGCCGCCATGCGAGGAGGCCCGTCCGACCGGCATTGTAACCCAGAGTGCGTGCCTCGCGCGAAAACCTGTCGTCGGCATCGCAAGGCGACGCCTGCATGCGCAGCCATGTGGGGGCGGACGGTTCGAATCGCATGGCGCCAACAGAGCTGAGAGGTGAGCTGACCGATGAATGCCAACGAACAGATGATGCAGGCCGTGCTGCCGCCGCAGGAAATCTCGGTCGAGGTGCTGCGCGAGAAGTACGCCAAGGGCGAGGAACGCAGTGCGGCCGATGTGCGCGCCCGCGTGGCGCGCGCACTCGCCGAGGCGGAGCCGCAGGCGCAGCGCGAACGCTGGGCGCAGCGCTTCCTGGCC
Organism: Cupriavidus sp.; assembly: GCA_031180665.1. GTDB lineage: Bacteria > Pseudomonadota > Gammaproteobacteria > Burkholderiales > Burkholderiaceae > Cupriavidus. The sequence goes on along the minus strand of JAPSLP010000065.1, from coordinate 5,108 downwards.
GCGCTCGAGGGCGGTTTCGTGCCGGCCGGCCGCATCCATTCCGCCGCGGGCACCCGCATCGAGGCCACGCTGATCAACTGCTTCGTGCAGCCGGTCGGCGACGCGGTGTCCGAGACCGTGGACGGCAAGCCCGGCATCTATGCCGCGGTCGCGCAGGCCGCCGAGACCATGCGCCGCGGCGGCGGAGTCGGCTACGACTTCTCCGCGATCCGCCCCTCGGGCGCGCTGGTGCGCGGCACCCATTCGCGCGCCTCGGGCCCGGTCTCGTTCATGAAGGTATTCGACGCCTCGTGCGCCACCGTCGAATCGGCCGGCGCACGGCGCGGCGCGCAAATGGGCGTGCTGCGTGCCGATCATCCCGATATCGAGGCCTTCATCCACGCCAAGGACGCCGGCGAGCTGACCAACTTCAATCTGTCGATCGGCGTCGACGATGCGTTCATGCAGGCAGTCCAGGACGATGGCGAGATCGAACTCGTTCACGTCGCCGAACCCACCCCCGAGACCATCGCCGCCGGCGCCTGGCGCCGCGACGACGGCATGTGGGTGTACCGGCGTGTGCCGGCGCGGCAACTGTGGGATCAGGTCATGCAGGCCACCTACGATCACGCCGAGCCGGGCATCCTGTTCCTGTCGCACATCAACGACGACAACAACCTCCATTACTGCGAGCGCATCGAGGCCACCAATCCGTGCGCCGAGCAGCCGCTGCCGGCCTACGGCTGCTGCGACCTGGGCTCGATCGACCTGACGCGCTTCGTGCGCGGTCCGTTCAGCGAGGCGGCGTCCTTCGATTTCGACGGCTTTCGCGCGCTGGTGGCGGTGGCGGTGCGGATGCTGGACAACGTGCTCGACGTCACCTACTGGCCCTTGCCCGAACAGCGCGCCGAGGCGATGGCCAAGCGCCGCGTCGGCCTGGGCTTTCTGGGCCTGGGCAGTGCGCTGGTGATGCTGGGCGTGCGCTACGACAGCGAGGCCGGCCGTGCGCTGGCAGCGCGCATCGCGCAGACGCTGCGCGATGCCGCCTATCTGGCCTCGACCGAACTGGCGCGCGAGAAGGGCGCCTTCCCGCTGTTCGATGCCGACGCCTATCTGCGCAGCGGCTTCGCCTCCCGGCTGCCCGAGCCGGTGCGGGCAGCGATCCGCGCGCATGGCATCCGCAATTCGCACCTGCTGTCGATCGCGCCGACCGGCACCATCACGCTGGCGTTTGCGGACAACGCCTCCAACGGCATCGAACCGGCATTCTCGTGGACCTACCAGCGGCGCAAGCGGATGGGCGACGACAGCTACAAGGTCTACGAGGTCGCGGACCATGCCTGGCGCCTGTACCGCCATCTGGGCGGCGATGTCGAGCAGTTGCCGGACAGCTTCGTCACCGCGCTGCAGATGTCCGCGCTCGACCATATGAAGATGCTGGAGGCGGTGCAGCCCTATATCGACACCAGCATCAGCAAGACCGTCAACGTGCCCGAGGACTATCCGTACGAGGCCTTCCGCAACCTGTATCTCGAGGCGTGGAAGGCCGGGCTGAAGGGGCTGGCCACCTACCGGCCCAATCGCGTGCTGGGCGCGGTGCTGTCGGTCGCGCAAGCGGCGGGGCAGGGCGCCGCGGACACGGCCGGCGCGGCCGCCGCCAATGGCGACGATCCGCTGCGCAGGCCTTTCGAGAGCCGGCCGGTGGGCGATCTGGAAGGCGTGACGTCCAAGGTCGAGTACCTGACCTACGAGGGCCACAAGACCGTCTACCTGACCGTCAATTTCATGCGCGTCGACGGCGTGGTCGACGGCAGGCCCGTGACGATCGAGCGGCCGGTCGAGTTCTTCATGCCGGCCGGCCAGCGCAGCGAAGGCCAGCAATGGATTACCTCGACGATGCGTCTGCTGTCGATGGTGGCGCGCTCGGGTGGCTCGATCGCCAAGGCGCTGGCCGACATGCGCAATGTGGTGTGGGACAAGGGTACGGTGCGCTACGGCACGCTGACGCGGCAGGACGGCACCGAGGTGCCGCGCTTCCACGACTCCGAGGTGGCGGCGCTCGGCTATGCGCTGCAGCGCATCCTGATCAAACGCGGCTTTCTCGATGCCGATGGACAGCAGGTGCCGGTGGCCGCGCTGGCCGAGCGGCTGGCGCAGCGCAAGGCCGGCCTCGCGCAGGACGCCGTGCCGCTGCGGGGAGCCGCGGCGCCGGGCGCCGGCATGCCGGTCGGCGCGCCCGGCGTCGGCACCGGCAAGCCGTGCCCGGAATGCGGCGCACATGCGCTGCACAAGGTCGACGGCTGCGCCAAATGCGCCAATTGCGGCTACGTCGGCGAGTGTGGCTGATCGCCCGCCGGATGGTCGGCTCGATGTCCGGCTCGATGTCCGGCTCAATGTCCGGCTCAATGTCCGGCCGACCCCGCGCGCGAACGCCTTGCCGGGGCCGTCGACAGGCCGCCGGCCGGCGGGTCGCCATTTGCTACAATCGCCGCCATGAGTTACCAAGTTCTAGCGCGCAAATGGCGCCCCAGGGATTTCACCACGCTGGTCGGCCAGGAGCACGTGGTGCGCGCGCTCACGCATGCGCTGGAACAGCAGAGGCTGCATCACGCCTACCTGTTTACCGGTACGCGCGGCGTCGGCAAGACCACGCTGTCGCGCATCCTGGCCAAGGCCCTGAATTGCACGGGGGCTGACGGCACCGGCGGCATCACCGCGCAACCGTGCGGGGTCTGCAAGGCCTGCACCGAGATCGATGCGGGCCGCTTCGTCGACTATATCGAGATGGACGCCGCGTCGAACCGCGGCGTCGACGAGATGGCCCAGCTGCTCGACAAGGCGGTCTACGCGCCCACGGTCGGCCGCTTCAAGGTCTACATGATCGACGAAGTGCATATGCTGACCAACCACGCCTTCAACGCGATGTTGAAGACGCTGGAAGAGCCGCCCGGCCACGTCAAGTTCATCCTCGCCACCACCGACCCGCAGAAGATCCCGGTCACGGTGCTGTCGCGCTGCCTGCAGTTCAACCTCAAGCAGATGCCGCCCGGCCATATCGTCAACCATCTCGACCGCATCCTGGCCGAAGAGGGCATCGCGCACGATGGCAATGCGCTGCGGCTGCTTGCACAGGCCGCGCACGGCTCGATGCGCGACGCGCTGTCGCTGACCGACCAGGCCATCGCCTACAGTGCGGGCGAAGTGTCCGAAGCTTCGGTGCGGGGCATGCTCGGTGCGATCGACCAGAGCTATCTGGTGCAGCTGCTCGACGCGCTGGCCGCCGAGGATGGCGCCGCGATGCTCGCGGTGGCCGACAGCATGGCCGACCGCAGCCTGTCGTTCGCCGGCGCGCTGCAGGACCTCGGTTCGTTGCTGCACAAGATCGCGCTGGCGCAGGCGGTGCCGGCTTCGGTGCAGGAGGAATGGCCCGAGGCCGGCGAAGTGCGCCGCCTCGCGGCGGCCTTCGATCCGCAGGAAGTCCAGCTGTTCTACCAGATCGCCAATCTTGGCCGCAGCGAGCTCGCGCTCGCGCCGGACGAGTACGCCGGCTTCACGATGACGCTGCTGCGGATGCTGGCGTTCCGGCCCACGGCGATGCCGTCGGCACCGGCGCCGGCAGGACCGGCGACGACCGGTGCGCGGCGGATGCCGGGTCCCGCGATGGCCGGCGCGGCGGCATCGGCGGCATCGGCGGCATCGGCAGCATCGGCAGCATCGGCAGCATCGGCAGCATCGGCGTCGCCGGTTGCGCAGGCTTCTCCGGTTCCGCCGTCCGGTCCGGTGCCTGCCAGCACCGCCGCCAGCACCGCCGCCAGCACCGCCGCCAGCACCGCCGCCAGCACCGCACCGAACACCGCTGCGACGCCCGCTGCCGACGCCGCAAGCGCTGCGGCCAAGCCCGCTGCCGCGCCCGCCGTTCCCGTAGCACCCGTCGCGACGCCGGGTCCGCGTCCGGCCGCGTCGAGCCCGATGGCTTCCAGCGCAGCGGTACCCGTACCGGCGCCTTCCGCGACGGCCGCCGCGGCGCCCGTCGCCTCGCCGGCGCCTGCCGCCAGGCCCGCCAATGACGGCAAGCCGCTGTCGCCCGCCCGCGCGGCGCTGGCGGCGGCCCGCCAGGCTTCGGCAGGGCGGGGCGGCGGTTCGGCGCGCCCCGTCGCCGCGGCTCCGGCTCCGGCTCCCGCGGCCGCGCCTGCCGCGGCCCCCGCGCCGACGCAATCGCTGCGCCCGGCCGCGCCGCAACGCCGGCCGGAGCCGCCGCGTCCGTCGGCTCCGGCACAACCTCAGGCTCAAGGGCCGGCCCCGGCTGCGCCGTCCGCCGAGCCCGCGCCATGGGAACTGGCCGGCGGCAGCGACGTACCGCCGTGGGAAGAGCTGCCACCCGACCTGCCGCTGATCGGCCCGTACGACAGCGAACCCGAACCGCAACGCGCCGCGCCGCTGCGCCGCCCCGAACCGCCGCGCACGGCCATGCCCGTCTCCTCCGCAGCGGCCGCAGCCGCCGCGGATGAAGCCTTCGCCGCGAGCCCGAACAAGACCCCGCCGCCGGCCGCCGTGCCGCTGCCGCCGGACGATGGCACGCCCGCGATCTTCAGCGGCGACTGGCCCGCGCTGGCCGCCAGCCTGCCGCTGAAGGGCCTGGCCCAGCAGCTGGCGTATCAGAGCGAACTGGCGCGCGTGCAGGGCCGCACCTTCGTACTGCGGGCGCCCGTCGCGGCGATCGCCGAAGGCAATGCGGTCGAGCGCCTGGCGCAGGCGCTGTCGGACCATTTCGGCGAACCGGTGCGCGTGCACTGCGAGGTCGGGGTGGTCAGCGAAACCGCCGCGGCGGCCGATGCGCAGGCGCGCGCCGAGCGCCAGCGCGCGGCCGAGGCGGCGATCGAGAGCGATCCATTCGTCCAGGGCCTGTTGCGCGAGTTCGGCGGTCAGATCGTGCCGGGCTCGATCCAGCCGCGCGCGCTCTGACACCGGCACGCCGCTCACACGACCCGATCGAAGCCGCGCGGCGCACCGACCCACGAATCCACCGAATCCATCGATATCAGGAGAAGCATCATGATGAAGGGCCAACTCGCCGGGCTGATGAAGCAAGCCCAGCAGATGCAGGAAAACATGAAGAAGATGCAGGAGCA
>JAPSLP010000026.1 GCA_031180665.1 Cupriavidus sp. | reverse complement strand
GCGAAAGCCCGTGGTCGACACGTTGGCCAGGTTGTTGGCCACCGCGGCCTGCTGGTCCAGCGTCTGTTTGGCGCCCGACAGGGCGGTGTAGATCAGGCGATCCATCTGCGATTCCTATCCAATGCTTACGGCTACCGCTGTTGCTTACCGCTGTTGCCCGCTTGCGCCGATCAGATGTTGACCAGCGTCTGCAGCACCTGGTCCTGCGCCTGGATGGTCTGCGCGTTGGCCTGGTAGTTGCGCTGGGCAATGATCAGGTTGACCAGCTGGCCCGACAGGTCGACGTTCGAGGCTTCCACCGCGTTCGATTGCAGCTGGCCCATGGCACCGCCCGGCGCGCCGAGCAGCGGCTGGCCCGAAGCGCCGGTGGCGCTCCAGACGTTGTCGCCTTCCGGCTTGAGCCCTTCGACGTTACCGAACGAGGCCATCACGACCTGGCCCAGCGCCTGCGTTTCCTCGTTCGAGTAGCTGCCCAGGATGGTGCCGTCGGCTTCGATCGCGAAGCCCAGCAGCGAGCCCGAGGTGTAGCCGTTCTGCACGATCGACTTCGGATCGTTGTCGTCGCCGAACTGCGTGGTGCCGGCCAGATCGAACGCGACGTTCATCTCGGCCGCTCCATTGGCCGCGGGCACGGTGACGTTGACCGTCGCACCGGCCGCCGGGGTGACCAACGCGCCGTTGAGGTCGAATCGCATCGCGTCAGGGCCCGACAGCAGCGCGCCCGTCGCGTCGGTGACGTACATATTCCAGTTGGTGCCAGTGGCGTCGCTGGTGCCCTTGGCGAAGTAGGCGGTCAGCTGCTTGGCGTTGCCCAGCGAATCGAATACCTCGATCGTGCTGCTGTAGTTGAACATCGAGGCGGCCGGCGGGCTACCGGCAGCCGTGGCGAACGACGGCGCGCTGGTGATGGTGTATTCGTCGCCAGCGGCAACGGTGCCGCTCATGGTCACGGTCAGGCCATCGGCTGTCAACGTCGGTCCAGCGCCGGTGGCCACCACGGCGCCGTCGGACACGCGCGTCATCGTGTAGTTGGTCCCGTCGTAGGCGATCGCGTAGTCGCTGCCGGTCAGTACCTTGACGTCCGACACCGAAGCCGTCGCGGTGCCGGCGCCGACGGTCGTGGTTTCGGTCAGCACGGGAGTCGGCGGGAGGCTGCGCGAGTCCAGGTTGTACTGCGCGGTGATCCGATCGGTGGGCTTCGGCGGCATCTGGGCGTTCGACACCACCAGCGGTTGCGGCTGCACGCCGCCGCCCGGCTGCACGCCAGCCGGATAGCCGGTCAGCTGCAGGCCCTGCGCGTTGGTGATGCGGCCGTCGTCGGTGCGCAGGAACTGGCCGTTGCGCGAGAAGAACACCGAACCGTCGGTGCCGACCATGCGGAAGAAGCCGTTGCCGCCGGTGATCGCCACATCGAGCGAGCGCCCGCTCGCCTCGATATTGCCTTGCGTGAACGATTGCACCACCGAGTTCACGCGCGTGCCCAGGCCGACCTTCGAGCCGGCGTAGACGTCAGCGAACTGCGCGGTCGATTGCTTGAAGCCGACGGTGTTCGCGTTGGCGATGTTGTTGCCGATCACGTCCAGATTCTGTGCCGCGGCATTGATGCCGCTGACTCCTTGACCGAAACCCATGATTTCCCCTTGTTACGCGTCGTACTGATTGAGCTGATGAATGTTGATCAAAGGATCTTGCGGACGTCATCGACCAGCGCGGTATGGCCGCCGCCGATATCGACCAGCACGCCGTTGGCGTCGCCGCTGATGGCCTGCACCTTGCCGTAGACCAGCGCCACCGGTTGTACGCTCTTGCCGTCCGCGGTCGCCGTGACCTTGAAGGTGTAATCGCCATCCGGCACGGTGCCGCCGGCATTGTTCTTGCCGTCCCAGGCCACGTCGTGCACGCCGGCGGTCTGGCCCTTCAGGTCGATGGTGCGCACCACGTTGCCGTCCTTGTCCAGCACATCGACGGTGACCGCGTCCGCGGTGGCCGGCAGGTCGATGCCGAACTGGCCCGGCTTGCCGTCGGCGACGGCGACTTCCTTGCCCGGCACCATCACCGTGCGGCCGATCAGCGCGGCCGAGTCCATTGCGCGGCTGGCGCTGACCTGGGCCAGCAGCTGGGCCAGCGTCGCGTTCATCGTCTGCATGCCGCTGACCGTGCTGATCTGCGCGAGCTGCGAGGTCAGCTGCGAGTTGTCCATCGGATTCAGCGGATCCTGATTGTTCATCTGCGTGACGAGCATGGTCAGGAAGTTGTTCTGCAGGTCGGCGGCGCTGGACGCGCTGTTGGCCAGCTGATTCGACGCGCTGCTGCTGTTGTTGACCGGTGGCGTGGTGGTCATCGTTGGTCCCGTTGGTATGGCGGAATCACTGACCGATGGTCAGCGTCTTGAGCATCATGTTCTTGGCGGAGTTCAACACCTCGACGTTGGCCTGGTAGGACCGCGACGCCGAAATCATGTTGACCATCTCCTCCACCGGATTGACGTTGGGCATCACCACATAGCCGTCGGCGTTGGCCAGCGGATGCGTGGGGTTGTGCACCATGCGGGGCGGCGACGGGTCTTCCATCACGCCGCGCACCTGCACGCCGCCGATATCGGCCTGGCCCGGCGTCGGCGCAAGGCCGAACACGACCTGCTTGGCGCGATACGGCTGGCCGTTGGGCGCCACCGCACTGTCCGCGTTGGCCAGGTTCGAGGCCGTGACGTTCATGCGCTGCGACTGCGCGGCCATCGCCGAGCCCGTCACGTCGAAGATATTCATTGCCGGCATGGTTTCCTCACGACTGGATGGCGGCCAACATGCCCTTGATCTTCGAGTTCATCACCGTCAGGCCGAACTCGTACTTGACCGAGTTGTCGGCGAAGGCCACCCGCTCGGTGTCCATTTCGACGGTGTTGCCGTCGATGCTCGATTGCATCGGAATCCGGTACGCCAGCTCGAACTCGCTGGCGGCCGAGGCCTGCCCCGGCAGATGGCGCGCCGACGTGGTCGACAGCGACACGCCATTGGCCTGCCGCCCCCGCTCGACCGATTCGGACAGCTGGCTGGCAAAGTCGAAGTCGCGGGCCTTGAAGCCCGGCGTATCGGCATTGGCGATATTGGCGGCGATCACCGATTGCCGCTGATTGCGCAAGTTCAACGCTTCCTGCTGGAAACGGAACGACGCATCGAGTCTGTCGATCATGTCCGTATCTCGCTATCTCTCGCTATCGAGGAAGGTGTGACGAAACCACGCGCCCCTGCGTCGGCAAAGGCGTGAGGGCGCCGGGAATGGACCCGGCCTTCTTTACGGGTGCCATCTTAGGTGCCGGCCGGCCAGTGCAATCGGATGAATAGGACGGGGAAATCTGCGCATTTCGGGCACAGGGGACGAGGCCCGCTGCCTACAATGAGGTCTCGTTGCCAGGCTCACCGCCTTCTCGCGCGCGCGCCTGCGCCCGGTTTCCCCTTTTGCTTTGCGCTCCGCCCGCTGGGATCACGCCATGTCTTGCTCGCCTCGTTGCTCGCCTCGTTGCTCGCGCCGATCCGCACCGGCCCGCCTCGCCATGCTGGCGCTCTGCGCCGCGTTGCCCTGCGCCGCCGCGCTGGCGGCCACCGCCACGTCGCCGTCCTCGCCGCCGCCGCACGCTGCGCAGCCATCGCCGTTCACCGACGACCCGGTACGCATCGCGGTCGAGCAGTTCCTGCTGCGCGAGACCGCCGGACTGCCGGGCAAGGTCAGCATCCAGCTGGTGCCGCCATCGGGCGGACGCGCACGCGAATGCGTGTCGCCGCAGCCCTTCCTGCCAGGCGGGGCCGCGGCCTGGGGCCGTGTCTCGGTTGGCGTGCGCTGCGGCGGCGAGCGGCCGTGGACGCGGTACATGCAGGCGCGGGTCTCCGTGGTGGCCGACTACTACGTCGCCGCCCATGCGCTGGCCCCGGGCCAGCCGATCGGTCCGGCCGACCTGGAGCAGCGCCAGGGCGATCTGGCGGGCCTGCCGCGCGCGGTCGTCACCGACCCCGCTCAGCTCGAAGGCGCCGTCACGGCCAACCGGATCGCCGCCGGCTCGCCGCTGAGGATGGACATGGTCCGGAAGGCGATTGCGGTCAAGCAGGGCCAGATGGTCGCGGTGACCATCGAAGGCGAGGCGTTCCAGATCCGCAGCGAGGGCAAGATCCTGGCCGACGCCGCCACGGGCAATACCGTGCAGGTGCGGCTCAAGAGCGGTCAGGTGGTCAACGGGCTGGTCCGCGACGCGGATACCGTGGTACTGCAGCAGTAGCCCCCGACTCCGTTACAGCGTGTCACAATTCGCGTCCTAAAGTTTGGCGACCCTGCGCCGTTAAGCTGAGCAAACCCAGCAAGGACATCCCGTGAAGATCCACCAATCGACTCTGCCGCGCACCGGCGAAGGTGCCGCTGAAAGCACCGGACGCACCGCGTCGAGCCCCGTCCCGGGCGCCGCACCGACCGCGGGCGGCCTGACCATGAGCCCCCTGGGGACGCAGGTTCGCGATATCGGCACCCGCCTGGCGCACGAGGCCGACGGCGATATCGACCAGGCCAAGGTGGACGAGATCCGCCAGGCCATCGCCGAGGGGCGCCTGAAGATGGACCCGAGCAAGATCGCCGACGGTCTGCTGGCCACGCTGCGCGAACTGACGCAGGACAACGGCCGCTGATCGCGCCTCGATTCCGTTATTCCGTTATCGGCGCTGACCGGACCACCGATTTCCCACCGACTTCCTTCGACTTCGCGCCTATGAGCCAAGCCCTGATCGCCAGCATGCAGCGGGAAACGCAAGCCATCGCCGCCTTCGTCGATGCCCTGCAGCAGGAACGGACCGCGATTCGCGCCGGCGACTTCCAATCGCTGGGCGAGCTGGTGCAGAACAAGCAGGAACTGGCGCAGCAGATCGCCCAGCTGGGCACGGCGCGCCAGGCACAGATGGCCGCGCTGGGCATCCGCGTCGGCAGCGGCCGGCAACTGGTGGGACTGCATATCGACGAAGGCGTCGCCAGCGCCTGGCGCACGCTGGTGCTGACCGCACGCGGCGCGGCTGAAGCCAATACGCTGAACGGCGCCGTGGTGTCGGCGCATCTCGAATACACGCAGGACGCGCTGCAGACGCTGCGCCAGCGTGGCGACACGGCGACGATCTACGGTCGCAACGGCCGCGCGCAAGCCGGTCCGCGCGGCGTCAGCCTGGCCAGCGGCTGACGTTGTTTTCTCTCTCCTCTTCAGGGGGGATCGGCGAGAGGGAGGTGGTTTCAGACGGCGGTGACATGACGACCGCCCTCTGCCCTCTCCCCCGCCCCTCTCCCGCTTGCGGGAGAGGGGAGAAAACCGGTGGCACCTCGAAGGCAGCAGGCATGCAGAACACGCCCGCCATTCCAACGATTTGCTCCCTCGCCCCCTAAGGGGGAGAGGGGCGAAAACCGCGAACGCCCGCGAGCGCGCGCGAGAAAGAACACATCCCCTCACGCGGTCGGTTCGGCCGTGCTGGCGCGCCGGCCGCGCGCCTCCAGCAGGAAATACCCCACCACCGCCGGCAGCATCGGCAACAGGTAGTACATCGCCCGATAGGCCAGCAGCGCCGCCAGCAGTGCGTGGTGGGGGACGCGGTCGCCCAGCAGCACCACGAACACGGTCTCGAGCACGCCCAGGCCGGCCGGGATGTGTGCCACCGCCCCCGCGATGCTCCCGATCAGCACCACCCCCAGCACCACCAGCAGCGGCACCGACGACGGCAGCAGGGTCTGGATAATGGCGGAGATGGTCAGCCAATTGGTGATCGACAGCACGCACTGCAAGACCGCAAAACGCAGCGGCGGCAGATGGAAGGCATGGCCGCGTACCGTCCAGCGGCGCCGCCTGGCCTTGGCGCAAGCGATCAGATACGCAGCCACCACGGCAAGCAGCGCAAACCCCGCAATCTGCAGCAGCGTGGCATTGAGTCCCCATTCGACCGGCAGCACCACCGTGCGGGCGGCCAGCACCGCGCCGAGCAGCGCCAGATAGCCGATCCAGTTGCTGACCACGCCGATCGTATAGACCGAGGCGATCTGCGCGCCGGACAGTCCCGCGCCCGAATAGAGCCGGTAGCGAATGCCGAGCCCGCCGACCAGCGCGCCCAGGTTCAGATTGAAGGCATAGCTGACGAAGGCGATCACCAGCACCCGAGGCGACGACAGCCGATGCCGTGCATACCAGCGGCCCAGCAGGTCGAAGGCCGAATGCCAGAAATAGCTGAGCATCACCAGCAGCACGGCCGGCGTCAGCGTGCGGTAGTCGTATTCCTGCAGCGTGACCCAGACCTCGGCCCACTCGACCTCGGCCAGCTTCCTGACGACCAGCACCACCACCAGCGCGACGAAGACAATGCCCACTACGCGGCGCACCTGCGCCCAGCGGCTGCGCCGCCGTGTTGCCGTGTGGTGAGTCGCCTGCCTTGCCGCCATCTATTCCGCCCCTCCGGCGCCCCGCTTCAGCACCGGAAATCGCCAGGGCCGGCGCGGCGGCTCGGCTGTGGCCACCACCAGCTTCGGCGTGTGGGCAGGCAGCCAGCCCGCCCACGCGGGGAAGCGGCGCAGGAAGTGGAACATCAGCGTGGTCGCCGCCAGCTGCAGCGGCGCGCGCGGCGTCTCGCGGTTGGGCGCGATCTCGCGGCACGCATTGGCCATCAGCGTGTCGAGGTTGGCGCGCAGCTCGCGCGCAAAACCGGCGTCGCGGATCACCAGATTGGCCTCGAGATTGAGCGACAGGCTCAGCGGATCGAGGTTGCTGGATCCTACGGTGGACCAGTCGCGGTCGATCACCGCGACCTTGCCGTGCAGCGGCCGCTCGCAATATTCGAAGATGCGCACGCCGGCGTCCTGCAGATGGGCGTACAGCATGTCGGCCATGCGCTTGACCCACAGCATGTCGGGGTTGCCCTGCAGGATCAGCCGTACGTCGACGCCGCGCTGCGCTGCCTCGCAGATCGCATGCAGCAGGCGATAGCCGGGCAGGAAGTAGGCGTTGGCGATCACGACCTGATGCCGCGCGGCACGGATCGCCTGCAGGTACTCCCATTCGATGTCGGTCCGATGGGCGTCGTTGTCGCGGGTGACCAGCCAGGCGGCCATGTTGCCGGCCGGCGGCGCGGGCGGTACCGCGGGGACGTCGACATCGCCCGGCGGCAGCGTCTGCACGAGAAAGCGATGCACCTCGTGGGCGACCGGCCCCTCGACCTCGACCGCATAGTCCTGCTTGGCCTGCGGGCCGTGGTCGGTCAGGTGCTGCGCGGAGAAGTTGATGCCGCCGATGAAGGCGATGCGTCCGTCGATGGCGACCAGCTTGCGATGCAGCCGGCGGAACAGGTTGGTCCGCACGCCCAGCAGCCGCCGGCGCGGCGCGAAGATATGGAATCGCACGCCCGCGGCGACCATGCCGGAGACGAACTCCGGCGGCAGATCGGGCGAGCCGTAGCCGTCGACGGTGATCGCCACATGCACGCCGCGCGCAGCCGCCGCGATCAATGCTTCGCGCAGCGCCACGCCGACGCGGTCGTCGAACAGGATGAAGGTTTCCAGCAGCACGCTGGTGCGGGCGGCGGCGATCGCGGCAAACACGCGCGGGAAGTATTCGTCGCCGTTTTCCAGCAGGCGGATGCGATTACCGCTGGTTCGGTTGGGGCTCATGTCGATGTCTCGCTGCCATATTCTCGATTGGCAACAAGCACATTCAATGCCACCCGGTCCGGACCGGCAAGATCTGCGCACATCACATCGTGACAACGGCGACGTTGAGGTCACCTCGCCGCGTCGCGCGGCGCTCGCCATTCAGCGATAGCTGACCGTGACCTGGCTGGCCTGCCCCTGCAGCACGGGCGTCAGCGGACCTTGTCCCGGTATGCGGAACGCGAACACGAAGCCCTTGCCGGCATCGTCGCCCCGGAAGGCATCGGTCTTGCCTTCGGCCCCCGGCAGCAGCACGCAGCGGTTGGCATTACAGAGATAGGCTTGCAGATTTGGCGGTGGCACGCGGGCAAAACGGTAACGCCAGCGCACCGCGGTGATCACCCCTTCGGACTGCGTCAGATAGCCGCTGGGTAGGATAGGCGCCGACAAGGCGCGCACGCCGCGGCCATGCAACGCCGGCGCGGGCACCGAGGCGGTCCAGGCGTGGCGCGACTCGCCGCCGAAGTTGGTATGCATCAGCGGCGAAGCGGCAACAGGGTTCGCCGTCATCGCCGCCGTCATCGCCGCTGCCATCGAGACTGCGGCGGTCAGGGTCGCGCGAGCCGTCGCGTACGACGGCGCGCGGCCCCGCCCCGCCGGCAAGCCGGGCACGCGAACCATCACAGCAGCCCGCGCAGCTGGCTGCGCAGCCGGTTGATCGCCTGGCTGCGGATCTGGCACACGCGCGATTCGGTGACTTCGAGCACCGCGCCGATTTCGCGCAGATTGAGCTCCTGGTCGTAGCACAGCGACAGCACCAGTTTCTCGCGCTCGGGCAGCCGCTCGATCGCGCGGATCAGCGCGCCGCGCATGCCGCTCTCCATCAGCAGCGTCAGCGGATTGCCGTCCTCGCTGACGGTCAGGTGGCGGTCGAGGAAATCCTCCTCGCCGGAGCGCTCGAAGTCCTCGTAGTGCAGCAGCTGGCAGCCATAGACCTCGTTGAGCATGCTCTGGTATTCGTCCAGCGGCATCTCCAGTTCCTCGGCGACCTCGGAGTCCAGCGGCGTGCGGCCGAGCTTCTGCTCCAGCGCGCGCACCGTCCGCTCGATCCGGCGCGTCGATTGGCGCAGGCTGCGGGACTGCCAGTCGTTGGCGCGCACCTCGTCGAGCATCGCGCCGCGGATACGCTGGCTGGCATAGGTTTCGAAGCGCGCGCCATGGGTGTCTTCGTAGCGGCGGGCGGCGTCGAGCAGCCCGATCATGCCCGCCTGGATCAGGTCGTCCAGTTGCACGCTGGCCGGCAGCTTCGCCGCCAGTTGCAGGGCAATGCGCCGCACCAGCGGCGCATGGGTCTGGACGGTGTCGGTCTGTTCGAGCTTTCCCTGGATCGTGTACATGGTGGAATTCTCGCGAGTGCTAGCAGGCGATCGCCGATGCGGGGGGCGGGGCGCTGGCGGCAGCGGACGCCGCGCCCGGAGCGCCCGGAGCGGGCATCGGTTCGGGATCGGGTGAAAGAGGCCAGCCAGCGATGCTGGCGGCAAGTCGGCGCAGCATGGCGGTGGCCGGCGCGCCGGGGAAGGCATCGACGACGCCACGTCCCAGCGCCATGCTGCGCGCCACCAGCGGATCGGCCGGCAGCACGCCGGCGCAGCGCGCCTGCACGCCCAGGTACTGGCCAGCGGTACGCGCCAGGTTCCCGGCGATGGCCATCGCCGACGCTTCGCTCGCGGCGCTGTTGACGACCAGCTCGAACTGCCGGCAGGCGTAGCGGTGATGCAGCTGCTTGATGCAGGCATAAGCCGCCGTCAGCGATTCGCGTTCGGGCCGCATCACCACCACCAGGTTGTGCGCGGCGCCGGAAAAGCGCGACAGCGCGCCATCGACACCCAGTCGCGCATCGCTGACGACCGTGCGAAAGCCCTGCAGCGGTTGCAGCGGCCCCCACGCCGACGCATCGCCGGGCAGCAGCGCGGGCATGCCGGCTTCGCGGCGTCCCACCGCGGCATCGATGGCGATGGCGCCACCGAGCACCTGAGCCAGCGTGCCAGAGGGCGAAGCACCGGCAAGGCGTGTCGCCCGCCCGTGCGACGGGTCTTCATCGACCAGCAGCACGCGCTCGCCCTGCATCGCCAGCGCATGGGCCAGGCCCAGCGCGACCGTGGTCGCACCGGCGCCCGGCTCGCAGCCGAGCACCGCGATACGGCGGGTGGCGCGCGGCGCCAGCATGCGGCGCAGGCTTTCGGCCTGATCGACGGCGAGCATGTTCAGTCAGTCTCCGAGCGCGGCCAGGTCGAACTTCGCCGACGCGTTCGCTGGCGAGCCCGCGGCCGTCTGCGTCATCCGCTGTGCGAGATGCTGGGCGGATTCGGGCAGGGCCGGCGTGGCGGGGACAGGCGCGGTGGCGGCGTGCCGTGCGGCAGTGGTGGCGGCAGTGGTGGCGGCGATCGCCTCGGCCGCTGCATGCTTCTCGCTCGACGCTGCAGTCTGCGCCTCGGCGGCGTTGCGACCCGGGAAGTTCTCCAGCACGTCGAGCAGCGCCAGCAGGCGGCCCAGTCCCTCGAGCAGCGCGGCGGCGCCCGGCGTCGCATCCTTGGCGGCGGCCCGGCCGGCCAGGCCGGCAAGGCAGTCGATCGCCGCGGCGGCCGGCGCATGGGCCAGCCGCAAGGCGGTCATGCCGGCCTGCAGCGCGACCAGCGCGTCGACGTCGAAGGCTTGCGACGACGTGCCGGCCGGGCGGCCGAGATGGTCCAGCGCATGGCGCAGCGTGCGGCATTGCAGCGCCGCTGCCTCGCCCCAACGGGCCCACTGGGCCAGCTGCGCGCCGGCTCCGGCGAGCGCCGGATCGGCCAGCAGATAGTCGACCGCCAGCGTCTGGCCGCTGTCGCGCTCGATGGTACGCACGGCCAGCAGCACCGCTTCGATGCCGCCTTCGCTGGCGGCACCGCGCGCCGCGCGTGCCTGCCCTTCGACCACGCGCACCCGGGTCTGCGCGATCCATTGCACCGCGTCGCGCTCGCGCCAGCGCAATTCGCCCTGCGCATGGAACGTCAAGGTGTCGGCCAGCGCGTCGAGTTTCCATGCCGTGCCGTCGCACAGCACGCGCGCGCTCTTGCGCGCGGACGCCAGCCAGCGTTCGCCGCTGGACTGCCAGCGCTGCAGCGTGGCGCCGGCCGGCATCGCGTCGAGCAGATGCACGACGGTACGGCGCGCGGCCAGCGCGGCGCGCCAGTCGGTCATCTCGGCGTCCCAGCCGCCGGCCTGCTGCGTGCGCGCCAGCGGCGTCACGGTGGCCATCAGCGGCATGCCGTCGCGATCGCCGAGCCACAGCGTGTGCTGCCACGGCTGCGGCGCGCGGCGGCCCGGCACCGCGCAGGGCAGCGTCACCGAGGCGGACAGCACGAAGTGTTCGCAATGCCGGCTTGCGTCCTGGCAGACAGCATCGCGCACCTGGCGCACCAGCGGACGCAGTTCGGCCTGCGTGCCGCGGCTGGCCCACAGCTCGCGCAGCAGTGCAAAGCCATAGGGACCGTCGCGCAGCGCGTTGACGCAGGCCCCCACGGCGTGGCCGCTGTCGGCGATCGAGCGCAGCACGTCGTGCGCTTCGCTGCGCGCACCGTGACCGCCGTGGAGCGCATCGGCGGCATCGTCGCCGCCTGGTGCCGCCAGCGCGCGGCGCGCCGCCTGTGCGTCGGCGAACACCGAACCGCGCCGCGGCATCAGGAAGGCGCGCTCGACCAGCGCGTCGCCGCGCGCGAGCTCCAGATGCTCGGGCACGCGCTGGCCGGTCGAGGCGTAGAACACCGGCAGTCGATGCCGGATCACGACATCGAGCACCGAACCGAGATGGGTGGCCTCGTCGAGCTTGCTGATGATGCAACCGTCGATGCCGGCGCCCGGCGCGGCATCGTGGCGGTAGGCGTGCACTACCTCGTTGAGCGTATCACCGTGGCTGGCGCCGTTGAGCAGCAGCACGCGTTGCACGGGCGCGGGCGCGCCGGCCAGCATCGCGATCTGTTCGGACAGGTTGCGGTCGCGCTGGCTCATGCCGACGGTATCGATGATGACCAGATGCTTCTGCGACAGCGCGCCGAGCGCGAGACGCAGATCGGACGCATCCTTGACCGCGTGCACGGGCACGCCAAGGATGTCGCCGTAGATGCGCAGCTGCTCGTGGGCGCCGATACGGAAGGTGTCGGTGGTCAGCAGCGCAAGCTTGTCGGCGCCGTGCTTGAGCACGAAGCGCGCGGCCAGCTTGGCGGTGGTGGTGGTCTTGCCGACCCCGGTGGGACCGACCAGCGCCAGCACGCCACCCTGGCCGAACAGCGCGTCCTCGTCGGCCAGGACCGGCACCTTGCTGGCGATCTCCTGGCGGATCCAGCCCATCGCGGCCGGGCGGTCGTAGCCGGCAGGCAGCCGCGCCAGCAGCGTGCGCGCCAGTTGCGCGGAAAAGCCCGCGCCGACCAGCCATTCGAACAGCGACTCGCGCAGCGGATCGGGAGCGGCGGCCGGCACGGCCGGAGCGGCGATGCCGGACAGCTGCCGCTCGATCAGCGCGCGCATCGATTGCAGCTCGCCGCGCAGATCGCCCAGCGCGTCCTGCGGCTCACGGTTGTCGGTATCGAAGCCCGGCACGGAGACGGGCATGGAAGCCGGTGCTGGTGCCTGTGCCGGAGCCTGGTAGGCCGCCGCGCTGCTCGACAGCGTGTCGAGCTCGGTGTCGCTCATCGCGACGATCTCCACGCCGCCCTCGACCGTACGGTTCGACAGCACCATGGCGTCGGGGCCCATGGCCTCGCGCACCCGGCGCAGGGCTTCGCGGCCGGTGGCCGCCACAAATTTGGCTACGCTCATGTCTTGCGACCCTTGATTCAGCGGGTTTCCGCGGCAACGCCGTGGTGGCTGCGCGCCGGCTTGGGTACAAGGCAGGAAAGGAGGTCCGTATTCCCCGGCATCGCTGCCTCCGCCATCGCCGCTCCATTGCGAAGCGGCAGCCGGCCCCTTCGACGTCTCGATTATCCGAGCGGGGGCCTTGCGCTATTAGGGGGAATAGGCAGGGGATTGCGGCGCTATTTGGGCGATGACGGTGCTGCGGCCCGGGCGGACCCGTGCTGCACGCGCCGATATGGTGGTTAACGTCGGCCCGGGAAATTTCTTTCCCCGCCGTTGCGCAACCAAGCGCCGTGGAAGGCTCTCTTTTGCATGCGGGGCGGCGATCTTTTTGGAAGCCGTCGAAGCTCGCGCCTGACAGACTTCGGCTCTTCTTCGCAATCCCGTCGCCTGCCATCGCCTGCCATCGCCCTTCGTCGCGTCTGGTCGCGTTCTCCGATCACCGTTTGCCGCCGTGCCACAGCCCCCGGAAGCGCACCGCTGCCGCGCGCTGCGTAAAACCAATCCTGTCCAGTCTCCATCACCATGCCTCTCGGTACCCCTCCCTCCTTGGCCTCGGCCCCATCCCGTCCAATGCTTCCCGCTGTTCCCGCCACAGCCGCCCCGCCCGGCACGGCTGCGTCGGTAGAGGAGCACGCCGTCTTGCGCCTGACCCTGATGCCCGCCGAAATCCTGGTTCATATTGCGAGCTATCTGCGCCCGAACGATGCGTTCGCCCTCAGCCGTGGCTCCCGGGCGATCTTCGACGCGTTGCGCCGCGACGTCGTCGATCCGCTGCGCCTGGGCGGGCGAATCCGCTGGGTCCACAGCGTGACCGGGATGCGAGCTGCGATACGGGATGTGCTGGCCGCGCCCGCGGCGCGGCGGCGCACACTGATCGATGCACTGTATCAGCGCGCACAAGCCCTGCACCCTCAGCTTCAGGAGCCGTCTGGCCAGCTATTGGCGCCCCATCGCGAGGCCCCCGCGCTCGCCAAGCCCTGGTGGGATGCGCTGTACGCGCCCACGGACCCGGCGCGGGCGCGCCTTGGGCAGCCGGACGGCCATGGCGAATTGCTGGCCAGGGTGTTGACTTCCCCACCGCGGACGCGGGTGCGCCAGCTTCTCTCGTGGTTCGGCACTTCCGGCATGGCCCCTCCTCCGGTCAGCGAATGGGGTCGTATCGTGTCCGCCTTGCCAACCGAATGCCGCGGCCAGGTGCTCGTCCGGATGGCGAACGACATACCGGAGGACGAATACGACCAAGCTCAGGCCATCGTGCTGGCGGCGGTGCAGGAGTCGACCAGTTCCGAGGGACCCGTGCCGGCGGATCACGCCGACGTGCTGCAAAAACTCGCTTGGAGGCTGGTCTGGGGCGCTGGCTCCGTGGACGTCGCCCAACTGGCCCAGTCGTGGGATACGATTTTCTCGCTTGCGCGCCGGCTTCCCTTGCAGTCCCAGCCGGCGGTCCTCGCTCAGCTCACCGAGTTCGTGCATCGCGAAGACGCCGATGCAGCGGCTGTCGCGCAACTGCATCCGCGCTGGCCGCCTTTTATCCGCTACGTGTGCGAGCAATTGCCGGGCGCCGACATCGTGATGATTCTCGGCACGCTGGCCGAGCACAACTGCGATGCAGACGACGACGACCTCGAACAACCCATTCGCGACGCGCTTCGGGAAGCGGCGGCGGGCTTGCACGGCGAATGGCGCGCAGCGCTGCTGGCGCGGCTCGTACGGTACTGGCCGTCCGAACTTCCCGAGCCCGCCGCGATGTGGGACGAGGCGTTTCACTCGTCGGCTTACGTCCCGCTGACCGATCCGGTTGCCCTGTACTGCGATCTCGCGAAGGGCGTCGAACAGCTGCCAGATGTCGTTCAGGATGCCTGTTGGCTTGCGCTGGCGCAGCGCGTCGAGACGGCCGTCGACGCCGGCGCCAGGCTGCCGGTCCTGCTGGCCCTGGCAGGTCACGTTCTGGATCCTATCCGGCCTGAGCGAGGCGCCGTACTTGCCCGGATCGGAGCCCAATTGCCGGTGGAAGACCGCGCTCAACTTAGCGCGGCAATGATCCACGGGATGCGTTCCCGCACGCCCCGGATGTGGCACATGCAGATCAGCCAACTCGAGGAGCTGCTGCGGCAGGCTCAACTCGCGCCCGCAAGGACGCTGGCCGGCCTGCTGTTCCGCTACCCGGCGGGTGGCGCCTTTGATCTGACTGCCGACGAGCTTACCCCCGATCCGGGGGCATTGCTTTGCGCCAGGATGCCTCGCACGCCCGAAGAGGCCCTCGACGCGCTCTCGGAGATACTGACCATGCTGCCCCTCGCGCACCGCGGCACCGTGCTGCTGACCCTATCGCCCATGTGTGGCCATGATAGTCAACAGCCGATGCCGTGGAGCCTTTTACATGCGCGCTGGTTGCTGAACGAAGCCTTGAAGCTGAAACCGCTGCAGCACCATGGCATCGGCGTGGTCGCCAACGTGTTGCGCGTCGTGGCACAGCGATGCCTGAGCGCAGCGGACGCCCGCTCGCTGCTGCCGCTGTTGGAAGACGCGGTGCACGCGCTGCCTGCCGACGCGCGCGCCTCTCCGTGGCTCATGCTCGGTTCCCTGATACAGCGCCTGCTGCCGGACGACACACCGGCACGCGATCGCTGGATCGCCGGGATATCGACCCTTCCCGTCGAGGACGCAGCCATTATCCGCGGCAACGACTCGCGCAAACGAAAGGAAGCACCGGAGTAAATCAGCGTGTGCGCGCGCGTGTGTGCCGCATCTTGCTGTACCGCGCCCTGATCGCGCCACGGTGCCCGCGCCGACCCGGCGTCTGCCTCAACGCCTTCAGCCCGCGCCGCCGATCATGGCGGTAATGCGGATATTGCGGTTGTCGGGCACCTCGGAATGCGACAGCACCCGCAGTTGCGGCATGGTCCGCCGCAGGAAGCGCGACAGCAGCGGCCGCAGTGCATGCGGAACCAGCAGCACCGGATCGAGGCCCATCTGCTCCTGGCGCGCCACGGCGCCCTGTGCCTGCTGCAACAGCGCATCGGCCAGGCCCGGCTCGATGCTGCCGCCGGAGTTCAGGGCCTGCGACAGTACGCGCTCAAGGCCCGCATCGAGTCCGATCACCTGCAGATCCGCGCCATTGGGGAACCACTGCTGCGTGATGGCGCGGCCCAGCGCCATGCGCACCAGCGCGGTCAGCTCGTTGGGGTCGCTCACCTTCGGAGCGTGCTCGGCGATCACATCGAGGATGGTGCGCATGTCGCGGATGGGCACGCTCTCGTCGAGCAGGTTCTGCAGCACCTTCTGCAGCGCCGTCAGCGTGATCGTCTTGGGCACCAGGTCCTCGGTCAGCTTCGGCGATTCCTTGGCGATGCGGTCCAGCAGTTGTTGCACTTCCTGGCGGCCCAGCAGTTCCGCTGCGTGCTGATGGATCAGATGGTTCAGATGGGTGGCAACCACGGTGCTGGCGTCGACCACGGTATAGCCGAGCGCCTGCGCCTGTTCCTTGATGCCGCTGTCGATCCAGACCGCCGGCAGGCCAAAGGCCGGATCGCGCGTCGGCGTGCCGGGCAGCGTGCCGCTGACCTGGCCCGGGTCGATCGCCATCCATTGCCCCGGCACGGCCTCGCCGTAGCCGATCTCGACGCCCTTGAGCGTGATGCGATAGGCGTTGGGCTTCAATTCCAGGTTGTCGCGGATATGGACCACCGGCACCAGGAAACCGACCTCCTGCGCCACCTTCTTGCGGATGCTCTTGATCCGGCCCAGCAGCTCGCCGTTCTGTGCGCGATCGACCAGCGGAATCAGGCGGTAGCCGACTTCCATGCCGAGCGGATCGACCAGCGTGACGTCGTCCCAGGTGGCCTCGGTGTTCTCGTTGGCCAGCGCGGGCGCACGCTCTTCGCGCTTTGCGGTCTGCCTGGCCGCCTGCTGCCGCTTGCCGACATAGCTGCCGAACCAGATCAGCCCGCCGGCCAGCAGCAGGAAGGCGATGTGCGGCATGCCGGGAATGATGCCCAGCAGCCCGATGATGCCGCCGGTCAGGTACAGCACGCGCGGGTCGGAGAACAGCTGGCCGGTCAGTTGCTCGCCGACGTCCTGGTCGTTCGATACGCGCGAGACGATGACACCGGCGGCAGTCGAGATCACCAGCGCCGGAATCTGCGCGACCAGGCCGTCGCCGATGGTCAGCAGCGTGTAGTTGCGCACCGCCGTCGAGAAGTCCAGGTCGTGCTGGACCATGCCGACCACCATGCCGGCAAACACGTTGATGAACATGATCAGCAGGCCCGCGATCGCATCGCCGCGCACGAACTTGCTGGCACCGTCCATCGCGCCGTAGAAGTCCGATTCCTGCGCGACCTCGGCGCGGCGCTTGCGGGCGCCCTCCTCGTTGATCAGGCCCGCGTTCAGGTCCGCGTCGATCGCCATCTGCTTGCCCGGCATCGCGTCCAGCATGAAGCGGGCGCCGACCTCGGCGATACGGCCCGCGCCCTTGGTGATCACCATGAAGTTGATCACCACCAGGATCGCGAACACCACGATGCCGACTGCGAAATTGCCGCCGACCAGGAAGTGGCCGAACGCCTCGATCACCTTGCCGGCCGCGTCGGGGCCGGTATGCCCCTCGAGCAGCACCACGCGCGTGGAGGCGACGTTCAGCGACAGCCGCAGCAGCGTCGAGAACAGCAGCACGGCCGGAAACGCGGCGAAGTCCAGCGGACGCTGCGTGTACATGCCGACCAGCAGCACCATGATCGACAGCGCGATATTGAAGGTGAACAGCAGATCGAGCAGGAATGGCGGCAGCGGCAGCACCATCATGCCGAGGATCATCACGATCAGCAGCGGCCCGGCCAGTGCCTTCAGCTGGCCGGCGGACTGCCCGCCCGTCAGTCGGAACAGCGAGTTCAATGCATTCATGCGCGGCTTTCCGGTACGGCAAGTTCATCGGGCACCGGCAGCCCGGTCGGGGCCTCGGGCAGCGGCCCGTTCGCGTGGTGCCAGTGTTTCAGTTGGTAGACCCAGGCCAGCACCTCCGCCACGGCGGTGTACAGCCCGGACGGAATTTCGTGCCCCAGTTCGACATGGCGGTGCAGCGCGCGCGCCAGCGGCGGCGCCGACAGGATCGGCACGCGGTGCTCGGCGGCCAGCTCGCGAATGCGCGCGGCGACCTCCTCGGTGCCCTTTGCCACCACGCGGGGAGCCCCCATGCGGCCTTCCTCGTAGCGCAGCGCCACGGCGAAGTGGGTCGGGTTGGTGACCACCACGTCGGCCTTCGGCACTTCGGCCATCATCCGGCGCCGCGCCATCTGGCGTTGCAGCTGACGGATCCGGCCCTTGACGTGCGGGTTGCCCTCGCTTTCCTTGTGCTCCTGCTTGACCTCTTCCTTGGTCATGCGCAGCTTCTTGAAGTAGTCCCAGAACTGCCAGGGCACGTCGATCGCGGCTACCAGCAGCAGCGAGCCGGCGGCCAGCGCGCAGCACAGCAGTACCAGCTCGAGCAGGCGCAGCAGCGCCTCCTGCACCGGCGCGTTCATCAGCGCCACGGCGTCCGGCAGATGGCGCCACAGCACCCAGAAGCCCACGCCGCCCACCAGCAGCGACTTGGCGACGGCCTTGGCCAGCTCGACCAGCGACTGCACGGAGAACAGCCGCCCCAGCCCCTTGAACGGGGACAACCGGGAGAAATCGGGCAGCAGCGACTTGGTCGAGAACAGCCACCCGCCCAACACCATCGGCGCCAGCAGCGCCGCGAGAGCAAACAGCAGCAGCAAGGGCAGCACGCCCAGCAGCGATTCCCACACCAGTTGCGCGAAACCGGCCAGCATGCGGGCCGGATCGTGGGCCATGGCCGGCTCGAACGACAGCGCGGCGCGCATCACGGTATCGAGCTTGCGGCCCAGCATGCCGCCGAGCCCCCACAGGCCGGCCACGCCGGCCATCAGCATCACGAAGGTGCCAAGCTCGCGCGAACGCACCACCTGCCCCTCCTCGCGCGCCTTTTCCAGGCGCCGGGGCGAGGCGGGTTCGGTTTTCTCGAGGTCGCTTTCTTCGGACATGGCCGCTCCGTGGCGAAGCGGCATGCCGCCCTTCGACGGGGTCGATTATCGGAGCGGGGCAGCCGGGCTATTAGGGGGAATAGGCGGGGGATTGCGGCGCTATTTGGGCGATGGCGGCCGGCACGCAAGCTGGGGCGAACGGTCTTCTCGCAGGGTTAACGGCAGCGGGCCGTTTTTCTGTTGCCCCCGGCGCTGGCGGGCGAAGGTGCCGGGGAACAGGGTGCATCATCGGGCCGGAAAGCCGAGCGCAGGGTTCGAGACAAGCGGGAGATAGCGGTAGTTCGGCGGCAATTCGAAAGAATCGCTGAGGGCATGCCGCTATGGTGCCGGGCTTCCCCTTGCGCAGCCATGCGCCGGTAATCGCCGGCAGCGTCAAAGCGCAGCGACATGACGGAGGCAGCCATGCCCTTCCAGTTCCTCGTCTCTCCATCCGGCCAATCGATCGCCGCGGCACGGGCCCATCTCGAGCCGGTCCAACATCCCACGGCCAACGCCAACCTGGCAAACCGCACGGGAGAACTCTCGCTCCACACCCTGCCTGATTGCATGCTGCGCCAGGTCGTCCAGCGGCTGGGGGACGGCGCCATGGTCGCCCTGTCGCGCACGTCCAAGCGGATGCATGTCAAGCTCGATCGCGATTTCGTCGCGCCCATCCGCCTGGCCGAGCGGTTGACGTGGGTCGTCTCGAACTCGGGGTTCCAGCGCGCCCTGCGCGAGATCGCGAAACTGCCCCCGGCGCTGCGCCGTTCGCTGCTGCACCGGATGCCGCTCGACCAGCTCCATCCTGCCATGTTCGATCGCGCCTTTGCGGCCCGGCTCCCGCTGCTGCCCGCCGCCTCGTCGGCACCGTTGCCTGGCGACGGGAAGCGAACCACGTCGCTCGATGACATCGCCCAGCGATCGGTCCCGACCTCGCTCGAGATCGCCCAGGCGCTGGATGCCGACGCGCGCGTTCCCGCGCTGACCGACCTGTCCAACAGACTGTCCCGAAATCAGCAGCGATGGCGCGACCTGCTCGAAGGACTGCTCGCGTCGGTGCACAAGCTCAGGGAAGCGGCCGACAGGCAAACCCTCCCCGCGCGCGCGCAATTGTTGACGGCGGTCGCGACGGCACTGGCCGATTCGTCCCGCTATGTCGTGCTTGCGGCGTGCCGCTCGCCGCTCTGGCATCGCGCCTTCGACGAGGCCCGGGCACTGCCGCCGGCGCTGCGGCAGCCGATATGGCTGGAGCTGGCCAAAAGCGCGGCATACGACTTCGATGCCGCGCTCGAACAGGCCCAGCCTGCCGAGCCCCGCGAGAGCTGCTGGTACCGCATGATCGAGGCGGTGCGGGACCATATGCCTGTGGCCGAGGCCGGCGAGGCGATGATCGCGATGCTGGACAGCGTCGATGAGCTGGACGACGTCACCTCGAACCCCGCGCCCTACATTGCCCTGATGCAGGCGGCAAGCTGGCTGCCCGATACGCTGGCCGTGCTCGTCATCAAGCGGGTCGTCGAACAGGCATACCGCATGGGCTCCGCAGAGAATTACGAGCCGATCTGGCACGCGGTATTCGAGGCGTCGCGCGAACTCGAAGCCGCACTGCAACAACAGGTCCTCGTCGTGCTGGGACAGCGGCTGCCGGACGGCGACGGCCGCCTGGATCGCTGGTTCGCGCTGGGCGATCGCGCAGCCGCCCTGCCCCTGGCACTGCGCCGCGAGCCGTTGCTGGCCATGATCGATGCCGAACTGGCTGTGGACGTGCCGGCCCGGTTGGCGGTACCGCGCATGATGGCCTTTGTCCGGGAACTGGATCATGCCGATCGGGCCGCGTTGTTGTCGGCCCTGATCCAGGTATATGACGACGATCCACGCCATTGGCCCGATATGGTCAACGCGGCGGTCGACCTGCCGCTGCGGATGCGCAGCGGGCCCTTCACGGCGATCGCCCACAGGCTGCTGGTCGTCCCGAAGCCGCTGCCCGGCGGACGCCCGCTACCTGGCACCGGCGATACGGCGCCCGCCGCGCCAGGCGACGTCTCGCTCTGCAGATGGCCCCGTGACGAGGATGAAGCGCGGCGCCTGTTCACCGAACTGCTGGGCATGCTGACCTGGGCGGACCGCGGTTTCCTGCTGTTGGCGATCGCCCCATACGCCTGCGTCGAGCGACTGCCCTGGCTGATCGACGAAGGACTGCGCCTGCCTCCCAGCGGGCGCTACGAAGTCAGGCTGTTCACGAAGCTCGCCGAACGCGCCGCCCGGCCCCTCGAACCGGAGGACGCCGAACGGATACTGCCCGCGCTGGCGACGGCGGTTCGCGCGTTGCCACCGGACCAGTGCGCTTCCGCGCTGTACTGGCTGCGCGACGCCTGCCTGCGGGCCGACATGCCGCACGTGTTCGCGCCGGCATGGGCCCACTTCAGTGCCTCGATGCCGGCCGAGGATGCGCTCTTGCCAATGGCCGACGGCAATCGCCTCAAACGAAAGGTACCGGAGCGGCCCGACCACCGCTGATGCAAGCGTTGCCATGGCCGGTGGGGGAGCCGGCCAGCCGGTCATGCCGGCAGACCGGGGCCTGCAACATATCGGGCCGTGCGCGCGGAACCGGTTTCGCCTGGCTCAGAACCCCAGGCTCGCCAGCAGATCGTCCACCTGCGACTGATCCGCGACGACGTCGGCCTTGCCCTCCGGCTTGACCTGCGGACCATTGAGCAGCGTCGCCGGGGTGGCTTCGACGCGGCGCTCGGCCGGGACATTGTCGATCAGCATCTGCAGCAGTTCCTGCTCCAGCGTCTGGATCATGTCCATCATCTTCTTGATGACTTGGCCGGTCAGATCCTGGAAGTCCTGCGCCATCATGATTTCGAGCAGTTGGCTGCCGGTGGCGCGGGCCTGCGTCGGCACCTCGGTCAGGAAGGCACGCGTATCGAGCACCAGCTCGCGCGCATCGGCCAGCTCGACCGGCCGCGCAAACCAGTCCTCCCAGCGCTTGTCGAGCGCCTCCGCCTGCTTCTCCAGGTTGGCCTGGATCGGCTGCGCCAGCTCGACCGCGTTCAGCGTGCGCTCGGCCGCCTTCTCGGTCATGTTGGCGATGTAGCTCAGACGGTCGCGCGCGTCGGGAATCGCCTGCGCCGCGCGCTCGATCTCCTTGTCCAGGCCCAGCTCGCGCATGCTGTCGCGCAGCATGCGCGTCAGGCTGCCGATGCGCTGGATGATCTGCTCGGCGGACTCGATATTGATAGTCGACGTGGTGGACATAGCGGCTGCCTCAAGCCCCTTCCTTGGCGATCTTCTCGAAGATCTTGGTGATCTTCTCGTCCAGCGTCGCCGCGGTGAACGGCTTGACCACATAGCCATTGGCGCCGGCCTGGGCCGCCGCGATGATGTTTTCCTTCTTGGCCTCGGCCGTCACCATCAGCACCGGCGTCTTGGCGATCGCGGGATCGGCGCGAATGCCCTGCAGCATGGTCAGCCCGTCCATGTTGGGCATGTTCCAGTCCGAGACCACGAACTGGAAGCTGCCGTCCTTGACCTTCTCCAGGCCGGCGGCGCCGTCTTCGGCTTCCTCGACGTTGGCGAAACCTAGCTCCTTGAGCAGGTTGCGGATGATGCGGCGCATGGTCGGGAAGTCGTCGACCACCAGGATCTTCATGTTCTTGTCCACTCTACGGCTCCAGTACGGTTGTGGATGATTGCGTCTATCCGGACGCGCCGCGCAGGCAAGCGCGCCGCGTCCGCGTGTTGTCAAACTCGCTGCGCGCGTGTGCCGAATGTGGCCAGCCGCGCCATCACGCGCTGGCTCATCGCCGCCAGCGGCACCACCTCGTGCGCGCCGCCGGCGGCGATCGCCTCCTTCGGCATGCCGAACACGATGCAGCTCTGCTCGTCCTGCGCCAGGTTGTAGGCACCGGCCTCGCGCATCCGCAGCATGCCGCGCGCGCCGTCGCGGCCCATGCCGGTCAGGATCACGCCGATGGCGTTCTTGCCGGCATGCACGGCGGCCGAGTCGAACAGCACGTCGACCGACGGCCGATGCCGGTTGACCGGCGGCTCCTGCGACAGGTGCGCGACATAGTTCGCGCCGCTGCGCGCCAGCAGCAGATGCTGATCGCCCGGCGCGATATAGGCGTAGCCCGGCAGCACGCGTTCGCCATGCTCGGCCTCCTTGACCTTGATGCGGCACAGGCCATCGAGCCGCTGCGCGAACGAGCGCGTAAAGCCGGCCGGCATATGCTGGACGATCAGCACCGCGGGCGCATCGGGCGGCAGCGGCATCAGGAATTCCTTGATGGCCTCGGTGCCGCCGGTGGACGCACCGACGATGATCAGCTTCTCGGTCGACAGCAGCGGCGTGCGCAGCATCGGCGCCGGTTCCGCCGGCGGGGCATTGGGCGATGCCGCGGGCCGCAGGCGCGCCCGCGAGGCGGCGCGCAGCTTGTCGGCGATGGTGTCGGTGTATTCGAGCAGGCCGTCGCGGATGCCGAGCTTGGGCTTGGTGATGAAGTCGACCGCGCCCAGTTCCAGCGCGCGCATCGTGATCTCCGACCCGCGCTCGGTCAGCGACGACACCATCAGCACCGGCATCGGCCGCAGCCGCATCAGCCGCTCGAGGAAATCGAGGCCGTCCATGCGCGGCATTTCGACGTCCAGCGTCAGCACATCGGGATTCAGGCGCTTGATCAGCTCGCGCGCGACCAGCGGGTCCGGCGCGGTGCCGACCACTTCCATGTCCGGCTGGCTGTTGATGATCTCCGTCATCAGGCTGCGGATCAGCGCGGAATCGTCCACGCAGAGCACCTTGATCTTGGCGGCGGCGGTCATGTCGAAAGCGGGTCCTTCGGATTCAGGAAACGGTGGGAGCGGCGCCGCGCCGCCCGAACAGCTCGACGCCGCCGCGTACCGGCGTCGCGGAAATCGCGCGCGCCAGCGCGCGTTCGCTGCGTTCGACGACCGCCTGGTCGTCCTGCCGCGTCAGCCGGCGCACCAGCGCCAGGCCCGTCTGCGGGAAATAGCTGACCCGGCGCGCATGCGGTCCGCGCAGGTCCTGCGCTGCGACCCGGATCTCCTCGGTCTTCAGATAGCGCAGCACGAACTCGGCATTGCGGTCGCCGATGTTCAGCGTGGTCATGTTGGCCAGCACCGCGCCACCGCCGAAGACCTTGGCTTCGAGCCGCTCGCGGCGCGCACCCATCTTCAGCAGCTCGTTGATCAGCACCTCGAGCGCATAGCAGCCGTAGCGCATGGACGCGGACAGCACGCGGTCGGGGCCGGCGTTCTCGTCGTCCGGCAGCATGAAGTGGTTCATGCCGCCGACGCCGGCCTTCTCGTCGCGGATGCAGGCGGCGACGCACGAGCCGAGCACCGTGGTCAGCACCACGTCGTCGCGCGTGACGTAGTACTCGTTGGGCAGCAGCTTGATGGCCTGCTTGCCGAACTCTCGGTCGAAGTAGGTGCGGGTGGCGATCGCCTCCGGCAGCTGCGGCGTCTGCATCAGGCGGCTCCGGCCCTGGCAGCGCCCGGCGCCAGTTCGTAGACGGTCTGCCCGCGCAGCTGGAAGGCGCGCGTCACGTAGGAAAAGTTCTCCGAATGGCCGGCGAACAGCAGGCCATGCGGCTTGAGCAGCGGCACGAAGCGCTCCAGGATGCGGCCCTGGGTCGGCTTGTCGAAGTAGATCATCACGTTGCGGCAGAAGATCGCATCGAAGCGCTCGCGGATGCCCCAGTCGGGCGCCAGCAGGTTCAGCGGCTCGAACGCGATCGTCGCGGCGAGCTCGGGCTTGACCTTGACCTGGCCGGCACGCTGCCCGGTGCCTTTCAGGAAGAAGCGCTTGAGCCGTTCCTGCGACAGCCGCGCCACCTGGTCGGCCGAATAGACGCCGGTTCGCGCCTTGGCCAGGACCTGCGTGTCGATATCGGTGGCCAGCACGGTCGCGGCGCGCTCGCCGAGCGCCTCGGCCAGCGTGATCGCGATCGAATACGGTTCCTCGCCGGTCGACGCGGCGGCGCACCAGACCGAATACGGCCGGCCGATCCGTTTCGCATGTTCGGCCAGCAGTGGGAAGTGGTGCGCCTCGCGGAAGAACGAGGTCAGGTTGGTGGTCAGCGCGTTGGTGAAGAACTCCCACTCCCCGGAGTACTCGTCGGCCTCGAGCAGCGCCAGGTAGCTGGCGAAGTCGCTCAGCTGCAGCGCGCGCAGGCGGCGCGCCAGCCGGCTGTAGACCATCTCGCGCTTCTGCGCGCCCAGCGAAATGCCGGCGCGGCGGTGGATCAGCGCGCGTACCTTGTCGAAGTCGCGGTCGGTCAGCAGGAAGTCGCGCGCGTCGTCCCGCAGGGCGGCGGGCGGCATGGCCGGGGCCGCGGCGCGGGGAGCGGGGGTTCGATGCGGCGTCATGTCTGCGGGTGGATCGACGAGGGTGGGGACAGGTGAAAACGGGGTGGCGATCGAGCGAAGGGCTGGCGAGCGCGAGCGGCGGGCCGGGTGCGGCCCGCGCCCGCTCAGGCGGTTTCGCCCTCGATCAGCTCCATCTCGGGACTGGTCATCATCCGTTCGATGTCGAGCAGGATCAGCATGCGGCCTTCGACGGTCGCCAGGCCGGTCAGATGCTCGGTCGACACCGACACACCGAACTCCGGCGCCGGCTTGATGGCCTCGCCCGTCAGCGTCAGCACGTCGGACACGCCATCGACCACGATGCCGACCACACGGCCGGCGATGTTCAGGATGATGACGACGGTCTGGTGGTCGTACTTGACGTTGCCCAGGCGGAACTTCATGCGCAGGTCGACGATCGGCACGATCACGCCGCGCAGGTTGGTGACGCCCTTGATGAAGTCCGGCGCGTTGGCGATCCGCGTCACGCCGTCGTAGCTGCGGATCTCCTGCACCTTCAGGATGTCGATGCCGTATTCCTCGGAGCCGAGCGTGAACACCAGGAACTCCTGGCCCGCCGCCTCGCTTCCGGGGGTGTCGCTATGTCCGATGCCGGCCATGATGTGTTGCTCCTTATTGCTTCCGTGTCGTCTCCGCGCATGCGGGGCCCCAGCGTCCTTCTTGCGGTGTGCGTCGAGTCGCCGGGTCCCCGCTTTCGCGGGGACGACGGTATTGGTACCCGTTTGTCGTTACGCCAGCACCGGTTCTTGCCGCCGCACGCCGGTGCGCTGCAGCGCCGCGACATCCACGATCAGCGCCACGCTGCCGTCGCCCAGGATGGTCGCGGCCGAAATGCCGGGCACCTTGCGGTAGTTGGTCTCCAGGTTCTTGAGCACGACCTGGTGCTGGCCGATCAGCTGGTCCACCAGCAGCGCGAAGCGCTTGCCCTCGGCCTGCAGGATGATGGCGATGCCCTGGGTCGGCTCCTGTACGGCGTACTGGACGTTGAAGACGCGATGCAGTTCCAGCAGCGGCAGGTATTCGCCGCGCACGTGCATCACCCGCTCGGTATTGGCGGCGGTGCGCACATCGTCGGCCTTGGGCTGCAGCGACTCCATCACGCAGTTCAGCGGCAGGATGAAGGTCTCCTCGCCGACCTTGACCGACATGCCGTCGAGGATCGCCAGCGTCAGCGGCAGCACGATGCGGGTGGTGGTGCCGTTGCCGGGGCGCGAGCTGATCTCGACGTGGCCGCCCATCTCCTGGATGTTGCGCTTGACCACGTCCATGCCGACGCCGCGGCCCGACAGGTCGGTGACGGCCTCGGCGGTGGAGAAGCCCGGCGCGAAGATCAGCTGCCACACTTCCTCGTCGCTCATGCTCTCGGACACCGGCAGGCCGTTCTGCATCGCCTTGGCGAGGATCTTGTCGCGGCGCAGGCCGCCGCCGTCGTCGCTGACCTCGATCACGATGTTGCCGCCGTGGTGCTGCGCCGACAGGATCAGCTGCCCGGTCGGATCCTTGCCGGCGGCCACGCGCTTGTCGGGCGTCTCGATGCCGTGGTCCAGGCTGTTGCGCACCAGGTGGGTCAGCGGATCGATGATCCGCTCGATCAGGCTCTTGTCCAGTTCGGTGGCCTTGCCGAAGGTCACCAGGTCGATCTGCTTGCCGAGCTTGGCGGCCAGGTCGCGCACCAGGCGCGGGAAGCGCGAGAACACATAGTCCATCGGCATCATGCGGATCGACATCACCGCTTCCTGCAGGTCGCGCGCATTGCGCTCGAGCTGGCCCATGCCGGAGAACAGGCGGTCGAACAGCACCGGGTCGAGCGACGAGGCGGTCTGCGCCAGCATCGACTGCGTGATCACCAGTTCGCCGACCAGATTGATGATCTGGTCGACTTTCTCGGTGGGCACGCGGATCGAGCCCGATTCCTGATGGGCTGCGGCGGCGCTGGCCTTGGCGCGCTCCTTGTCCTTGGCGGCGGTGCCCGCGGCCGGTGCGGGGACCGCAGGGGCGGGCGCCGCTGCGGGCGCGTCCGCCGTCACGGTTTCGGTCACGGCGGTCAGGGCGGGCGCACCGGTCGGCGCCGCCGGGGCGGCGCCGCTGGCAGGCTCGATCACGATCTGCTCGCCATCGATCACGAAGCAGCAGACCGCGACGATGTCGTCGGGGCTGCATTGCGTCGCCAGCTCGATCGCCAGCTCGCTCTCGCCCTGCGTCTCGCCCAGGATCTCGCCGAGGTTGCCGAGCTCCTCGCGCAGCAGCGCCTGGTCTTCCTTCGACACGTTGAGCAGGCGCACCTTCAGCGCACCGCCCGCGGGCACGGCCGCCGCAGCGGGCGCGGGCACGGGGGCGGCCGGGGCGGCCGGAGCGGGGGCCGGGGCCGGCGCCTCGCCGCTGGTCTCGTAGGCCAGCTGCTGCAGCACCGCACAGATGCGCGCAAGGGTCTGCGGATCGGGTTCGGTGCCGTTGCGATAGGCGTTGAGCTGGTCTTGCAACACGTCCTTGGTTTCCAGAAAGGTATCGATGATGGCCCTGGACAACGCCAGTTCCCGCCGGCGCGTGCGGTCCAGCAGATTCTCGAGCAGGTGGGTGGTCTCGGTCAGCGCGCTGAAGCCGAAGGTCGCCGCGCCGCCCTTGATCGAATGCGCCGCGCGGAAGATCGCATTGAGGTCTTCCGCGTCGGGCGCCTCGATGTCGAGGCCGAGCAGCAACTGCTCCATTTCAACGAGCAGCTCTTCCGCTTCCTCGAAGAAGGTCTGGTAGAACTGCGTGATATCGATATCGACAGACATGACCGTCCTGAATCACTGATTGCTAAGCATTGAGCCGTTACCAGCTGGTTATCGACCTCGCCGACGGTCTTATTAAATTTTGTTACTGATTTAAGTGCCGGCATTCTTCCTTTCTCTACTGCACCCTGGCCGCCGATTCCCCCGTCGCCTCTTCCATGCCCTGTTGCAGCGCCTGCGCCGATTCCCCTGCCTTGGCGCGCACCGCGACGTCGGCCGCGCTGGCGTTCTCCGCCTCGAAGCGGGCTTGGGCGCGCTGGTTCAGCACCACGATGCTGATGCGGCGGTTGACCGGGGCCAGCGGATCGTTCTTGTCCAGCGGCATGGTGGCGGCCAGGCCGAGCACGCGCAGTACCTTGCCCTCCTGCATGCCGCCGGCGATCAGCTCCTGGCGCGAGGCATTGGCGCGATCGGCCGACAGCTCCCAGTTGGAGTAGGTACGCTCGCCATTCATGTAGTTGGACGAATCGGTATGGCCGGACAGGCTGACCTTGTTCGGCATCTCGTTGAGCACCGGGCCGATCTCGCGCAGGATGTCGCGCATATACGGCTCGACCACCGCCTTGCCGGTGCGGAACATCGGCCGGTTCTGCGTATCGAGGATCTGGATGCGCAGCCCTTCGCTGGTGATGTCCAGCAGCAGCTGCGGACGGAACTGGCGCAGCACCGGGTTGTTCTCGATCAGCTGTTCGAGCCGCTGCTTGAGCGCGCGCAGGCGCTCGGTCTCGAGCTGGTCGCGGCGCTTCTGCAGCGATTGCGGATCGTCTTGGCGCATGCGCCGGGTTTCGCCGTCCTTGCTGGCCGGATCGATGCCGCCGCCGGGAATCACGCTCGGCGACTCGCTGACCTTCTGTCCGCCCGCGATCGCCACCTTCAGCGGCGTGCGGAAATACTCGGCCACCTGCACCAGGTCCTTCGGCGTCGACGTGCTCAGCAGCCACAGCACCAGGAAGAAGGCCATCATCGCCGTCATGAAATCGGCGTAGGCGATCTTCCAGCTGTGGTTGCCGTGCGGCTTGCCGTGAGCGGCAGCGCGGCGGACGACGATAGGGCGCGCGTGATCGGTCATGCTTGGCCTGCGGTGGACGGACGAATGGACTGGCTCGAGGACTGGCTGCCCGGCGCGCTTACGTCAGGCTCTTGACTTCGCGCACGTGGTCGTCCAGTTCCAGGAACGACGGACGCTCGCTCGAGTACAGCACCTTGCGGCCGAACTCGACCGCGACCAGCGGCGCATAGCCGTTGAGCGAAGCCAGCAGCGTGACCTTGATGCACTGGTACATCTTGACCGTCTCGGCAACCTGGTGCTCGACGCGCGAGGCCAGCGGGGAGACGAAACCGTAAGCCAGCAGAATGCCCAGGAAGGTGCCGACCATCGCATGCGCAATCAGCGCGCCCAGCACGGACGGCGGCAGATCGGCCGAGGCCAGCGCATGCACCACGCCCATCACCGCGGCGACGATGCCGAAAGCCGGCAGCGCGTCGCCGACCCGCGCCAGCGCGTGGGCGGGCACTTCGGCCTCGTGCTTGAAGGTCTCGATCTCGTGGTCCATCAGGGCCTCGATCTCGAAGGCATTCATATTGCCGTTGACCATCATGCGCAGATAGTCGGTCAGGAATTCCATCATCGCCGGGTCGGCGAGGATGCGCGGATACTGGCTGAAGACGCTGCTGGCAGCCGGATCGGCGATTTCCTTCTCGAGGAACAGGATGCCCTCGCGGCGCGCCTTGGACAGCAGCACATACAGCAGCGCCATCACTTCCATGTACAGCGCCTTGTTGTACTTGCTGCTGCGCAGCAGCTGCGGCAGCGCGCGCAAGGTCGCCTTGATCGCCTTGCCGCTGTTGGCGCTGATGAAGGCGCCGATCGCGGCGCCGCCAATGATCACCAGTTCTGCCGGTTGATATAGCGCGCCCATGTGGCCGCCAGTCATGGCGTATCCACCAAGCACCGCCGCCACTACGACGACATAGCCAAGAACAACTAGCACGATCGATTCCCCGTCAGAAAAACACGCGTCGGACACGCGCGAGCCGGACCGCGGAACGGTACGGCCAGCTGCGCGCCGTGCCGCCCCGGTCTGGCTCGCCGCGCAAGCCCGGCGTGAATCAGGCGGGTTGCGCTGGCGTGGCGTCCTTCGAGGGCTTCTTTGCCTTGCCCGCGCGCGATGGCGGCCGGCACAGGCTGCAGACGAAGTTCGCGTTCGGCTCGTAGGCGTGCGTAACGAACTGTCCTCCGCAGCATGTGCAACTGGAAAGCTGCAGCATATTGCTCTCGAAGAACCGTACTAACGTCCAGGCACGCGTAAAACTTAAGACAATTTCGCCACCGAGCAGGGACACATGCTCCAGGTAGAGCCGGTATGCGGCGACCACCGCACGAATTCCGCTCGCCTCGCCCTGCTCGACCATGAACTGGTAGGCCGAGAAGAACAGCGACGAATGGATGTTCGGCAGCCAGGTCGTGAACCAGTCCGTCGAGAACGGCAGCATGCCCTTGGGCGGGGATACGCCGCGCAGCTCCTTGTACAGACGGATCAGCCGGTCGCGCGAGAGCGTGGTCTCGGCTTCGAGCACCTGCAGCCGCGCACCCAGGCCGATCAGCTCGATGGCGAGCTGGGTCTGGTTGGCATCCTGCAGTACGCTCTTGCGCGGGGCAGCCGGAGCGGCCGTGTAGCTCCGGGCCGGTTGGGCCTGCAGCAGCGCGCTCAATTGAGCGACTCCACCGGCTGACGCGCGAGCAGGATCGCAGCGTGGATCTGCTGCATATCGTGGCTCTTGGCGGTATGCGTCAGCGTGGAGAGCAACGCATGATCGTCGAACCGGAATCGGCACAGGACCATGTTGGAGGCTGCCAGCTTGACCAGCTGAGCAGGCGTCAGCTTGGCGAGGATGTCAGCGATTTCCTTGCTGACGCCCAGGCGGAACATGGCTTCGAGTTGGTTTTCGCGCACCAGGCGTTGCGCGAGCAGCAGATAGGCGAGATTGACCTCCCTGATCTCCTGCAGAAGTTCACTGCTTTCCAATTTATCCCCGCTACCAAGGAACCCTCGCCCGCTTGTCCAGCGCTTACCGGGGGCAGACCTCCGGCGTCCGGATCGTTTCAGTGCGTGTGCGACGGGTGCTACATCTGATCGGAACGACTCCGGTCCAGTTACAAAACTCACATCTGGTAACAAATGTTACGGAATGTAAATGGACTGTCCGCTTTATATCGGCATTCGCCTGCCGCTGCCAATCCCTACTTACGTTGGGGATCGACATTGTCGTATGGATGATACATGGCGAAAACGACAGGCTCAGATGTAACAGCCTTGTAACGCGATGGGGATCAACTCTGTAACATCCAACATGCTTCCAAAATCACTTCATTAGCGATTCGACGCAGTTGGCGGATGAGATTTCCCGTTTGCTGCAAAACGCTTCCCCTTCACTGCGGGCGCTTGTCGCTTTCCACCATTGACGGCGCGGCCGGCATCGGCTTGAAGACGCGGCGCAACCACGCGGCGAGCCGCGCGAAGACATCGTCGGGCTCGTCGCGGAACAGGTGCGGGCGGGCATGCTCGATCTGCTCCATCACGCGGCCCGCTTCATGCGCGTCGATCGCGCCGTAGTCGAGCGCCAGGCCCACCATCGCGCGCAGTTCGCCCAGGCGTGTCAGCGCAGCGCCGGTGCCGCGCTCGGTCTGCACCAGATACAGCAGGTCGTAGACACGCCGGCGCAGGCTGTCCGCCAGACGCCATGCCGGCGTCTGCATCTGTTCTTCGATCGTGCGCACGTCGAGCGCGGCATTGGCGATGTGTTCGGCCAGCGTATCGGCCAGCGCCGGATCGGCGCCCGCGCGGTCCAGGATCTCGACCGCCCACTTGCGCGCCTGCGCCAACCGCTCCGACTGCGACCATTCCGAGCGCACCGCGAGACCGAAGCCGAAGCGTTCGGCGTCGCGCATCAGGTTGGCGAGCGCGTGCGGCAGCTGCTTGTCGAACACGCGCTTGGCCCAGGCGTACTCGCCGCCGGTCAGCAGGCGCGTGACCGCGCGCTCGGTCAGCGGTCCGTCCTGGTGCATCACGCGCGCACGCAGGAAGTCTTCGAACGAGGGCGGCACGAACTGCCGGTCCAGCCCTGTGGAGAGCCGGACGAAATGGTCGAACTCGCCGCGCAGCTTGTCCGCGGCCTCACGCGGCAGGGACAGGGTGATTTCGCTGTTCATCGTCTGTCATGGTCGTGGGCGCGCCATGCCGGCCGGCCCGTCCCGCCGCGGCGAGGTGTTCAGAAGGCGCTCCAGTCGCTGTCGGCACCGGCAGTGGCGGCAGCTGCAGCCGCTGCCGCGGCGCGCGGCGCCGGACGGCCCGGCAGGCGCGGGGCAGAGTTGGCCGTGGCCGATTGGGCGCGCTCGGTACGGTCTGCGCGATCGGCCGACGTCGTCTCGTCGTGGCGGCTGGCGGCCGCCTCGGTCGATGCGGCAGCCGCCGGCGCGGCCGCGATCGGCTTGGCCACCGACGGGGCCTGCAGCGACGGGGCGAACAGCTCGTCGGCGGCCAGACGGAAGCGGGCCAGCGACGCCTGCAGCCGCGCGGCCTGGTCTTCGAGCGAACCGGCCGCGGCAGCGGCCTGCTCGACCAGCGCCGCGTTCTGCTGCGTGACCTCGTCCATCTGCGCCACCGCCTGGTTCACCTGCTCGATGCCCGAGCTCTGCTCGGCCGACGCCGCGCTGATCTCGCCCATGATGTCCGTCACGCGCTTGACCGCCTGCACGATCTCGCCCATGGTCTGCCCGGCCTGGCCCACCAGCGCCGATCCGTTGTCCACCCGCGCCACCGTATCGCCGATCAGGCCCTTGATCTCCTTGGCCGCGTTCGCGCTGCGCTGCGCCAGGCTGCGCACCTCCCCGGCCACCACCGCGAAACCGCGACCCTGCTCGCCCGCTCGCGCCGCTTCCACCGCCGCGTTCAGCGCCAGGATGTTGGTCTGGAAGGCGATGCCCTCGATCACGCCGATGATGTCGACGATCTTCTTCGAGGCGCCGTTGATTTCGTCCATGGTCTGCACCACGCGCCCGACCACCTCGCCGCCCTTGACCGCAGTCTCCGACGCGTTGGCCGCCAGACCGCTGGCCTGGCGCGCGTTGTCCGCGTTCTGGCGTACCGTGCCGGTCAGCTCTTCCATGCTCGAGGCGGTCTCTTCCAGCGAGGCGGCCTGCTGCTCGGTGCGCTGCGACAGGTCGTTGTTGCCGGCGGCGATTTCGCGCGAGGCCGACGCGATCGACTCGGCCGCGGTCTTGAACTCCTGCACCATGCCCGACAGCTGCAGCTGCATCTGCTTCATCGCGTACAGCATGCTGCCGCGGTCGCCGGCGCGCAGCCTGATCTCGGTCGAGAAGTCGCCGTCGGCGATGCGCGACGCGATCGAGGCCGCGTAGCCCGGCTCTCCGCCCAGCTGGCGCGACAGCGCGCGGGCGAGGAACACGCCGAGCAGCAGCGACACCGCCAGTCCGCCCAGCACCAGCGCGAGCATCAACAGGCGCGAGCTCTCGTAGACGCCCTGGGCTTCTTCCATGTTGGCGCGGGCACCGGCGTCGCGGCGCTTGACCATGTTGAACATCAACTCCTCGATCGCACGGCCGTCCTTGAGCAGGGCCGTGCTCTCCTCGAAGACCTGGCTCTCGAACTGCGAGGTATCGAGCGGCTGGCGCGAGACCAGCTCGACATACTTGCCCATGCGGTCGCGATAGGCCGGCAGCATCGTGTCGAACTGTTTGATCAGCGCCTGGCCCTGCTCGGTCTGGAACGAGCTGCGCGCCTGCTTGATGCGCTCGTCGACCACGCCGAACGACTTCTCGATCAGCGTCTTCTCGGTCGCCCGCTCACCCATCGTCGAGGCCGACAGCAGCGCGATCTGCGCGCGGCTGGCGTACAGCAGGTTGATGTTGGCGTCCTGCACTGCCTTCAGCGCCTGCAGGTCGGCGTTGTAGATCCGGCTGGTCCATTCGGTCATCCGGCCCATATTGACCACCCCCAGCAGGCCCATCGCCATGCCGATGACGGAAACGATCAGAAAGCCGACGATCAGTTTCGTCGCGACTCGCAGTTGCTTGAACCAT
The DNA here is from genome assembly GCA_031180665.1 of Cupriavidus sp. Taxonomy (GTDB): domain Bacteria; phylum Pseudomonadota; class Gammaproteobacteria; order Burkholderiales; family Burkholderiaceae; genus Cupriavidus. The sequence continues at coordinate 47,981 of JAPSLP010000026.1, read as the reverse complement.
TGCATGAGAACTACCTCTTCTTCTGGATGACCGTGCGGCCGGATTGCGGCGCCGATCGTCGGGGATCGGGCGCCGCGCTTACCGGCTTCGTTGTAATGCCGGGCAATGCTGCTGTCCGTGCTTCGATTGGCGCCGGGCCCTGTCGGGGTCCGGCCTCCGTGTCCATCAAATGCTCATCGACTACCCATCCGGGGTGTACCCATCCGGGCCGATCGGCGCGTCGCTCACGCGCGCGCCAGCCGCGGCGCTTCCGCCGGGTGCGTCGACGCGGCACGCGCCCGCACCGGGCGCGGCTCGGGGTTCAGGCTGACGCGGAACACCGCGACCGCATCGCGCAGCCGCGCGGCCTGGTCTTCGAGCGAACCGGCCGCGGCAGCGGCCTGCTCGACCAGCGCCGCGTTCTGCTGCGTGACCTCGTCCATCTGCGCCACCGCCTGGTTCACCTGCTCGATGCCCGAGCTCTGCTCGGCCGACGCCGCGCTGATCTCGCCCATGATGTCCGTCACGCGCTTGACCGCCTGCACGATCTCGCCCATGGTCTGCCCGGCCTGGCCCACCAGCGCCGATCCGTTGTCCACCCGCGCCACCGTATCGCCGATCAGGCCCTTGATCTCCTTGGCCGCGTTCGCGCTGCGCTGCGCCAGGCTGCGCACCTCCCCGGCCACCACCGCGAAACCGCGACCCTGCTCGCCCGCTCGCGCCGCTTCCACCGCCGCGTTCAGCGCCAGGATGTTGGTCTGGAAGGCGATGCCCTCGATCACGCCGATGATGTCGACGATCTTCTTCGAGGCGCCGTTGATTTCGTCCATGGTCTGCACCACGCGCCCGACCACCTCGCCGCCCTTGACCGCAGTCTCCGACGCGTTGGCCGCCAGACCGCTGGCCTGGCGCGCGTTGTCCGCGTTCTGGCGCACCGTGCCGGTCAGCTCTTCCATGCTCGAGGCGGTCTCTTCCAGCGAGGCGGCCTGCTGCTCGGTGCGCTGCGACAGGTCGTTGTTGCCGGCGGCCACCTGGCGCGTCGCCGTGGCGATCGCGCTCATGCCTTCCTGGATCTCATGGACGACCGACAGCAGGCTGCGCTGCATGGTCTGCATCGCCTTGGCCAGCGCGCCGATCTCGTCGTTGCTGGAAAACTCGTAACGCGTGGCCAGGTCGCCCGCGCCCAGACGCAGCGCGAAATCGAGCATCTCGCGCATCGGCCGGTGCACCGTGGCCAGCAGCGCCGCGCCGGTGGCCATCGCCGACAGGCCGGCCAGCACGAAGCCGCCCCACAGCCACGGACGCAATCCCGCGCGCGTCTGCGGCTCGGCCAGCAGCTCGAACGCAACCAGCGCCGCGAGGAACCAGGCCAGACCCACGCCCTGCGACAGCATGATGCGGCCGCGCACGCCCAGCCGGCGCAGGCCGTCGATCCAGCCCAGCGGCCCGCGGCGGACCACCGCGCCCTCGCGGATGCGGATGCCCGCGCCATTGCCGGCGCGAATGCGCGCGTACGCGGCCTGCGCCGCCTCGATCTGTTCGGCGCTCGCCATCGAGCGCACCGAGGTATAGCCGACGGTCTGTCCGTCGACGCGGGTCGGCGTCACCGTCGCGCTGACCCAGTAGTAGTCGCCGTTCTTGCGGCGGTTCTTGACCAGCCCGACCCACGAGCGGCCCGCCTGCAGCGTGCGCCACAGGTCCTCGAAGGCCTCGGGGGGCATGTCGGGATGGCGCACCAGATTGTGCGGGGCGCCGAGCAGTTCCTCGGCGGCAAAGCCGCTGACCTCGATGAACGCGCGATTGGCGAAGGTGATGCGGCCCTTCAGGTCGGTGCGCGAAATCAGGTAATCGTTGGGCGCGAGCTTGTATTCGCGCGCGGTGACAGGCTGGTTGTTTCTCATGACGTTGTGCTGCTGGATTCTTGCGGGGCGCGCGTCAGGCCGCCGCGGCGGCTTCGATCGCGGCCAGTTCCTCGGTCGCGAGCAATTTCTCGATATCGACCAGGATCAGCATGCGGTCCTCGACCGAACCCAGGCCGCGGATGTATTCGGTGTCGAGATTGCCGGAGAACTGCGGCGTGGGCTTGATCTGGGCGGGGGTCAGCGTCAGCACGTCGGAGACGCCGTCGACGACGATGCCGGTGGTGCGATGGTTCAGGTCGACGATGATGACGACCGTGTACTGGTCGTAGCTGACCTTCTGCTGCTGGAACTTGATGCGCAGATCGATGATCGGCACGATGATGCCGCGCAGGTTGATCACGCCCTTCAGATAGGCCGGCGCATTGGCGATCTGCGTGACCGCCTCGTAGCCGCGGATCTCCTGCACCTTGAGGATGTCGACACCGTACTCCTCGCGACCCAGCGTGAAGGCGAGGAACTCCTCACCGCTTCCTTCTGTCCTGCTGCTGACGTTCATCTTGCGCTCCCGCTCCCCGGTTGTGGCCGTCGTTGCACGCTGGCGGATTGCACCCCAACCGGCCCGACCGCCTTTTCTGGCCACTGCGTGGCAATGCCATGGCGACTGCCTGGGCCACTGCATCGCGATCGCGCCGCGATGGCGCACCTCGCCCCTTGCTGGTTATCGGCAGTTCCGAGGCACGGCTGAAGGGTTGGAAACGTCCGGGATTACCCCTCTTCGGAGGGGGATAGCAGCGCGGCGACCGATTGCATCAGCTGGTCGGGATCGAAGGGCTTGGGCAGGAAGCCGCTGGCGCCGGCCTCGCGGGCCTGGGCGCGGATCTGGCCGTCGGCCTCGGTCGTCAGCATCAGGATCGGCATCGCGGCGTAGCGCGGCGTGGCGCGCAGCCGCCGGATCAGCGTCAGGCCGTCCATGCCGGGCATGACCTGGTCGGTGACGAGCATGCCGAACGGCTGGGCCTGCGGTGCGGCCTCGGCCGCCGCGTGCGCCTCGTCGCCGTCCGCTGCCTCGGCGACGTCGTAGCCGCCGGCGCGCAGGCAGGCGGCGATCATGCGACGCAGGGAGGGCGAATCGTCGACGACAAGAATGCGTTGAGCTGGCATGGCGGCTACCTCGAAACGGCGACGGATCGGCCGGCAGGCGGCGTGGGGCGATCCGTGTTCTGTGCTGGTCGGCGCCGGCCCCTGCCGGCGCATCGCTGCGGCGCACGCCGCCATATCGGACCGGAATCGGACCCATACCGCGGCGCTGTGCGCCAACCAGACTTATCGGCGGGCCGGCGCGCTTCCTTTAGCGCTGGCGGTGCCGGCGCGCCGCGTTCAGCGGCGCGGGCTGGCAAGCAGGTCGGCGAAGCCGGCCGCTTCCATCGGCCGCGCCAGCAGATAGCCCTGGACTTCGTCGCAGCCCATGCGCGCCAGGATGTCGAGCTGGGCCTGCGATTCGACGCCTTCGGCCACCACGCGCATGCGCAGCTCATGCGCCAGCGCCACCATCGAACCGACGATGGCGCGCCCCTGCGGGTCGGACTCCAGGCCGCCGATCAGCGTGCGGTCGATCTTCAGCGTGCCGACCCGCAGCCGCTTCAGATAGCCCAGGCTGGAATAGCCGCTGCCGAAGTCGTCGAGCGCGACGTGAATGCCGAGCGCCTGCAGTTCCGCCAGCGTCTCCAGCGACTGCGCGATGTCCTTCATCGCCGCCGTCTCGGTGATTTCCAGCGTGATCGCCGACGGCGGAATGTCGTGCTGGTGGATCTGCTCGAGCAGATACTGCGGGAAATCGCGGCTGGCAAAACGCAGGCCCGACACATTGATGGCGACAGGGACCACCGGCAAGCCGGCGTCCTGCCACGCGCGCACCTGATGGCAGACATTGGCGATGACCCAGTCGTCGAGCTTGTCGATCTGCCCGGACTGCTCGGCCACCATGATGAATTCGGCCGGATTGACCGCGCCGAGCGTCGGATGGCGCCAACGGCAGAGCGCCTCGGCGCCGACCACGGTGCGCGCGTCGACATCGAACTTGGGCTGGTATTCGAGCGACAGGCCGTCGTCCTGGATCGCCAGCCACAGATCGCGGCGGATCACGCGCATGCGGCGCGCGCGTTCGCCGGCCGCGGAATTGAAGGTGCGCACCTGGTTCGAGCCCGATTCGCGCGCCTCGGACAGGCTCACGCGTGCCGCCTGCATCAGCGCCTCCGAGCTCTGCGCGTCGCGCGGGTAGACCGCGATGCCGATATTGACGCCGATCTGCATCTGCAGGCCGCGCGCGGTGACGAACTCCGAGATCGAAGCGAGCACGCGCGACCCGAGCTCGTGCGCGCGATTCGAGCTCAGCATGGCCGGTACGCCGACCGCGAACTCGTCGCGCGCCAGCCGGGCAAGGAAGTCGTGCGGTTCGAGCGCGGCCTGGGCCAGCACGCTGGCGTCCTGCGCCAGGATGTCGTCGGCGCGCACCTCGAACACCTCGTCGACCTCGCGAAAGTCGGCAATATGGATCAACAGCACCGCACAGCTGGTTTCGGCCAGGCGCGCATGCGCGAGCGACTGGTCGAGCCAGCGGGCGAATGCGGCGCGGTCCGGCACTTCGGTCGCCACGCTGTATTCGCCGACCGTCGCCTGGCCACGGCCCACGGGGCGCACCGTCAGCCGGCCGGGCATGCGGCCGTTGAGCCGGCGCACGATCCGCGCCGGCAATCCGGGATGCGGGTCGCCGCTGCGTTCGCTCTCAGGGTCGCCGGCATCGGTCAGCAGGCCGTCGCGTTCGCGCTGCCGCGCATGGCGGCGGTTCGACCACGACAACAGCGCGAACACCGCCGTGCCGAGCACGGCCAGGCCGAGGCCGAACCATGCCGGATGCAGCAGATTCACCGCCTCGACGCAGGCGGTGCGCGAGATGGCACGGCCGCAGTGGTGGCCGAGCCCGACCCCTGCCGCGGCGATCACGCCAGCACCGGCCAGCGTCGCCAGCATCGCAGCACCGCGCCAGTACGCCAGCGCGCGGTGCAGCCATTGGGCGAGCACCGTCGTGGCCATGCCGCCCGCCAGCGCGGCCAGCGCCTGCGACCCCTGAACCGATCCGGGCACCGAACCGGACAGCAGCACGACCCAGACCGGCAGGCCGACCGACAGTTGCGACATCAGTCCCGCGGTCAGTGCCCTGATGCGGCCGGACCATCCCGTCACTTCGCGGCTGCGGCCGGCCAGGCGAAGGCCAAGGCCAACGGCGATGCCGAGCAGGATGGCGAGCAGCAGAACGCTAACACTCATATCGAAGGGGGGGCGCTGCGGAATACGTGCGGGTCGCGCCGTCAGGCTCCGGCGCGCAGGCCGGTGACGGGAGACAGGACAAAACGAGGCAAGGACATGGGACGACTCGGATCGATCAGTAGCGGCGGACAGTCCGCCAACATGCCGGGCGACAGCCCATGCTGAGGGGATATCGACCGCCGGTGCGGATTACTTGAATTCGGGAATGGCGGCGTGCGCCGTGGCGGGGATAGCCAAGCCGACGCCGCGGGTGATGGAAACCCAACGATGGCAACATCGCATCTGTTTTACGGCGCCATATTGCGCAAAACGAAAGCGAGAAACCGAAGACTCAAGCCAAACGCATCGCGAACGCACGCCTGGGACGCTGCAACGGGTTGGAATGCGGCCGGGGATGGCGCCGGCGACAGTCCGGCGCGAAAAAAGTTCGCCTTGAAAGGTTTCGTGATCGATTTTGTCAAAAATCGGTTTCAACCTGCGCCGGCATTTGCATCGCTAACGCAGGTCGTTATAATTCATGCCATTCATCTCGCCCACCGTAATCAGAGGTCTCAAAATGGCAACCTATCAGGAAATCGTTCAGAAAATCAACGAATTGCAGAAGCAAGCCGAAGAGATCAAGGCACGTGAGCAAGCAGCGGTAATCGACGATATCCGCCAGAAAATCGAAGAATATGGCTTGACCGCAGAAGATCTGGGTTTTGGCACCAAGGCGGTACCGAGCAAGAAAACCGCACGCAAAGTCCCGGTCCGCTACCGCGACAGCGCCGGCAATACCTGGACCGGCCGCGGCAAGCGCCCCGGCTGGCTGACCCAGGCGCTGGCCTCCGGTAAATCGATCGACGACTTCCTGGTGCGATAAACGCAGCACCTGCCGAACTGCCGCGCGGCGTCACCGGGATTCCCCGTTGCCGCGGCGCGATAAAAAACCGGGCCCCTCGAGGCCCGGTTTTCGATGGGTCGCTGCGATCGCCGCCGATCGCAGTGTGCCGTGGCGATCGCGGCGATCGTCAGTCAGGACGCAAACCCCAGCGGATTCATCGACTGCCAGCGCCAGGAGTCGGCGCACATGCGGTCCAGATCGTAGCGCGCCTGCCAGCCGAGCAGGCGCTGCGCCAATGCCGGGTCGGCATAGCACGAGGCAATATCTCCGGGGCGACGTGCGACGATTTCATATGGAATGGGCTTGCCGCTGGCACGCCGATACGCCTCCACCACCTCCAGCACGCTATAACCGCGGCCGGTTCCCAGATTGACGGTCAAGCCCTCGCCGCGCTCGTTCAGATAGCGCAGCGCTGCCAGATGGCCGTCGGCCAGGTCGCAGACGTGGATGTAGTCGCGCACGCCGGTGCCGTCCGCGGTCGGATAATCCCCGCCGAACACCATCAGGCGCTCGCGGCGGCCAGCGGCCACCTGCGCCACATAGGGCATCAGGTTGTTCGGCACGCCGCCCGGATCCTCGCCGATCAGGCCGCTTTCGTGCGCGCCCACCGGATTGAAATAGCGCAGATAGGCAATACGCCAGTGCGGATCGGCGCGCTCGAGGTCGCGCAGGATCTGCTCGCCCATCAGCTTGGTCTGGCCGTAGGGATTGGTCGCCGACAGCGGAAACGCCTCGCGGATCGGCACCGTGTGCGGGTTGCCGTAGACGGTGGCCGAGGAGCTGAATACCAGCGTCTTGACGTCGGCGGCCTGCATCGCCGCACACAGCGTCAGCAGGCCGTTCAGATTGTTGTCGTAGTAGGCGAGTGGCTGCGCCACCGATTCGCCGACCGCCTTGAGCGCGGCGAAATGGATGGCGCCGCCGATCTTGCGCTGCGCGAACAGCTGGTCCAGCAAGGCGCGATCGCGCACGTCGCCCTCGACGAATTCCGGCGTCTTGCCCGAAATGGTGGCGATCCGATCGACCACCGCGCGATTGCTATTGGACAGGTTGTCCAGACCGACCACGTCGTAGCCGGCCGCGAGCAGTGCAACCCAGGTATGCGAAGCGATATAGCCGGTGGCACCGGTCAGCAGCAGAGTGTCTGGCATCGTGAACTTTATCGATTGAGAATGCGAACGGCGCCGAGCCGCCGCCGTCAGGGCCGTTATGGTAACCCGCCCGGGGATTCGCCCCCCGCCGCGGCAAGCTGGCCGCTGCGCGCCTGCCAGGCGGTATAGGCGGCATGCAGCCGCCAGCCGGATTCCAGGTCGCGCATGCCCAGATACTGTGCGACTGCCGCCGGCTCGGCGCCGGCCTCGAAGTGCAGCGCGCCGTAGGTATTGCGCAGCGTCTGCGGCGAGGCGCGCTCCGTGCGGCCGGCCAGCACGCCGGCTTCGTCCAGCAGCTGCTCGACCCGGCGATACAGCGAGGCTGCGTGCAGCGGCCGGCCGGCCGGCTGGGCGGGAAACACCAGCGTGCCCAGCGTGCCGCCCGCCGCGCGCACCGCCAGCCATGCCAGCAACGGCCGGCGGGCAAAGGCGAACACGGGTGCGCGATAGGTGCGGCCGTTGTCGGTCCGGGTCAGCCGCAGTTCGCTGGCGTCAGCCGCGACGCTGTCGAGCCGGAGCCCGCGCACCTCCCCCACCTTGAGACCCGCGCCCAGCATCGCGGCGACCACGGCGATGTCGCGCGCGCGTTTCCAGGCGGTCGGGCTCGGCATGGCATCCGCATCCGGCAGCGTGACGGGTTCGAGTACACGGGCGACCAGCGCATCGCGCTCGGCCGGCAGCAGGAAGGGCGTCGGATCGTTGTCGCCATCGGCCAGATGGGCCCGCACCGCCTGGCTGGCCGGGTTATGCAGGCCCGCCTGCTGCAGCGACAGGTAATGAAAGACGCGCTCGATCAGGCGCGTATAGCGATAGCGATGGCGCTTGTGCAGCCCTTCGGCATCCAGGAAGGCGCCGATCTGCGTGGCAGACCACGTCAACGGCGCCACGCCATGCTCGCGCGACCAGCGCAGAAGCTTGCCCCACATCGCGCGATAGACCACCGCGGTGCCATGGCCGAAGCCATGGACGGCCAGCCAGCCATCGAAGGCCCGTTCGGGATCGGCATGCCAGTCCGCCAGATTGCCTTCGAACAGATCGCGGCCCATGGCTGCCGGTCGAGAATCGTCGCTCACCTGCACTCCTGCTGATTCGTTGCGCACATTGTAGACAAGGCGCCACTGCGGTCCCACGCGGCGGATGCGGGGCAGCGTACGGTAATCGCCCGCCCGAAGCGTCACAGCCCGCCATCGCGGCTGCCGGGACTATTGAAAGCCTGCGAATGCCGTGCTAACTTTCGTCTCACTATGCAACTGGTTGCATATCAATGCAGCCGTCCAACTACCGTTTCGAACCGAGGCCGCCATGTCCCTTCCTCCGCTCCTGCAACGCCTGCGCCTGCCGGTGGTGTGCTCGCCACTGTTCATCATCTCCAACCCCGATCTGGTGATCGCACAGTGCAAGGCCGGCGTGGTCGGCTCCTTCCCCGCGCTGAACGCGCGGCCGGCCTCGCTGCTGGAGGAATGGCTGGACCGCATCACCACGGAACTCGCCGAGCACGACGCCAGGCATCCGGACCGCCCGTCGGCGCCGTTTGCGGTCAACCAGATCGTGCACAAGTCCAACGACCGGCTCGAACACGACCTCGAGCTGTGCGTGCGTTACAAGGTGCCGATCGTGATCACCTCGCTGGGCGCGCGCGCCGAGGTCAATCAGGCGGTGCACTCGTACGGCGGCATCGTGCTGCACGACATCATCAACAACACGTTTGCCCACAAGGCGATCGACAAGGGCGCGGACGGCCTGATCGCGGTCGCCGCGGGCGCCGGCGGCCATGCCGGCACGCAGTCGCCGTTCGCGCTGCTGCACGAAATCCGCGAGTGGTTCGATGGCCCGCTGCTGCTGTCGGGCGCCATCGCCAGCGGCAACGGCATCCTGGCGGCGCAGGCCGCGGGCGCCGACCTGGCGTATATCGGCTCGGCGTTCATCGCCACCGAGGAAGCCAACGCGCAGCCGGCCTACAAGCAGATGATCGTGGACAGCACCGCCGGCGACATCGTCTATTCGAACCTGTTCACCGGCGTGCACGGCAACTACCTGCGCCAGAGCATCGTCAACGCCGGCCTCGATCCTGAAGCCTTGCCCGCCTCCGACCCGACCGCCATGAACTTCGGCTCGAACCGCGTCAAGCCGTGGAAGGACATCTGGGGCGCCGGCCAGGGCGTCGGCGCGATCAAGCGCGTGGTACCGGCCGCCGACCTGGTGGACCGCTTCGCCGAGGAATATGCGCTGGCGCGCCGCCGGCTTGGACTGGCGGAAGCCGGCGCCGGGGTGGGGGTAAGGGATCTGGTGTAAAGGAATGGACGGGAACTTCCCCGTCCATTCCTCCAGGCAGGCCTCGCCATTGACACTGCGGATGTACGTATCTGCACTGTAGATGCGTGCAACGCCGCATGGTGGCAAGACCCGTTGCCAACGTTATGAACCGGGTAACGGCGGAGCTGAACAATAGAGAAATCTGCGATATAGCGCGCGGCCGCCCCCGCCGGGACTGCTCGTGCCCGCATGCAAGCGCGGATTTCCGGCATGCCGCCAGAAAGTGCGGCCTTGCCAGATCAGATCACCACGTTCGATTGGATGGCTCGCAGTGTGCGGCATGACGGGCAATGCGCGACGGAACACGAGCTTAAAGAGATTGGACTACGGGTGGCAGCGATCTGCGGTATCGCATAGCGAAGCGGGCTTCCAAATCGCCCGGCGCGATCGCAGTCGGCAAACAACGCCCTTGTCACGCGGCTAGCGCCCCCCTTCCGGCTCCAGCAGCGGCAGCACCGCTGTGCCCCACGCCACCCAATCCTCTTCGTAACGGATCCCGCGCCGCAGCAGCGCATGCCGCAACTGTTGCGCGCGGTCCGGTTGCGGGCCGGCGAAGTCGCGCTGCTCGATGGCGCGATAGGTCGCCAGCCGCTCCTCGTGCAGCGCGATCATGCGCCGCATCTCGTCGCCCAGTCCCAGCGGGCCGGCCACCGCGTCGGCACGCAGCTTGACCAGGATCTCGTCGCGCTGGTCCAGCCCGGCCGTCGGCGACAACACCCAGCGCACCAGCTCTTCCCGCCCCGCCGGCAGCACGCGATAGACCTTTTTGCGGCTGCGCGCATCGCCTTCGTCGTCCTGCGCGGCGATCCAGCCGCGTTCGGCCATGCGGCCGAGTTCGCGATAGATCTGCTGGTGGGTGGCGTGCCAGAAATAGCCGATCGACTTGTCGAAGCGCCGCGCCAGTTCGTAGCCTGACGAGGGCTTCTCCATCAACGAGGTCAGAAGGGCGTGCTGGATCGACATGCGGGCGACGGGAGCGGAATGCGCGCCGGAATGCGCGCAAAGCGCCAATGGTAGCGCATGGAGGCGCCGCGCAAGTCATCGGCTGGGCCCTGCACCCTATTGCTCGCAATATGACAAATCGAGCCGATGGCTAGGCCAGAATTAAAAAAGGCGAAATAGCAAATCGGCAGGTGCTGCAATACATTGGAGACAAAGTCGCATTCGATCAGGAACAGCCGCCATGCCCGCACCGCACGATTTCGCCGAGGAGCGCGATATCCCATGGGAAGGCGACGGTCCCTCCGCAGTGGAAGGCCGGACCGCCGCCCCGTCCAGCGCCATTTATTACCGCCTGCCGGATACCCCGGTGGGCCATCACATCAAGGAGTATCCCAGCGGCCTGCGCCAACTGGTCCGTTTTGTCGGCGTCGAGGAACAAGTGGTCAAGGTCAGCCTGAACTGAGGCGCAGACCGGCCGCCAAACCCGCCCCATACCCGATACCCAATACCCGCGCTCAGGCAGCCGCGCTGCCGCGGCGTCCGACGATGTCTCCTCCTGCCCGGGTGGGCCGGAACTCGAGCTCGCTGCCAGTCGCGAGCTTTTTTTTGCCGGCGCGGTGTGCCGGTAATCAGTGCGCCGGCAATTCCCGGCCATCCTTGTCGTGCAGCGCGAAGCGCTCGACCATCGCCGCGCTGGCCGCGTTCAGCCCCACCACCTCGACCTCGATCCCGGCCCGCCGCAATTTGATGACGACCTTGTCGAGCGCGCCGATCGCCGTGATGTCCCAGAAGTGCGCCCCGCTGACATCGATCCGAACGCGCGCGACGTCTTCCTTCACGTCGAAGGCGCGGATGAACGGGTCGGCGCAGGCGAAAAACACCTGGCCGGTGACCGTGTAGACGCGCACGCGTCGGTCCATCCTGCCCGCCTCGCCGCCCTCCAGCGCCGATGCGACATCGAGCATGCGCCCGACCTTCCAGGCAAAGAACACGCCCGACAGCAACACGCCCACCAGCACGCCGCGGGCGAGATCGTGCGTGATCACGACCACCGCGACCGTGGCGATCATGACGATGCTGGAGCTGCGCGGGTGCTCGCGCAGGTCCCGGATCGACGCCCAGTTGAAGGTGCCGATCGACACCATGATCATCACCGCGACCAGCGCCGCCATCGGAATGCGGGCGACCCAGTCGCCCAGGAACACCACCATCACCAGCAGCAGCACGCCGGCGACCAGCGTCGACAGACGTCCCCGGCCGCCGGATTTCACATTGATCACCGACTGCCCGATCATCGCGCAGCCGGCCATGCCGCCCAGCATGCCGGCGGCGATATTGGCCACGCCCTGCCCCACGCATTCGCGATTCTTGTCGCTGGGCGTGTCCGTCATGTCGTCGACGATGGCCGCGGTCATCATCGATTCGAGCAGCCCGACCACCGCGAGCGTCGCCGAGAACGGCAGCACGATCGCCAGCGTCTCCAGGTTCAGCGGGACCTGCGGCAGCAGGAACACCGGCAGGCTGTCGGGCAGCTGGCCCATATCGCCGACAGTGCGGATGTCCAGCCCCAACAGCATCGACACCGCGGTCAGCACCACGATCGTCACCAGCGGCGAGGGCACGGCACGCGTGACCCGCGGCAGCAGATAGAGGATCGCCAGGCCCGCGGCCACCATCGCGTACACGTGCCAGCTGACGCCGGTCAGCTCCGGCAGCTGCGCCATGAAGATCAGGATCGCCAGCGCGTTGACAAAGCCGGTGATCACCGAGCGCGACACGAAGCGCATCAGCACGCCCAGCCGCAGCCAGCCGGCCAGGATCTGCAGCACGCCAGTCAGCACGGTGGCCGCCAGCAGGTATTGCAGGCCGTGCTCCTTGACGAGCGTGACCATCACCAGCGCCATCGCGCCGGTGGCTGCCGAGATCATGCCGGGCCGTCCGCCGGCGAACGCGATCACCGTGGCGATGCAGAAGGAGGCGTACAGGCCGACTTTCGGGTCGACGCCCGCGATGATGGAAAAGGCGATGGCTTCGGGGATCAGCGCAAGCGCGACGACGGTGCCGGCGAGCACATCGTTGCGGATATTGCCGAACCATTGCTGGCGCAAGGAGAGCATGGGTCTGGTCTCGAGAATGCGCCGCGCGGCGGCAACCGCGACGCGACGGAAAACGGGAAAACAAAACAGAGGGGAAGCACGGTCCGGGCGGACGTCCTGGTGGACGGCATGCCGGCGGCGAGCCTGACGCGGGTCTTGGCGTATCGGGGTTGGAAGGGCGTACCCGCGGCGGGCTGAGGCGATTTACATCGGTGTCGGCGAATCGGAGTGCAGTCCGGCGTGAGGCGGCATGGCCAATGCCGGCCGGAGGTCGCGCATTATACCGGTCATGTTCTTTGCAGCAATGCAGGCCCTGCGGCCGTGAGGCCAATGAAAAAGCCGGCCCGAAGGCCGGCTTGGCATGCTGACAAGGCCCAATGACTGCCCTGTCGTTCGCGCGCTTCGTTCGCGCGCTTCGTTCGCGCGCTGTCGTTCGCGCGCTGTCGTTCCCGCGCTGTCGTTCCGGCGCAAGCCGGAATCCAGCGCCTTTGAAAGTCACTGGGTCCCCGTTTGCACGGGGACGACAGATCAGCGGCGGCGTCGAACCGGCCCGCCGATCAGTCCACCGTCGCGCCCGAGGCCTTGACGACCTTCGCCCACTTGGCCGCTTCGGTCTTCATGAACGCCGCCAGTTGTTCCGGCTTCTCGGGATTGGGCTCGGCGCCCTGACCCGCCATCTGCTTCTGCACGTCGGGCATGGCCAGGATCTTGACCACTTCGGCGTTCAGGCGATCGACGATGGCCTTGGGCGTGCCGCCGGTCGCGTACAGCGCGAACCACGAGGTCGCTTCATAGCCCGGCACGCCGGCTTCGGCGACGGTCGGCACGTCCGGCAGCGCCGGCGAGCGCTTGGCCGAGGTCACCGCCAGCGGACGCAGCTTGCCGGCCTTGACGTGCTGGTACGACGACGGCAGGTTGTCGAACATCAGGCCGATCTGGTTGCCCAGCAGATCGTTGACCGCCGGGGCGCTGCCCTTGTACGGCACGTGCTGGATATTCAGGCCGGTCATCGAGTTGAACAGCTCGCCCGACAGGTGCATCGACGAGCCGTTGCCCGACGAGCCATAGCTGATCTTGTTCGGATTGGCCTTCACGTAGGCAATCAGTTCCTTGATGCTCTTGGCCGGCACGTTCGGATTGACCACCACCAGGTTCGGCACCATCGCGACACGGGTGATCGGCGCGAAGTCCTTGACCGGGTCGTACGGCAGCTTCGAGTACAGCGACTGGTTGATCGCGTGGGTACCGATCGTGCCCATGAACAGCGTGTAGCCGTCACCCTGCGCCTTGGCGGCGAGCGAGGCGCCGATGTTGCCGCCCGCGCCCGGACGGTTTTCGATCACCACCGGCTGGCCGAGCGCCTTGCCCAGCTGCAGGCCGACGATGCGAGCCAGGATGTCGGTGGTGCCGCCGGCCGAGAACGGCACGATCATCGTGATCGGCTTGCTCGGATAGGTGTCCGCGAAGGCAGCGCCGGAGACGCCGGCGAACGTGGTGGCCAGCGCGACGCCGGCGGCCAGCAGGCGACGACGCGCCTGCGACGGTTGCGACTTGAACTTCATCGTATGCTCCAGGGAGTTTCCTCGGTGGCCGTCCATGCGGGCCACGACTTGTAATACGGGGCCGCGCCTAGACCGGTGCGACGCCCAGCGTGGTACCGCCACAGACGTACAGCACCTGTCCGGTGACGAAACCGTTTTCGGGAGAGAGAAAGAACAGCGTGGCCCGCGCCACGTCCTCGGGCGTGCCCATGCGCTTGACCGCGATGCTGGCCAGGATGCGCCTGGTCTGCTCGCTGCCTTCCGGATTGCTGCGGCGAAACAGTTCGGTGGCGATCGGACCGGGCGCGACCGCGTTGACGGTGATGCCGTCGCCGCCGAGTTCCATCGCCAGCGTGCGCGTCATGCCGACCATGCCGGCCTTGGTGGCGGAGTACACCACGCGCTCGGGCTTGCCCAGCGCCGCGCGCGAGGCCATGTTGACAATGCGGCCGAAGCCCGCGGCGCGCATCGCCGGCAGGCAGGCCTGCGTCAGCAGCAGACTGGCCTGCAGGTGCAGGCCCACCACGTAATCGAGGTCCTCGACGGTCGCGGTATCCGCGGTGCCGGGACGCGTCGCGCCGGCATTGTTGACCAGGCGCGTGATGGCGAATCGCGACGTCACCTCGGCGGCCGCCGCGCGGGTTGCCGCGGCGTCGGTCAGGTCCGCCTGGAAAAACGTCATGTTGGGATGCGACCAGCCCGGGGCGGCATAGTCGACATTGACGACGCGGGTCACGCCGTCGGCCAGCAGCATTTCGCTGATGGCGCGGCCGATGCCGGAACTGGCGCCGGTGACGAGCGTGGCAACGGGAAGAGACATCCGATTACTCCATGCCGGTATGGGACCGGTACTGCGAAGGTTCAGCAGAAATGCAGCGCACGTTCAGTGCCGCGATGTGAGCGGGCAATGCAGCGGGACATTCGTCGAATACCGCCGCGCTGCAACCGCCGCGCGCATTCGGGCGCAAAGAAAGCGTGCGGCGGACCGGCGAGCCAGTCGGCCCGGCCGCACCAACTGCGTCGGGAAATCTGTCGCAGCGCTGAGGGTCGGCGCCTGCCCTGGTCAACGGCAGGCGCCCCGCAAAACTTGAGCGTCGGCTCGGCGCTGGCTGATGCGGGCGCCGCTCAGACGCGCTCGATCACCATCGCGATGCCCTGGCCCACGCCGATGCACATCGTGCACAGCGCAAAGCGGCCGCCAGTGCGATGCAGCTGGTACATCGCGGTGGTGACCAGGCGCGCGCCGCTCATGCCCAGCGGGTGGCCCAGCGCGATCGCGCCGCCGTTCGGGTTGACGCGCGCATCGTCGTCGGCGACGCCGAGCTCGCGCAGCACCGCCAGGCCTTGCGCGGCAAACGCTTCGTTCAGCTCGATCACGTCGATCTGGTCCATCGTCATGCCCAGCTGCTTGAGCAGCTTCTGCGTGGCCGGCGCCGGGCCGATGCCCATCACGCGCGGCGCCACGCCGGCGGTGGCCATGCCGACGATGCGGGCCTTGGGCGTCAGGCCGTGCTGCCGCGCGGCCGCTTCGCTGGCCAGCAGCAGCGCGCAGGCGCCGTCATTGACGCCCGATGCGTTGCCGGCGGTCACGGTGCCGTCCGGGCGCACCACGCCCTTGAGCTTGGCCAGCGCTTCCATGCTGGTGGCGCGCGGATGCTCGTCGCGCTCGACGACGATCGGATCGCCCTTCTTCTGCGGGATCGTGACCGCGGTGATTTCCTGCGCCAGCGTGCCGTCGGCCTGCGCGCGCGAGGCCTTTTCCTGGCTGCGCAGCGCCATCAGGTCCTGGTCTTCCCGGCTGATCTTGTAGTCGGTGGCGACGTTCTCGGCGGTCTCGGGCATCGAGTCCACGCCGTAGGCCGCGCGCATCGCCGGGTTGATGAAGCGCCAGCCGATGGTGGTGTCGAAGATCTGCGCATCGCGCGAGAACGCGGTGGTGGCCTTGCCCATCACGAACGGGGCGCGGCTCATGCTTTCGACGCCGCCGGCGATCATCAGCCCGGCTTCGCCGGCGCGGATCGCGCGGGCGGCGGTGCCGGTCGCGTCCATGCCCGAACCGCACAGGCGGTTGATGGTGGCGCCCGGCACGCTTTGCGGCAGGCCGGCCAGCAGCAATGACATGCGCGCGACGTTGCGGTTGTCTTCGCCGGCCTGGTTGGCGTTGCCGTAGATCACGTCGTCGATGGCGCTCCAGTCCAGATTCGGATGGCGCGCCATCAGCGCCTTCAGCGGCACCGCGCCGAGGTCGTCCGCGCGCACCGCGGACAGGCTGCCGCCGTAGCGGCCGATGGGGGTGCGGATCGCGTCGCAGATAAAGGCTTCGGTCATGGTTGTCTCGTCCTTGGTTTCAGTGGTGGCGGCGGCGGTATCGGGAAGTCCGGTCCGTCGCCATCGGGTCGGGCATCAGGCGCTGTGCGCTTGCTTGAGCGGCACGCCGGTCAGGCGCTGCAGTTCGTCGAACGACAGGCCTTCGACCAGGTCGCGGGCGACCAGGCCGTCCGGGGTCACGTCGAGGGTGGCCAGATCGGTGTAGATGCGGGTCACGCAGCCGATGCCGGTCAAAGGATACGTGCATTCGGGCACGACCTTGCTCTCGCCCTGCTTGGTCAGGTGTTCCATCATGACGAACACCTGCTTGGCGCCGATCGCCAGGTCCATCGCGCCGCCGACCGCCGGAATCGCGCCCGGCGCGCCGGTGTGCCAGTTGGCCAGGTCGCCGGTCGCCGACACCTGGAAGGCGCCCAGCACGCAATAGTCCAGATGGCCGCCGCGCATCATCGCGAACGAGTCGGCGTGATGGAAATACGAGGCGCCGGGCTTGATGGTGACCGGCTGCTTGCCGGCGTTGATCAGGTCGCCGTCCTCCTCGCCGGGCGCGGGCGCGGGGCCCATGCCGAGCAGGCCGTTCTCGCTGTGCAGCAGGATCTCGCGGTCGGCCGGCAGATGGTTGCCGACCAGGGTGGGCAGTCCGATGCCGAGGTTGACCACGGCACCGTCGGGAATGTCTCGGGCCACGCGGGCGGCCATCTGATCGCGGGTCAGGCGTTGCATATCGCTTCTCTCTTCGATGCGGGTTGGGCGCGCTCGCGCGTCAGGCGGCATTGGCGACATTGGCGTCGACCTTGACGACGCGCTTGACGAACAGGCTCGGCGTCACGATGTGCTCGGGGTCCAGTTCGCCCAGTTCGACCACGTGGCTGACCTGCACGATCGCGCATTTGGCCGCCATCGCCATGATGGGGCCGAAGTTGCGCGCGGTCTTGCGATAGGTCAGGTTGCCCCAGCGGTCGGCGGTGTCGGCCTTGATCAGCGCGAAGTCGGCGTGGATCGGCGTCTCGAACACATAGCCCTTGCCGTCGATGATGCGGGTTTCCTTGCCCTCGGCCAGCGGCGTGCCGTAGGCGGTACGGGTGAAGAAGCCGCCGATGCCGGCGCCCGCGGCGCGGATGCGTTCGGCCAGGTTGCCCTGCGGCACCAGCTCCAGCTCGATCTGGCCGGCGTGATACAGCGAATCGAACACGTAGGAATCGACCTGGCGCGGGAACGAACAAATGATCTTGCGCACCCGCTTGGCCTTGAGCAGCGCCGCCAGGCCCGTTTCGCCGTTGCCGGCGTTGTTGTTGACGATGGTCAGGTCGCGCGCGCCCTGGGCGATCAGCGCATCGATGAGTTGCGCCGGCATGCCGGCCAGGCCGAAGCCGCCGATCATGATGGTCGCGCCGTCATGGATGTCGGCCACCGCCGATTCCACCGAGTCGAAGAGCTTGTTGATCAATTGCGTTCCAGTCGAGAAGGCCTGGCCGGACCGGCCGGAGCCCGCCGCCCGATGGTGTCGGGCGGCCGCTGGAAGCGTCGTCTCCGGAGGGTTCTGCCTGGCGTGGTTCCGGGCGCGCCGTGGCGGCGCCCATAAAGGCCCTAGCAGTCAAGCGATGGTCCGTGTTGCGGACTCTTGTTTTTGAATGTGTTCGCTATACGAACTTCAATTCGCAGAATGAACATCGAATGCAGAGGTTACACCGGTGTCGTGGCGGGGTCAAGGCGGGGGCGGGACGGGCAGGCATGGCATCGAGCCGGTCGCGCGCGGTGCGCACCGCTTCGACGGCGGCCCTGCGGCGGGGAGGACAGCGGAAGGAACAGCGTGGGACCACGGTGGCAGCCGCCGCGGCATGCGAGGGCGCCAACCGTGCGCACGCTCACTCGACGCGGAAGCCGACTTTCAGCGTGACCTGGTAATGCGCGATCTGGCCGTTGAGGATATGGCCGCGCATCTCGACCACCTCGAACCAGTCCATGTTCTTGATGGTCTCCGACGCCTTGGCGAGCGCGCTGCGGATTGCGGCATCGGTGCCGTCGGGCGAAGTGCCCACGATTTCAACCAGCTTGTAGGTGTGATTGGACATCGCTTGCCTCCAGGGTTGGGCACCAGCTCGCTGGCACCGGGTGTGGAAAACGGAGCGTCGTCGCGTGCGACGACGCGAGTTTCATCATAGGCAGCCGTCCAGCCCCGTTCCAACCGCCTTGCCTTTGCGTCCGCCCGCTGCTAACTTCCCCGCCTTCGCAACGTTTCCATTTCGATTCGTTTTCCGATTGGCTACTGTTTGCCGCGAGCGGCGCGCTCCGCGGCAACGCATTCACGCTGTCTCATGCCCTTTGTGTTTCGCGCGCCCGCCCTCGTTGCCGGCGCCCTGTTGTCCGTCCTGCTTTCCTCTTCGATCCTGGCGCCCGCCGCCTCTGCTCGCAGCCTGCCGCGCAGTGGCGAGGCGCCGACCGCCCTTGCCGACGGCGCGCGCAGCTTCGCCGATGGCGCCAATTACGCGCTGTGCTTCACACCCGATGGCGAAAGCTGCCAGGCCATGCTGGTCGACGCGATCCGCAACGCGCGGCGCAGCGTGCTGGTGCAGGCCTACTCGTTCACCAGCAAGCCGATCGCCGAGGCGCTGATGCAGGCGCGCAAGCGCGGCGTCGATGTGCGCGTGATCCTCGACAAGAGCCAGGTGTCGGAGCGCTATACCAGCGCAACCTTCCTGAAACACCAGGGCATCGAGGTGTCGATCGACTCGCGCCCGGCCATCGCGCACAACAAGGTGATGATCTTCGATGGCGAGGCGGTCTTCACCGGTTCGTTCAACTTCACCAAATCGGCCGAGGAGCGCAACACCGAGAACGGCATCCTGATTCGCGGCGATGCGCGGCTGGTCAAGCGCTACGTCGAGAACTGGCAAAGCCGGCATCGGCTGTCGCTGCCGTATTGAGCGACCCCGCGACGCGAACACGGCAGCGGCGACCGAAGCCGCCGCCGCGCGTTCAGTCGTTGTCCTCTGCGGCGGCGCCGCCGCGGCGCCCGCGCGAACCGTACAGATCGGTTTCCTCGAGTCCGCGCTCGATATCGCGCGCCGCCTGCCGCCCCACCGGCCGGCTGCCGGTGTGCTGGCTCTGATGCGATTCGTCGCGCTCGTGCGGCAGGCGGGGCATCGGTTCGCCGCCGCCCTTCTGCGGCAACGTACCGGGATCCGGCTGCGACTTCCCGGCCAGCGGTCCCGGCCCCTCGCTGGTTCCCTGGGCGGTACGTTCGCGGATCGTCTCCCCCTGTGGCGCCCCTTCTGCCTGGCCCTGCTGCGGTTCGCGTTCCGGATGCGTGGGTTGCTTGGTCATACGCCCTCCCGTGATGATGGCGCGCCATGCCGGCGCGCGAATGTTGACTCTCGACGACACGCAAACGCCATACCTGCGTTGCGCCATGTCAGGCCACGAGACGTCGATCGATGTTGCAGCGCGGTGGCACGCCCATTGCACGGCACCAAGGCGCGGCATTTCGCCGCTGATGGAGACCAGCAATGAAACAGCAACAGCAACCGCAGGCGCAGCAGGGCGGTACCGAGAAGGGTGGCATGGGCCAGGGCGGCCAATCGTCTCAGCAGCATCAGCAGAGCGGCGGCCAGACCGGCCAGCAAGGCGGCATGGGCCAAGGCGGCCAGGGCGGTCAGCAACAGCAAGGCGGTCGCCAGAGCGGTCAGCAGGGCGGCATGGGTGGCCAGAGCGAAGGTGGCATGGGTGGCATGGGTGGCCAGTCGCAGCAAAGCGGCGGCCAGAGCGGCCAGCAGGGCGGCATGGGTGGCCAGAGCGGCCAAGGCCAGCAGCAGCAAGGCGGCAAGCAGAGCGGTCAGCAGAGCGGCATGGGCGGCCAGAGCGGCGGTCAGCAGCAACAGCAGTCCGGCACTACCGGCCAGCCCGGCCAGCAGTCGTCGCAGGGCGGCCAGTCTGGCCAGAATCGCGAGCGGTAAATGCCGACTATCGGTTGACAGCCAACCGTCATTCCCGTGAGCGCGGGAATCCAGCGACATTGGAAAGCCACTGGGTCCCGCGCATGCGCGGGGACGACCGAGTCTGCATGCTGAGGGGCGCGCGAGCGCCCCTTTTTCTTCTCCTTCCTTGTCCCCTTCTTACTACGCGTGAAAAATCGTCGCCGCGTCGCTGTGGTCATTCGCTGACAACGCAATCCGCCGAATGCCGAGGCCCCGCTGCGCGTCAAGCCGACGTGCCGCAGGCGCGGCCGCCTCTACGCTGATAGGCAAGAACGCGAGATCGCACCGCCTCGCCGCATCCACGAGCGCGGCATCGCGTCTTCAACATCAGGGGAGCGAGCGATGCAAGGCAAGACGACATCCCTGCGCGAGGCCGCGCAAAAATGGCTGCCGCTGTCGGGCAACCACCGTTGCCGGGTCACGCATTTCGGACATACCGGCAGCCGCCGCGTGCCTTATGCGTGCATCGGCTTCGAACGCGCTGGAAAACGGCTGTCGATCGTGTTCTTCCGTCATCGCGACGGCTCGTGGTATGTGTTTCCGCCGCTGCGATAGCAAGACATCGATCCGACATCGTCGATGCGACGACGACTTGGCTGAAACGAGAAGAGCGCGACGGCTCCCGTCGCGCTCTTTGCTGTCCCCGGTACGGTATGCCATGCAGCCTGCCGATCAGTCTCCGTCGAGGAACTGGCTGCGCTTGCCCACGCGCGATCCCAGCGTCGACAGGTCGTGATAGTGCGTGTCGTGGTTCTCCATGCGGGCGTCGTAGCTGCCGCCCATCGGCATCGGCTGTGTGCCCGCAGGCGCCAGGTACTGCTGCGTCGGCTGGTTGGTGCCCTGCGTGTACGGATCGAACTTGTCGCCAACGCGCGCCCCGCTGCTGTACGGATCGCGCGTGCCCGCCGCCGCCGGGTTGGCGGGATCGTATTGGCCTGCCGGTGCCATACCCGGCGCGGTGCCGGTGGCAGTGCCGCGGTCGCCCGGCACCTGGGCCAGTGCCACGCAGGAACCGGTCAACGCCAGCGCGGCGAGGGCCGAACGTACTAGGTGGTGTTTCGTCATGTTGTTCACTCCTGAGACTGGCCCATGCATGCCGCGATGGCGCCCGCAGTGGCCGGCACGCCGGCGACGATGCCAGGCGGGTTCATGAACAGGTCCTGCTGGCACCGCATTGCAACGGCTCGTTGTGCGCCGGCACGACGATGCCCCCGCGCAGGACCCGGCCTACGCCGCCAACGACGCGAAACGCATGCCAGAACACCAGCGCCGGCGCATCCTGCAGGCCGGCTCTGCCGCGCGCCTCGGTCGCGCAAGGGCACGCGGCATCCGCTGGCCGCCGCGCTGCGGCAAAACGCTGCCACACCATGAGACACCGCTGCGCCATGCGTCGCGCTCGTACTTTTTACTCGGCCATGCAGGATGTGCACGGCGACGTCTGTGCGGCACCGCGCATAGCCGGCGACCTGCGTGGCCAGCTGCGGATGCGAACCTGACGCCCACCGCCATCGCGACACGTCGGGATCGCGCCGGGCCGCTGCCGGATGTAGGACGGTGGCCGATGGATCGCCGCATTCCGATTGCCTATAAGCGGAAGTGACGGCAAACGAAGTGACAGCGAATGGAGGTGCCGCGCTTCACGCGCAGGACCCGAGGCCACGCAATCTCGCGTGTCCCGATCGAGGAGTGGCCGCAATGGCGACAAAGCGAGCAGCGAAGCAGCCGGCCAAGGCCGCAACGAAGCGAACCGGCAAGAAGAACGCCGCAGCCGAGGCCAAAGGCCCGGCCACACGGTCGACCCCGCGCGCCGCGCGTGGCGCCAGCCCCGACCCGCTGCAGCGCTATCGCACCATGCGCGACTTCGGCACGACGGCGGAACCCGCCGGGGGTGCGGTGGCCAGGCGCGCCGCCGCGAAAGCCGGCAAGGGCCTGTCGTTCGTCGTGCAGAAGCATGCGGCGCGCCGCCTGCACTACGACTTCCGTCTGGAGCTCGACGGCACGCTCAAGAGCTGGGCCATTCCGAAGGGTCCGAGCCTGGACCCGGCCGACAAACGGATGAGCGTCCACGTCGAGGACCACCCGCTCGAGTATGCGAACTTCGAAGGGGTGATCCCTGAGAAGCAGTACGGCGCGGGCACCGTGATCGTCTGGGACCGCGGGACCTGGGTGCCGATCGGCGATCCGCATCAGGGCTATCGCGACGGCAAGCTCAAGTTCGAACTGCATGGCGAGAAGCTGCATGGCGGCTGGACGCTGGTGCGCATGCGCAGCCGGGACGAGCGGCAGGAACCGTGGTTGCTGATCAAGGAGCGTGACGACGCGGCGCGGCCGGCGGCGCAGTTCGATATCACCGAGGCCATGCCCGACAGCGTGCTCGGCGGCGGCGCGCTGGGCCCGGATGGCAAGGCCGCGCGCAAGGCATCGTCGAAGACCGGGACGAAGACGGCGGGAAAGACGGCGGCGAAGAATGCGACCAAGGCCGCGACGAAGACCGCGACGAAGACCGCGACCAAGGCCGCGACCAAGGCCGCCTCGCGCAAATCGGCGGACAGCGGCAAGACCGGCGGCAGGAAACAGTCCGCGGCCAACGCAATCAGACTGCCGGCCGGCGCGCGGGCCGCCGCCTTGCCGCTGACGCTGGCGCCGCAACTGGCGACGCTGGTGCAAGGGCCGCCCGCCGATGCGCAGAACTGGGTCTACGAGGTCAAGTTCGACGGCTACCGTGTGCTGGCCCGCATCGAGGGCGGCGACGTCAAGCTGTTCACCCGCAACGGCCACGACTGGACGTCCAAGCTCAAGACGCTGGCGCGCGAGCTCGGTACGCTGAATCTGCCGTCGGCCTGGCTCGACGGCGAAATCGTCATCGTCGACAAGGACGGCAGCACCGATTTCCAGGCGCTGCAGAACGCCTTCGACAGCGACCGCACCGAGGCGATCCAGTTCTTCGTGTTCGACGTCCCCTACTTTGCCGGCCACGATCTGCGGCAGGTCGCGCTGGTCGAGCGGCGCGACCTGCTGCGACGGGTGTTCGACGAACACAACGTCTCGGCGCATCTGCGCTTCAGCGAGAGCTTCGAGGCCGGCCCCGAGGAAATCCTCAGCGCGGCCTGCCGGCTGCGGCTCGAGGGGCTGATCGGCAAGCGCGTCGATGCGCCCTATGCCTCGGCGCGCTCGCCAAGCTGGATCAAGCTCAAATGCAGCGAACGGCAGGAGTTCGTGATCGGCGGCTTCACCGAACCCAAGGGCACGCGCAATGGCCTGGGCGCCCTGCTGCTCGGCATTCATGACGAAGCCGGCCGGCTGGTCTATGCCGGCAAGGTCGGCACCGGCTTCGATACGCAGACGCTCGATACGATACGGGCCAAGCTCGACGCCTTGCGCGCCGATGCTTCGCCGTTCGACCGGATGCCGGCGATCGCCAAGGGGGTGAAGGGCATCTGGGTTCGGCCCAAGGCGGTGGCCGAGGTGTCGTTCGCCTCGTGGACGCGCGACGGCCTGATCCGCCATGCGGTGTTCCATGGCTTGCGATCGGACAAGAGCGCCAGCGCGATCGGCAAGGAGAAGGCGATGCCCGCACCGGGGAAGAGCGTGGGCCGGGCGGCATCGGCAGCGTCGGCGCGCAAGGCGAAGGACGAGGCGGCAGACAAGCCGGCGAAGACGGGAAAAAAGGCGGTCAAGTCCGACCAGGCGGATATGGCGGATATGGCGGATATGGCGGATACGGCCGATACGTCGACGCCCTCCAGGCCCGCCGCCGGGACGAAGTCCTCGTCCGGCCGCCAGCAGATCGGCAACGTCCGCGTCAGCCATGCCGACCGCGTCATCGATCCGTCGACCGGCGCCACCAAGGGCGATCTGGTGCGCTACTACGAAGCGGTCGCGCCGCGCATGCTGCCGGAATTGCGCGGCCGGCCGCTGGCGGTCCTGCGCGGCCCGTCCGGGGTCGGCGGCGAGCTGTTCTTCCAGAAGCATGCCGAGACCTTCAAGATCGCCGGCGTCAATCGGCTCGATCCGTCGCTGTGGCCGGGCCACCCGCCGATGATCGAGGTCGCCAGCGAGACCGGCATCGTGGCCGCGGCGCAGCTCAACGTGATCGAGTTCCACACCTGGAACGCGGACAAGCGCCAGATCGAGAAGCCCGATCGGGTGATCTTCGACCTGGACCCCGGCGAGGGCGTGCCCTGGAAGCATGTCGTCGAGGCCGCCGCGCTGACCAAGGGCATGCTCGACGAACTCGAGCTGACGGCCTTCCTGAAGACCAGCGGCGGCAAGGGCCTGCACGTGGTAGTCCCGATCGCGCGCCGGCTCGGCTGGGACGAAGTCAAGGACTTCGCCCAGCAGCTGGTCGTCCATATGGCGAAAACCATCCCGCAGCGCTTCGTCTCCAAGAGCGGTCCGCGCAACCGCGTCGGCAAAATTTTCATCGACTACCTGCGCAACGGGCGCGGCGCCACCACGGTGGCCGCCTTCTCGGCGCGCGCCCGCCCTGGCCTGGGCGTATCGATCCCGTGCAGCTGGGACGAACTGCCGTCGCTGCGCTCCGGCGCGCAGTGGACCATCGCCAACGCGCTGACGCGCATCGAAGAGACCGAGCACGCCGATCCCTGGGCCGACTACGGCAGCACGCGGCAGACGCTGACTGCGGCAATCCGGCGCCTGGGCAACGGCTGAAGGCGCGCGAACGGCCCGCCTGCCGCCGTGCTGCCCCCCGCAGTGCATCATGCGGCCAATCCGTGTCGGACAAACGAGGGCATGGTTCTTGCCACTTCGGACACATGCGTCCGCGCAGTCGAGCGCCGACGCCTGACGGAACCATGTCGCAAGCACGAACCGGGAGCCACCATGACAACCCCTCGGACCACGATCCGCATTGCCCACTATGCCGCCCTGGCGCTGATGACGGCGCTCGTATGGGCGCCCGCCCAGGCACGCCTGCCGGCCCCCAGCGCCGAACAGCAGCGCGCCGCGGACGAACGCAAAGCCAAGGAGGCTGAAGCCGCCAAACAGCAGGCGGAAGCGCTGACGCGCGTCCAGGACCAGATCGCCGCCCGCTTTGGCAAGGGCGCACAGCCGTCCGGCACCACGCAGCCCGGCGACGTCTCCCAGAAGGCAGCCGAGGTCCGGCCCAGCGGCCCGCACGGTGGCACCTCGCCCAGCGCGGAGGCCCACTCCGGCGAAGCGCAGCGTCGCTGAAGCCACTTCATGCGGCCGATTTGCGGCCAAAAGTGCCTTTGCATCAACTACAAGCGTTGGAGAGCTAGATTGGTAAATATTACAAAACGCGTCGGCGGCAGCGTCGCGCGGAACGCAAAAACCGACCAGCCGCCCCGTTGTCACCCCGCATGCCTGCCCATGGCGAGGACAGCATGAGTCCGATCGAAACAAGAACGTCGTCCGATTCCCGGGACAACCGGCCCCTGGTGCTGGTGGTCGACGACAACGAGGGCTCCCGCTACATCAAGAGCCGCATCCTGCGCCGCGCGGGCTACGCCGTGCTGGAAGCGTCGACCGGGGAGTCGGCGCTGTCGCTGGTGCGCCGCTATGCGCCGGACCTGGTGCTGCTGGACCTGAAGCTGCCGGACATCGACGGACTCGACGTCTGCCGCATCATCAAGGACGACCCGCAAAGCTGCCGCACGCTGATCCTGCATACGTCGAGCTCTGCCAGCGACCCGCGCTACCGGGTCGAGGCGCTGGACCACGGCGCCGACAGCTATCTGGTGGAGCCGGTCGAGCCGGAGGAGCTGGTGTCCAGCGTCAAGGCGCTGCTGCGGCTCCGGCGGGCCGAGGAGGCCTACCACCGGACCTCGCAGGCGCTGCGCGACAACGAGTTCCTGTTCCGCCAGCTCGCCGACAATCTTTCCGACGTGCTGTGGATCTTCGATCCGCAGGAGCGCAAGTTCCTGTTCGTCGGCCCGGCCTTCGTCACGCTGACGGGCCGCCCGGTGGAAGACCTGCATCAGCACGGCAGCACCTGCTTCGGCTGGGTCGCCGAGTCCGATCGCGAGCGCGTGCAGGCAGCCTGCGAGGCGATGCTGCGCGACGGCCATATGGATCTCGAGTTCGCGCTGGTCCATGCCGACGGCCAGATGCGCGACGTGCGCGCGCGCGCCTTCCCCGTCAACAACGCCAGCGGCGAGTTCTACCGCGTGGTCGGCGTATGCGAGGACATCACGCAGCAGAAGCGCGCCGAGAAGATGCTGCGCGAGGAAGAACGCCGCAAGGACGATTTCCTGGCGATGCTGGTGCACGAACTGCGCAACCCGCTGGCGCCGATGCGCAGCGCCGCCGATCTGCTGATGCACTGCGCGCCCTCGCGCGAGGACAGCTTCAAGGCGCGCGACATCATCGCCCGCCAGCTCTATCACCTGACCCGGCTGGTCGACGACCTGCTCGACATCTCGCGCTTCACGCGCGGCACCATCACGCTGCGCGACGACCTGGTCGAGCTGCGTTCCGCGCTCAATACCGCGGTGGAGACCGTCCGCCCGCTGATCGAGTCGCGCAATCATCAGCTGCGCCTGTCGGTGCCCGAAGGGCCGATGCCGGTGCGCGGCGACCTGGTGCGACTGACGCAGATCTTCGGCAACCTGCTGAACAACGCGGCCAAGTACACCCCGCCCGATGGCCTGCTGTCGATCGAGGCGCAGGCGGATCAAGGCACCGTGACCATCAGGATCACCGACAACGGGACCGGGCTGTCGGCCGAACGGCTGCAAGGACTGCGCGAGACCTTCGAGCGCGACGGCGCCAACGGCAATATCGCCGTGGCCGGCGGCAATGGCCCCGGCATCGGCCTGTCGCTGGTCCATCGACTGGTCAGCATGCACGGCGGCCGGCTGTCGGTGCAGAGCAACGGCCCTGGCCATGGCAGCAGCTTCATCGTGCAGCTGCCGGTGCAGCCGTGGCGCAGCTGGCAGCCGACGCTGGGCGGACGGCAGGCGCCGGCCGGCAAGCCGCGCACGGTGATGGTGGTCGACGACAACGTCGACGCGCTCGAGGCGATGGCGATGACGCTCGAAGCGCTGGGCCATACCGTGATCACCGCGCTCGACGGCGCCGCCGCGATCGTGCGCGCGGTCAAGTACAAACCCGAGCTGGTGCTGCTCGATCTTGGCATGCCGGGCATGGACGGCTTCGAGATCGCGCAGCGGCTGCGTGCGATACCGGAACTGCAGGCGATGAAGGTGGTGGCGCTGACCGGCTACGGCCAGCCCGGCGACAAGCTGCGCACGCAGGCGGCCGGTTTCGACGACCACCTGACCAAGCCGGTCGATCTGGAGGTGCTGTCGCGCCTGCTCGACGAATGCCGCCCCGATGGCCGCACCGATGGCCGCACCGATGGCCGCGCCGCGACCCATGTTGGCGCGGATACGCCGCCGCCCCTGCATTCGCCATTGGGGCATCCGGTCGAGGGCAGCGCGGGCACCGGTCCGGCGTCTTCCCGTCCCACCTCTTCGATGGAGAAAAGGATGCATACCACGCCAGAACCGGATCAAACCCCGGACCAGCCGCCCACCACGCCCGAACCCGAGGTGCCGCCGATCGATCCGCACGAGCCGGTCATCGACCCGCCGCCGGGCGACGTGCCGCCGCCCCCGCCGCAGCGCGCCTGAGGGTTCGCGTCCGCCCACGCCTCACGACTCAAGACCCGGAGTTCCTCTGTGCCCCGCATCATCTGGAAAGGCGCCATTTCCTTCGGCCTGGTCAACATCCCGGTCGTGCTGAAGGCGGCCGCGCGCGACAACGCGCTCGACTTCGACTGGCTCGACGAGCGCGACATGGCGCCGGTCGGCTATCAGCGCATCAACAAGAAGACCGGCAAGCCGGTCGACAAGGACCATATCGTCAAGGGCTACCAGTACGAGAAGGGCGAATACGTGCTGCTGTCGCCGGAGGACTTCCGGCAAGCCAATGTCGAGGCGACGCAGACCGTCGATATCGTCAGCTTCGTGCAGGCCGACCAGATCCCGCCGTACTACTTCGAGACGCCCTACTATCTCGAGCCGGACCGGCGCGGCGAAAAGGGTTACGCGTTGCTGCGCGAGACGCTGCGCCGCACCGGGCGCGCGGCGCTGGCCCTGGTGGTGATCCACAACCGTCAGCATCTGGCGGCGGTGCTGGTGCTGGGCGACGCGCTGGTGCTCAACACCATGCGCTGGGCCGAGGAAGTGCTGCCGATGGACGAACTGAAGCTGCCCAAGAGCGGCAGCAAGCAGCAGGGCGTCAGCCCGCGCGAGATCGAGATGGCGACCCGGCTGGTCGAGGACATGCAGGAGGACTGGAACCCCGAGACCTATCGCGATACCTATCGCGACGACCTGATGGAGCGCATCGAGGGGAAGATCGCCGAAGGCAAGACGCACTTGTTGACGCCGGCCGAGACGGGCGGCGAGGAGCCGCGCAAGTCCGCCGAGGTGATCGACATGATGGCGCTGCTCAAGGAGAGCATCAAACGCCGCGGCGGTCGCGGCGGTGCGCGCGGCGAGCAGGCTGGCGACGCTGCGCAAGGCGAGGAAGCGGACGAGCAGGAAGACGAGGATGCACCGCGCGAGGCACCGCGCAAGCGCACCACGCGTGCCGGCAAGTCCGCTCGCAAATCGACCTCACGAGCGCAGTCGAAGGACAGCAAGGAGGCCAAGCCGGCGAGCAGCCGCAAGAGCGCGGCCAAGTCCGGCAAGGCTTCGGCGTCAAGCAAGAAAACCACGGCCAAGCGTGCCGCCGCCGACAGCGGATCGCGCAGCCCGCAGCGCAAGCGGGCATAGCGCGAGAACGCTTCCTTTCAACCCATACGCTGTCGTCCCCGCGAACCCGGGGTCCCAGTGGCTTTCGACGAATACCGGAAGACGCCGGATTCCCGCTTTCGCGGGAACGGCACGATGGTTCGTCGACTTCGTCAGGCCCACGGATCGTACGAATCCTCCTTCCAGTACGGCGAGGTCCCGTAGTACTGGTGGATGCTGGTGGCCCATTGCGGGTCCGCCATCGCCGGCCAGTGATCCTTGTCGAAGCCGGGCGCGGCCTTGAGCTTGTCCTTGTCGACCCCCAGCACGAAACACTTGCGCCGGGTATCGAGCGTCAGCGCCGACCACGGCACCGCGAACAGCTTCTCGCCGATGCCGAGGAAGCCGCCGAAGGACAGCACCGCATAGGCGACGCGGCCGCCCTGCACGTCGAGCATGATGTGGTCGATCGTGCCGAGGTCCTCGCCGGCAGGTCCGATCACGCTGTTGCCTTCGAGCGTATCGGCGGCCATCACGAAGGGGCCGGGCCCGCTCGCATTGGTGTCGACATCGCCGACGATGGTCGCGCCGGCGGGCGCGCGTGCCGCGGCCGGATCGCGCAGATCACGGGGATCGCGGGGGTCGCGCGGATCGCGGGGATCTCTGATGTCTCGCGGATCGCGCGGGTCTCTGTCCAGTGGGTTCATTGGCGACTCCTGCTTCGGTTCTCGGTTTGACACAATGGCGCCCTCGCGCCCCTGATCGCTGCGGCCCGACCGTCAGAATCGTGCGGCTGCGGCACGCCTTGCCGCGGCACGCGTCACGGTCGGCTGGCAGGCACCGGCGGCGCCAGCGGGTCGAAATCGACCCAGCGGCCTTCGCTCCAGCGCCCGTAGGCGCGTTCGACGTCCTTGGCGCCGGCCTGGCGCAATACCTCGGCGGCCGTCTCGCGCGTATCGGGATTGACATGCACGGCCAGCAGCACGCCGGCATCGCGCTCGGTCTTGACCTGGCGATCGGGATCGGGCGCGTTCGATACCCGGTCGGGATCGCGTGTCATCGACAGCGCGCCCACCAGCGAGCCCAGATAGGCGCCCAGCCCCGTGGCCAGCGCCAGCACCAGCACGGACGCCTGCATCAATGCCAGCGCCACCGCGCCGATCACGGCACCGGCGATGGCACCGAGCACGATGCCGCGGCCGGCGCCGGCGCCGGCCTTGCGGGTCCCCGCATCGACCGCCACGTCGCCGCCGAGCGGGAAGCGCCCATGCTGCCCGGGGGGGTTGACGAAGAACAGTGTCACGTCGTCCTCGGCGAACCCGCGGGCAAACAACTGGCCCGCCGCCGCCTCGGCCTGGGCGAACGTATCAAAGCGTCCGGCGATGATCAGCGACATGCTGGCTCCTTCGAATCGGTTGGCAGACACCCGCTTGGCGAGCGATGGATCGGCAATCGAATTCGGCATGGCGTTCGTCGGTCGCGACGCCAGCCAGGCCGGCCTCAGGACTTGGCCTTGGACGTGGACCTGGAGCCGGTCTTCGTCCCCGGAGCTTTACCGCTTCCCGCCTTGTCGCCTGAAACCGTCTCACCATCCTTGGCCGCAGCGCCCTTGCGCTCCGCCGCGGGACGCGCGCCCTCGGGTTGATGCGCGCTGCCCGGTTCGATCTCCCAGTCGGTGTCGTCCACGTCGGTGCTGGTCTGCTTCTCGGCGTGCATGGCGGCGCTCGGTGAAATCGGATCGCTGGCCGGGAAGGTCATCTCCACCGATTCGTCGACCGCCTGCTGATACGTGCACGCGCTGCTCTGCTTTTCGTCGTCCTGCTGCGCGGCCTTTGCCTTGTCCGGCTTCGCCGCGCTGGCGGAAGCGGACTTGGCGGCGGATCCGTGGGCGGATGAGGTCGCGGTCTTGGCCTTCTGCATCATCGGCTCCTGCTCGAATTGGAATAGCGAAACAGATGCAAGCGACGGGCCAGAAGAGAAGATGCCGGGACCGGCCCGCAAGCGGCGCATACGGCAGCACTCGGCGTTGCACAAAGTGCATCGCACGTAAAAAGTACTTGCGTCGCCAGCGCCGGGCGGGCGGGTGTGAAAGTGAGAAAACGAGGGAGAAACCGAGGGCGGAGAAGGCAGGCGGAGAAGCAGGCGGAGAAGAGCGCGAAACAGAACGACAAAAAAGTGGTATCAGGCGTCGGCGGAAGGCCCCGAAGTCGGCGTGGAAGGCGCCTCATGACCTGCCGCAGCCGCGGCCGGCGGCACGCGCGGAAAGGTCACCGCAATGCAGGCGCTCTCGCCGTCCTGCTCGCATTGCGTGGACGGCTCCGCGCCCAGCGTGGCGCCATGCAGCTCCGCCATGCGGCGCGCCAGCAGCAGCGCCGAACTCTGCCGCGCCGGCGCGGCACCGGCGTTGCCGACATCGCGCCGGAAGAACTCGGACAGCACGGACAGACGCTCCCTGACGCGATCGGACGTCGCACGGCTTTCGGTCAGGCGCAGCTTCACATGCTCGTCCGCCGGTTCGAGATGCGCATCGATGGTGTCGCCATTACGCGCCTGCTTCAGGCAATGCAGCACCAGATGGCGCAACATCGGCTCGAGCCGGCGCGGATCGGCCTGCACGAGGGCATCGCCACGGCCGCCGTCGCCGTCGTGCACGAGCACATCGGCCAGCGTGACGCGGCGCGATTCGGCGATCGGTTTGACCGAGTCCATCGCCTGCGCGATCGCGGCCGCCAGATCGATCGCTTCCCATTGCGGCTCGGTCTGGTCCGCCAACAGCCGCACCGCCTCTTCCATATGCTGGATCAGCGTGACCTGCTGCTGCATGGCCGTACGCAACCCCGCCAGCGCACGTTGCACCGGCGCGCTCGGCGCGTCCAGCGAGTGGTCCAGCACGTAGGCCCAGCTCTGGACGCCGTTCAGCGCCGAGCGCAGATCGTGCGAGACCTGGTCGATCAGCGTCGTCACTTCGGAGGTCGCATCGACGGTTGCCGGCACCCAGTGCTCTGTGCTCGCCCCGCCGGATTGGCCACCGTTCTGCGCATCGGCGCGGCTGGAGGGAAGAGGTCGCTTGGACATGAATGTTTGGGTCATCTCAGAGTCGCCGCGCCATTGCGGCGGGACGGATTTCCGAGCCGAAGCATACCTCGGGCCAGCCCGAGGTGTCGGCGGTGGTGGGTGGGCAGGACAGTCTCGCGTGGCGTCAGCTGGTGGCAGGCGGGCGCTCGTGGGCGCCGCCGCTGCCGGCGCCGCTGCTGGCTCCATTGTTGGTGCCATTGCCGGAGGTCTTGAACGACTCCGGCAGCTTGCCGCCGGCGGCGTATTCCTCGAGCCGGTTGTACAGCGTCTTCAGGCTGATGCCCAGTATTTCGGCGGCGTGCTTCTTGACGCCGGCGCACTGCTCCAGCGTGGCGAAGATCAGCTCGCGGTCGGCATCGGCCAGCGACATGCCGACCGGCACCGTGACGATCGCAGTCGCGGGCACCTGCGCGGCCGCGGCCTGCAGCGGCACCGGCGATTCCGCGATAACGTCATCCTCCGCCATGATGAAGGCCCGCTGCACGAAGTTGCGCAGCTCGCGCACATTGCCCGGCCAGGAATGCAGCCGCAGATTGGCCAGCACCTCGGGGCCGAAGCGGCGCTGCGTGCCGTGCTCCGCGTTCAGCTGATCGAGGAAGGCCCCGGCCAGCTGCACCACATCGTCGCCGCGGGTGCGCAGCGGCGGCAGTTCGATCGGGAATACGTTGAGGCGGTGATACAGGTCCGCACGCAGCTTGCCCTCGGCGACGGCCTCCTCGGGATTGCGGTTGGTCGCGGCCACCACGCGCACGTCGGCGCGCAGTTCGCGGTTGGTCCCTACACGCATGAAGGTGCCGGCCTCGAGCACGCGCAGCAGCTTGACCTGCAGCTCGATCGGCATCTCGGTGATTTCATCGAGGAACAGCGTGCCGCCGGCTGCGCGCTCGAAGTAGCCCTTGTGCTGGCGCTCCGCCCCGGTGAAGCTGCCGCGCTCGTGGCCGAACATCTCGGACTCGATCAGGTTCGGCGAGATCGCGCCGCAGTTGACGGCGAGGAAGGGCTGGCGCCGGCGCGGCGACAGCTCGTGCACCGTTTGCGCCGCGAGCTCCTTGCCGGTACCGCTCTCGCCAACCAGCAACACCGTGGCTTCGGTAGGGGCGACCTTGCTGATCTGGTCATAGACCGCCTGCATCGCCTCCGAACTGCCCAGCAGCCGGCCAAACCGCCCGTAACGGCGCAGCTCGCCGCGCAGCGAGCGCACTTCGGCCTTCAAGTCGCCCGTGGTGGCGATGCGCT
The DNA here is from genome assembly GCA_031180665.1 of Cupriavidus sp. Taxonomy (GTDB): domain Bacteria; phylum Pseudomonadota; class Gammaproteobacteria; order Burkholderiales; family Burkholderiaceae; genus Cupriavidus. The sequence continues at coordinate 14,554 of JAPSLP010000026.1, read as the reverse complement.
TGAGCACCGTCTGCAGGCGCGCCACATTGATCGGCTTGACCAGATAGTCGGTGGCGCCCAGGCGCAGCGCTTCGACCGCGCTCTCGACGCTGGCGTAGCCGGTCATCAGGATGATGTCGACGCCGGCCGAACCGACCTCGTTGAACAGATCCTTGCCGTCGCCGTCGGGCAGCTTCAGGTCGGCCAGCACCGCATCGGGCATCTGCCAGCCGATTTGCAGGCATGCTTCGCGCAGGTCGCCCGCGGTAGCCGCGGTGAAGCCCTCCGCAGCGGCGATCTCGGCCAGCGCTGCACAGGTGTTCTCGTCGTCGTCGACGATAAGGATGTGAGGCATAGGCTTGACTGATGCCGGCCGCTGAAACCCTTGACCGGAATGGTGGAAATGAGACAGGCGCCGTGGCGGTTGCCGCGGCGGGCGTTGCTGCCCTGAATAGACCCCATTCTATGCAAGCGGCAAGCGCCGCCATACCGGTGTTAGTCTGACATCGGCCGCCGGCCGTGCCGGACCGGCTTGTCGGACAAACAGCAATGGTAGCCGGCCCGATCGCCAGCTAGCATTGCGTTACGCGAACCGCAATGCGGCTCTCGCCAAGCCGTGGACCGCGCTGCCTGCCGCTCGCGTCCACCGTCCGCCGACCGCCTGCCTCTATTTCCGCTCCGCCTTTCGCTACATGTCGACCAGCACCTCGAACGATCTGCCGGACACGACGCGCTCCCGCCATCGGGAACCCGCGCGGGACCACCCACGCGAGGAGGGCGGCCATGGGCCGGCGCGCGACGACTTTGCGCTGCTATGGCGCAGCACCTCGCCGTCGATGCGCCGGCTGCTCGAGCAGATCCCCCGGGTCGCGGCCACCGATGTGCCGATGCTGGCCGTCGGTGAAAGCGGCACCGGCAAGGAATTGGTGGCCCGCGCGATACATGAGCGCAGTAACCGGCGCGGCAAGCCCTTCGTCGCCGTCAACTGCGGCGCGATCGCCCCGACCCTGATCGAATCGGAACTGTTCGGCCACGAAAAGGGCGGATTCACCGGCGCGATGCAGCAGAAGGCCGGTTATTTCGAGCAGGCACACGGTGGCACGCTGTTCCTGGACGAAGTCACCGAAATGGCGCCCGACATGCAGATCAAGCTGCTGCGGGTGCTGGAGACACGCACCTTCCATCGCGTCGGCGGCGATGCCCAGGTGGTCTGCGACGTGCGCATCGTCTCGGCGACCAACCGCGATCCGCTCGAGGCCGTGCGCAGCGGCGTGCTGCGCGAAGACCTGCTGTACCGGCTCGCCGTGGTACCGCTGCATATCCCGCCGCTGCGGGAGCGGCGCGAGGACATCGTTCCGCTGGCCAGGCACTTCCTGGCCGAGCTGAACGCGGCCGAAGGCACCGACAAGGTGTTCTCGGCCAGCGCGCTGGAACGCCTGTGCCAGTACGGCTGGCCCGGCAACGTGCGCGAGCTGCGCAACACGGTCTATCGCGCCTTCATCCTGGCCGACCGCGTGATCGAACTGCCGAACCCGAATATCGCCTCGCAGCCGCCGCTGCCCACCGCGGCCGACGGCGTGCTGAACGTGCGGATCGGCACCACGCTGGCCGATGCGCAGCGCGGCCTGATCCTCGCCACGCTGGCCCGCTTCGACGGCGACAAGCGGCGCGCCGCGCAGGCGCTCGGCATCAGCCTCAAAACCCTGTACAACCGCCTGGACGCCTATCGCGACGGCTGATCGGCCTGTCTGGCCAGATCGGCTTCCTCGGCCGCAACCTCCACGGAAGACGGTGCCGCCGGCACGGCCGGCCGGGCATGCAGCCGCGCCAGCAGCGGAAGATGGTCCGAGGCGATCCGCGCCAGCGGGCTGCGATGGCTCGACACCGAGGCCAGCACCGAACGCGGACAGCACCACAGCCGATCGAGCGCCAGCACCGGCATCCGCGACGGGAAGGTCGGCACATGCGGGGCACCGTCGAAGTAGGCATGCAGCCAGCGCAGCGGCCGTCCCCACAGGAACCATTCGTTGACGTCGCCCAGCAGCACGGTAGGCACGCCGGGGTGCTCGGCCAGCGAGCTCAACAGCCTGCGCACCTGCATGCGCCGCTCGCCGGGCCACAGCCCCAGATGGGTGGCGATCACCCGCAGCGGGGCGGCATGCAGGCCGTCGGGACAGCTCAGCGTCGCGTCGATCGCGCCGCGCGGTTCGTGGCGGCCCACGCTCAGGTCGATCTGCCGGACCCGACTCGGCGGGAAGCGAGTCAACAGCGCGTTGCCATATTCGCCGTCATGCCGGATCAGCGTCGGCCCCGGAATCGCGTGATAGCCGGTCTCGTCGCGCAGATAGGCCAGCATGTCGAAGCCGGTGCTGCGCGATTCGACTTCCTGCAGCGCGACGATGTCGGCCTGCAGTTCCGAGATCACGCCGGCGATCCGCTTCGGCAGAAAACGCCCGTCCACGCCGATGCCGCCATGGATGTTGTAGCTCGCGACCACGAATTGCGCGGACGCGGCGGCGGCCGCCGCTTCCCTCGGTGTCTGCTGGGCCGGTTCCGCGACGTTGCCGGCGGGGAATGGATAGATCCGACTCATGCATGCCCTCCATGGCGAGATTCGCCGATGGCGGCGCGGTGCACCGCCTGGGTGGTCTGCGCCGGCTGCATCGCCTGCGCGACCTGGGCCTCCCTGGCGGCCTGCGCCGCCTGGGCCGCATCCGCACGCCGGCGCCGCCGCAGCAGCCACAGCACGCTGAGCGGGACCAGCAGCACCAGCAGCAGCAATGCCACCGTCAGCGGGTTCGGATTGCGCGCCACCGCGGCGATGCGGTCGACCAGCGAGGCGGAGATCACGATGCCCGGCGTCATGCCGATCAGCGTGCCGAGCAGGCAGTCGCGAAAGCGGATGCGCGAAGCCCCCACCACCAGATTGACCAGCGTGAACGGCGCGACCGGCACCAGCCGCAGCACCACCATCGCCAGCAAGCCGTGCTGGCCGACCTGCTGGCTCAGCGCGTTCAGCCGCTTGCCGCCATAGCGCCGCACCGCGTCGCGGCCCACGAAGCGGCCGATGCCGTAGCCGGTGGCCGCGCTGAGCACCACGCCGCCGAGCGCACACAGCGCGCCCTTGACCGGGCCGAACACGATCACCGTGACCACGATCAGCAGCGTCACCGGCACCATCACCAGCCCCGCGGCCACATAGGCGCCGAGCATCGCCAGCGGCGCCATCGGCATGTCGCGGATCTGCTCGACCACATCGAGCACGCGGCGGAAGTCGGCCCATTCGCGCAGCGGCGTATAGCGCCATGCAAAGGCCAGGCCCGCCAGCACCACCAGCAGCAGGATCGCCATGCCCAGGCGGCCGATCACGCGCGGACGCGCCTCGTGCGTCAGGAATTCGTCGACCAGCCCGTCGGGATCGATCGGCTCGATCGGATCGAGCAGGCGCTCGTCGGGCACCACCGCGTCCACCTCGGGGACCAGCGGGGGATCGAAGGCCTGCAAGGTCCGCTGGCCGGGCCGATGGCAGCGCGCGATGGTGTCGTGCAGCGGCTCGCCGCGCGCATGGGCGGCGGCCAGCTCGCCGGCATCGCACGCCAGGTGCTCGGCCACCAGCCGCGCGCGCATGGACCGGATCGCGGCGGCGATGCGTTGATCCCCGCCGGCCTCGATCACCAGATTGCATTCGGTGTCGAGCCCCATCGACCGGTTGTTCAGATTGGCCGAGCCGATCGTCAGCAACGTATCGTCGACCACCATGACCTTGCTGTGCACGTTGATGCCGGGCAGCGGTTCGCCGTCGGGGCCGGGATCGCCCTCGCCGGGCAGATGCGGGTAGTAGAGGCGATAGCGATGGCCCGCATCGACGCTGCGCAGCTTGCGATGCGCGCGGGCGCGCAGCACGCCCATGCTGTGCTCCTCCAGCCAGCCGCTTTCGCTGCGGCGCGAGACCAGCACCACCTCCGGGCCTTCCGGTTCCGCCAGCCGCGCGGCCAGCGCGTCGGCCAGCATGCCGGAGCTGAAGTACTGGTTCTCCAGATACAGGGTCTGGCGCGCCGTGGCGATCGCGTCCAGATGCAGGGCGCGGATTTCGCCGACGCCGGGCTCGCCGGCGAAGGCGGGCGCGGTGCGCGCGATCGCCACCGGCACATCGGTCAGCAGCGCGGCGACACCGTCGGGCCACAGCCGCCGGCCGTGGCCGTCGGCGGGCGGGTCGGCCGCGCGCGGCTCGCGCCGGGTGCCGCAGCGCCAGCGCTCGGCCGCCATCTCGCCAAGGGCCCGGGCCACGTCGCCCTCGACCACCGCCTGCACGTCGTGGAACGGCCCATAGGGCTTGCCGTCCGGATCCACCCGCCGCGGGTCGTGCAGCGCGTGGGAGGGCGTATCCCAGCGGCAGCGCGTCAGGTCCAGCCCGCCGACGAAGGCCAGGCTGTGGTCGATGACCACCACCTTCTGGTGATGCGAGGCGCCGACCGGATGCCGGGCATCGAGCCGGAACGACAGCCGGCGATGGGTCTGCCAGTCGAGCTTGACCGCCGGCAGCCACTCGCGCTCCATCGCGTAGACCATCGCGAAATCCCAGCTGAGCACGTAGATGCGCAGCCGGCGGCGGCGCCGCACCAGCGCGTCGAGGAAATCGCGCAGCCCGCGCGGAAAGCCGTCGTCGGCGCCACCGGGCACCAGTTCGAAGCGGCTGTCGATATCCCAGCCGAGGATGAACACCGTGTGTTCGGCCTGGATCAGCGCCGAGCGCAGCGCGCGGAAGTACTCCTCGCCATCGACCAGCATGGCAAAGCGCGACGCACGTTCGATGCGCCAACAATTGCGGCCGGGCTGCAGCAGCGGCGAGCCCGCGGGGGCCGGCGCACGTTCCCCAGCGGCGGCACGCGGGGCGCCCTCGCGGGGCTCCGTCTGCGCTACGCCGGCTGCAACATGCCGGTCTTCAGGCGCGTCTTCAGCGGTCATCGACATCCCTGCGGAAACGAAAGGAGGCGCAGCGGGACCGGGATGTCCGGCGGACCTCCGCCAGCAGTATGGCAAGCCCTGCACGGAAGCGCCGTCCGCCGCCGGCCCCGGCGCTTGTCGGAATCCGCCTACACGACCCCGGCCGGCGTTCGCCATGTGCCGGGACCGGTCTTGCGCGCTTGGCAAGCTTGCGCCGCTTGCCTTACCCTGTCGACCCACCGATGGAGGACCGCTCATGGCCGCTACCCAATCCGCAACCGACGCGCCGCAGCGCTGGATCCGCGTCGGCACCGACGCCCATGCCTTCGATGCCTACCTGAGCCTGCCACCCGGCGGCGCGCGCCCCGGCGCGCCCGGCATCGTGCTGATCCAGGAGATCTTCGGCGTCAACGAACACATCCGCACGGTGGCCGACCAGTACGCGCTGGACGGCTACGTGGTGATGGCACCGGACCTCTTCTGGCGCGAGGCGCCGCGTGTCGAGCTGGGCTATGCCGGCGCCGACATGGAGCGCGCGCTGGCGCTGCGCCAGGCCACCGATCCTCAGTTCGCACTCGACGATATCGCGCTGACCGCGCAGGCGCTGCGCGCGCAAATCGGGCCGGACCGCAAGATCGCCACGGTCGGGTATTGCTTCGGCGGGCTGATGGCGTATCTGAGCGCAGCGCGGGGCCTGGTCGATGCGGCGGTGCCTTACTACGGCGGCGGCATCCAGCGCTGCCTGGACCAGGCCAGCGCGGTGCGCGTGCCGATCCAGTTCCACTATGGCGAACGCGATGCCCATATCCCGCCCGAGGCGGTCGAACAGGTGCGCGCCGCGATGGCCGGCAACCCGCGCGCCGAGATCCATGTCTATCCGGGTGCCGGCCACGGCTTCAACTGCTGGGCACGCGGTTCGTATCACCAGCCCTCGGCGGTGCTGGCGCACGGCCGCACGCTGACGTTCCTCGCGCAGGCACTGGGGCAGCCGGCCTGACGTTCCGGCTCGAGGTCTGGGCGTCAGGTCCCGGCCTGCCGCCCGCTTCAGCCGCGCGCCACGCCGTCGTCGTTGAAGGCGGTCAGCCGCGAGATGCGGAAGGTGTGGCGCAGCGATTCGAGTTCGGTCCGGTGCAGCAGCGCGAGTCGATTCAGGCAACGCTCGCCCTTGGGCTGAAGATGGACCTGCACCACGCGGCGGTCGGCCGCATTGGTCTTGCGCTTGACCAGCCCGGCCGCCTCGCAACGATTGACCAGGGCGACCACGCCGTGCTGCTTGGCCTGCAGCCGCTCGGCCAGTTCGCCGATCGAGGCCCAGTCGCGCCCGGGAAAGCCGCGGATATGCAGCAGCAGCAGATATTGCTGCACGGTCAGGCCCTCCTCGCGCACGGCGTCTTCGGAGAACCGCATGAAGCGCCGCAACTGGTAGCGGAAGTCGGACAGTGCCTCGAAGTCCTGCTTGGCAAGCTCGGCGGCACTCGGGGAACGGGGCTGGGTCATGGCGTGCGATGGCGCGGCCGGCGTGGCAGCGCGGCCGCAATCTGGAGTCGGCCGTCATTATAGGTGCGCGGCAAGGCGGTCAGGCAGCACAAGGCGCGCCGGCAAGCATCTGTCGCCACGGCCACCGTGGCGCTACGCGAGGCATCCCGGGTATGGCAGAATCTGTGCGTCCGCAGACACCTGCGCCACGACCACGGAAATCCGATGCTCTCGCAAATCGCCATCTTTCTGCTCGACACCGTCTTCACGCTCTTCGGCATGGCGCTGCTGCTGCGGCTGTGGATGCAATTGACGCGCTTGCCGGCGCGCAATCCGATCTCGCATGCGGTATTCCAGGTCACCGACTGGCTGGTGCGGCCGCTGCGGCGAATCATCCCCGGCGTGGGCGGCATCGACTGGGCCACCGTGGTCGCGGCCTGGCTGACCGCCGTGGTGTTCCTGGTCGCGGTGATCGGACTGACCGCCGGCAACCCGCTCGGCCTGCTGCCCGCCGTGCTCGGCATCGCAGTGCTCAATGTGCTCAAGTGGGGCATCAGCCTGGTGATGTGGGTCACGCTGCTGATGGCGATCCTCTCCTGGGTCAATCCGCATTCGCCGATCACCCCGGTGATCCAGCAGCTGACCGATCCGCTGCTCGATCCGATCCGCCGCGTCATCCCGCGGCTGGGCGGCTTCGATATTTCGCCGCTGGTGCTGTTCATCCTCGCGCAGGTGTTGCTGATGGTGATCGCCGGACTGAGCGTCAATCTGTTCGGCCTGCGGCATCTGCTCTGAGGCAGGATTCGTCCCGCTGCTGCGGGCGATGTCTTGCCGGGACGATGGTTCCCCGCCATTGTCCGCGTGCTTGAACAGTGTGTTGCTGCAGAGCCTCTTTTTCCACGCAAACGACGGGCGTAGATTCGGGCGGTGTGGTCGGCTGATGCCGGCCACGCGGCTTTTGATCAAAGGAAAAAGAACCATGAAGACTCTTGCACAACCCCGTCGCCTGGCCTTCGCGCTGCTCTGCGCCGCCGGCCTGTCCCTGTCCGCCACCGCGCTGCACGCCACCACGCTCGATCGGGACGTGCTGCGCCTCGAAGGCGCCTCGATGCACGTCGGCAAGGCCGATCCGTACACCGACGGCGCCCGCACGGTGGACGCCTATACCGATGGCGCCCGCAGCGTCGACGCGTACACGGACGGTGCTCGCGCCGACCACGTGTCGGAGAACCGCGACCGCTTCGGCCAGGGCGCCTGACGTCCTCGCGCGCCATCGCGCCCCATCGCCCGCCATCCGGCGTGCCTGCGAAAACCGGCCTGCGGGCCGGTTTTTTCATGGGACGCGCTGCCCGACAGGCGTTGGTTACGGCGATGCCTTCCGCCGCGCGCCGATTGTTCCGGCAGCCGGACGAAGTTTCCAGCCCACGCGGTTTTTCCCGCACGCGCGCGCGGCTAAGCTGGCGCCCATGCCCAACCAACCCCTGCCGGCCGGCCTGCCCGCGCCAACTCCCACCCCCAATCCCGCGTCTCCACCGCCTTCGCTGCGCCTCGCCTCGCACCCCGAAATGGGACCGCTGCGCCTGTCGGCATTCGGCCTGACGCTGGGGCTGGTTACCGGGCTCGACTTCTCGTCGACGCTGATGATGGCGGTGGCGAGCCAACACATCCAGGGCGGCGTCAATGCGACGCCCAGCGACTACCTGTACGCGGTCAGCGCCTATGCCGCGGCCGCCGTGCTGATGAACATGCTGCTCGACCAGGTCGCGCGGCGCATCACCTACAAGCGCTTCACGATGGCGTCGCTGGTGGTGTTCGTGCTCGGCGCGATCCTGTGCGCCGAGGCCGGCTCGCCCACCGGCCTGATCGTCGGCAAGACCGTCGAGGGCCTGGGTGCCGGCGGCCTGTTCGCGGCCTCCCGCATTCTGGTGCAGCTGCTGACGGCGCCGGCCGAGCGCGCCCCGCTGCTGCTGCGCTTCGGCCTGGGTTCGTTCGGGCTGCTGGCGGTGACGCCCTGGCTGACCGGCATCTTCCTGGACGAGATCGGCTGGCGCGCCGTGTTCCTGTTCCAGGCCGTGATCGCGCTGCCGGTGCTAGCGCTGGTGGCGCTGACCTACCCGCGCCGCGGTCCGCGCGACCCGCATCCGCCGGTATCGACGCTGGACTGGCCGGCCGCGGCCAGCGCCGCCGCCGGCGCACTGGTGCTGCTGCACGCGCTGCAGGAAATGCGCTACACGCGCTTCTTCAGCACGCCGCACATGCCGCTGATGGCCGCCGCCGGGCTGGCGCTGCTGCTGTTCTGCGCGTGGCGACTGCACCGGCACCAGGATCCGTGGATCGACCCGTCGCGGCTGCTCGGCCGGCGCTATCTGTATGGGTTGGGCTTCTACACGCTGTACTACCTGCTGTCGGCGATCTGGGCCTATCTGCTGCCGACGCTGACGCAGAGTGGGCTGGGCCTGACCTTCCGCACCACCAGCATGCTGCTGTCGGTCAGCGGCACCGTGTCGGCGATCGGCGCGGTGGTGCTGACGCTGTGCATGGCGCTGGTATTCCGCAAGCGGCGGGTGATCGCGGCCGGCCTGGTGATCTACGCCTGCGCCGCGATGCTGCTGTCGCAGCGGCTGATGCCGGGCGCGCCCGACTACGCGCTGGTGCCGGTGGTGCTGCTCGAGGGGCTGACACCCGTGCTGCTGATGATTCAGGTCGCCTCGATGACCTACCTCGATCTGCCGGTCCAGGACTTTGCGCACGCCTACCAGTTCAAGAACGTCTGCAAGCAGATCGCCTCGGCGACGGGCACCGGCCTGGCGAGCATGTGGATGCAGGAAGGCGCGGCCACCCATCGCACCCATCTGGTCGAGCATGTGACGCGCTTCGAGCCGGCCCTGCAGCACGGCGGTGGGCTGTCGGCCTTCGATCTGGCGCGGCTGTCGCAGGAGGTGGACCGCCAGGCCACCTTGCTGGCCGGCATGGATCTGCTGCACGGCTTCGCGCTGGTCTGCGTGGTGATCGCGGGTTTCGTGCTGGTGCAGAAGAGCTTCCGCTGAAGGTTCGCGCTCGGACCGCCGAGCTCCAGGCCTGCCGACTCGCCGCCGCAGGTTGCCCGCCGGGGCGCCGTCGTGCAACGGGGCATTGCGGCATGCCCCTCTGGCGGTTTGCGGCCTTTTCCACTACTCTTTCGGCCTTTCCGTGCGCATTCGGCATCCAGCCGTATACCTCGATGGCCAGCCACGCCCCGAACGATTCCCAGGATCCCCAGCCGTCCGCCGCTCAATCTGCCGGCAACGCCGGCAGCGCAGCCGAGAAGCCGAGCGACAGCTATGTCCAGTCCTTCGCTCGTGGGCTGTCGGTGATCCGCGCCTTCAACGCCCAACGTCCGGCCCAGACCCTGACCGAAATCGCCCAAGCCAGCGGCCTGACGCGGGCCGGCGCACGGCGCATCCTGCTGACGCTGGTGGGCCTGGGCTACGTCGAGGCGGACGGCCGGCTGTTCCGGCTGACGCCGAAGATCCTCGACCTGGGCTTCGCCTATCTGACCTCGATGCCGTTCTGGAATCTGGCCGAGCCGATCATGGAGGCGCTGTCGCAGCAGGTCCACGAAAGCTGCTCGGTGTCGGTGCTGGACGGGACCGAGATCGTCTATGTACTGCGCGTGCCCGCGCGCAAGATCATGACGATCAATCTGTCGATCGGCAGCCGGTTGCCCGCCTATTGCTCGTCAATGGGCCGCGTGCTGCTGGCCGGACTGTCCGACCAGGAACTGGACCGCGTGCTGCGCGCCAGCGATCTGCGCAAGCGCACGCAGCGCACGGTGACCGATATCGACGAATTGAAGGCGATCATTGCGCGCATCCGCGAACAGGGATGGGCGCAGAACGATCAGGAGCTGGAGGAAGGGCTGGTGTCGCTGTCGGCACCGATCCGCAATCGCGCCGGCCAGGTCATCGCCGCGATGAACATCAGCGGCCAGGCCAACCGCACCAGCGCGGAAGAAATGGTGCGCCGTTTCCTGCCGCCGCTGCTCGAAGCGTCCGAGAAGATCACCAACCTCGTCAGCCTGCGCACCTGAGGGCTGCGCCTTCCCGCTTCTTGCGCGCTTCAGCTGGCCATCGGCGCTGGCAGTTGCACCATGCCGTACTGCGCCGACCGCGTGCCGGGCAGCGGCCGGTTGCTCAGGCCCAGATAGGCGAAGGCCACCGACAGCTTGACCGCGTCGGACAGGTTCTGCCCCGCGCTATGGAACAGCCGGCTGTCGAAGAACAGCACGTCGCCGCGCTGCAATGACAGCGGCGTGGCCCCCGCGAGCAGCCCCGTGCTGGCCGGATGGCTGTCCACCAGAAACTCCGCCGCATCGAGCTGCCCCGGCTCCAATGCGACGCGATGCGAGCCCGGTATCACGCGCAGCGCGCCGTTGCGCTCGTCCTCGTTGCCCAATGCCAGCCACACAGTGACCAGTTCCGGACTGGCGAACGACCAATAACGCGTGTCGCGATGCCAGCCGGTCTGGCTGCCATAGGTCGGATGCTTGGTCATTACACAGTTGTGGTGGGCCAGCGTCAGCTGCGCCGGCTCGCCGAGCAGGGCGGTGACCAGCGTCGCCACGCGGGGATCGGTCGCCCATTGCTGGAACACCGGGTCGCGGTCGTAGGCTTGGCGCAGGCGCCGCACCGTCGCCCCGCCCGCCGCGTCGCGGCTGGACGGGGCACCGGGATAGCCGAGTTCGGCTTCGTATTCGACCGGTTCGACCGCCCCCGCGAGCTGGGCTCGCGCCACGCTCTCCATCGCGTCGCACAAGGCGGGCTCCGCGAGCCCGCGCAACACCACGAAGCCATCGCGGTGAAAGGCCGCGGCCAGCGCCTCGAGTTCTTGCGCGTCGAAGGAGGACGTGGCGGGCGGCGCGGCGGCATCGCCGTTTGCATCGGGATGTTGGGGAGCGGCAGGGGACGTCATGGCGACAGCGGAGCAGGCAAGGCGGCGAGGCCATCGGCTTTGCCGCAGGTTCAGCAAGGCGCGAAGGGGACGGTTTCGCGCGCCAATAACCGGATGATGCCAGAAGCGGACGCGCCGCGCCGCCGGTGTCCTCTGCGTATGGCAAAGCAGGGGCCCCGTTGTGCGAAACAGAACTGACCTGCTCCGTGGCGCAGATAGCGCGGCTGGTCGAACAACACGCCAGGGTGATGGCTTGGGAGGATCGGTATCGCTGGATCGTTCTGCTGGCGCGGTGCGCGGCGGCGGCGATGCGGGCAGCGTCGGCTCGAATCAGCGCGCCGCAGGGGACCGCAACGCAGGCCGCGGTCGATGTGAGGGTGTAGCTCGGCAGCGTTGCCGTCGTCAGAACAGCGGCAGCTGGCGCATGCCGAAGCCCACGGTTTCTTCGACGCGCATGCGCGCGTGCGCCAGCGAACCTTCGGCACCCGAATAGTTGCCGGCGGCCCAGCGATAGACCACGGGGACTTCGCCGCGCTCGGACAGATGTACTTCGCCCAGCTTGTCGCCGCGCTCGTTGCGGTAGTAGTGGGAACGATAGCCGCGCTCCCAGTAGGTGACCTCTACCTTCTTGCGACGACGGGGCGACGGCGTCGCGCGCGGCATGCGCCGCGCCCGGTCGCTCGCCGTCACCGTAGATGCACGCGTGAGATCCAACTGCATAGACTTCCTTTTCGATCGAGTCCACAAGACGATGGCACCGATGCCTCGTCAAGCATCGCAGTCGTGATGATACGCCGTGATCGCGTTCCTGTGTGGCTATGCAGCCCGGAAAAGCGCTATGGGCAACGATTTGCGGGTGGGTACGTATACGTATACCTGCCGTATACGTGGACGCGTATACGGCAGGTATACGGGGTCGTATACGTGCACGTATACCTCCTCGCAAATGCCGAAGCGCGAGCGCTCGACCAAAGAAAAAGGCGTCGCGCCCGGGCCTGTCGATGGCCCGTTCGCGACGCCTCGCTCGCCTTCGCTCAACCCAATTCGATCGGCACGAAGAGCTGCATGTCGTCGCGCTGCACCAGCAGTGCGACTTCCTTGCCGGCCTTCGACACCATCGTGCGCAGCTGCTCGACCGACTTGATCGGCGTCCCGTTGAAGGCAAGGATCACGTCGCCGGCCTGAATGCCGACGCGCGCCGCGGGACCCGAGGCGCCCTCTACCACCAGGCCACCGGCGATGCCGCTCTCGCGCTGCTCGGCCGGAGACAGCGGCCGCACCGCAAGGCCGAGCTTGCCGCCGGACTCGGCGCTATCGCTCTTCTGCGCGACGGTCGGCTCGTTGGCCGCGCCCACTTTGACGTTCAGCGTAATCGGCTTGCCCTCGCGCACGACCTTCAGCTTGGTTTCGGTGCCGGGCCTCAGATCGGCCACGTGCTCCGGCAGGTCGGTGGAACGATCGACGGGGTCGTCGCCGATCTGCACGATCACGTCGCCAGGCTTCAGGCCGGCCTTCGCAGCGGGGCCATCGGGCTCGACCGTATTGACCAGCGCGCCCGCGGGCTTGGGCAAACCGAACGACTGCGCCAGGGCCTGGTTGACTTCCTGTACGCCGATGCCCAGGCGTCCGCGCGTGACCTTGCCATGTGCGACCAGTTGCTGCTGAACCTTGGTGGCCACGTCGATCGGGATCGCGAACGACAGTCCCTGATAGCCGCCGGTGCGGCTGTAGATCTGCGAATTGATGCCGATCACCTCGCCGCGCTGATTGAACAGCGGGCCGCCGGAGTTGCCCGGGTTCACCGCGACGTCGGTCTGGATGAACGGGACATAGGTATCGTCCGGCAGCGCGCGCGACTTCGCGCTGACGATGCCCGCGGTCACGGTGTTCTCGAAGCCGTACGGCGACCCGATCGCGACGACCGGCTCGCCGACGCGCACCTGCGACGGGTCGCCCAGCTGCACGGTCGGCAGATCCTTCGCATCGATCTTGATCACCGCGATGTCGGTCTGCTTGTCGACGCCCAGCACCTTGGCCTTGAACTCGCGACGATCGGTCAGCTTGACGACGACCTCCTGCGCGCCATCGACGACGTGCGCGTTGGTCAGGATCATGCCGTCCGGGCTGACGATAAAGCCTGAGCCCAGACCGCGCGCCAGCTGCGGCTGGTCCGGCTGCGGTCCATAGGGGAATGGGATGCCGAAGCGCTTGAAGAACTGGAACATCGGATCGTCGGGATCCATGCCCGGCGGCATCTGCGCCGCGGTGCGCTGCGCGCGTGCGGTCACGCTGATATTGACCACCGCCGGACCGTAACGGTCCACGATGCCGGAGAAGTCTGTCGGCGTTGCCATCGCGCGGCCCGGAGCGGCCCCGACCTGCGCGACCACCGGCGTCGGCGCGGCATAGCTCGATGACACGGCTTCCTTCTGGAGATAGTTGTACCCGCCTGCCAACACGCCCAGGGCGGCAATGGCGACGGCCGTACGAGCAACAGTTCGGCGAATCATCTGGTTCTCCTCGTTGGTTCGGCGCCCACGGAGGGCGCGACGAGGACATGCTAGGGGGCCAGACTTAAACGAGCCTTAAGGGAGGAAATCGATAGCGAGTTTGCGGAAATTCAAGATGTCGCCGGCGGCGCCGCGGCTTCGGACGAGCGGCCGCCATCGCGCAGCCACGCCAGCAAGGCTGGCATTTCGACTTGCGGCAACAAGGCGCAAAACTCGCGTTTGCGCGCGGCGTGCAGGCGCTTGACCAGCGCTTCGAGCCGGGATGCTTCCGCCCGGTCGGCACATTGCAATTGAGCGGCGATCGCAATCGGTTTACGCGAGCGCGTATAGCGGGCGCCGGTGCCGGCCTGGTGCTGGGCGAAACGGCGTGCGACATCGGTGGTGATGCCGGTATAGAGGCTGCCATCGGCGCATTCGAGCAGGTACAGGTACCAGGAATGGTCGGATGGCGTGGTCACTTTCAGATCGAGTCGAGGGCGCGCGCGGCGGCGAAGCCGGCATTGTGAGGCACTTACGGCGAGGGGGAAAGCGTTGTGGCGGCGCGCGTTCGTGCCATCGCCGCAAAGCAAAACACCCCAGACCGGTTGGAATCTGGGGTGTTCTGGGAATGGAGAGCCTGGCGATGACCTACTTTCACACGGGTAGTCCGCACTATCATCGGCGCGAAGTCGTTTCACGGTCCTGTTCGGGATGGGAAGGGGTGGTTCCGACTTGCT
>JAPSLP010000064.1 GCA_031180665.1 Cupriavidus sp. | reverse complement strand
ATGGCCAGCGACGAGGCGGCGGCGATCGACAGGGCGGACAGCGAGATCAGCAGTTTCTTCATGGAGTACTCCTTTCGATTGACTGTGCGGCGAGGCTTTCGCCGCGGGTGTTCGCCTGGAGAGCGAGCCCCCAGTCTAGGGAGCACCCCACTGCGATGCTGTGAGGAGATGTAATGCGCTGTAAGGAGTCGTGAGCCGGCACGCGCGCCGCGCAAGCCGTCGACATGGGCGATTTCGCCAGTCCCTTCAACGACTTGCGGCGGCGCAGCGCGCTCTCGCGCCAACGGCGGCGGCAGCGCGGTTTCGCATGCCGTTACAGGTTCGGCGCCAGCGCCCGCTCCATCGCCGCGCGATCGACGTGCCGGCGCGCGACCATGTCTTCCAGCTGGTCCTGCCCGATCTTGCCGACCGAGAAGTAGGTGGCGTCGGGATGCGCCAGATAGAAGCCGCTGACCGAGGCCGCCGGCGTCATCGCCAGCGCATCGGTCAGGCCCATGCCGATCTCGCCGGCATCGAGCACCTGGAACATCGGTCCCTTGACGGTGTGCTCGGGGCAGGCCGGATAGCCGGGCGCGGGCCGGATGCCGCGATAGGCCTCCGCGATCAGTTGCTCGTTGTCGAGCGCTTCGTCAGCGGCATAGCCCCACAGGTCCTGCCGCACGCGCGCGTGCAGGCATTCGGCGAAGGCCTCGGCGAGACGGTCGGCCAACGCCTTGAGCATGATCGCGCTGTAGTCGTCGTGGTCGGCCTCGAACTGGGCCTCCTTCTTGTCGACGCCGATGCCGGCCGTCACCGCGAACAGGCCGATATAGTCGGCGATGCCGCTGTCCTTGGGCGCGACGAAGTCGGCCAGGCACCGGTTCGGCCGGCGCACGCCGTCGACCACCGGGCGTTCGCTCTGCTGGCGCAGGTTGTGCCAGGTCAGCGCGACCTGGCTGCGGCTCTCGTCGGTATAGATCTCGATGTCGTCGTCGTTGACGGTATTGGCCGGCAGCAGCGCGATCACGCCGTTGGCTGTCAGCCAGCGGCCCTGGATCAGCCGCGAGAGCATCGCCTTGCCGTCGGAGAACACGCGGCGCGCCGATTCGCCGACGATCTCGTCGTTCAGGATCGCCGGGAATTTGCCGGCCAGGTCCCAGGTCTGGAAGAACGGCGCCCAGTCGATGTAGTTCGCCAGTTCCGCCAGGTCGTAGTTGCGGAACACGCGACGGCCGATGAATTTCGGTTTCGGCGGCACGTAGCCGCTCCAGTCGATCGGCGTCTTGTTTTTGCGGGCCTCGGCCAGCGTCACCATCGGCACGGCCTTCTTGTTGGCGTGCTGGGTACGGATGCGCTCGTAATCGACGCGCAGCTCGTCCAGATAGCGCGTGGCGCCCTCGTCGGAGAGCAGGCTCGAGGCCACGCTGACCGAGCGGGAGGCGTCCGGCACATAGACCACCGGCCCTTCGTAGTTCGGCGCGATCTTGACCGCAGTGTGCACACGCGAGGTGGTCGCGCCGCCGATCAGCAGCGGAATCTTCTTGACGCGGAAATAGTCGTCGCGCTGCATCTCGGACGCCACGTAGGCCATCTCCTCGAGCGACGGCGTGATCAGGCCGGACAGCCCGATGATGTCGGCGCCCTCGACCTTGGCCTTGGCGAGGATCTCGTTGCACGGGACCATCACGCCCATGTTGACGACCTCGAAGTTGTTGCACTGGAGCACCACCGACACGATGTTCTTGCCGATGTCGTGCACATCGCCCTTGACGGTCGCGATCACGATCTTGCCGCGCGCACGCACGTCCCCGCCGGCCTCGGCCAGCAGGCGCTTTTCCTCTTCGATGAAGGGCAGCAGATGCGCCACCGCCTGCTTCATCACGCGGGCGCTCTTGACCACCTGCGGCAGGAACATCTTGCCGGCGCCGAACAGGTCGCCGACGATGTTCATGCCGTCCATCAGCGGGCCTTCGATCACCTCGATCGGGCGGCCGCCGCGCGCGGCGATCTGCTGGCGCGCTTCCTCGGTGTCCTCGACGATGAAGGTGGTGATGCCGTGGACCAGCGCATGCGCGAGGCGGTCGGCCACCGGCACGGGCTTCTCCGGCGTGCCGCGCCATTCGAGGTTCTCCTCGCGCCTGGCGCCGCCGCCCTTGTAGCGGTCGGCGATCTCGAGCAGGCGGTCGGTCGCGTCGGCACGGCGGTTCAGCACCACGTCCTCGACGCGCTCGCGCAGTTCGGCGTCGAGCTGGTCGTAGACGCCGAGCTGGCCGGCATTGACGATGCCCATGTCCATGCCGGCGGCGATCGCATGATAGAGGAAGACCGTGTGGATGGCCTCGCGCACGACATCGTTGCCGCGGAACGAGAACGAGACGTTGGACACGCCGCCGCTGACCTTGGCGTAGGGCAGGTTCTGCTTGATCCAGCGGGTCGCCTCGATGAAGTCGACCGCGTAGTTGTTGTGTTCCTCGATACCGGTCGCGACCGCGAAGATGTTCGGATCGAAGATGATGTCCTCCGGCGGGAAGCCGACCTCATTGACCAGGACGTCGTAGCTGCGCTTGCAGATCTCGGTCTTGCGCGCGAAGGTGTCGGCCTGGCCCTGCTCGTCGAAGGCCATCACCACGGCCGCCGCGCCGTAGCGGCGGATCAGCGCGGCGTGGTGGCGGAACTGCGCCTCGCCTTCCTTGAGCGAGATCGAGTTGACCACCGCCTTGCCCTGCACGCATTGCAGGCCGGCCTCGATCACCTCCCACTTGGACGAATCGATCATGATCGGCACGCGCGCGATATCGGGCTCGGACGCGATCAGATTCAGGAACCGCACCATCGCCGCCTTGGAGTCGAGCATCGCCTCGTCCATGTTGATGTCGATGATCTGCGCGCCGTTCTCGACCTGCTGGCGCGCGACCGCCAGCGCCTCGTCGAACTGGCCGTTCAGGATCATCCGGGCGAAGGCCTTGGAGCCGGTGACGTTGGTGCGCTCCCCGACGTTGACGAACAGGCTGCCCTCGCCGAGCGTGAACGGCTCCAGGCCGGACAGGCGCATCGGACGAGCGGGACGGGTATCGGTAGACATGGCGGACTCAGGTTCGGGATCGGATGCGCGGCGCGCCGGAGACGGATTCGTTCGACGGCGCGCCGGTAAGGCGTGAGCGGCGTGGCAGCGGGGCGGCCGGTCAGGCCGTGTCCGCTTCGTCGCGATACTGGCCGGGCCAGGCGCGCGGCTTGCGGTTGGCGACGCGCTGTGCGATCGCGGCGATATGTTCGGGCGTGGTGCCGCAGCAGCCGCCGACCAGGTTCACCAGCCCGGACGCGGCGAACTCGTCCACCAGCGACGAGGTCACCTCCGGCGTCTCGTCGAAGCCGGTGTCGCTCATCGGGTTGGGCAGCCCGGCGTTCGGATAGCACGAGATCGCGGTATCGCACAGCTTGGCCAGCTCGGCGATATACGGCCGCATCAGCGTCGCGCCCAATGCGCAGTTCAGGCCGAAGGTGATCGGGCGCGCGTGGCGCAGGCTGTTCCAGAAGGCCTCGACGGTCTGGCCCGACAGGATGCGGCCCGAGGCGTCGGTCACCGTGCCCGAGATCATCACCGGCAGCCGTTCGCCGGTGTCCTCGAACAGCTGGTCGATGGCGAACAGCGCGGCCTTGGCGTTCAGCGTGTCGAAGATGGTCTCGACCAGGAACACGTCGGCGCCGCCTTCGAGCAGGCCCTTGCCCTGCTCGTAATACGATTGGCGCAACTCCTCGAAGCTGACGTTGCGTGCGCCCGGATCGTTGACGTCCGGCGAGATGCTGGCGGTCTTCGGCGTCGGGCCGAAGGCGCCGGCGACGAAGCGCGGCTTCTCGGGCGTGCTGTAGCGATCGCAGGCCTCGCGCGCCAGACGCGCGGCGGCCACGTTCATCTCGTAGGCCAGGTCCGCCATCTTGTAGTCCTCCTGCGCGACGCGGGTCGCGCCGAAGGTATTGGTCTCGATGATGTCGGCGCCGGCGGCGAGGTATTGCTCGTGGATCTCGCGGATCACCGCCGGGCGGGTCAGCAGCAGCAGTTCGTTGTTGCCCTTGACGTCGACCGGATGCGCGGCGAAACGCTCGCCGCGGTATTCGGCCTCGCCCAGCTTGTAGCGCTGGATCATGGTCCCCATCGCGCCATCCAGGATCAGGATGCGCTCGCGCAGCAGCCGCGGCAGTTGCGCGGCACGGGTGTACGGCCGGGCCGGGGGACTGGCCTGGGGGCCTGCCTGTGACCGCGGCGCGATGGCGGACGCCATGCCGGACGATTCGGTAGATGCAGCGCTCATGGCTTCACTGGCCTCGGTGATGCTGGAAAAGTGGTCGATTTTATCAGTTACGGCACCTTGCCGGCCCGCCATGCCCGCGCCTACACTCGGGCAGACCGACCCACCACCCGACAACGACGACACCGCATGCAACACCTTGCCCCGCGCGAGGCACAGGCCCTGCTGGCCGAGCACCCCGACGCCCTGTTCATCGACTGCCGCAGCGAAATGGAATACCTGTTCGTCGGCCATCCGACCGGCGCCCTCAACGTGCCGTGGAACGACGGCCCGGACTGGGAGGTCAATCCGCACTTCGTGCAGGCGGTCAAGAAACTGGCGGGACAGGCTTCGGCCCGGCCGGTGCTGCTGATCTGCCGCAGCGGCAACCGCTCGACGGCGGCGGCGCAGGCGCTCGAAGGCGCCGGCTTCACCACCGTCTACAACGTGCTGCACGGCTTCGAGGGCGACCTCGACGCGCAGCGGCACCGCAATACGGTCAACGGCTGGCGCTTCGAAGGGCTGCCGTGGGAACAGTACTGAGGGACTGACTCCGGCCACGTTGCCGACTTGCCGACGCGCGCCGCGGTCGCCCTCGCATAAAAAACCCGCGCCGTGGCGCGGGTTCTTCGGCAAGCAGCGGTGCGTCGTCAGTGCATCGCCAGCGAGTGCGTCATCACCGTATCGAACTTGCCAAGAAATTCGTCCACCTCTTCCACGGACGGTTCGCTCTCGATCAGACGTTGCACATCGGCGCGGAAATGCTCGGCCAGTTGGCCGCCAAGGAAGATCTCGCGCTTCATGTTCTTGTCGACGATCTCGTAACCGCCGGAGGCAAGAGGGGCATGCTCGACGTCGGCACCAAACTCCACGATGCAGTAGTTGTCGCTGTTATAAATCATTTGCATGGCGCACCTCCGGGCTATGGGACGGACGGAAGGTTTGTTGATTCTTGCGTCAGCCGGTGGGAGCGCCGGCTTCCTTCCGCGATTTCACCTCCAAGCTGAGGGCATGAAGACGCATTTCAAGCGCATGCCTCGCTGGGCGCTGGCGTGGTGCCCGATGCCATAGCGCCCGCTCATCCGGTTGGAGCCGCCCCCGAGGCGGCAAGTTCGGTTTCCCCATCGAAAAGAGGGTTTGTCCTACGAAGCGCCCGCCGATCGCCTACGCAGGTCGACGCGGCTCAAGGCGTGTCGCACTGCGCCCCGCAGGCCGCCTTGACCAGAAAAGCGTCCAGAAGCGCATGAAACCGCTCGGGCTGCTCGATCGGCGACAGATGGGCGGCGTCCGGCAGCACCTCGAACTGGGCGGCTGGAATGCCGTCGGCGATGGCCTTGGACTCGGCCACGGGACAGCCCTGGTCCTGGTCGCCCACCACCACCAGCGTCGGGCAATGGATGCGCGCGAGGGCGTCGGCCTGGTCGAAGCCGAGGATCGCCAGGCAGGCGCCGACATAGCCGCGGACGGGCGTGGCCAGCACCATCTGGCGGATCCGTTCGACGTGTTGCACGTGGGCGGCCCGGTACGGCGCGGTCAGCCAGCGTTGAAGCGTCGCATCAAGCACTCCCGCCATCCCGTGCGCCTCCACCTGGCCGATGCGCTCGTGCCACATCGGATGAGCCTGCCGCGGGGTGCGGCAGACGGTATCGACCAGCGTCAGCGAGTGCAGCCGTTCGGGATAGCGCACCGCGAGGGTCTGCCCGATCATGCCGCCCAGCGAAATGCCGACGAAGTGCGCCTGCGGCACGTCCAGGCCGTCCATCAATGCCACCACGTCGTCGGCCATGCGCAGCATCGAGTACGGCCCGACCGGCGCGTCGCTGCGGCCGTGGCCGCGCAGGTCGTAGCGCAACACCCGATAGCGCGGCGCCAGATGGGCCGCGGTGGCGTCCCACAGGGTGTGGTCGCAGGCGAGCCCGTGGCACAGCACGACCCACGGGCCTTCGGTGCCGTCGATGCGGGCGTGCAGCGTCACGTCGCCGACGATCACGCGATGGGTTTCGGAAGCCGGGGGCCGGGGCGCGGGGCTGGCGCCCGGGGCCGAGCCCTGGGCGGTGGCTGGCGTGGCGGTGGGCGGCAAGGTGTCGGTCATCGTGTCCTCCTGTCGGGGTCGGTAGGCGGCGACGCATCGCGCGGGAGCGTCGCGGCGGCCACGCCGGTCGGCTCGTTCCTTCCAGACTAGGGCTCGGTGCCGCGCAGTACCAGATCGATCTGCGTGCCGTCGGGCTCCGTCTGCCGCAGTTTGACCGGCATCCAGCCGACCGATTCCGCCAGCCAGACCTCGACGCGGCGGCGGTCGTCGGCCCGGCGCGGCAGGCGGATGAAGTGCTTGGCGCGCACGAAGCCCGCGCCAGTTTCGACGTCCGTCTCCCCGACATACTGGACCCGCATCGGCTCGACATCGCTGGTGTCGGCGACCTGGAAGGTCTCGGTGGCGCCCGGCGCGGCATAGCGCTGCGGGTTGCCGCGCACCAGGCCCACCAACTGCAGGAAGACGCTGAAACGGTCCTGGGCGCCCTCGGGCAGCGGCGCCTGGCCGCCGCGCGACTCGAACACGACGGCGCCGGCGGCGCGGTCGAAGCGCGTCACCTGGCTGCGCTTGCGGCGTTCCTCGACGTAGCGCTCGGGCGCCAGTCCCTGCTCGCCCAGTGCGCCGGTGCTGTGGAAGGCGAAGCGGAACCACAGCATGCGGGTTTCGACCGACAGCTGATAGCGCCCGCCCCCGTGCTGCCAGCGGATGGTGCCGTCCGGGTTCTCGACGCCATTGACGAAGCTGGCATAGCGCAGCGTCGCCGATGGCGGCGGCGCGTAGCGCAGCGCGTCGGCTGGCGCAGGCGCCGCACTGGCGCCCGCACCGGCGCCCGGACCGGTAGCGGCGCCGCCCGCGCCGCCGCCTGCCGTGACGGCGCCGGTGCCGCCCGGCGAGGTCGCCAGGGGCGGTCCTTCGGTTGGCCCCGGCGGACCGGGCGCCGGTTCGGCAGCGGGTTCGGGCTCCGGCGTGGCGGCCGGCGCAGGAGCGGGTTTGGGGGGAGGCCGGCGCGCACGGGCCGGCGGGGTCGGCGCCACGGCGACCGGCTTGGGCGGCAGCAGGATCGCCTCGAGCGCCGGCGTGTCGACCGCGTCGAGGGGAATCAGCGGGCCGGGCATGCGCACCAGTCCGATCAGCACCAGCGCATGGGCGATCAGCACGACCGCCAGCGCGACCGCCCAGCGCAGGCGGCGCGCACGTTTCGCATCAGGCGTGACCGGCGGCTCCGGTCGGCGGGGTCCCGCCAAGATATCCAAGCTCCGTCGAGATCCGATGTGCGATCTCGCGCACCTGGCGGTCGATCGCTCCGCCCCATTCTGCATCGAATACGGTCTGCGCGCCCAGCACGATCAGCGCCATCGAGACATGGCCGCTGGCATCGAACACCGGAAACGAGATCGCGTTGATGCCGGGCAGCACCCCACCCAGCGTGCGCGCCGCGCCGTGCGCGCGCACATCGGCGCACACCGCGTCGTAGTCGGCCAGCGAGCGCGGCAGGTCCGGCAGATTGTCGTCGCGGCGCTCGTTCAGTTCACGCTCGATCAGCGGCAACGTCTGCTGGCGCGGGAGATAGGCGCCGAACAGCCGCCCGGTGGCCGAATTGAGCATCGGCATCACGTCGCCCAGGCGCAGGCTGACGGTGACCGGATGGCTCGATTCCTCCCAATGCACCACGGTGGGCCCATGGTTGCCCCAGACCGCGATGCCGACGGTCTGGTCGATGTCGTCGCGCAACTGGGACAGGATCGGGCGCGCCTTCTTGACCGGATCGAGCCGGTTCAGGCCGGCCAGGCCCAGTTGCAGCGCGAACGGGCCCAGGTCGTAACGGCCGCTGACCGGGTCCTGCGCCACCATGCCCAGCCGCTGGAAACTGACCAGATAGCGGTGCGCCTTGGCCGGATTCATGTCGGCCGCAGCGGCCAGGTCGCGCAGCATCATCGCGCGCGGCGAGGCGGCCAGCGCCTTGAGCAGCTGGAAGCCCACTTCGATGGACTGGATGCCGGTGCGCAGCTTGGCGTCGTCTTCGTCGAGTTCGGTCATGCGTCGTCGGTCATGCGTCTGAATAGAGCGGGCGGGATCGGGTAGGCGGAATGCGCCGATACGGACTCGGCAGCGCCGGGGCCGGCAAGCCCGGGCATGCCACCGGCAAGCGCGGCAATATAGTTCGATTCCGTCACGTCGCGCTACGGCTCGATCCGTAAATTTACTATAGCGAAATCGATTTACCAGTTTTTAAACCCTCGCTAGACTGCGCAAGGTGCCCGACCGTGCCGAAAAGCGCCGGAAAGCGCCCCAAAGCGCCCCAAAGCGCCCGAAAAGCACCGAACGGCTCTCGAACGCCCGCACCCAGGCACCTCCCCCACAACAACATCCCGGAGACCCGCATGCCAGCCCCGCTCGCCGCTGCGCCCACCACGCGCCTTTCCCTGCCGATCCTGCGTCGCCTGCTGAACGCCGCCGTGCTCAGCGCCGGCGCGCTGGCGGCCATTGCCGCCGCACTGCCGCGCCCGGCTGCGGCGCAGGCGGCGTGGCCCAGCCAGCCGGTCCGCTGGGTCGTCCCCTACCCGGCCGGCGGCGGCACCGACGTGGTGGCACGTACGCTGGCCCAGGCGATCTCGCCCGCGCTCGGCAAGCAGGTGGTGATCGACAACCGGCCCGGCGCGGCGACCATCGTCGGCGCCGACACCGTCGCGCACAGCAAGCCGGACGGCCATACGATCCTGACTGCCGACACCGCGACGCTGGCCGCCAATCCCTCGCTGTACCGCAAGCTGCCGTACGACCCGGCGAAGGACTTCGTCCATGTCGGCATGATCGCCCGCTTCCCGCTGATCCTGGTCGCCAACCCGAACTTCCCCGCCCGCACGCTGAAGGAAGCGGTCGACTACGCGCGCAAGAATCCGGACAAGGTCAACTTCGCCTCGCCGGGCGCCGGCAGCCCCCACCATCTGGCGATGGAACTGTTCATGGAACAGACCGGCATCAGGATGACCCACGTGCCGTACAAGGGCGCGGCGCCGGCGGTGCAGGACCTGCTGGCCGGACAGGTCGACGTGATGTTCCTCGATCTCGCGGCCGGCCAGCAGAACGTGCTCGGCGGCAAGCTGCGCGCGCTCGGCAGCGCCACGCCCAGGCGGCTGGCCGCGCTGCCGCAGGTGCCCACGGTGGCCGAGGGCGGCGTCGCCGGTTTCGAGGCTTATGCCTGGCAGGGCGTGGTCGCCCCGGCCGGCACGCCGCAGCCGGTGGTGACCCGGTTGAACGCGGAGCTGGCCAAGGCGCTGAAGCAGCCGGAGGTACAGAAGCGCTTCGAGGGCATCGGCGTCGAGCCGGTCTCGAGCACGCCCGACGAGTTCGCGCAGTACGCGCGCGGCGAGGCCGAGCGCTGGGGCAAATTGATCAAGGCCAAGGGCATCACGGTAGACTGACGCCCTCGCGGCGGCCGGCACAGCCGGCGCCATCTCAGCCATCCGCACGCCGGCTCGATGCCGGCGTCGTTCTTGATGCAGGAATCCCGATGAAACTGGCCACCCTGAAGGACGGCTCGCGCGACGGACAGCTCGTGGTCGTGTCGCGCGACCTGAAGACCGCGCACTACGCCACCGACATCGCCGGCAAGCTGCAGACCGCGCTGGACGACTGGCACTTCCTCGCGCCCCAGCTGCAGGACCTGTACGACGCGCTCAACGCCGGCCGCGCGCGCCATCCCTTCGCATTCGATCCGCGCCACTGCATGGCGCCGCTGCCGCGCGCCTACCAGTGGGCCGACGGCTCGGCCTACGTCAACCACGTCGAGCTGGTGCGCCGCGCGCGGGGCGCCGAGATGCCGCCGGAGTTCTGGACCGATCCGCTGATGTACCAGGGCGGCTCGGACGACCTGCTCGGGCCCTGCGACGACATCGTCTGCGCCAGCGAGGCCTGGGGCATCGACTTCGAGGCCGAGGTCGCGGTGATCACCGGCGACGTGCGCATGGGTGCCACGCCCGAGCAGGCGGCAGAGGGCATCCGGCTGCTGGTGCTGGCCAACGACGTGTCGCTGCGCAATCTGATCCCGGCCGAACTGGCCAAGGGCTTCGGCTTCTTCCAGAGCAAGCCGGCCACGGCCTTCTCGCCGGTCGCGGTGACGCCCGACGAGCTCGGCGAGGCCTGGCGCGAACGCAAGGTCCATCTGCCGCTGACGGTCTGGTGGAACAGCAAGAAGGTCGGCTCGCCCGACTGCGGCACCGACATGGTGTTCGACTTCGGCCAGCTGATCGCCCACATCTGCAAGACGCGCAACGTGCGCGCGGGCAGCATCGTCGGCTCGGGCACGATCTCCAACGTCGACCGCAGCAAGGGCTACTGCTGCATCGCCGAGAAACGCACGCTCGAGACCATCGAGAGCGGCGCGCCGGTGACGCCCTTCATGCAGTACGGCGACGCGGTCAAGATCGAGATGTTCGACGCGCAGGGCCGCTCGATCTTCGGCGCGATCGACCAGGTGGTGGTGGCGCCGGCCTGACGCGGTACCGCCCGTCATTGCCGCGAAGGCGGGATTCCAGCGTCCTGCAAGGCCACTGGGTCCCCACATGTGCGGGGACGACAAGCCTTCGCGGGGCGTGAAGGACGCCATCGGTCTGCCCGCCTGCCAAGATGCCTATAATTCCCCGACCGACCGGTTGGGGAATTCGCGGACCCGCAGCGGGCTGCCATGTCTCCATGCCGGGCGGGCGCGGCGGCTTGCCGCGTCTTCCCTCACCCGCCAGGAGCCTACCCGCGATGACAGCCACTGCAGCCGCCACCGGCACCAGTCCTTCCTCCCGCTACGACCGCTATCAGGCGCTGACCCTGCGCCAGCACGGCCCCATTCTCGAGATCGTGATGGGCGCGCAGCAATCGGCCAACCGCAAGCTGGCCACCGCCGACGCCAACATGCATCGCGAGCTGGCCGAGATCTGGCGCGATGTGTCCGCCGATCCCGAGATCCGCGTCGCGCTGATCCGCGGCGAGGGCAAGGGCTTCTCGGCCGGCGGCGACCTCGCCCTGGTCGAGGACATGGCCAACGATTTCGAGACCCGCTCGCGCGTCTGGCACGAGGCGCGCGACCTCGTCTACAACGTCATCAACTGCGACAAGCCGGTGGTCTCGGCGATGCACGGTCCCGCGGTCGGCGCGGGGCTGGTGGCCGGGCTGCTGGCCGATATCTCGATCGCCGCGCGGACCGCGCGCATCGTCGATGGGCATACGCGGCTCGGCGTCGCCGCCGGCGACCACGCGGCGATCGTCTGGCCGCTGCTGTGCGGCATGGCGAAGGCCAAGTACTATCTGATGCTGTGCGAGTCGGTCAGCGGCGAGGAAGCCGAGCGCATCGGCCTGGTCTCGCTGGCGGTCGACGAGAGCGAGCTGATCGCCAAGGCTTTCGAGATCGCCAACCGGCTCGCCGAAGGTTCGCAGAGCGCGATCCGCTGGACCAAGTACGCGCTGAACAACTGGCTGCGCATGGCCGGGCCCGCCTTCGATACCTCGCTGGCGCTCGAGTTCATGGGCTTTGCCGGACCCGATGTTCGCGAGGGCGTGGCCAGCCTGCGCGAGAAGCGGCCGCCGCGCTTCGGCGCTTGATTTGGCGCTTGAGCCGACGCGTGCAGCCTCACAGCCAGCGCGCACACCCAATGACGATGGCCCCACCGCGGAGCACAGACCATGTTTGGACAGATACCCGACTTCAACGACGGCTTCGAATTTCTGCGCAAGATGTGGGGCAACGCGGCGGGCATGCCGAGTGGGCTGATGCCGGGCCTGCAGGCGATGACGCCGCCGATGGACCTGGACGAGGTCGACAAGCGCATCCATGACCTGAAGGCAGTGGAAAGCTGGCTGCAGCTCAACGCCAATCTGCTGCGCACCACCATCCAGGGGCTGGAGGTCCAGCGCGCGACGCTGGTCGCACTGAAGACGGTAGGCGAGGCGCTCTCGCCCGAGGCGTTGCAAAGCGCGATGGAAAACGTCGCACGTGCGGCCAACGCCCCGAGCGCGACGCCGCCGCGGTGGTGGCCGGCTGCCCCAACCCCGGCTCAGCCGGCCGCCGGCGCGGAGGGCATCGATCCGAGCGATCTGGCCGACATGGCGGAGATGGAAGCGACGCCGGACCAAGATGAGGACGAGGACGAAAGCGAGGGCGGCCCGGGCGAGGAAGCGCCGCCCGAGGGCGGCCGCGAGCCGGGCGGTCAGCGGGCCGGCCGGCAAGCCACGGGATCGCAGTCGGGCGGCGCCGCGCCGTCGCCGCAGGCCAATCTGTGGTGGGACATGCTGCAACAGCAGTTCAACCAGATCGCCAGCAGCGCCGCCGCGGCAAGCCTGGCGTCGCTGAACAATCTGGGCGCCTTCGGCGCCGGCCAGACGGGTGCGGCCACATCGGCTCCGGGCGGCGGCCAGCCCGGCGCTGCGGGCGCGAGCGAACCGGAACCGCCCGCGCAGTCCGGCAAGGGCCGCGCGAAGACCACGGCCAAGAGCCGTACCAGGACGGCAGCAAAGGCCGCGGGCAGCGGCACTAGCGGCTCGGCGGACGACGGCGTCAGCGGCGCAACCGGCCGCAGCAAGAAGCCCGGCCCGAATGGCCCCGCGAATGATCCCGCGAATGGCCCCGCGAATGGCCCCGCGAATGGCGCCGCGCCGGCCGGCAAGACCGCCAAGCCCGTACGCCGAAGCAAGGCGAACAACGGACACTGACACCGGAGGCGGCCTTGGCAGCAAGCAAGACCACCGCGGTGATCCTGATGGGCGGCGGCGCGCGCGCCGCCTACCAGGCCGGCGTGCTGCGCGGCATCGCGCGCATCGCCGCCCGCCACGGCGTGGGCGCACGCAATCCCTTCGAGATCGTCTGCGGCACCTCGGCGGGCGCGATCAACGGCGCCGGCCTGGCGATCGACGCCGGCGACTTCGATCGCGCCACCGAAACGCTGGCGGCCCTGTGGTCCAGCATCCATGCCGAGGACGTCTATCGCACCGACGTGCTGCGCGTCGGCATCTCGGGCGCGCGCTGGCTCTCGGCGCTGGCGGCCGGCTGGGCGCTGCAGCATGCGCCGCGCGCGCTGTTCGACAACAAGCCGCTGGACAGCCTGCTGAGCGAATTGTTCGATCCCGAGCGCGTGCAGGGCAGCCTGGACGCCGGCCACCTGCAGTCGCTGGCCATCACCGCACTGTCGTATTCGACCGGCCGGCACGTGACCTTCTACCAGTCGCACCGGCGCATCCAGCCCTGGCGCCGCAGCCAGCGCATCGCGGTGGAGGCGCGCATCGGCGTCGACCACCTGCTGGCCTCGTCGTCGATCCCCTTCCTGTTTCCGGCCACGCCGCTGGAGCTGGACGGTCACCACGAGTGGTTCGGCGACGGCACCATGCGGCAGATGTCGCCGCTGTCGCCCGCCATCCACCTCGGCGCCTCTCGCATCCTGGCGATCGGCGCGGCCTCGGCGCCGCGCGCCGGCGGGTACGACACCGTGCCCGCGGGCGGCTATCCATCGCTGGCGCAGGTCGGGGGCCAGGCCCTGGCCAGCATCTTCCTGGACGGCCTGTCGACCGATCTGGAGCGGCTGCAGCATATCAACACGCTGCTCACCCGCATGCCGGAGGTTGCCAACGACCGCGAGGGCTGGCGGCCGGTGCAGGTGATGACCATTTCGCCGAGCGAGCCGATCGAGGCGCTGGCGATCGAACACGTCAAGCGGCTGCCCCGCACCGTGCGCGCGCTGTTGGCCCCGCTGGGCGGCACCGAAGCGAAAGGCGCGGCATTTGCTAGTTACCTGCTGTTCGAGCCCGAGTTCACGCAGGCGCTGATCGCGCTGGGCGAGCGCGATGCGCAGGCGCAGGGCGACGAACTGGCCGCTTTCCTCTACGGTGTGATCCCCGGCACGCCCCCCGCGAGCAGCGCGCGGGCCACCAGCGAGGCAGGTGCTCCGCCCGCCTCAGCGCTGGCCTGACGCCGTTTTCGCGGTTTTCACAGTGCCGACAGCTGGCTGTGGCAGGCTGCCGCCGGGTCCGCCTTTGGCAAGCGGCATCGAACCGTTCGCGCGCAACTTGCGAACGGCCAGCAAAAGGTCTATAGGAATGATTCGCATCTGGTAGAATCTGCCCGTAATTTCAAAGGCTTACCATGCTCTACCCCGAACTGTTCAAATCGCTGGAAGCGGTCCGCTGGCATATGGACAAGGACATCCCCTGGGATTCCTTCGACGCCAGTCTGCTGACGGACGATCAGGCGAAAACCATCCGCATGAACGCGATCACCGAGTGGTCCGCCCTGCCGGCCACCGAAATGTTCCTGCGCGACAACCGCCACGACTCCGACTTTTCGGCGTTCATGAGCGTGTGGTTCTTTGAGG
>JAPSLP010000025.1 GCA_031180665.1 Cupriavidus sp. | reverse complement strand
GGCTCTGGTCGACGTTGATGACCTTGTCGAAGTGCTCGAGCCCGTCGATGCGGTCGTGCGGCGCCGGCTCCGGCGTCGAGCCGTACAGATGGCGGGCCACCGCCGGATACAGCGTGTCGTTGATCAGCGTCGACTTGCCCGAGCCCGACACGCCGGTCACGCAGGTCAGCAGGCCGACCGGAATCTCGGCATTGACCTGCTTGAGGTTGTTGCCGCTGGCGTTCAGGATGCGCAGCATCCGTTCCGGGTCGGGCGGCGTGCGCGAGGCCGGCACTTCGATGCTGAGTTCGCCCGACAGGTACTGTCCGGTCAGCGAGGCCGGCGAGGCCTCGATCTGCGGCGGCGTGCCTTCGGCGACGATCTGGCCGCCATGCACGCCCGCGCCCGGGCCGATGTCGACCACATAGTCGCTGGCGCGGATCATGTCCTCGTCGTGCTCGACCACCAGCACCGAATTGCCGATATCGCGCAGGTGCTTGAGCGTGCCGATCAGGCGGTCGTTGTCGCGCTGGTGCAGGCCGATCGACGGCTCGTCGAGCACGTACATCACGCCGGTCAGCCCCGAGCCGATCTGCGAGGCCAGCCGGATGCGCTGCGCCTCGCCGCCCGACAGCGTGTCCGCGCTGCGCTCCAGCGACAGGTAGTCGAGCCCGACGTTGTTCAGGAAGTTCAGCCGCGCCGAGATCTCGCGCACGATCTTGTCCGCGATTTCCCGCTTGGCGCCTTGCAACTGCAGCGTCAGGAACCAGGTCAGCGCGTCGCGCAGCGGCCAGCCGCTGATCTCGTAGATCGCCCGTGCCTGCTCGCCATCGCCGACCTTGACGTGGCGCGCCTCGGTGCGCAGGCGCGTGCCGTGGCAGGCCGGGCAGGGCTGGTTGTTCTGGTACTTGGCCAGTTCCTCGCGCACCGCGACGGAGTCGGTCTCGCGATAGCGGCGCTCCAGATTCGGGATGATCCCCTCGAACACATGCGAGCGCGTGGTGGTGCGGCCGCGCTCGTTCATGTAGGTGAACGGGATCTCGGTCTCGCCCGAGCCGTGCAGCACGACCTGTTGCACCTCGGCGGGCAGGTCCTCGAAAGCGGTGTCCAGGTCGAAGTCGTAGAACGCCGCCAGGCTCTGCAGCATCTGGAAATAGAACTGGTTGCGGCGGTCCCAGCCCTTGATCGCGCCCGAGGCCAGCGACAGGTTCGGGAAGGCCACCACCCGCTTCGGATCGAAGAAGGTGATCTGGCCCAGGCCGTCGCAGCTCGGGCAGGCGCCCATCGGGTTGTTGAACGAGAACAGCCGTGGCTCGAGCTCGGGCAGCGAGTACGAGCAGATCGGGCAGGCGAACTTCGAGCTGAACAGATGCTCGGCGCCGCTGTCCAGCTCGAGCGCGATGGCGCGACCATCGGCCAGCCGCAGCGCGGTCTCGAACGATTCGGCCAGCCGCTGCTTGATGTCGGGCCGCACCTTGACGCGGTCGACCACCACTTCGATGCTGTGCTTCTCGGTCTTCTTCAGCTTGGGCAGCGCATCGACCTCGTAGACCTTGGCCTGCGCCTCGTGCGCGGCGCCGCCGCCCGAACGGATGCGGAAGCGCACGAAGCCCTGCGCCTGCATCGTCTCGAACAGGTCGGTGTGCTCGCCCTTGCGGTCGGCCACCACCGGCGCCAGGATCATCAGCTTGGTGTCCTCCGGCAGCGCCAGCGCCGCGTCGACCATCTGCGACACGCTCTGGGCCTGCAGCGGCAGGTCGTGGTTGGGGCAATACGGCGTACCGGCGCGCGCGTACAGCAGGCGCAGGTAGTCATGGATCTCGGTGACCGTGCCGACCGTCGAGCGCGGGTTGTGGCTGGTGGCCTTCTGCTCGATCGAGATCGCCGGCGACAGGCCTTCGATCAGGTCGACGTCCGGCTTCTCCATCAACTGCAGGAACTGGCGCGCGTAGGCCGACAGCGATTCGACGTAGCGGCGCTGGCCCTCGGCATAGAGCGTGTCGAAGGCGAGCGAGGACTTGCCCGATCCCGACAGGCCGGTGATCACGATCAGCTTGTTGCGCGGCAGATCGAGATTGACGTTCTTCAAATTGTGGGTGCGGGCCCCACGGATTCTGATTTCTTCCATATACCGTTTGTCTTCGCCAGGCGGGGCCGCCAGTCGGGGTCGACAGGCCGGTCTCACGGAGCGCCCGCGCCATGGCCGGCGGCGGGCGTACGCTCAAAGCAGGAAGCAGGCCGGGGCCTTCGCACCGGGCCGGCGGGCAGGCATCCGGCGGCGCCTTGCGGCGCCTCGGCCGGCACCTGCCGCCGTTCGCCACCACGTCCGTACCGCTGGTCGATTTGCCTCGCCAGCCCGGGCCACTTCACGCCGATCCGGCGTCGGGCGCCGGGAGCAAACCTGCTAATATACCGAACTTCGGTTTCCGGGGTTGCCCCTGCCTCCGCCCATGCCGGCGAGGGGGCGCGGCTCCGGCGCCCGGCACGGTGGCCACGGTGGCGGTTCGCATGGCGCCCCGGCATGGCCGCGCACCGCGGCGCGGGGCCCGGCGCACGGCCGGCCACCCGTCACACCCGAGTCCCCACGAGCGCAATGCCGTCGACCCAGTCTTCTTCCCCAGCCGCGGCCGATGGTGCCGAACGAGCAGCCGGCGCGGTCACCGCACGGATGACCCGTCTCGAGCTGCGCGCCAGCGTATCGCTCGCCAGCATCTTCGCGCTGCGCATGCTGGGCCTGTTCCTGATCCTGCCGGTCTTCGCCGAATACGCCCGTACGTTGCCCGATGGCCATGACGCCCAGCGCATCGGCCTGGCGATGGGCATCTACGGCCTGATGCAGGCCTTCCTTCATATCCCGCTCGGCTGGCTGTCCGACCGCATCGGCCGCAAGCCCGTGATGATCGGCGGCCTGCTGCTGTTCGTCGCCGGCGGGCTGGTGGCGGCGTTCTCCGACACGCTGACCGGCATCATCGCCGGCCGCGCGCTGCAGGGCATGGGCGCGATTTCGGCCGCGATCACCGCGTGCATCGCCGACCTGACCAGCGAGCGCCATCGCACCAAGGCGATGGCGATGGTCGGCGGCAGCATCGGCCTGACCTTCGCGCTGTCGCTGGTGATTGCCTCGCCGCTGCTGCGCACCATCGGCATGCCAGGCATCTTCACGCTGATGTCGGTGCTGGGCCTGCTGGCCATTGCCGTCACGCTGTTCCTGGTACCGACCCCGCCACCGCCCCACCCGGATCAGTTGCCGCTGCACCGGGTGTTGCCGAAGGTGCTGCTCAACCCCGATCTGGCCCGCATGAACGTCGGCGTGCTGGCGCTGCACGCTTCCCAGGTCGCGATGTTCATGGTCGTGCCGGGCATGCTGGCCGATGCCGGCATGCCGGTCGACTCGCACTGGAAGGTCTATCTGCCGGTCGTGCTGGTGTCGTTCCTGCTGATGCTGGCGCCAATGATGGCGGCCGAGCGCTACGGCCGGATCCGCCCGGTACTGCTCGGCGCGGTCGCGCTGATGACCGCGGTGCAGCTGCTGTTCGCCGCCGTGCATGGCCTGTGGCCCATCGCCGGGGTCCTGCTGCTGTTCTTTGTGGCCTTCAACGTGCTCGAGGCGATGCAGCCCTCGCTGGTCTCGCGCTACGCGGCGGCGTCGCGCGGCGCCGCGCTCGGCGTCTACAACACCACCCAGGCGATCGGGCTGTTTCTGGGCGGCGCCGTCGGCGGCTGGCTGCTGCAGCACGCCGGCCGCAGCGCGGTGTTCCATGGCTGCGCGGCCGTGCTGGTCCTCTGGCTTATAATCGCCTGGGGCATGAAGCCGCCGCCCGCCAGGGTCCGCCACGGCGGCCCGGACAGCGAGCCGCAGCCGGCGCACTGAAGCGGCGGCCTGCACGGCACGAAGTATCCACGGCGGTTCACGGCGACGGCCGCATCACGCGGTAACGCTTTCCGGCGCCGGCCGGCACTACCATCGGGGCGCCGGGCGCAAATCAGTCGAAAGAGTCAAATCAGTCAGCACATTGCCGCGCCGCCCATCGGGGCGCGGTTATCGGAGAACACCTCATGGCATCCGTCAACAAAGTCATCCTCGTCGGCAATCTCGGCGCGGACCCCGAAACGCGCTATATGCCCAGTGGCGATGCCGTGACCAATATCCGGCTGGCCACCACGGACCGCTACAAGGACAAGCAGAGCGGCGACATGAAGGAGCTGACCGAATGGCACCGCGTGGCCTTCTTCGGCAAGCTCGCCGAGATCGCCGGCCAGTACCTGCGCAAGGGCTCCCAGGTCTATATCGAAGGCCGCATCCGCACCCGCAAGTGGCAGGACCAGTCCGGCCAGGACAAGTACAGCACCGAGATCGTTGCTGAACAAATGCAGATGCTGGGCTCGCGCCAGGGCGGTGGCGGCGGCGAGGAAGGCGGCGGCTACGCGCGCGAATCGTCGGGTGGCGGTTATGGTGGCGGCGGCCGTGGCGGTGCGCAGGGCGGTGGCGGCGGCCAGAGCGGCGGCGCGCGCCGGCCGCAGCAGTCGCCGTCGAACGGCTTCGAGGATATGGACGACGATATTCCGTTCTGAGTCCAGCCTCCCGGCTTCACCGGCATGCGATCGAGCCCGCTTCATGCGGGCTCTTTTCATTGGCGGACGGCATTGCGGCGGCGTGCCTGCTCGCGCGCTGCTATGCAAAGAACGTCCCCCCGGATATCGATATCCCGTTTCCTTCGTTCCCCTACGCAAGCCCCGTCCCTATCCTCTCAGGCTCGTAATGCCCACGAGAGGATCCGCCAATGAATGCCCCGTTGGACTTCGATGCGCGCCACGCCCTGCGGGCCGCGCTGGAGTCGCTGCCCGACCTGGCACAGAAGATCGGTACCGATGCCGCCGCGCGTGAAGCGCGGCGCCTGCTGCCCTATGAGGGCTTCGCGCTGTTCCGGCAGTCGGGGCTGGGCCTGTTGCGGATTTCGGTGGAGCAGGGCGGGTTGGGCGGCTCGCTGGTCGATCTGTTCGAGGTGATCGCCACCATCGCGGCGCACGAGTCCAACGTCGCACATGCCTTGCGCATCCATTTCGATCAGACCGAGTCGCTGCGGCTGTCGCCGCGCTCGGCCTTCAACGATCTGCAGGTGCAGCGCATCGTCGGCGGCGCGATCTTCGGCGGGGCATCGACGGAGGTCGGCACCGCCCGGCCCGGCGAAATCACCACCGCGCTGCGCCGCGACGGCGACCATTACCGGCTGTCGGGCCGCAAGTACTACGCCACCGGCACGGCCTTCGCCGACTACGCGCGCATCAACGTCAAGGACGCCGAGGGCGCCGATGCGTCGATCGTGATTCCGACCGATCGCCCGGGCTTCGGCGTGGTCGACGATTGGGACGGCATGGGCCAGCGCATGACGGCCAGCGGCAGCCTGGTGCTGGAGGACGTGCAGGTACTTGCCGACGAGGTGACCCGGCGCGGCAACAGCACGCTGGTCGGCCGCCATTGCGGGGCGCTGCGCCAGCTGCATCTGGTCGCCGTGGCGGCCGGGATAGTGCGCAACGCGTGGGCCGATGCGCGGCGCTACGTGCAGGACCACGGCCGTCCCGCGCTGCACAGTCCGGCGCCGTCCGCGCGCGAGGACCATTTCATCCAGCAGGTGATCGGCGATCTGGCCGCGCACAGCCATGCGATCGACGCGCTGGTCCGCGACAACGCGCGCGTGCTGGACCGCTCGGCTGACGCGTTGCTGACCGGCGCCGACGATGCCGAGGCACTGGTGCTGCAAGGCGCGCTGGCGACCGCACAGACGCAGCTGGTGGTGAGCAAGCTGGCGCTGCACGTCGGCGAGCGGATGTTCGAGGCGGGCGGGGCGTCATTTACAGCCAGGCGCCACAACTTCGACCGCCACTGGCGCAACCTGCGCACGATCTTCAGCCACAACCCGCTGCTGCACAAGGCGCGCGTGGTGGGGGCCTACCACCTGAACGGCGAGACCACGCATTTGACCGAGGGCCGGGTGTTCTGAGCCACGTTCCGCGCAACGTTCGCCGCCACATTACGAGCCACCGAGGACCCGCGATGACATCGACCACACCGCCGCGCCAGCTGCACCTGAACATCAACGCGCTGCATTCCGGTTTCGTGCCATCGGCATGGCGCCTGCCCGCCAGCGATCCGCGCGCCTTCGTCGACGTGCAGCACTACGTTCGCGTGGCGCGCATCGCCGAGGCCGCGAAGTTCGACGCGATCTTCCTTGCCGACAACGCCTCGATCGCGGACCAGATCCATTTCCGGCCGATCACCGCGCTGGAGCCGACGCTGCTGTTGGCTTGCGTGGCCGCGGCGACCACGCATATCGGGCTGGTGGCCACGGTATCGACCAGCTACAACGAGCCCTACAACGTCGCGCGGCGTTTTGCGACGCTGGATCACGTCAGCGGCGGGCGCGCCGGATGGAATGTGGTGACGACCGCCGATGCCGGCTCGGCGCGCAATTTCGGCCGGGGCGCGCCGCCCGATCACGGCCAGCGCTACGCCCGCGCCGACGAATTCACCGCGCTGGTCAAGGCGCTGTGGGACAGCTGGGAAGACGACGCCTTCATCGGCGACAAGGCTCGCGGGCGTTTCGTCGATACCGCGATGCTGCAGCCCGTCGGCCATCATGGCGCGTTCTTTGACGTGCATGGTCCGCTGAATCTGCCGCGGCCGCCGCAAGGCCATCCCGTGCTGTTCCAGGCCGGCGGCTCCGACGATGGCCGCGAGCTGGCGGCGCGCCATGCCGAGGCGGTGTTCTCGGCCGCGCAATCGTTGGAGGAGGCGCTGGCGTACAAGCAGGCGATCAATGCGCGCGCCGAAGCGCTGGGGCGAGGCCCCGATGCGGTCAAGGTGCTGCCGGGCCTGACCACCATCATCGGCGCCACCGAGGCCGAGGCGCGGCAGCGGCGCGACGCGCTGGTCGACCTGATTCCGTGGGACTACAGCCTGAACCGCCTTGCCGGCACACTCGGCATCGGCGTCGAACGGCTCCAGCTCGATGCGCCCTTGCCTGACGATCTGGCCTTGCCGGCCAACGGCAACCACACGTTCTTCCGCGCGACGCTGGCGGCGGCGCGGCGGCAGAACCTGACGGTGCGCGAGTTGATCCGCGAACTGGCCGGTGGCGGCGGCCACCGCGTGATCGTCGGCACGCCCGAGCAGATCGCCGACGACATCGAGCACTGGTTCCGCCATGGCGCCGCCGATGGCTTCAACCTGATGCCCGATGCGCTGCCCGACGGCCTGCAGGATTTCGTCGACGGCGTGGTGCCGATCCTGCAGCGGCGCGGCATCTTCCGCACCGAATACGCCGGCGCGACGCTGCGCGAGCATCTGCAACTGGCACGTCCCGCCGGCAGGGCACCGGCGCGTGCCGCCGCCTGACCGAAGGCACGCTGCGGTCTTGTCATCCTGCCTCCTATTGACGCGGTAGCCGGCCCAGGCCCTACACTGTGGCGTATCCGGCTGCCGCGGCCCATTCCCGTTCCGCGCGCAGCGTCCCCCTTGCCCCTTCCCCACGCGACGATGCCCACATGGAATGGCTGACTGACCCCACGATATGGATAGGCCTGGCGACGCTGATCGTGCTCGAGATCGTGCTGGGCATCGACAACCTGGTGTTCATCGCGATCCTGGCCGACAAGCTGCCGCTGGACCAGCGCGACAAGGCACGCATCATCGGCCTGTCGTTGGCGTTGTTCATGCGGCTGGGTTTGCTGTCGGTGATGTCGTGGCTGGTCACGCTGACGCGGCCCTTGTTCGCGCTCGGTCCGCTGGAGTTTTCGGGACGCGACCTGATCCTGCTGGGCGGGGGCATTTTCCTGCTGGTCAAGGCCACGCTGGAGCTGCACGAGCGGATCGAGGGCAAGCCCGAGCATGAGGTCGAGAAGCCCGCCTATGCGGGCTTCTGGCTGGTGGTGACGCAGATCGTCATCCTGGACGCGGTGTTCTCGCTGGACTCGGTGATCACCGCGGTCGGCATGGTCGATCATCTGAGCGTGATGATGGTCGCGGTGGTGTTCGCCATCGCGGTGATGCTGTTTGCGTCCAAGCCGCTGACGCGCTTCGTCAATGCCCACCCTACCGTGGTAGTGCTGTGCCTGAGCTTCCTGCTGATGATCGGCCTGAGCCTGGTCGCCGACGGCTTCGGTTTCCATATCCCCAAGGGCTATCTGTACGCGGCGATCGGTTTCTCGGTCGGCATCGAGGCGCTGAACCAGCTGGCGCGCCGCAATCTGCTGCGCTACGAGGCGCGCCGCCCGATGCGGCAGCGCACCGCCGATGCGGTGCTGCGCCTGCTGGGTGCGCGCCGGGCGGCCGAGGGGGAGGCCGGCGAGCCGGTCAGGCGCGACACCGCCGCGCCAGCGGCCTTCGCGCCGGAGGAGCGCACCATGGTCAGCGGCGTGCTGTCGCTGGCCGAACGCTCGGTCCGCTCGATCATGACGCCGCGCTCGGAGCTGTCGTGGATCGATGTCGAGCAGGATGCCGACACGCTGCGCCGCCAGATCCTTGCCACGCCGCACAGCTTCTTTCCGGTCTGCCGCGGGCAGCTGGACGATATCCTTGGCGTGGCGCGGGGCAAGGACCTGATCGGCACGCTCGTCGAACAGCGCCGCATCGACGAA
Organism: Cupriavidus sp.; assembly: GCA_031180665.1. GTDB lineage: Bacteria > Pseudomonadota > Gammaproteobacteria > Burkholderiales > Burkholderiaceae > Cupriavidus. The sequence continues at coordinate 74,842 of JAPSLP010000025.1, read as the reverse complement.
GCGAGCTTGCGGCCACCGATCGTGGTGCCCGAATCGATCCGCATCCTGCCGCTGATGGAGACACTGCGCGCCTCGCGCGGCCAGCTGGTGCTGGTGACCGACGAATACGGCGCGGTGTTGGGCGTGGTCACGCCGGTCGATGTGCTGGAGGCGATCGCGGGAGAATTCCCCGACGAGGACGAACTTCCGACCATCGCGGCGGCGGGGGAGGGGCGCTGGCTGATCGACGGCAGTGCCGATCTGCATGCGGTGGCCCATGTGCTGGAGCTGGGCGAGCCGTGGACGCAATCGCAGGGGCGCTATGCGTCGCTGGGCGGTCTGCTGCTGGACCGCTTCGGCATCGTGCCGCCCGTGGGCAGCGCGATCGATCTGGACGGCTATCGCTTCACGGTGGTCGAGGCGACCGAACGGCGCATCGATCGGATCGAGGTGGTGCGCCTGGGCGCCGAATCGGTGCAGGCGGCCGCGGATGCCGAGCAGCGGGAGCGCTGAACGGGATCGACGGTGCGGGCGTGGATACGCGGAGCCGCCGGCCGGCGTAGCGTCGCGGAAGCTCGCGGGAACGTACGCGCCGGCCCTTGTGTCCGGCGCCTATACCGGGGCCTTATATCGGCCCCGATATACCAGCCCTTACACGCCGAACGACTGCAGCCGCGAACGGGCCGGCCGGCTCGCGTCGCGCGATCGTACCGGGCGCAGTTCGCCTTGCCACGGCGCGGCCAGCACGTCGAGCCGATGATCGCCTGCGAGAGTCTTGTCGTGCAGCGCGTCGCGCAGCGCCTGGCCGATCGCCAGCCGGCACAGCGCCTCGCCGTCGCGCGTCAGCGTGCCGAGCTCCGTATCCGCATCGGCGCGGATCGTGAACGAGCGCCGGCCCACGCCGACGAAACTGGTGAACCGTACGCAATCGCATTCGCCGGATCCGGCGAAATTGACGCTGACATGGTAGGCGAGGCTGGTTTCGGCCCATGGCAACGTACAGAGGTAACTGACGGCTTCGCTCATGGCGGGCTCGCTTTGGCGCTTCAGGCCGTAGGCAGCGTTTCGGTCGGGACCAGGCCGTCGATGATGGCGCGGCCGTAGTCGACGGCGGCGCGTCGGGCGGTGCCGACGTTCTCGCAAGAGCCGCTGGTCAGGCGGTACAGGCGCGATTGCTCGTTGCCAGGCGGCTGGCCTTCGATGCAGATCATCACCGAGACGTCAAAAGCAAGTTCGGGTTTGCTACGCGGCCATGTCTGCACCGGGGTGCGCCGGTAGACCAGCGGGTAGAGCTCGTAGCCCTTGTAGCTGGCGGTCGGAAGGGAGTCCATGCATCGCTCCTGTTGAACAACGTGGACGCCGGCTTGCTGCGGCAAGCAGAAAAACGGCCGGCAATAAAAAACCCCGCAGGCGCGGGGTTTTCGTGGCAAGCGTCAGATCGGCTCGATCTTCGTGGCGGCCGGGCCCTTCTGGCCGACACCGCGCACGTAGCGCACCTTCTGTCCTTCCTGCAGCGACTTGAAACCGCTGCCTTGAATTTCCGAAAAATGCGCGAACAGATCGTCGCCGCCGGCGTCCGGCGTAATGAAGCCGAAGCCCTTCGAATCGTTAAACCACTTTACGGTACCGGTATCCATGACTATCTCCTGGATTGTTCCCATCGGACAAATGTCCCGAGGGGCATGACGATCAAGAAGAAACATGGAGAAGAAGTGGCGGAGCCGGGGGCGGCCAACTCGGTAATCGACGTGCTTGCTTGAAGATCCTGCGGTTCCCGTTATACAGGTGATGTGCCGGGCTGTCAAAACAATGCGGCAAATCCATTGACGGATGCCCGCCGCCGCATCTTTATACCTTCTTTACGGCACCCCTCCACCTTTCTACCCCGTTTTTAGGCCCCCCTCCCTAAGCTGCAAGCCGATATCACTCTCGGTATTTGCCATGGACGGGATCTTCCTGATCGTACTTTCCGGTTTCGCCGCGCTCTGTGCCGCGCTGCTGCGGCTGTGCGCCGCGCTGGCACCGCGCGCGCCGTCGCATGCCGGCCTGCAAGGCCCGGCCAACGACATGCCGCCGCGGCCCGGCACGACCCCCGGCGAGGCGCAACGATGAACTGGACCGATCTGCTGGCCGCGGCGATGGCCGCGGCCATCTTCCTCTATCTGCTGATCGCGCTGCTGCGCCCGGAGAAATACTGATGACCACGCAGTTCATCGGCCTGCTGGCCATGTTTCTCGCCATCCTGCTGGCGATGGCGCCGGTGCTGGGACGCTATCTGCGCCGGGCCGTCGAGGACGGTCAATACGCATGGACCGCATGGGGTCGGCCGGTCGAGCGCCTGCTCTATCGCGCGGCGGGCATACGGGCCGATGCCGAGATGGGCTGGCAGCGGTATGCCATCGCCGTGCTTGCGTTCAATGTGCTGGGCGTGGTGGTGGTCTACGGCCTGCAGCGGCTGCAGGGCATGCTGCCGCTCAATCCCCAGGGCTTGGGCCCGGTATCGCCCGATTCCGCGTTCAACACGGCAATCAGCTTCGTCGCGAACACCAACTGGCAGGGCTATGCGGGCGAATCGACGATGGCCTATCTGACGCAGATGCTGGGCCTGACCGTGCAGAACTTCGTGTCGGCGGCGACCGGCATCGCGGTGGTGTTCGCGCTGATCCGCGGCTTTGCGCGGCAGAGCGCGGCGACCATCGGCAACTTCTGGGTCGACATGACCCGGACCACGCTCTATGTGCTGATGCCGATCGCCACGGTGATCGCGCTGGCCCTGGTCGGCCAGGGCGTGATCCAGAATTTCGACGCCTACAAGCCGGTGTCGATGGTGTCCGCGGTCGAGTACGCGGTGCCGAAGACCGATGCCGCGGGGCAGCCGGTACTGGACGCCGAGGGCCGGCCCGTCGCCGAGCCGGTCGGCACGGACCAGCAGATGCTGGCGATGGGACCGGTCGCGTCGCAGGAAGCGATCAAGATGCTGGGCACCAACGGCGGCGGCTTCTTCAACGCCAACTCCGCCCACCCGTTCGAGAACCCGACCGCGCTCGCGAACCTGATCGAGATGCTGGCGATCTTCCTGATCCCCGCCGCGCTGTGCTTCACCTTCGGCGAGATGGTCGGCGATCGCCGCCAGGGCATCGCCGTGCTGGCATCGATGACCGCGATCTTCGTCGCGATGGCCTGCGTGGCGGCGCTCGCCGAGCAGCACGCCAACCCGGCGCTGGCGGGATTGCCGGTGGACAGCCTCGCCTCGGCCTGGCAAGACGGCGGCAACATGGAAGGCAAGGAGACGCGCTTCGGCCTGGCGGCATCGGCGCTGTTCGCCACGGTCACCACCGCGGCCTCGTGCGGCGCGGTCAATGCGATGCACGACTCCTTCACGGCGATTGGCGGGCTGGTGCCGATGCTGCTGATGCAGCTCGGCGAGGTCGTCTTCGGCGGCGTCGGCTCGGGCCTGTACGGCATGCTGGTGTATGCGGTGCTGGCCGTGTTCATCGCCGGCCTGATGATCGGCCGCACGCCCGAATATCTCGGCAAGAAGATCGAGGCTTACGAGATGAAGATGGCGGCCGTCGTGATCCTCGTCACGCCGTTGCTGGTGCTGCTGGGCACCGCGGTGGCGGTGTCGATGGAGGCCGGCCGCGCCGGCGTGCTCAACCCTGGCACGCACGGCTTCTCCGAGATCCTGTACGCGCTGTCCTCGGCCGCGAACAACAACGGCAGCGCGTTCGCCGGCCTGTCGGCCAACACGCCTTTCTACAACACGCTGCTGGCGGCGGCGATGTGGTTCGGCCGCTTCTGGGTCATCATCCCGGTCCTCGCGATGGCCGGCGGCCTCGCGGTGAAGAAACGCGTGCCGGCAAGCGGCGGCACCATGCCGACGCACGGGCCGCTGTTCGTGGTGCTGCTGGTGGGCACGGTGCTGCTGGTCGGCGCGCTGACCTATGTACCGGCGCTCGCGCTCGGCCCCGTGGCCGAGCAGCTGCAGGGTGCCGTCGTTCGATGAGCCAGGCGTTCCCTTGATGACATCGGACGCCGCGCGCTTTTCGACCGCGTCGGCGTCCATCCCTCCTCTCTAGCGCTCTGCGGAGATCCCATGCAACAAGACTCCACGGCCAACCCGGCCGAGATCGGCGGCAACCCGGGCGAAGCCTCGGCCGGCACGCCCGTGGCCGATCGCCAACCCACTGTTTCCGATCGCGCGGCGGCGCGCGGCATGTTCGCGCCGCAGTTGCTCAAGCCGGCGCTGGTGGCGGCATGGCGAAAGCTGTCGCCACGCCAGCAACTGCGCAACCCGGTGATGTTCGTCGTCTATGCCGGCAGCATCCTGACCACGGTCCTGTTCCTGCGCGCCGCCTTCGCCCCCGAACCGTCCCACGGCGGCGAGAGCGCCGGCTTCATCCTGGCCGTATCGGTCTGGCTGTGGTTCACAGTGCTGTTCGCCAACTTTGCCGAGGCGCTGGCCGAAGGGCGCAGCAAGCAGCAGGCGGCGGCGCTGCGCGGCCTGCGCACCACGGTGACGGCGCGCGTGCTGAAGGACGGCCGGCGCGGCGGCGCGACCGAGCCGCGCTCGGCCCCGGCGCTGCGCCGCGGCGATGTGGTGCTGGTCGAGGCCGGCGACATGATTCCCGGCGATGGCGAGGTCATCGATGGGTTGGCGTCGGTCGACGAAAGCGCGATCACCGGCGAATCGGCGCCGGTGATCCGCGAATCGGGCGGCGACTTCTCGTCGGTGACCGGCGGCACGCGCGTGCTGTCCGACTGGATCGTGGTGCGCATCGGCGCGAATCCGGGCGAGAGCTTCATCGACCGGATGATCGCGATGGTCGAAGGCGCGAAGCGGCAGAAGACGCCGAACGAGCTGGCGCTGACCATCCTGCTGGTCGGGCTGACGATCGTGCTGCTGCTGGCCACCGCGACGCTGCAGCCGTTCGCGGTCTACAGCGTGCTGGTCGCCAAGGCCGGCGTGCCGGTGACCGTCACGGTGCTGGTGGCGCTGCTGGTCTGCCTGATTCCGACCACCATTGGCGGCCTGCTGTCCGCGATCGGCGTCGCCGGCATGAGCCGGATGATGGCCGCCAACGTGATCGCCACCTCGGGCCGCGCGGTCGAGGCGGCCGGCGACGTCGACGTGCTGCTGCTCGACAAGACCGGCACCATCACGCACGGCAACCGCCAGGCGTCGCGCTTCATTGCGGCGCCCGGCGTGGCGCCGTCGCGCCTGGCGCAGGCCGCGTGGCTGTCCTCGCTGGCCGACGACACGCCGGAAGGGCGCAGCATCGTCGCGCTGGCTCGGCAGCAGGCTGACCCGCGCACCCCCGAGCTGGCGCCGCGCCACGCCGAGTTCGTCCCCTTCACCGCGCAGACGCGCATGAGCGGCGTCGACCTGCACGAGAACGGCGAACAACGACACGTGCGGCACGTGCGCAAGGGCGCGGCCGACGCGGTGCGCCGCTACGTCGCCGAGCGCGCCGGCAAGTTTCCCGATGCGGTGGCGCAGGCGGTCGAGCAGGTCGCGCGCGCGGGCAGCACGCCGCTGGTGGTGGCCGACGAGCAGCGTAGCGAGCACGGTGCCGACATTCGCGTGCTCGGCGTGATCGAGCTCAAGGACATCGTCAAGACCGGCATCCGTGAGCGCTTCGGCGAGCTGCGCAGGATGGGCATCCGGACCGTGATGATCACCGGCGACAACCGCCTGACCGCGGCGTCGATCGCCGCCGAGGCGGGCGTCGACGACTACCTGGCCGAGGCCACGCCCGAGGCCAAGCTCAGGCTGATCCGCCAGTACCAGGCCGAAGGGCGGCTGGTGGCGATGACCGGCGACGGCACCAACGACGCGCCGGCGCTGGCGCAGGCCGACGTGGCGGTGGCGATGAACACCGGCACGCAGGCCGCCAAGGAGGCCGGCAACATGGTCGACCTCGACAGCAATCCGACCAAGCTGATCGAGATCGTCGAGATCGGCAAGCAGATGCTGATGACGCGCGGTTCGCTGACCACCTTCAGCGTGGCGAACGACATCGCCAAGTACTTCGCCATCATTCCGGCCGCCTTCGCCTCGACCTATCCGCAGCTGGCGCGGCTGAACGTGATGGGCCTGTCCACGCCGGCGTCGGCAATCCTGTCCGCGGTGATCTTCAACGCGCTGATCATCGTCGTGCTGATTCCGCTGGCGCTGAAGGGCGTCGCCTACCGGCCGCTGGGCGCCGCGGCGCTGCTGCGGCGGAACCTGCTGGTCTATGGACTCGGCGGCATCCTGGTGCCGTTCGTAGGCATCAAGCTGATCGACGTGCTGCTGACCGTGCTGGGCTGGGCCTGATCGCCGGGCCGCGGAGTCACCGAGCCAGCGAGCCACCGAGCCACCGAGCCACCGAGCCAACGGATCACCGGATCACCGGATCACCCGGATCACTGGATCACTGGATCACCGAACCCACGAGGACATCGACCATCATGAGCACCAACGCATCGCCGCAGGCAGCGCCAGTCCCCACACCGCAGGCGAGCCTGCTGCGCCCGCTGCTGACCCTCTTTGCCGCGCTGTCGGTGCTGACCGGGCTGCTGTATCCGGCCGCCGTTACCGGACTCGCCCAGGGCCTGTTTCCCCATCAGGCCGCCGGCTCGCTGATCGTCAAGGACGGCAACACGATCGGCTCGGCGCTGATCGGGCAGCCGTTCTCCGAGCCGCGCTATTTCTGGGGCCGGCTGTCCGCCACGGCGCCGATGCCCTACAACGCGGCGGCCTCGGGCGGCTCGAATCTCGGCCCGAGCAATCCGGCGCTGGCCGACGCGGCGCGCGCGCGCGTCGAGGCGCTGCGCACCGCCGACCCGGGCAATACGGCGCCGGTGCCGGTGGACCTCGTCACCGCCTCGGGCAGCGGCCTCGATCCGCATATCAGCCCGGCCGCGGCCGAATATCAGGCGGCGCGCGTCGCCCGCGCCCGGGGCCTGCCGCTGGAGCAGGTGCGCCAGCTGATCGCCGCCCACACCGACCGGCCGGCTCTGGCGGTGCTCGGCGATGCCGGCGTCAACGTGCTGCGGCTGAACCTGGCGCTCGATGCGCTCGCCGCGAATGCGCTCGGCCCGAAGTAGCGCCGTGCAGGCGTGGCAGAATGGCCTTCTCCTTGTCCTGGCCCTTGCCCCGTCCGGTTGAACTGCCGATGACCGAAGCCGAATTGCGCGATGCCGGTGCGCGCGCCGATCCCGATGCCTTGCTGCGGATGGTCGAGCAGGAGGGCGAGCGGGCCGCGCGCGGCAAGCTTCGCGTGTATTTCGGCGCGTCGGCCGGTGTGGGCAAGACCTTCGCGATGCTGACCGCCGCAAGGGCGGCGAAGGCGGAGGGCACCGATGTGGCGATCGGCGTAGCCGAGACGCATGGCCGCGCCGAGACCGAGGCGCTGCTGGCCGGTCTGGAACGGCTGCCGATGCGCGCGGTGTCCTATCGCGGCCGCGTGCTGCACGAGTTCGATCTCGACGGCGCGCTGGCCCGTCATCCCGCGCTGATCCTGGTCGACGAGCTGGCGCATTCGAATGCGCCGGGCAGCCGCCACCCCAAGCGCTGGCAGGACATCCAGGAACTGCGTGCCGCCGGCATCGACGTCTGGACCACCGTCAACGTCCAGCACCTGGACAGCCTGAACGAGGCGGTCGGCGGCATCACCGGAATTCGCGTCTGGGAAACGGTGCCCGACGCGGTGTTCGACGGCGCGGACGAGGTCGTGCTGGTGGACCTGCCGGCCGACGAGCTGCTGCGCCGGCTCGGGGAGGGCAGGGTCTACCTGCCCGAGCAGGCCGGCCATGCCGCGCGCCATTTCTTCCGCAAGGGCAATCTGATCGCGCTGCGCGAGCTGGCGCTGCGCCGTACCGCCGAACGGGTCGACCACGACGTGCGCGCGTGGCGGCAGTCGGAACCGGTGAAGCCGGTATGGCGCACGCGCGAGGCGGTGCTGGCCTGCATCGGCAGCGGCGCCGATGCCGGGCAGGTCGTCAGGAGCGCGCGCCGTCTGGCCGGCCAGCTCGATTGCGAATGGCATGTGGTGACGGTCGCCACGCCGCGGCTGGCGCCGCCTTCCGAGCGTGCCAGGGCCCGGCTCAAGGACGCGATGCGGATGGCCGAGCAGCTGGGCGCGCGCACCGAGACGCTGGCCGGCGCGGACATGGTGCAGGCGGTGGCCGGCTATGTGCGGCGCCACAACCTGACCAAGGTGGTGATCGGGCGCGCGCCGGGCGAATGGCGGCGCGGCGGTGCGTCGCTCGCCGAACGCGCGCGTTCGCTGCTGGCCCTGGGCCTGTCGCCGCTGGTCGGCGCGCCGGCGGCGTGGTTCGGCCGGCGCAGCTTTGCCGACGCGCTGGCGACAGGCTGTCCCGAGATCGACATCATCCGCGTCGCGGCCGATATCGCTGGCAACCCCGCGCGCACCGTTCCGCGGCCGCGCCACGACGCCGACGACCGGCAGGCCGAGGCCGGCACCGCAGGGGCGGGGCGGGGCGACTACCTGTGGGCCGTGGTCTGGTGCGCCGGCGCCTCGGCGCTGTCGGCGCTGGCCACGCCATGGTTCGACGTGGTCAATATCGCGATGCTGTTTCTCGCCGCGGTGATGGGCGTCGCGCTGCGGCACGGGCGCGGGCCGGCGGCATTGGCGTCGGTGCTGTCGGTGGCCGCGTTCGATTTCTTCTTCGTGCCGCCGCGGCTGTCGTTCGCCGTCACGGACGTGCAGTACCTGTTGACCTTCGTGGTGCTGCTCGCGGTCGGCCTGGTGATCGGCCAGCTGACCGCGGGGCTGCGCGAGCAGGCGCAGCTCGCGGTGCAGCGCGAGACCGACGCGCGCACGCTGTACGAGCTCGCGCGCGAACTGTCGTCGGCGCTGACGCTGGACCAGATCGTGCCGATCGGCAGCCGCTTCCTGCGGGCGGCGTTCGACGCCAATTCCGCCTTCTTCCTGACGTCGTCCGACGGCAAGCTGCTGCCGCCGGTGACGGACCCCGGGCAGCAGGACACCGCCGCGCGCACCGATTCGATCGACCGCGTGCTGGCGCAATGGGTGTTCGATCATGGCCAACCCGCCGGCACGGGCACGGACACGCTGCCCGGCAGCACCGTGCTCTACCTGCCGCTGAAGGCGCCGATGCGCACGCGCGGCGTGCTCGCGGTGGAGCCGGCCGCATGGCGCGCGTTCGCCCAACCCGCGCTGCGGCGCCAGGTCGATGCCTTCTGCACGCTGATCGCGATCGCCATCGAGCGGCTGCACTATGTCGAGGTCGCGCAGCAGGCGCTGCTGTCGATGGAATCGGAGCGGCTGCGCAGTTCGCTGCTGGCCGCCGTGTCGCACGATCTGCGCACGCCGCTGACCGGCCTGATCGGCATGGCAGAGACGCTGCGGCGTGCCGACCCCCCGCTGGCGCCTTCGGTGGCCGACACCGTCGCCGCGATGCTGGAGCAGGCGCAGCGAATGCGCACGATGGTGGTCAACCTGCTCGACATGGCGCGGCTGCAAAGCCGCGACGTGCGGATGAGGCGGGCATGGCAGTCCGTCGAGGAGCTGATCGGCTCGAGCCTGGCCGCGATGCGCGAGGCGCTGTCGCGGCACCGCGTCGAGGTGGCCGGCCTGTCGCGCGTGCTGCTGGTCGAGTGCGACGCCGTGCTGATCGAGCGCGTGCTGTGCAATCTGCTGGAGAATGCGGGCAAGTACACGCCGGCGGGAACGACGATTCGCGTGTCCGCGGGGGCCGTCGAGGCTGGCGAGGGCGGCGAGGGCGGCGAGGGCGGGGGCGAGATCCGCATCGCCGTGGAGGACGAGGGCCCGGGCGTGCCATCCGGCCAAGAGCGGCAGATCTTCGAGAAGTTCACGCGCGGGCAGCGCGAGTCGGCCACGGCCGGCGTGGGCCTCGGGCTCGCCGTCTGCGAGGCGATCGTGCAGGCCCACGGGGGACGGATCTGGGTCGAACCGGCGCGGTCGGCGGCGCGACAGTCCGTGCACGGGCCCGGCGCCCGCTTCGTGGTCGCGTTGCCGCGCGGCAATCCGCCGGCGGTGGAGGCCGAGCCCGACGTGCCGCCCGCTTGAGCCGGCGCACCCGCATCGGCACCCCATTCGCCCCACCTCCATACCACGTCGATCCAAGGAATCCACTACCGCCATGCCATTCGAATTCTCTCCCACGGTGCTGCTGGTCGAAGACGAGCCGCATATCCGCCGCTTCGTACGCGCGACGCTCGAGGCCGAGGGCTGCACCGTGCATGAGGCCGAGACGCTGAAGCGGGGGCTGATCGATGCCGGCACGCGGCAACCCGATCTGGTGATCCTCGATCTCGGCCTGCCCGATGGCGATGGCGTCCAGCTGATCCGCGAGATGCGGACCTGGACCCAGGTGCCGATCCTGGTGCTGTCCGCGCGCAGCGACGAAGCCGACAAGATCGGCGCGCTCGACGGCGGTGCCGACGACTATCTGACCAAGCCGTTCGGCGTGGGCGAGATGGTGGCGCGCGTGCGCGTGCTGCTGCGCCGGCACGCCCGGGCCAATCCGCAGGGCATCCATTGGATCGCCTTCGGCGACGTGCAGGTGGACCTCGCCAATCGCCTGATCACGCGCGCGGGGCAGCCGGTACATCTGACGCCGATCGAGTATCGCCTGCTGTCGGTGCTGATCGCCCACCGCGGCAAGGTGATGACGCATCGCGAACTGCTGCGCGAGGTATGGGGGCCGTCGCAGTCGGAGAGCAGCCAGTATCTGCGCGTCTACATGGGCCATCTGCGCCACAAGCTCGAGCGCGATCCCGCGCAGCCCGTTCATCTGCTGACCGAGACCGGCATCGGCTATCGCTTCGCGGGGTGAACGACCCGGGCATGAACGACTCGGGCATGAACGACCTGGGGTGTGAACCACCTGAACATGAGCGACTTCGGGGCACGAACGGTCTCGGGCATGAGCGACTTGCGGCATAGGGGGGCCGCACGCGCCTTTACACCGTTCGCACGCCGCGCCTCGCACTCTTGACACCGTTTTTACGCGCCCATCCCTATCGTGGAGAAGGTCCCAACGGGACCGTCCCTTTCACTTCGCCACGATCGTCATGACCCGAATCATTCTCCCGCGCCATACCGCCGCGGCGCTGCTCGCCGCTTCCCTGCCGGCCCTGACGCTGCTGTCCGCGACGCCGGCCGCCGCGCAGGCCGCGGAACATAACCTGACGGCCAATCTGACGCTGGCCAGCGGCTACCGCTATCGCGGCATCATGCAAACCGATCGCCGCCCGGCGATCCAGGGCGGCTTCGACTACAGCCATGCCAGCGGCTTCTATCTGGGCAACTGGAATTCGAGCATCAGCTGGCTGGGCGACAGCAACGGCCAGGTCTCGGCGCCCATCGAAATGGACATCTACGCGGGCTTCAGGAACCCCTTCGGCGCCGGCGGCAAATGGTCCTACGATGTCGGCGTGCTGCAGTACTACTACCCTGGCGATTACCCGGGCGGCTTCACCCGCCCCCATACCACCGAAGCCTATGCCGGCATCGGCTACGGTCCGGTGTCCCTCAAGGTCTCGTATGCGCCGACCAACCTGTTCGGCCTCGCCGACAGCCGGCACAGCTGGTACGCGGACCTGTCGGCCAACGTGCCGCTGGAGGTCTGGGGCCTGACGCTGAACAGCCACGTTGGCTTCCAGAAGGTGCAGGTGGCCAACGCCTCGTATGTCGACTGGAAGCTCGGCCTGACCAGGGACCTCGGCAACGGCTTCGCGCTGGCCGTCGCCTATGTCGACACCAACGCGGACCGGACCGTGTACACCAACGCCAAGGGACGCTACATGGGCGGCGGCACGGCCTGGGCCTCGCTGACGAAGACGTTCTGAGCTCGTGCCGCCATCGCGGGCGGGCGCCGCTACTGCGCAGCGACCTGCGCGTGCACGTCGTGCGCGAGCTCGAGCAGCCGCTGGCGGTCGATGCCGCCCGACACCGCGTAGCCGAACTTGCCGTCGATCCAGTAGAAGACGTTGACGGGACCGTCCTGATACAGCCGGAACGCGGTCACATCGACGGCCAGGTCGCGGTGCGAGATGCACAGCGTGATGCGCTCGCCGTTGGCGTCGTGATACATGAACTGCGCGACCGGCCCGTGGTTGCTCGGCAGCAGGCGTCCGCCCATCAGCGAGAAGCCGGTGCGCGTCAGGATCGGCGGGCGGACATCGGCGCCGAGCCGGTTCGATACCCATTTGACCAGTTCCTGCTCGCGGTCGGCACCGACTTCCACCGGGCGACGCACTTCGGGGGCGTAGATCACGTGGGCGATCGCCGATTGGCGCGCGAACGATTCGCCGGTATCGAGGCCCGTCGGCGCGCGCCGGGCCAGCTCGCCGCCGAACGAGGGCACTGCGCGGCGCCACGTATCGGCATTGGCGCCGATGCCGATGCCCACCACCAGCGCCGCTGCCATGCCGCCCAGCAGCTTCCAGTCCAGCCGGCGCAGCCATGCGCCACGCCGGCCGGGGTCGCGCAGCCGCGACGGCAGCGGTTCGTTCAGCACGCGGTCGTAGCGCGCGTGCAGCATGTGGTTCAGCGCGTAGTACTGGCTGATCCGCTGGGCAAGCTGGGGGTCGTGCTCGAGCCGCTGCTCGATTTCGGCGCGCCGCGCGTCGGGCAGCATGCCATCGACGTAGGCGTGGATCTCTTCCTCGCTGATCGCGAATGCTTCGTTGCTCATCGCACCACCCTCAGTCGGGCTTCGGGTTTGACACCGGCCATCAGGCTGCGCAGGCGCTCGCGTCCGCGCGAGAGCCGCGACATCACGGTGCCGACCGGAATGCCGAGGGCCAGCGCCACCTCGGCATAGCTCATCGATTCGAGGCCGACCAGCAGCACCACCTCGCGCTGTTCGGCCGGCAGCCGCTGCAGCGCGTAATCGAGGTCGCGCACCTCCAGCGAGCCGGCCGGGTTGGCCGGGCTTTGCCATTCGGCACCGGACAGGCCGTCGGACAGGGTGTCGTCGTCCATCGGCACATGCGTCGCGCGCATGCCAGCGCCGCGCATCTGGTTGACGAAGGCGTTATGCATGATCGTGAATAGCCAGGCCCGCAGATCGGTGCCGTCGTGGTATTGCCGCGCATGGCGCAGCGCGCGCTCGAGCGTGTCCTGCACCAGGTCGTCGGCCAGCTCGCGGTTGTGGACCAGCGCGCGCGCATAGCGGCGCAGCCGCGGCACGTGGTCGATCAGTTCTTCACGAACCCCCATCGCTGTTCCTTTGTCGGTCGGCGGGCCGCGCCGGGTCGCCCCTGCGCTGTGCCCTTACAGCGTGAACACCATCCGGGCGATTTTATTCCCGCCATCGACCGCCACGGTCGGGATTTTTTTGCCGTCCGGCGGGAATAAGCGGCCAGGACCGCTGTTCACCTGTTGGTACGGACCTGGAGGAGTTCAGCATGCCTGCCTGTTTTCGATGGCGCGGCCGCGATCGCGGCGCCGCGCGGATGGGGGCCGTGTCGGTAGCCATCTCGATGGCCATGTCGGTGGCCATCGGCGGGACGCTGGCGGCGGTCGCCGCGCCCGCGTCGGCGGCGGACGCGTCCGCCGATGCCGCCAACCACGCCGCCTTCCTCGCCGAGAACGACCGCGCGATGGAGCGGATGATGAACGAGATGGCGATCGCGCCCAGCGGCGACGTCGACCGGGACTTCGTCCACATGATGGTGCCGCACCACCGCGGCGCGATCGAGATGGCGATGGCGCAGCTGCGGCACGGGCGCAATCCGCAACTGCGCCGGCTGGCGCAGGAAATCATCGCCACGCAGCAGCAGGAGATCGCGGCGATGTATCTGGCGATCGGGGTGGCACCGCCCGCCGTCGATACGTTCGCCGATACGTCCGCCGATACGTCCTCCCATTCGTCGCGTGATACCGCCGCGGTCGCTGGCGGCGAACACGGCCACCGCACTGTCCATCATTCGCACAAGGAGCCACGATGAAGCTCAACCCGACCGCCGCCCTCGTCGCCGCCATCGCGGCCCTGGCGCTCGCCTTGCCGGCCGCCACGCAGGCGGGCCAGCCGCCTCGCGCCGCCGGCGATCCCGACCGGCCGATCAGCCATCGCGACCGCATCTACGCCGCCGAGCAGTTCTCCAACACGGTGTCCGTGACCAACCCCGCCTCCAACGAGGTGCTCGGCATGATCCGGCTGGGCGAGCCGACGCCGGCCAACTTCAGTCCCCTGTACAAGGGACAGCTGCTGGTGCATGGGCTCGGCTTTTCGCCGGACGGCCGCACGCTGGCGGTGGTGTCGATCGGCTCGAACTCGGTGTCCTTCATCGATACGCAGACCAATGCGGTCAGGCACGTGACCTATCTCGGCCGCTCGCCGCACGAGGCGTTCTACACGCCGGACGGCAAGGAGGTCTGGGTCACCGTGCGCGGCGAGGATTATGTCGCCGTGATCGACGCGGCGACCTATCGCGAGAAGACCCGCATTACGGTGCCGGCCGGCCCGGGCATGCAGATCTTCTCGCCGGACGGCAAGTACGGCTATGTCTGCTCGTCGTTCCAGCCGCGCACCAGCGTGGTGTCGGTGGCCGAGCACAAGGTGGTCGCCACCATCGAGCAGGCCAGCGCCTTCTGTCCGAACATCGCAGCGACGCCCGACGGCAAGCAGGTCTGGTTCACGCTGAAGGACATCGGCAAGGTGCAGGTGTTCGATGCGCGCCCGCCGTTCGCACCGATCCGCACCATCGATACCGGGCCGATCACCAACCACGTCAATTTCGTGCGCAACCGCAACGGCCAGTTCGCCTACGTGACGGTGGGCGGGACCAACGAGGTCAAGGTGTTCCGCACCGACGACTTCTCGCCGGTCGCCACCATTCCGGTCGGCAAGCTGCCGCACGGCCTGTGGCCATCGGGCGACGGCAGCCGCATCTATGTCGGGCTGGAGAATGAGGACGCGCTGGCGGCGATCGACACGCTGAGCCAGCGCGTGGTCGCGACGATCCCCGTCGGGCAGGCGCCGCAGGCGGTGGTCTATGTGCCGGACGCGGTCAAGCAGGGCGATGGGCGGCAGAACCTGCAACCGGCCGGTTCGATTGCCAGGGCCACGCAACTGGCGTTGGCGCCGGTCGTTGCTGGTGCGCAACCGTCATCCCAACCGGCGCCCACCAGCGTCGCGCTGTTCGACCAGGGGCTGGTGCAGGTGCTGCAGGCCTCGGTCACGGGCCTGCAGCCCAGGCAGGCCTATGTGCTGGGCCTGGCCGAGCGGGCCGATGGCGGCGGCCGCATCGAGCCGCTGGCGCGCTTCATGGCGAATCCGGCGGGATCGGCGATCGTCAATACGGTCGGGCCGATCCGGCAGATTGTCGCCGGCGGCGGCGAGCGGCAGGAGGCACGGCGCTATCTGGTGATCGCGCCCGTGACGGACGCCGGTGTCGGCGCGCCGGTGCAGCGGCAGACGCCATAGCGAACGGCGTGCCGGGGCGGCCTACGGCAGCTCCGCGAAGCACTGGGCCAGCCAGTCGGCCACGGCGCGAAAGCGCGGCTGGCGCCGGTATTCGGACGGATAGGCCAGCCAGACCTCGCGCCGCACGTCGGGGCAGTCCTGCAGCAAATGCAGCGACGGTTGCGTGCGCGCGGCGAAGTGCGGCAGCAGCGCGGCGCCGGTGCCGGCGGCGGCGGCCATCAGCAGCGTGTCGACGCTGTTGCTCGACAGCACGATGGCGTCGCGCGCGATCTGCCGGTCGACCCAGCGGATCTCGGGCAGCGCCACGCCCGGCGCGAGCGACAAGGCGAGCTGGCAGAACGGCAGCGCGGCGAGACCTTCGTCGGCGTAGCGGCGGCGCATGGCCGCGTTGCCGTAGACGCCGTAGTGGATGGTGCCGACGCGGCGCGCCACCACCTGTTCCTCGACCGGGCGATTGAGCCGGACGGCCAGGTGCGCCTCCCGGCGTGCGAGGCTGGCCCGGCGCGCCTCGACGATCAGCTCCACCGTCAGCCCGGGATGACGCTCGCGCAGCGCCGGCAGCCGTTCGGCGATGAACAGTGTCGCCACCCCTTCAGTGGCGGTCAGCTTGACCGTGCCCGACACGCTGCCCGGGCTGGCGCGGCGCGCTTCTAGCTCGCGGCCGATCCGCGCGGCGTGCCGTTCCATCTGCTCGGCGGCGGTCAGCGCAATGCGCCCGGCCGGCGACAGCTCGATGCGGCCCTGCATCGATTCGGCCACTGGCGCGCCCAGCGCGGTCTCCAGCCGCCGCAGCCGGCGAATCACGGTGGCATGCGTCAGCCCGAGCTCGCGGGCGCAGGCGGCGTAGCTGCCCGAACGGGCCAGCACGGCCAGCGTCAGCAGATCGTCCCAGTGGGTGGTGGCGGCTGTTCTTTTTTGCACAGTGCCTCGTCGGAATTTGGCATGGTGAATCGGCAAGCCGAACCCTATCATGGCGGCATCGCACGCTGTCGTGCACATTCGACGAGGAAGAGCCCCCATGCCCCAAGCCAAGACCCTGATGGATTTCGCCGGCGCGACCCGCCAGCCGGCTGACTGGCAGCAAGCCAGCCTGGTGCTGATCGACCATCAGCGCGAGTATGTCGACGGCAGCCTGCCGCTGTCCGGCATGGCCGAGGCCGTCGCCGAGTGCCAGCGCCTGCTGGCCGCCGCGCGCAAGGCCGGCGCACCGGTGGTCCACATCCAGCATCACGGCCAGCCCGGCGGCGCGATCTTCGATCCGCAGGGGCCTTATGTGGAACCGATCGCCGAGCTGGCGCCGGCGCAGGGCGAGACGGTGATCGTCAAGTCCCTGCCGAACGCGTTCGCCGGCACGGGCCTGGCCGACGCACTGGGCAAGACCGGCCGCAAGCAGCTGGTGGTGGCGGGCTTCATGACCCATATGTGCGTCAGTGCGACGGCGCGTGCCGCCCTCGATCTCGGCTTCACCACCACGGTGGTGGCGGCCGCCTGCGCGACGCGCGACCTACCCGATCCGGTCAATGGCGAAGTGGTGCCCGCCGCGGTGGTGCATCGCACCGCGCTGACGGAGCTGAACGACCTGGTGGCGCTGGTGGTGCCGGATGCGGGAGCGTTGGCGGCGTAAAGGCGAGCCGTATTGCCGGAGTTGGAAAGGGGCCGTTCACCGATGCGGCCCTTTCTCCTTCATCGAAACATGGTTTCGTTTGCTTGCCGCGTTACGACGAAGCAAGAAAATAGCCGATCCGCCCTCCGCTGTACGTAATTGACGCCGAGCCATGGGTCCGCCTGATTTTGCGAAACGCCGCCTTAAGGTGTCGCAGCTTTCGATAACGTGTCAACTCGATTGCCTCATCCCGACTGATTCCCGCATGGCGCCGGTAGTCGTCAACGGCGGCCAACGAGTTGAGGGCGAGAAACCGGTGATGTGCTTCGCTGCGCCGGGTCATGTGGCCGACTTCCGGGGAGAACCACTCGAGAAGTTCCAACGTACGCCTGTAGCTCTCTCCCAAGCGCGCGATGGCAGCCGCAGGCGTGGTGGGCGGCCGTTGTATGACGAGCGGACGGCGATTTTGCCGCGGCCGCGACTCCTCCAGAAGCGGGCCAGCTTTCCAGATCGGCTCATGGTGAGCAATCCGGTTGCGTAGGTTGTTGCAGTAGTCGATACGCGCGAAGAGAGCGTCTTGATTGCGTCTGCTGGACCAGAACGAAGGATGTCGTTGTCGATGTCCTGGCAGCGCATCGACCAAGATGTTTGGCCAGTCGACCGGACTTCCATGCGTGTCCGCTTCTACGTCAAGAAGATGTGGCCAGAAGCCAAACGTCAGCTTCGAAACCACGTCGTCGGGGGATGGCATCGGATTGCGGGGCACAAACTGAAAGTGTTGGCCGATGCGTTGACGGCGGTGGGTCAGTTCCGTGACGGCGTTCTTGGACTTTGCCGGAAGCTCGATGTGATTGAACCAGTCTCGAGAGCCGGGCGACCCTGCAGCACCATAGCGCGAGCTCAGTGCGGCATGGAACTGATTCCGCATGACGATTTCAACAGCTCCGAGCGCTCTCGCAAAAGCATTGGATACTGCCTCGTTCCACACGTACAGGCCGTACGCCTCGCGGTCGCTCCCGGCCGAAAAAAAGGTCCGATAGTTGCGGAGACGGGCCTGGGAAAGAGCGCAAAGTGCCGCAGCGAGGGGGAAGGATTGCTGGTTCGTTGACATTTGGCTATACTGGTCGAGTAAGCGCTTGGGCAAAAATCTTGACAGCTCTCTCGGTACGCCGACGGACGTCACGATCCAAGACGCAAAAGAGAAGAAAGGCCGCCTAGTGCGGCCTTTCGCCTTTTTACGCGTCTGTGGTGACCATCGAGCCGGCGATGGGTCTCATGTGCCAACCCATCGCCGCACTGACAATACGCGATCGCGGATCGCTATGCCACAGCCCCTCGTGGTACAGCGTCCTCATTGGCCGCCCGTTCGCCGCCCGTTCGTCCCAGCACCGGCACCAGCGCCGCCCCGGTATGGCTGCCCGGCGTGCGCGCCAGCAGGTCCGGCGGCGCCGCTGCGACGATGGTGCCGCCGCCGTCGCCGCCTTCCGGACCGAGGTCGATGACCCAGTCGGCTTCGGCGATCACGTCGAGGTCGTGCTCGATCACCACCACGCTGTGGCCGCCGTCGACCAGCCGGTGCAGCACGCGGATCAGCTTGGCGACGTCGGCCATATGCAGGCCCACGGTCGGTTCGTCCAGCACGTACAGCGTATGCGGCGGCTTCTGGCCGCGGCGCGTGATGTCGTCGCGCACCTTGGCCAGTTCGGTGACCAGCTTGATCCGCTGCGCTTCGCCACCCGACAGCGTCGGCGACGGCTGGCCCAGCGTCAGATAGCCCAGGCCCACGTCCTTGAGCAGCTGCAGCGGATGCGCGATGTTCGACTGCGCGGCGAAGAACTCCACCGCCTCGTCGATCTCCATCGTCAGCACCTCGCCGATATTGCGGCCGCGCCAGGACACCGCGAGCGTCTCCGCATTGAAGCGCTGGCCGTGGCAGACATCGCACAGCACCTTGACGTCCGGCAGGAAGCTCATGCCGATGGTGCGCACGCCCTGGCCCTCGCAGGCCGGGCAGCGGCCGTCGCCGGTGTTGAACGAGAAGCGCGACGCGGTATAGCCCCGGGCGCGCGCCTCCAGCGTATCGGCGAACAGCCGGCGGATCGCGTCCCAGACGCCGATATAGGTGGCCGGACACGAGCGCGGCGTCTTGCCGATCGGGGTCTGGTCGACCTCGAGCACGCGATCGATCGCCTCCCAGCCGGTCACCGCTTCGCAGCCTTGCCAGACATGCTGGACGTCGAGTTTCCTCACGCTCTTGCCGGCACCCGCGGCCGGCTCGCTGGCCTGTGCCGACTTGCGCGCGCGGCGCGTGGCCGGCGACGACAGCACCGAGCGGCCCACCGCATCGAGCAGATTGGTCATCAGCACATCGCGCGCCAGCGTGGACTTGCCCGAGCCGCTGACGCCGGTGATCGCCACCAGCCGCGACAGTGGCAGGCTGGCGGTGACGTTGCGCAGGTTGTGCAGCGTCGCGCCGTGCACGGTCAGCCAGCGCTCGGGCACCGCCGGATCGGCCGTGCCCGCCTTGCCGCGCGCTGCCGCCACCGAAACGGGCCGGCGCGCCTGCAGCGGATGGACGATCGGCCGGGCGAGGAACTGCCCGGTCAGCGACGACGGCTGCGCCGCCAGATCGGCGACGCCGCCCTGCGCGACCACATGGCCGCCGCGCTTGCCGGCGCCGGGGCCGATGTCGATGATGTGGTCGGCGCGGCGGATGGTGTCCTCGTCGTGCTCGACCACCACCAGCGTGTTGCCCTTGTCGCCGAGTTTGCGCAGCGCGTCGAGCAGGATGCGGTTGTCGCGCGGATGCAGCCCGATGGTCGGTTCGTCCAGCACATAGCAGACGCCCTGCAGATTGCTGCCCAGCTGTGCCGCCAGGCGGATCCGCTGCGCCTCGCCGCCCGACAGGCTGGGCGCGGCGCGGTCCAGGCTCAGATAGCCCAGGCCCACCTCCTCGAGGAATTCGAGGCGGCTGCGGATCTCGCTGACCACGTCGCGCGCGATCTCGGCGTCGCGGCCGCCCAGCGTCAGCTGCTCGATCCACGCGCGGGTCTGCGACACGGTCCATTGCGCGATGTCGACGATCGAGCGGCCGGCGAAGCTGACCGCGCGCGCGGCAGGGTTCAGCCGCGTGCCGTGGCACGAGGGGCAGTCCGCATGGCCGACGCCTTCGGGTTCGATCTCCTCCGACGGGAGTGTCTGCTCGCGGCCGCGTTCGTCGCCGCCGATCACGCTGTCGTCATAGGCGGCACGCTGCTCGCGCGTGAGCGGCAGGCCGGTGCCGACGCAGCTCTCGCACCAGCCATGCTTGCTGTTGTACGAGAACATGCGCGGGTCCAGCTCGGGATAGCTGGTGCCGCATTGGGGGCAGGCGCGCTTGGTCGAGAAGACCTTGGTCTGGCCGACGCCGTCGCCGTTGTGGCCGTTGCCGAACGCCTCGCGCAGGCCGTCCAGCGGCGCCAGCAGATGCATCACGCCCTTGCCGTGCTCGAGCGCCTGCTCCAGCAGCGCATGCAGCGCCGCCTCGTTGTCGGGCGAGACCACCACGTCGCCGACCGGCAGCTCGATCGTGTGTTCGCGGAAGCGGTCCAGCCGCGGCCATGGATCGACCGGCAGGAAGGCGCCGTCGACGCGCAGATGCGTATGGCCGCGCGCCTTGGCCCATTTGGCGAGGTCGGTATAGACGCCCTTGCGGTTGACCACCAGTGGCGCCAGCAGCCCGACATGTTGGCCGCGGTATTCGCGCAGCAGTTGCGCGACGATGGACTCGGGGCTCTGCGCGCTCACCGGCGTGCCGTCGTGCACGCAGTGCTGCAGGCCGAGCTTGACGTACAGCAGCCGCAGGAAGTGCCAGACCTCCGAGGTGGTGGCCACCGTGCTCTTGCGGCCGCCGCGCGACAGGCGCTGCTCGATCGCCACGGTCGGCGGGATGCCGAACACCGCGTCGACCTCCGGCCGGCCCGCCGGCTGCACGATCGAGCGCGCATAGGCGTTCAGCGATTCGAGATAGCGCCGCTGGCCCTCGTGGAACAGGATGTCGAAGGCCAGCGTCGACTTGCCCGAGCCCGACACGCCGGTCACGACGTTGAACTTGTTGTGCGGGATATCGACGTTCAGCGACTTCAGGTTGTGCTCGTGCGCGTTGACGATGCGCACCACGTTCTCGCCCTGGATCTCGGCCAGCGCGCGCCGCGCGCGGCGTGCCGCGGGCGAGCCGTGGGCGGATTGCAGCCGCAGCGCGTCGTGTTCGGCCTGGGCGTCGCTGCGCCCGATCTGGTTGTCGTACTGCAGCAGCGCCGCGCCGGTATGCGACGACGCGCAGCGCTTGACGTCGTCCGGCGTGCCCGCGCAGACCAGCTGGCCGCCGGCGTCGCCGCCTTCCGGGCCCAGATCGATCAGCCAGTCGGCGGCGCGGATCACGTCGAGGTTGTGCTCGATCACGATCAGCGAATGCCCGCCGTCGAGCAGCTTGCCGAAGGCGCGCATCAGCTTGGCGATGTCGTCGAAGTGCAGGCCGGTGGTGGGCTCGTCGAACATGAAGAGCCGCCCTTCGCTGGCGTCCGGCGCGACGCGCTTGCGCGCAGCCTGCGCGGTCTCGGCGAGAAAGCCCGCCAGCTTCAGGCGCTGCGCCTCGCCGCCCGACAGCGTCGGCACCGGCTGGCCCAGCTTCACGTATTCGAGGCCGACATCGACGATCGGCTGCAGCACGCGCAGCACCTCGGCATCGGCGGCGAACAGCGCCACCGCCTCGCTGACGGTCAGCTCGAGCACGTCGGCGATGCTCAGCACGCGGCCGCCGCGCTCGATCTTGACTTCGAGGATTTCGGCGCGATAGCGCGTGCCGTCGCAATCCGGGCAGCGCAGATAGACATCGGACAGGAACTGCATCTCGACGTGCTCGAAGCCCGAGCCGCCGCAGGTCGGACAGCGTCCGTCGCCCGAGTTGAAGCTGAAGGTGCCGGCGGTATAGCCGCGCTGCTTCGCCAGCGACGCCTTGGCGAACAGCTTGCGGATCTCGTCGAAGGCGCCGACATAGCTGGCCGGATTGGAGCGGGCGGTCTTGCCGATCGGCGACTGGTCGACGAACACCGCATCGCCGATCTGCCCGGCGCCCACCAGCGCGCGGTGCGCGCCGGGCGCTTCGGTGGCGCGGCCGAAATGGCGGGCCAGCGCGGGGTGCAGCACGTCCTGGATCAGCGTCGACTTGCCCGAGCCCGACACGCCGGTCACGCAGACCAGGCGCCGCAGCGGGATCGACACGGTGACGTCCTGCAGGTTGTGCTCGCTGGCGCCTTCGAGCACCAGCCGCGGCGTGGTCTCGTCGACCGGCCGGCGGACCCAGTCGGAGGCATCGGCGACGCGGCGCCGGCCACTGAGATATTGGCCGGTCAGCGTGTCGGCGTGGCGGATCTCGGCGGGCGTGCCGTCGTAGACGATCTCGCCGCCGCGCTCGCCCGGGCCCGGACCCATGTCGATCAGGCGGTCGGCGGCCAGCATCACCGAGGGATCGTGCTCGACCACCACCAGCGTGTTGCCGGCATCGCGCAGCCGCCGCATCGCCTCGACGATGCGGTTCAGGTCGCGCGGATGCAGGCCGATGCTGGGCTCGTCAAGCACGAACAGCGTGTTGACCAGCGAGGTGCCGAGCGCCGTGGTCAGGTTGATCCGCTGCACCTCGCCGCCGGACAGCGTGCGGCTCTGGCGGTCCAGCGTCAGGTAGCCGATGCCAACGTCGCACAGATACTTCAGGCGCGTGCGCACCTCGGTCAGCAGCAGCTTGAGCGCGTCGTCGAGCAGCGTGCTCGGCAGCGTCAGCGTGTCGAAGAAGCGGCGGATGCGCTCGATCGGCAGCAGCATCAGGTCGTGCACGGTCAGGCCGGGCAGGGCCTCGAGCTGTTCGCGGCGCCAGCCCACGCCGCGCGGCATCACGCGGCGGGCGGGATCGAGCACGGCATCGGCGTTCTCGCGCGAGCCCAGGCGCCACAGCATCGCCTCGGTCTTCAGGCGCGCGCCGCCGCAGGTCTCGCACGGCGTGTAGCTGCGGTACTTGGACAGCAGCACGCGGATATGCATCTTGTAGGCTTTCGACTCCAGGTAGTCGAAGAAGCGGCGCACGCCGTACCACTGGCTGTTCCACTTGCCGTTCCAGGCCGGATCGCCGTCGATGACCCAGTCGCGCTGCGCCTGCGTCAGTTCGGCCCACGGCGTGTCGCGTGGAATGCCGGCGCGCGCGGCATAGCGCATCAGGTCGTCCTGGCACTCCTTCCACGCCGGCGTCTGCATCGGCTTGATCGCGCCCTCGCGCAGCGTCTTGCGCCCGTCGGGAATCACCAGGCCCAGGTCGACGCCGATCACGCGGCCGAAGCCGCGGCAGGCCTCGCAGGCGCCGTAAGCCGAGTTGAACGAGAACAGCGCCGGCTGCGGATCCGCATAGCGCAGGTCGCTCTCGGGGCAGTGCAGGCCGGTGGAGAAGCGCCAGATGGTCGCTTCGGCGTCGCCCGCTTCGGCAGGTGAGGCGTCGCCCTCCGGCAGCACGTAGATATTGACCCGGCCGGCGCCGCGCTTGAGCGAGGATTCGATCGCCTCGATCACGCGGGCCTTGTCGGCGCGCTGCAGGCGGAAGCGGTCGGCCACCACGTCGAGCATCTTGCGCGGGCCGGTCGGCGAGTTCACCACGCGCTGCGCCTGCACGCGCGTATAGCCGCTGACCGACAGCCATTGCGCGATCTCCTCCTCGGTCGCGGACTCCGGTAGTTCGACCGGAAAGGTCACCGCGAGGCGCGGATCGCCGGCGCGGGTGCGTTCGAGGAGCTCAGCGTAGATGGTCTCGGGGGTGTCGTGGCGCACCGGCAGCGCGGTCTCGCGATCGAACAGCTGGGCCGCGCGCGCGAACAGCAGCTTCAGGTGGTCGTTCAGCTCGGTCATGGTGCCAACCGTCGAGCGCGAGCTGCGCACCGGATTGGTCTGGTCGATCGCGATCGCCGGGGGCACGCCCTCGACGCGCTCGACCTGCGGGCGGTCCATGCGATCGAGGAACTGGCGGGCGTAGGCGCTGAAGGTCTCGACATAGCGCCGCTGCCCTTCGGCATAGAGGGTGTCGAAGACCAGGCTGGATTTGCCGGAGCCGGACGGACCCGTGACCACCGTCATTTCGCCGGTGCGCAGGTCCAGATCGACTTGCTTGAGATTGTGCTGACGGGCGCCGCGGATGCGGATGACGCCGGAAGACATGGGGAGGATCCTTTCGGTGGGCGCACCGCGCCCGGGGGCCGGGGGCGGTGGAAAGTTGGCCGTAAACTTTAGCAAAAGTCCCGGGGGTGCGTCCGAATGCCACCCCGACGCCGCCCGGCGACTCGCCAAGGGAGCGCGGACGTGGCACGCCGCACCGACTTGCGCGGCCCCCGACGCGCTCCTTTGCACAGATTCCGGGTGTTTTCAATAGATTCCGCCTGCCGGGGCCCATAGCATAGCGGCGCAGGCGGTGGGCGCGTCCGGTCGAGCGGCATACCGCTCCGGGTCCCGGAACCGGCGCCGCCAGTAACCGGGGAGTACCCGCGGAGTACCCGGGAGTACCCGGCAGTACCCGGCAGTACCCGGCAGTACCCGGCAGTCCCGGTCGCCGCTGGCAACGACAAGCCGCCACCGGCAGTCACCCGCAGCCACCAGCAAGCCCACCGCCGCCCGCACGCCGCCAGCCCGCCGCCCCGGCGCTCGGCTGGCAACCGGCGCCGCCGCCTTCCGCGGTGCCCATCCCCAACGCCAGGAGAACACGCATGGTGCTAACAACCAGGAGTTTCGTCGACGCCAAACCTGCCGGTGCGGCCGGCGGCGCACCCACCGTGGAAGGGGCGGCGCTCGCTGCCCTGCATGCCGCCATCGCCCGCGGCGACGCGGCGGCGATCGACACGCTTGCCGCCGGCCAGCCCGCGCTGCTGCGGGTGCCGGACCGCGATGGCAATACCGCGCTGCACCTTGCGATGCTCGCCGGTGGCGAGCTGAACACCGTCGAACGCCTGCTGCGGCACGGCGCCGATCCGGCGCTGACCAATGCCAACGGCGATACCGCGCTGCATCTGGCCTTCCTGATCCGGCCGCCCGCGCCCCAGCTGGTGCGCGCGCTGCTGCGCCAGCTCGAGTACCAGGGCACCCACGCCGCGAAGCTGGCGCTGTCGGCCCGCAATGCCGACCGTCAGCCGCCGGTGGCGCTGGCGACAGACGCGCTGGCGAACGACGCGGCGCTGTCGGCCACCATCGGCGAACTGGTGTCGGACTATCTCGGCTGGCTCGGACGCAGCGGCACCGACGAACTGGCCCACGCCGCCGGCAGTGGCGACGTGGCCAAACTGGCGCCGTGGCTGGCGCGCGCCGAATCCCTGTCGCTGCCGCTGTCGCCGCGCGGGCACGGGGCGCTGGCCATCGCCGCGGGCCGCGGCCACCTGGCGGCGATGCGCGAGCTGATCGCGGCGGCGCAGCCGCACGGCGCCTGGCTGATCGACCTGGCCTCCTTCCCCGATGGCGAGACGCCGTTGGCGCGCGCCGCCACCTTCGGCCAGCGCGAGGCCGTGGCGCTGCTGCTCACGCATGGCGCGGCGGTCGACGGCCGCGACGCCATGCGCCGCACGCCGCTGATGCGCGCCGCGGTCTACGGCCATGCGGACGTGGTCGCGACGCTGCTGGCCGCGGGTGCCGATCCGCAGGCGTGCCAGGCCGAAGGCTGGACGCCGCTGGCCTACGCGGCTGCGGCGTTGCACCCGGAGGTGGTGGCGATGCTGCTGATGCACGGCGCCGGCGATAGCCTGCAGCAGCGCAATGCGGCGATGCGCACGCCGTTGCTGCTGGCGGCGGCGTGCGACGAGCTGGGGCCATCCCCGGCGGTGCGGGCGCGCACGCTCGCCTTGCTGCTGCAGGCCGGTGCCAGTGCCGATACGGCAGACCAGCATGGCATGACGCCGCTGATGTTCGCCGCACGGTCCGGCGACGTCGCCGTGGTCAGGCTGCTGCTCGATGCCGGTGCCAATGCGCTGCTGCGCAATGCCAAGGGGCAGACGGCGCTGACACTGGCGCAGGCCGCGGGACAGCGCGAAGTCGCTGCGCTGCTGGCGCCGGCGTCGAACACGCCGATCTGAACAGCGCGCCCAGCGTGACCGCCGAGCCCACGATTCAGCGCGATGCCGTGCTCGCCTGCGCGCCGGTTCGGTCCGGCACAGGGTCGGCCTCGGCCTGCCACCAGCCGCCGCCCAGGGCCTGCAGCAGGGCGGCCGAATCGGCCAGGCGGTCGGCACGGGCGCGCGTCAGCGCCAGCGTGCTTTCGCGATGCTGGCGTTGCGCATCGATCAGCGCCAGCTGGCTGACGCCGCCCAACCGGTATTGCCCGGTGACGATGGACAGCGTGGTGTCGGCGCGTTGGGCCGCTTCGGCGCGCGCCCGCAGCGTCGCGGCATCGCTGTGGACGGCCTGCAGCGCATCGGCCACCTCGCGCAGCCCCTGCAGCACGGCCTGCCGGTGCGCCGCCAGCGCCTGGCGATAGGCCGCCTCCGCGGCGCGTTGCCGGGCCCGCAGCGCACCGCCACGAAACACCGGCTGCACCAGTGCGGCCGCGATGTTCCACACATTGAGGTGATCGAACAAATCGCCGCCGGTGCGCGACTGCGTGCCCGCGCTCGCCGACAGCGTCAGGCTCGGATACAGGTTGGCGGTGGCGACGCCGATATCGGCGCTGGCCCGATGCAGCAGCGCCTCTGCCGCGCGGATGTCGGGACGGCGGCGCGCCAGTGTCGACGGCAGGC
Source organism: Cupriavidus sp. (assembly GCA_031180665.1). Lineage (GTDB taxonomy): Bacteria > Pseudomonadota > Gammaproteobacteria > Burkholderiales > Burkholderiaceae > Cupriavidus. Next base: position 48,046 of record JAPSLP010000025.1, on the reverse strand, counting down.
TGACCGGCAAGGTGTCGGGCAACCGCAGTTCGGCCAGGCGGAATACCGGCACGGCGGTGGCGTTGGCGGTTGAGGCCGCCTGTCCCGCCTCGCTCTCCACGCCGGGCTCGGCCGCCGCTGCGGGCGGTAATCCCAGATAGACCGCCAACTGATGGCGCGTCGCCGCCAATTGCCGCGCCAGTGCCGGCAACAGGGCTTCGGTCTGCGCCAGTTCGCCGCGTTGGCGTTCGGCCTCGACCCTGGCGGTACCGCCGAGCGCGACGCCCTGCTCGACGATCGCCAGCTGTCGCCGCTGCGCGTCGACCAGCGCGTCGGTGTCCTCGATCTGCGCGCGCAGGCTGGCCTCGCGAATGGCGGCGGTGGCGACATTGGCGGCCAGCGCCAGCCGCGCCGCCTCGAGCTCGAAGCGCTGGAAATCGACCGCCGCGCGCAAGCCTTCCAGTTCTCGCCGCTGCGCGCCGAACAGGTCCAGCACATAGGAGACCCGTACCGAGGCGCCGTACAGCGTGAAAGGCGGGGGACTGGGGAAGGCGGTGATGCCCATCGACGCGATATTGACCTGCTGACGGGCGGCGTCGAGCCGGGCGTCGATGGCGGGCCACCGCGCGATGCCGGCCGCGGCCGCGTAGTCGTGCTGCGCCCGCTCGAGGCTGGCCTGCGCCTGCGCCAGCGTCGGGCTGTTGGCCAGTGCGGTGCGGATCGCGCCATCGAGCGCGGGGCTGCCGAACAGCGACCACCACTGCGCCGGCACGTCGGCGCCATCGACCAGCCGCTGCGCCTGGCCGTGCGGCACCGGCGCGGACGTCGTCGTGGCAGGCGAGGCGCCATGGCGGGCACCGTCCGGCGCGGGCGGTGCGGCGAAGTCCGGGCCGACCGCGCAGCCGGCCAGCAGCGCGGCAGCGGCACCGAGCAGCGGCGACCAGCGTGGGCATCGCAACGCGGGCAGGATCATCCCAATCTCCTTGCAGGCATGGGTGTTCGGCGAGCGCATCGGCCGGCCATCAGTCGAGCGTCCGGCGATAGAAACGCACCGCGATCGCCATCACCACCGCGGTGAACAGCAGCAGCGGCCAGACATTGGGCCAGAGCTCGGCCCAGCCGCTGCCCTTGAGCAGGATGCCGCGGATCATCCGGTGGAAATACGTCATCGGCAGCAGGTTGCCGATCGCCTGCGCCCATCCCGGCATGCCCTGGAACGGGAACATGAAGCCCGACAGCAGGATGCCCGGCAGGAAGTAGAAGAAAGTCAGCTGCATCGCCTGCAGCTGGTTCTGCGCCAGCGACGACAGCGTGATGCCGACCGTCAGGTTGGCGGCGATGAACAGCAGCGCGGCCAGATAGACCGCGATCACCGAGCCGACGAAGGGCACGCCGAAGACCCAGCGCGCCGCCAGCAGGATGATGGTGCTCTGGATCAGGCCGATGAAGACATAGGGCACGATCTTGCCGCTCATCACCTCGAGCGGGCGCACCGGCGTGGCCAGCAGGTTTTCCATCGTGCCGCGCTCGCGTTCGCGCGTCATCGCGAGCCCGGTCATCATCACCATCGTCATCGACAGGATCACGCCCATCAGGCCCGGCACGATGTTGTACTGCGTCAGCCCCTCGGGGTTGTAGAGCCGGTGCACCTGCACGTCGAAAGCCGGCTTGCCGCTGGCGAGCGGCGCCAGCGGGCCCTTCAGGTCCTTGTCGGCGACCGCGATCGGCATCTGCGACAGCGCCGCCAGCGCGGCGCCGGTCGCCGACGGGTCCGTGGCGTCGGCCTCGACCAGCACCGCCGGCCGTTCGCCGCGCAGCAGCCGGCGCGTGAAATCGGGCGGAATGGTGACGACGAACTGCAGCTCGCCGCGCATCAGCGCCTCGCGTCCCGCCGCCTCGTCGGGCAGCGTGCCCACCACGCGGAAATAGCGCGAGGCCTGCATGCTGGCGACCAGCGAGCGGGTGAATTCGCTGTGGTCGGCGGCGATCACGCCGGTGGGCAAATGGCGCGGGTCGGTATTGATGGCGAAGCCGAACAGCAGCAGTTGCAGCACCGGCAGCCCGACGATCATGCCGAAGGTCACGCGGTCGCGGCGCAGCTGCAGGAATTCCTTCAGCACGATGCTCCACCAGCGCCGCAGCGAGAAGCCCAGGCCCTCTTCGCCGGCGCGCGCTTCGCCCCTCATGGTGCGGCCCTCCGTGCACGCCCGGCGGCCTGGTCATCGGCCCGCATATTGTCGTCCGCCCGGTTCATCATGTGGATGAACACGTCTTCCAGGCTGGTTTCCACCGGCGCGATCCGATGCCGCCGCTCGCCGGCCAGCCGCCGCAGCGTGGCTTCCAGCGCGGCGGCGTCGCGGCCGGTCACGTGCAGCGCGTTGCCGAACACCACGGTCTGCTCGACCGCGGCTTCGCCGGCGAGCTGGCGCGACAACGCGTTCAGGTCGCCACCCTCGACCGACCATGTCGACAAGCCCTGCGCCGCCACCACCTGCTCGGCGGTGCCTTGCGCCAGCAGCCTGCCGTAAGCGATATACGCGAGCTTGTGGCAGCGCTCGGCCTCGTCCATGTAGTGCGTGCTGACCAGCACCGAGATGCCGCGCGCGGCCAGCCGGTGCAGTTGTTCCCAGAAGTCCCGGCGCGCCTTCGGATCGACGCCGGCGGTGGGCTCGTCGAGCAGCAGCAGTTCCGGTTCGTGCAGCAGGCAGGCGGCCAGCGCCAGCCGCTGCTTCCAGCCGCCCGACAGCGCGCCGGCGAGCTGGCGGGCGCGGCTGGCCAAGCCCAGCCCGTCGAGCGCGCGCTCGACCGCCGCCTTGCGATCGGGCACGCCGTAGACGCGCGCAACGAAGTCCAGGTTCTCGCGGATCGACAGGTCTTCCCAGTACGAGAACTTCTGCGTCATATAGCCGACGCGGCGCTTGATCTGCGCGCTGTCGCGCAGGATGTCGAAGCCCAGGCAGGTGCCGTGGCCGGCGTCGGGCGTCAGCAGCCCGCACATCATGCGGATCGAGGTGGTCTTGCCGCTGCCGTTGGGGCCCAGGAAGCCGAAGATCTCGCCGCGGCGTACCTGCAGCGTCAGCCCGTCGACCACCCGCTTGTCGCCGAAGCGCTTGCCCAGGTCATGCACGTCGATCGCCAGTTCGGGCGCGTCGTGCCCGATCGCCGGGCGGTCGGCCGTTGCGGCGCCGTTCACGGGCGCGCTCCGCTTGCCGGGGCGGCCGAGGCCGCTGCGGTACCTTCCGCTGCGGCTGCCTCGACTTCCACCGGCTGGCCCGGATGGAGCCGCGCCGCGTCGGCCGGCGACGGGCGTGCCTCGACCAGGAAGACCAGCTTGCGCCGCGTCTCGTTGCTGTAGATCACCGGCGGCGTGTACTCGGCCTGGCTGGAGACGTAGCGGATGGTGGCCGCCATGGCGGCACCGCAGCCGTCGCAGCTCAGGCGCACGGTTTGCCCCGGGCGCAGCGCGCCGACCGCCGCCTCGGGAACGAAGAAGCGCACCTTGACGTTGTCCGGCGGCAGCAGCCGCACCACCGGACTGCCCGCCGGCACCCATTCTCCCTGCCGGTAGAGCGTGTCGTAGACCAGGCTGCCAGCGGGCGCGGCAATGGCCTTGCGCGACAGCCGCCAGTCGGCCTGCGCCAGCGCCGCGCGCGCGGCCTCGACTTGCGCCTGCTGCGCGCCGCGGCGCGCCTCGCGCCCGGGCAGCCGCGCCACCGCCAGATCGCTGCGCAGCTCGCGCACCCGGGCGGCATCGGCCTGCGCGGTGGCGCGGCTCTGTTCGAGTTGGGCCTGCGGGATCGCGCCGATGCGCAGCTGCGCTTCGTCGCGCGCCAGCGCGGCGGCGCTGCGCTGTGCCGCGGCCTCGGCCTGTGCCAGTTGCGCGCGGACAGCGTCGATCTCGGGTGGCCGCCGGCCGGTCTGCAGATCGGCGAGCTCCGCCTCGGCGGCTGCAAGTTGCGCGACCGCCTGTGCCCGCGCGCTCGATTCTTCCTCGGTCTCCAGCGCGAACAGCGGTGCACCGGCGGCGACCTGCTGGCCGCGCTCGACGCTCAGGCGTTCCAGCCGTCCGGCGAAGGGCGAGGCGAGATGGACGAATTCGCCTTCGACATAGCCTTGCCAGCGCGGCGGGGGCGAGTCGCCGCAGCCCGACAGGACCAGCGCCGCGGCCAGCGTGCCAGCCGGTAACCGCGCGCGCCTTCGATGTGCCGGAGGCGAAGCGGGTGGGTGGCAATCGATCTGGCGGATGTGGGCGGCGGGCATGGCTGCGGGGTGATCCGGTGGTGGTCAGCGGCGATCGGCGGAGCGGCCCTTGCGGCGATTGGTAGGCCGGGCCTCGGGCAGGGCAGAGGCGTGGGTAGACGCGTCGGTAGAGGGGCGTTCCGCGGGAGGGACGCCGTGCGTCAGCAGCGCACGCGCATGCGCGACCATGGCGTCGACATCGATGGCGTCGGCCCCGGGCAGGCGCCGCCAGATATGGCCGGTGGCCAGCGGCAGCAGTGCCAGTCCGATCACCGAGACCATCAGCAGCGGCGGGGCCAGCGCGGCGTCGATCCGGCCGCGCTCGCGCGCGGCGCTCAGCGCGGCGACCACGATGCCCACGCGCTGCAGCCCGAAGCGCTGCATCACGCGCTCGCGCAGTTGGCCTTCGCCGGTGACGATCTCGCGCACCCACAGGGCCGGAAACCAGGGCGTGGCCACCGCCGCGCGGATCAGCCGCTCGGCGATGCCGGCCAGCAGTGCGGCAGGGTCGGCAACCGTGCCGACAGTGTCGGCGCCCGCGTCGGCATCGCCCGGCTCCACCGGCGCAAAGACGCGGTCCACCAGCGGCCCCAAGCGTTCCTCGGCCACCGCATCGAGCAGACGGCCGCGGTCGCCGAAGTAGTAATGGACCAGCGCCGGCGTCACGCCGGCACGGGCCGCGATGGCCTTGACCTGGGTCGCGGCGATGCCGTGCTCGGCGAACAGCGTCACGGCGGCGTCGAGCAGGCGCTCACGCTGCCGGGTTGGGTCGGCGGAGGCGCGGGGCCGTCCGGGCGCCACGCCGGAGCGGTGGCGTTCAAGCTGTCGCGGGAGGGTCTTCCGGGCAGACGTGGCGGCTTCCATGCCCGGGCCGGGGTTAGCGTCGTTTCGACTCGATTTCATTGCAACTCCAGACTTGCAGCAAATATTAATTTTCGAATCAATTAATTCAAGGGCCGTTACAAATGCCGATGTGCTCCAGAAGCACGGTGACCGGTGCCGTAGCCCTGGATGGGTTTGACGCTTCAAAAGCGTGCACACAACCACTACGCTGGATGGACGGGGCGGGCGCCCAGCATCCCGGAGCACAACATGAACGCGTGGGAATGGATGAAGGACCCGTCGAACCGCGCGGTGCTCGCTTTTCTCGGCGGCGGGATCGTGGCGCTGGTGGCAGTCCTCGACCAGGCGGGGATGTTCGAGCGGTCTTCGCCGGTGGCAGGGCCATCCCCACCGGCATCGGCTCACCCGGCTGCCTCGGAGCCAGTGGCGCCCGCTGCCGGCCAGGCAGCGGTGGGCGAGGACGGCGCGGTGTCGGTCAACGTCCGGGGCGACAGCAACCGGATCCAAATCGAGAAGGGGCGGTGATCGTGCCGGTTCATGGCCCCGCCGTGCCATGGGCCGCCTGCTTTCTGTTGGCGATCGGCCTGTCCGCCACCCGTGCGCACGACGCCGCCGCGGCCGAACGGTCCAGGCCCGCGCAAATCGCACAGGCCGCATCGGGAGGCATCGCGGTCAATATCGAGGGCGACTGGAACACGGTGACCATCGCGGCGACGGACCCTGAAACTCGCGGAATCGTTCGCCAGCTCGTCACGGAGACCCGCAGCCTGCGCGCCCTGCAAATGCGCCACCAAGCCGATGCGCAGGTGCAGCGTCGGCAGTTGGCCTCGCTGCAGATCGCCGCGACTCGCCTGGCCGATCTGGAGAGCGCGGTGCAATGGCTGGTCGATGCCTCCCGTCGTGCCCCTTCCGACCGGGGCATCGATATGGCGTTGCATGCGCTGAAGGAGGGGGATGTTGCGCCTTCCGCCGCCCTGCTGGCTGCCGCGGAAAAACAGGCGACTACAATGCCCGCGCCGGCGGGCGTGCGGTCTGCAGCGCGACCCGATGCCGGCCCGCAGGCAGCCGCGCGGCTTGCCCGGGAGCAAGGCGCGCTGACCGCGCTGGCCGATCCCGCTGCGGCGCTGTCGCACTACCAGCGCGCGGCACAGTACGAGCCCGATGATGTCGAGACGCTGATCAGCATCGGCGAACTGCAAGTCACGCTGGGCAATTTGCGGCTGGCCAGGCAGAGCTTCGATCGCGCCACGCAGCTTGCCACGGCGCGGGTGGCAAGCGATCCGGACAACTGGGCCGGCCGCCGCCACCTGGTGCTGCTCTCGCTTCGCGTTGGCGGCGTGCAGGCGGCGATGGGCGAGCGGCAGGCGGCGCTCGATACCTATCGCGACGGGCTCCGTGTCGCCGAGGGGGCGCGCGATGGGCCGTCATCGGGCACACGCCCCGCCCGGGATCTGGCGACGCTGCACTACCGGATCGGCGATGTGACGGTGGAGCGGGGCGAATACGCGGCGGCGCTGACGCACTATGAGCGCGCCCTCCAGATCAACGCGGCGCTGGAGGACCAGCGACGGAACACCGCCTGGATCCGCCAGAAGCTCGGGATGGTCCTGGAGTTCCAAGGTCACTCCGATGCAGCCCTGGAGCAATATCGTGAAGCCGCGCGTATCCGCGAGGACCTGCTGCGGTCGGAACCTGACCATCCTTACCTGCTGCGCGAATTGGCGCTGGCATATCAAAAGGCCGGTGACGCACGTTACCTGCGTGGGGATCGCCATGAAGCGCTGAAGGACTACCAGCGCGCCGAAGCTATCGTGACCCGGCTCGTGGCACGGCCGTCGGTGCCGGCGGCATGGTTGCGCGACCTGGCATGGATCTATCAGAACATCGGCGACGTGCTGTCCGGGCAGCGGCATTGGCAGGACACCGTGCGCTATTACCGGCAGGCACTAGGAATTCGCGAGGCCTTGCATCGGCAGGACGAGGCCAATGCGGACTGGCTGCGCGATCTGGTCATCTCGCAACGAAGACTCGGCATCGCGCTCGCGGCCAGCGGCAACAGCAAGGACGCTTTCGACTGGCTTGAGCAATCCGTCAAGAGCGCAGAAGACCTGGTGCAGCGCGACGAGTCGAACGTCCGGTGGCAAGCCGAACTGGGCTTTAGCTACTGGCGGCTGGCCGACGCGGGCACGGCGCTGCCGCGCGAAGAACGCCGACATTTGATGGGCAAGGCCGTCGCCTTGCTTGAGCCGCTGGAGCAGCGCAACCAGCTCTCTTCGCTGCAGCGACGGACGATGCCGCGGGTGTGGCGATCGTGGCGGCAGTTGCAATGAATGGCCACCGCCATCCCGGCAGGGGCGCTGTCGCGCAAGCGCCGGAGGCCGGGTCAGGCGCCCGGATCCTCGCGGCTACTGCCGCGCGTTGCGCCGGTTATCCGGCCACGGCGTGTTGAAGTTGGTGCGGAACGGATTGATGTCCAGTCCGCCGCGCCGCGTATAGCGTGCATAGACCGCCAGCTTGACCGGCTTGCACTGGCGCAGCACGTCCATGAAGATGCGCTCGACGCACTGCTCGTGGAACTCGTTGTGGTTGCGGAACGAGATCAGGTACTTCAGCAGCCCTTCCTGGTCGATCGGCGCGCCGACATAGCGGATCTGCACGCTGCCCCAGTCGGGCTGGCCGGTCACCAGGCAGTTCGACTTGAGCAGGTGCGAGACGAGGGTCTCCTCGACCGGCGTCTCTTCCTGGTCCGCGCGCAGCAGCTGCGGCGCCGGCTCGTAGATGTCGGTCTCGATATCGAGCCGGTCCAGCAGCAGGCCGTCGAGCTCGCCCATCTGCTGGCGGCCGAAGTCGGGCTCGGCGGTCAAGCGCACCTGCACCGCGCCGCCGGTGGCTTCGGACAGGTCCTTGCGCAGCAGCTGCTGCAGCGCCTCGGGCGATTCGAGCCTGGTCTGGTTGAAGCTGTTCAGGTACAGCTTGAAGGACTTCGATTCGACGATATTGGGCGTGTCGGCCGGAATGATGAAGCTGGCCAGCGCGACCTGTGGCTTGCCCTTCGGATTGAGCCAGGACAGCTCGTAGGCATTCCAGATGTCCACGCCGAAGAACGGCACCGCGCGGCCATCCGGCAGGCCGATCTCGGCGCGCTTGGGCGCGCGCGGGATCGGAAACAGCAGGCTGGCGTCGTATTCGGTCTTGTAGGCCGAGACTTTGCCCAGCGGCGAATGTTCGGGCACGGTCATGAGCACTCCTATCGGGTTCCGCGGTTCAGCGATTCGGCGGTTCTGCAGCCCGGCGGCGGACGCCAGGCGCCGTCACGCCAGGAACAGCTTGTAGACGGGGTTGTCGGTTTCTTCCCAGTGTAAGTAACCCAGCGTGGCAAGGAAGGCCCGGAACGCGCGCTTCTCGTTCTTCGGTACCTGGATGCCGACCAGGATGTTGGACGTGTCGGCGCCCTGGTTGCGGTAGTGGAACAGGCTGATGTTCCAATTCGGGCTCATGCTCGAGAGGAATTTCATCAGCGCGCCCGGACGCTCGGGAAACTCGAAGCGGTACAGCAGTTCGTCCTGCGCCAGCGCGGAGTGCCCGCCGACCATATAGCGGATGTGCTGCTTGGCCAGTTCGTCGTTGGACAGATCCAGCGCGGCAAAACCGTGGCGGCGGAAGCCCGCGGCGAGCTTGTCGCTCTCGGCGCGGCTGCCGATCTGCACGCCGACGAAGATGTGGGCGAGCTGGTTGTCGGCGATGCGGTAATTGAACTCGGTCACGTTGCGCGTGCCCAGCTGCTCGCAGAAGCGGCGGAAGCTGCCGCGCTCCTCGGGGATGGTCACCGCGAACACCGCCTCGCGCGCCTCGCCGACCTCGGCCCGCTCGGCCACGAAGCGCAGGCGGTCGAAGTTCATGTTGGCGCCCGAGGCGATCGCCACCAGGTTCTTGCCCTTGAGCTTCTCGCGCTCGGCATAGGCCTTCAGGCCGGCCACGGCCAGCGCGCCCGACGGCTCGAGGATGCTGCGGGTGTCCTGGAACACGTCCTTGACCCCCGCGCACAGCGCATCGGTATCGACCAGCACGATCTCGTCGACCAGCTCGCGCGCGATGCGGAAGGTCTCCTTGCCGGCCAGCTTGACCGCGGTGCCGTCCGAGAACAGGCCCACATCCCTCAGTTCGACGCGCTTGCCGGCCTCGATCGAGCGCTTCATCGCATCGGAGTCGACCGTCTGCACGCCGATCACCTTGATCTCCGGTCGCACCGCCTTGATGTACGACGCCACGCCGGCGATCAGGCCGCCGCCGCCGATGGCGACGAACACCGCGTGCAGCGGACCCGGGTGCTGGCGCAGGATTTCCATGGCGACGGTGCCCTGGCCGGCGATCACCTCGGGGTCGTCGAACGGATGGATGAAGGTCAGCTTGTGCTTGCGCTGCAGTTCGGCGGCGTGCTGGTAGGCATCGCTGTACGACTCGCCGTGCAGCACGACCTGCACCCACTTGCCGCCGTGCTTGCGCACCGCGTCGATCTTGACCTGCGGCGTGGTCACCGGCATCGCGATGATGGCCTTGCACTCCATCCGCGCCGCGGCCAGCGCGACGCCCTGCGCGTGGTTGCCGGCCGAGGCCGCGATCACGCCGCGCTTGAGCTCGTCCGCCGTCAGCGAAGCCATCTTGTTGTAGGCGCCGCGCAGCTTGAACGAGAACACCGGCTGGGTGTCCTCGCGCTTGAACCAGACTCCGTTGCCAATTCGCGCCGACAGTTCGCGGGCGTAGGTCAGCTCGGTTTCCTGCGCCACGTCGTACACCTTGGCGGTCAGGATCTTCTTCAGATAGTCGGGTTTGCTGGCTGTCTTGCGGGTCATGTCGACGACCGGCGCGGGGCCGGATTGGATGGACGGAGAAGGCGCAGGGCCGGCGCCGGGGCGGGGCGCGCGGGCGGCGAGGGGTCGCGGCGCGCGCTGCTTGCGCCGCGCCCGGCATCGGCCTTGGCGTTCGGGAAACCGCTAATGATAAAGGATCGGGCGGCGCCGGGTTCGCATGGCGCGCGGTGCCGGACGATGGTGCAAGCCGTCCCCCCGCACCGCACCGCCCCAGTGCACCCGCGGGCGGCGGCCGTGCCCCGGTGGCGCATCCGCCTTGTAGGACGCCGTCCGGTGGACGCTCGTCAAGCTATCGTGATACGGTGTGCGGCGATGTCATCCCTTCCGCTGATCGATCCCGATAACGCGCTATTCCTCGACTTCGACGGCACGCTGGCCGACCTGGCGCCACGCCCGGAGCTCGTGCAGGTCGAGGCGGGACTGGTGGGAACCCTGCGCACGCTGCACCGGCAGCTGGGCGGCGCGGTCGCGATCGTATCCGGACGCACCATCGCCGAACTGGACGCCTTCCTCGCGCCGCTGCAATTGCCCACCGCGGGCGTGCACGGCGCCGAACTGCGCGACGCCGAGGGCCGGCGGCTCGAAGTGCCAGCGCCCGACCTGGACCGGCTGCATCGCCGGCTCGAGGATTTCGCGCAGGCCCATCCCGGGTTGCGGCTCGAGCGCAAGCCGATGGCGCTGGCGGTGCACTACCGCGCCGCGCCCGAGCTCGAGACGCTGGTGCGCGAGCAGGTCGCCCAGGCGCTGGGCGACGTCAGCGGACTGGAAATGCTCCACGGCAAGATGGTGGTCGAGGTCAAGCCGGCCGGCGTCACCAAGGGCAGCGCGGTCGAGCTGATCATGCGCTCGCCGCCTTTTGCCGGCCGCATGCCGATCTTTGCCGGCGACGACGTGACCGACGAAGACGGCTTTGCGATGGTCGCCCATCTGGGCGGCGTCGGCGTGCTGGTCGGCCAGCGGCCGAGCGCCGCCACCGTCAGCGTGCCGGCGCCTGCGGACCTGCGCGCGTGGCTGCATCGCAGCGCGAAGGCGCTCGATGGCGGTGCGGCCGGGCAGACCGGCGAGGCGAGCAAGCGTTCCACCGCGCATGCCGTCGACACCGGTACCGACGCTGCGCACGTCGCCGCGGCCACCGCAGGCCCGCCCGGCGACGGCGCCAATCCATCCGCGTCCACCACCTCATCCTGACAAGGGGGAAGTTTGTGAGTCAGCCTGAATCCGGGGTAGCGCGCAACCGCGCCGACGAGCTCAACCGCGACGGCACACAGCAAGGCGGGCGATATTGCCCGCCTTCGCTATCGCTGGGCATGATCGGCAACTGCGCCTTCTCGGCGCTGGTCGATTCGCGCGGCCGCATCGTCTGGTGCTGCCTGCCGCGCTTCGACGGCGATCCGGTCTTCAACGCGCTGCTCGACCCGAGCGAGAACGCCGGCCATTTCTCGATCGAGATCGAGGATTTCGCCGAATCGCGCCAATGGTACGAGCCCAACACCGCGGTGCTGCGCACGCGCCTGACCGACCGCCACGGCAACTGCCTGGAGATCACCGATTTCGCGCCGCGCTTCTTCCGGCTGGGCCGCTATTTCCGTCCGCTGACGCTGGTGCGGCGCATCCGCCCGATCAAGGGCGCGCCGCGCGTGCGCGTCTCGATCGCGCCGCGCTTCAACTGGGGCCGCACGGTGCCGCAGATCTCGCGGGGCAGCAGCCACGTACGCTTCATCGGCGACGACATGACGCTGCGCATGACCACCGATGCGCCGCTGACCTATGTGATGGCCAACACGCCGTTCCTGGTCACGCAGGGCATGAACTTCATCCTCGGCCCCGACGAGACGCTGCAGCACGGCGTGGACGAGACCGCGCGCGACTTCGAGCAGGAGACCATCGCGTACTGGAAGCTGTGGACGCGCCGGCTGGCGGTGCCGCGCGAATGGCAGGACGCGGTGATCCGCGCCGCCATCACGCTGAAGATGTCGCTGTACGAGGAGACCGGCGCGATCGTCGCCGCGATGACCACCAGCATTCCCGAGGCGCCGCACAGCGGCCGCAACTGGGACTATCGCTTCTGCTGGCTGCGCGATGCCTTCTTCGTGATCCGCGCGCTCAACAGCCTGTCCGAAGTCGGCACCATGGAAGACTATCTGCGCTGGATGTCCAATGTGGTGATGCAGTCCAAGGACGGCCATATCCAGCCGCTGTACGGCATCGGCCTCGAGCGCGAACTGCCCGAGAGCGTGCTCGACCATGTCGCCGGCTATCGCGGCATGGGGCCGGTGCGGGTCGGCAACCAGGCCCAGGAACACTTCCAGCACGACGTCTACGGCAACGTGGTGCTCGGGGCCGCGCAGGCCTTCCACGACCACCGGCTGCTGCATCGCGGCGGCCCGGCCGAATACCGCGTGCTGGAACAGGTCGGCGAACAGGCGGTGCGCGTGTTCGGCACGCCCGATGCCGGCATGTGGGAGCTGCGCACGCGCGCACGGGTGCATACCTCGTCCGCGCTGATGAGCTGGGCGGCCTGCGACCGGCTCGCCAAGATCGGCGACGAATTGCAACTGCCGTCGCGCGCGGCCTACTGGCGCCGGCATGCAGACACGATGCGCGAGCGCATCCTGCGCGAATCGTGGAGCGAGGAACGCCAGGCCTTCGCCGAAAGCTTCGGCGGACGCGAACTCGATGCCAGCGTGCTGCTGATGGCCGAGGTCGGCTTCATCGATCCGCGCGACGCGCGCTTCGTCGCGACGATCGAGCGCCTGGAGGAGGTGCTGTGCGACGGTCCGTACATGCGCCGCTACGAGGCACCTGACGATTTCGGCAAGCCAGAGACTGCCTTCAACATCTGTACGTTCTGGCGGATCGATGCGCTCGCGCGCATCGGCCGCAAGGAACAGGCACGCGAGATCTTCGAGGCGATGCTGGCCGCGCGCAATCCGCTCGGCCTGCTGTCCGAGGACACGCACCCGGTCACCGGCGAAATGTGGGGCAATTTCCCGCAGACCTATTCGATGGTCGGCCTGATCAACGGCGCGATGCGCCTGTCGTCGCCATGGGACGCGGTGATCTGAGCCGGCCCCGATTCACCGGGCGGCGCGCGCCGGCGCGTCGCCACACAGGAGGCCTATGTCAAGACTGGTAGCGGTATCCAACCGCGTCGCCGACCCTCGCAATGCCGCCGCCGGCGGCCTCGCGGTGGCGCTCGGCGAAACGCTGAATGCCACCGGCGGGCTGTGGTTCGGCTGGAGCGGCCGGGTCGTCGAGACCGCGCAGGGTGGCACGCCCGGAGAAGGCGAACTGCATCTGCAGCATGCCGGCGACGTGACGCTGGCCACGGTCGACTTGAGCCGTGAGGACCACGACGCCTACTACCTCGGCTACAGCAACGGCGTGCTGTGGCCGGTGTTCCACTACCGCGTCGATCTCGCCGATTTCGACGCCGGCCATCTGAATATCTACCGCCGCGTCAACCAGCTGTTCGCGCGCAAGCTGGCGCCGCTGCTGCGGCCGGACGACATGATCTGGATCCACGACTATCACCTGATTCCGCTGGCCGCGGAACTGCGGGCGATGGGATGCGGCCAGCGCATCGGTTTCTTCCTCCATATTCCGCTGCCGCCGCCGCCGATCCTGACCACCATTCCGCAGCACGAATGGCTGATGCGCGCGCTGTTCGCCTACGACCTGATCGGCTTCCAGAGCCAGGCCGACCTCGAGCACTTTGCGCGCTACGCACAGTCCGAGGCCGGCGCCGAGCCGATGGGCGACCATCGCTACCGTGCCTTTCATCGCACCGTGCGGGCGCAGGCGTTTCCGATCGGCATCGATGTCGACGAGTTCGTGTCGCTGGGCAAGGGCCACGAGGCGCAGGAAACCTACGAGATGATGATGGCCCAGTACGCGCGCCGGCGGCTGCTGCTGGGCGTGGACCGGATGGATTACTCGAAGGGGCTGCCGGAGCGTCTCAAGGCGTTCCAGGCGCTGCTGGCGCAGTATCCCGAAAACCGTTCGAGCGCCACGCTGATCCAGATCGCCGCGCCGTCGCGCGAGTCGGTCGACGCCTATGCCGATCTGCGCCGCCAGCTGGAGGGCATGTCCGGGGCGATCAACGGCGAGTACGGCGAACTGGACTGGATGCCGATCCGCTATATCCACCGCACGACCTCGCGCCGGCGCCTGCCGGGGCTGTGCCGCGCGGCGCGCGTCGCGCTGGTGACGCCGCTGCGCGACGGCATGAACCTGGTCGCCAAGGAATATATCGCCGCGCAGGATCCCGACGATCCCGGCGTGCTGGTGCTGTCGCGCTTCGCCGGCGCCGCCGAGCAGCTGAAGGAAGCGCTGATGGTCAATCCCTACGATATCCAAGGCACCGCGCAGGCGATTCAGCAGGCCCTGCACATGCCGCTGGCCGAGCGGCAGAGCCGGCATCAGAAGCTGCTCGAGAACATCCGGGCGCAGGACGTCCACTGGTGGAGCCGCGAGTACCTTCGCAGTCTTGCAGAGAGCGATCAGGGCTGATCGAAGGCTTCGTCTTTTTCTCTCTCCCGCTCGCGGCAGAGGGGCGCGCAATCGGTGAGCAGGGGGCTGCGCTCAGCCCTTGCGCTTCAACGCAGATCTTCCGGCGTGTCCACATCCCGGAAGGCGCCGTCGTGATCGGTCAGGATGCGTGTCACGGACTGGCCCTGCAGCAGCGCGCGGGCGCCCTCGTCGCCGTCCAGCCGCAGCAGCGCATCGCGCCAGGCGTGGCCGAACGCGACCGGGTGGCCGCGCCGGCCGTCGCGCCACGGCGCGGCAATCGCTTCGGCGCTCGCCTCCGGCTCGACCACGCTCAGCGCCACGGCTCGCACCAGTTCGACCGGCAGCCACGGCATGTCGGCCAGCGCCACCAACCATCCGCGCGCGTTGGCGCGGGCCTGTACCGCCGCCGCCAGTGCCGCTCCCATGCCGGCCTCGGCGCGCGCGCAGGCCAATACCTTGCAGCCGCCCTCGCTCAGTTCCCGTTCCAGCTCGGGCTGTCCCGGCCGCACCACGGCGATCGCGCCGGGCAGCGCGGTAGCCAGCGTGCGGGCGCTGTGCCAGGCCACGGTACGTCCGTCCGGCAGCGTCTGCAGCAGCTTGTTGCGCGCGCCGGTGGCATCGAAGCGGCGGCCGTAGCCGGCGGCCAGCAGGATGCCGGCCGGCAGATCCGAATCGATCAGCGGCCCGGACTGCATGCGCTCGCCTCGTTGGCGGCCAGTTCGCGCGCGGCCTTGGCACCCTCGACCTGCAGGATGTCGGGCAGCGACACGTGATTCTTCGCCGCCACCACTTCGGCGAGGATCGAGATCGCGATCTCCGGCGGCGTGCGGCTGCCGATATAGATGCCCACCGGCCCGTGCAACCGCGCCAGCTGCGCGTCGTTCAGGTCGAATTCCTTCAGGCGCTCGCGCCGCGCCTGGTTGTTGCGGCGCGAGCCCAGCGCGCCGACATAGAAGGCCCGCGTGCGCAGGGCCTCCATCAGCGCGAGGTCGTCGAGCTTGGGGTCGTGCGTCAGCGCGATCACCGCGCAGCGCTCGTCCAGCTTCATCTCGATCACGGTGTCGTCCGGCATGGTGCGCACCATGGTGACGCCGGGAATGTCCCAGGTCTCGGTGTATTCCTCGCGCGGATCGCAGACCGTGACCTGGAAGCCCAGGCCGACGGCGATCTGGCACAGGTACTTCGACAGCTGGCCGGCGCCGATCACCAGCATCCGGTAGCGCGGCCCGTGGATCGTCGCCAGCGTGCGGCCATCGAACGTCAGGCCGTCGGTGGCCTCGGCCGGGCCGAGCGTTGCCTTGCCGGTTGCCATGTCGAGGGTCCGCGTCACCAGCCTGCCGTTCTCGACCGCGTCGAGCAGCTCGGCCAGCCCGCTGTCGGCGCTCACCGGCTCGGCTACCAGCTCGATGGTGCCGCCGCAGGGCAGGCCGAAGCGGTGCGCTTCCTCGGCGCTGATGCCGTACTTGATCGCCTCGGGCGCGCGAGCCGCGATGCCCTCGCGACGGACCCGGTCGATGATGTCGTCCTCGATGCAGCCGCCCGACACCGAGCCGACCACCAGCCCGTCGTCACGCACCGCCAGCATCGCGCCCTCGGGGCGGGGCGACGAGCCCCAGGTCCTGACTACCGTGACCAGCAACGTGCGGTGGCCCTCGGCGGTCCAGCGCACACTGCTTTTCAGGACTTCGAGATCCACGCTGTCCATGATCGCTTCCGTTTGGTTTGTTCGCCAGCCTGTTCGCCTGCTTGTTCGCCTGCTTGTTCGCCGGCCGCAGTGGCTTGGTTCGATTCGCCCGCCAAAGGTTCACCGGCCGCTCCGTCGGCCGGCTGCTGGCCGCCGCTGACCGCTTCGGAAAAGCGCGTGAAGAAGGTGTCCGCCATCTTGCGCGCGGCACCATCGACCAGCCGCGAGCCGATCTGCGCGATCTTGCCACCGACTTGCGCCTGCACCGTGTACGACAGCACGGTCTCGTCGCCGTCCGGGTCCAGCCGCACCTTCGCGGTGCCCTTGCCGAAGCCGGCCGCGCCGCCCTGGCCGTCGAACGCGATGGTATAGCTGTCCGGTGCCTGGATGTCCTGCAGCGCCATCCGGCCCTTGAACTTCGCCTTCACCGGCCCGACCGCGGCCGTCATGCTCAGCAGGTAGGCGTTCTCGCCATCGGGCTCGATACTCTCACATCCGGGAATGCAATGCTGGAGCAGGGCGGTGTCGTTCAACGCCTCCCAGGCGACCTGCTGCGGCACCGGCAGCCGGTGGGTTTGGGTCATTTCCATGATGCGGGGTTCTCCTTGTCGTTGGCGGCTCGCCAGGCCGGGATCGGACCGGGGCGCATGCGGGTCGCGGCAGGCTCGGCGGAAGGTGGGGCGGCAAGCAGCGATTCCAGCGCGAACAGGCTGGCCAGGTTGTGGGCGGGGCGCAGCGCGTCGACATGCGGCAGGATCGCCTGCACGCCGCGGGCCTGCGGCGAAAACCCCGCGTAGCGCAGCAGCGGGTTCAGCCAGACGATCCGATGGGCGAAGCGCCGCAGGCGTGCCATCTCGTCGTCGAGCAGGTCGATCCGTTCGTGATCGAGTCCGTCGGTCACCAGCAGTACGGTGGCGCGGCCGCCCAGCGTGCGGCGCGCCCACTGGCGATTGAAGGTCGCCAGCGCGGCGCCGATGCGCGTGCCGCCGGCCCAGTCGCGCACCTGCTGCGCGATGGCATCGACGGCGTCGTCGGGATCGCGCTCGCGCAGCGCCCGGCTGATATTAGTCAGCCGCGTGCCGAACAGGAAGACCGACAGCCGTTCGCGCGATTGCATCAAGGCATGACAGAAGTACAGCACCGCGCGCGAATACTGGCTCATCGATCCCGAGATATCGAGCAGCAGCACCAGCGGCGGGCGGCGCTCGGCGTGGCGGCGGTATTTCCAGCGCATCCATTCGCCGTGCTGGCGCACCGCCAGACGGGCGCTGGCCCGCAGGTCGGCGTGGGTGCCGTGCGTGGCGGCGCGCAGCCGGCGCGTGCGCTCAGTTGCCAGATGCGTGCGGCGCGAGCGGATCAGGTGCTGCAGCGCGCGCCATTCGTCGGCCGACAGCGTGTCGAAGTCGCGTTGTGCCAGCCGCTCCTGCGCCGAGAAGGTCAGCACCGCGCCGATGCGCTCTTCGGCGGGCGACGGCGCCGGTGCCGGCGTAGCGGCGGGCGGCTCGCGCGCGGCCAGCGCATCGGCGAGCCGGTTGCTGCGGCGGGGCGGCGGCGCGCCGGCCTCGACGCGCGGCAGCAACAGCGCGCGCAGCTTGCCCTCCCAGTCGGGGTCGCGCCAGAACAGGTCGAAGGCGGCATCGAACAGTGGCCGTTGATCGGGGCCGGACAGCATCAGCGCGGCCAGCGTGGCGCGCACCTCGTCGCGCCGGCCCAGGTCCACGTGCCGCAGCGCCTGCAGGGCGTCGACCGCCTGCGCCGGCGACAGCGGCAGGCCGGCCCCGCGCAGCAGCCGTACGAAATGGGTGATATTGCGGGCCAGCACCGGCAGCGCCTGCAGCACCGTCGGCGCCGTCGGTGCGACCGGCGGGTCCGCCGCGTCCGGCCTCGTCGCCGAGCGAGGCACGTGCGGCGTGGCGTCGGCTGGCTGGCGCGGCGTCACTCAGCGCTCCCCGGCCGGCTCCGTCGGCGTGCCGGCCAGCAGTTCGGCTACCGTCGGGCCGTCGACGCGCGCGAGATCGTCCTGGTACTTGAGCAGGACTCCGAGCGTGTCGCGCACCGAATCGGGATCGAGTTCCGTCACGCCCAGCGCCGCCAGCGCGCGGCACCAGTCGATCGCCTCGGCGATGCCGGGCGCCTTGAACAGGTCGATGCCGCGCAACCGGTGCACGAAGTCGATCGCCTGCGTCTGCAGCGCGGCCGCGGCCTCGGGCGCGCGGGCCGCGACGATGTCGAGTTCGCGCTGGCGCTCGGGATAGCCGATCCAGCGATAGAGGCAGCGGCGCTTGAGCGCGTCGTGCACCTCGCGCGTGCGGTTCGACGTGATCACGATCAGCGGCGGGCGCTGCGCGGCGATGCGGCCGATCTCGGGAATCGACACCTGGTATTCGGACAGCACCTCCAGCAGGAAGGCCTCGAACGGTTCATCGGCGCGGTCGATTTCGTCGATCAGCAGCACGCGCGGCACCGCGGGCGCGGCCGGATCCGGCAGCAGCGCCTCCAGCAGCGGGCGCTTGAGCAGGAATTCGTCGCGGTACAGCGATTGCGCCTCGGGCCGCTCGCCGCGCGCCTCGGCCAGCCGCAGCGCCATGATCTGGCGCGGATAGTCCCATTCGTACAGCGCGCTGGCGGCGTCAAGCCCTTCGTAGCACTGCAGCCGCAACAGCGTGGTGCCCAGGCCCGCGGCGATCGCCTGCGCCAGCGCGGTCTTGCCGACGCCGGGTTCCCCTTCGAGAAACAGCGGGCGCTGCATCTTCAGCGCGAGGAACAGCACGGTCGCGGTCTCGCGGTCGGCGAAGTATTGCTCGCGCTGGAGCAGCGTCAGGGTCTGGTCGATCGAATCGGGCAGCATGAAGGCGAGGTCGGGCGATGGCTGGCGGGCGCGGGGAGGCGCCGATGAACGCGACCGGGTTCGCGCAGCGAAAGCGGTGGCGGGACGGCGGACCGGCGAGCCGGTCCGCCGCTTCGCGTCAGGACGATGGCAGGGACGATTGCCCGAGCGCCTGCTCGACCGCGCGCGCGGCCAGCACCGGAATCAGATGCGCCCGGTACTCGGCGGATCCGTGCAGGTCGTCGTTCAGGCCCTCGGTCGGGATCGTCACCGCACGCGCGGCCGCGGCGCTGAAGTCGGCCGACAGCGCGCGCTCCAGCGGCTCGCAGCGGAACACCGCGTCGGCGGCCCCGGTCACGGCAACGCGCACGTCGCCGCCGCCACCGTTCCCAGCGCCGCCACCGACGCCCCGCGCGACCATCACGCCGACCAGCGCAAAGCGCGAGGCCGGATTGCGGAACTTGACGTAGGCCGCCTGCCGCGGACAAGGGAAGCGCACCGCGGTGATCAGCTCGTCGGGCTCGAGCGCGGTCTCGTACATGCCGACGAAGAAGTCGTCGGCGGCGATGCTGCGCCGGTCGGTCACCACGGTGGCGTTCAGGCCCAGCACCGCGGCCGGATAGCAGGCGGCCGGATCGTTGTTGGCGATCGAGCCGCCCAGCGTGCCGAGCGCGCGCACCTGGCGGTCGCCGATGCCGCCGGCCAGCGCGGCCAGCGCCGGCAGCCGGCGTTTGACCTCGGGATGCGCCTCGACATCGGCGTGCCGCGCGCCGGCGCCGATCACCAGCGTGTCGCCCTCGGCGCGGATATCGCGGATGCCGGGAATGCGGTTGATGTCGACCAGCGTCGAGGGCGCGGCCAGCCGCAGCTTCATCGCGGCGATCAGGCTCTGCCCGCCGGCCACGATCTTGGCGTCGGGGTCGCTGCGCAGCAGCGCGGCCGCGGCCTGGGCATCGGTCGCGCGTTGGAACTGGAATGCGTACATGGAAGTCTCCTCGCGCGTCAGATGGTCCGGGCCGGGGTGGCGCTCTGGTCGGCAGCCTGCGGGCCTCCCTGCCTGGCCGCGTGGATCGCCTGCCAGACCCGGTGCGGGGTCGCGGGCATCTGCAGGTCGCGCACGCCCAGCGGCGACAGCGCGTCGATCAGCGCGTTGATGAAGGCCGGCGGCGAGCCGATCGCGCCGGCCTCGCCGCAGCCCTTGACGCCCAGCGGGTTGTGCGTGCACGGCGTGCCCTGCGCGGTCTCGACGGTGAAGTCGGGCAGATCGGCCGCACGCGGCATCGCGTAGTCCATGTACGAGCCGGTCAGCAGCTGGCCGCTGTCGCCGTCGTAGACGCACTGCTCGAGCATCGCCTGCCCCAGCCCCTGGCCGATGCCGCCATGCACCTGCCCCTCGACGATCATCGGATTGATGATGTTGCCGAAGTCATCGACCGCGGTGAACTTGACCACCTGCGTCTCGCCGGTGTCCGGATCGACCTCGACTTCGCAGACATAGGCGCCCGACGGATAGGTGAAGTTGGTCGGATCGTAGAAGGCGTTCTCGTTCAGGCCCGGCTCCAGCCGGTCGAGCGGGTAGTTGTGGGGCACATAGGCCGACAGCGCGACTTCGCCGAAGGTCTTGCTGCGGTCGGTGCCGGCCACGCGGAACACGCCGTTGCTGAACTCGATGTCGTCGGCCGAGGCTTCGAGCAGATGCGCGGCGATCTGCTTTGCCTTGGCCTCGATCTTGTCGAGCGCCTTGACGATGGCCGAGCCGCCCACCGCCAGCGAACGCGAGCCGTAGGTGCCCATGCCGAAGGGCACGCGGCCGGTGTCGCCGTGCACCACCTCGACCGCGTCGAGCGTAATGCCGAGCCGGTCGGCCACCACCTGCGCGAAGGTGGTCTCGTGGCCCTGCCCGTGGCTGTGCGAGCCGGTGAAGACGGTCACGGTGCCGGTCGGATGCACGCGGATCTCGCCGACCTCGAACAGGCCGGCGCGCGCGCCGAGCGCTCCCGCGATATTCGACGGCGCCAGCCCGCATGCCTCGATGTAGCACGAATAGCCCAGACCGCGCAGCTTGCCGCGGCGCTGGGCCTCGTCGCGGCGCGCCGGGAAGCCCGCCACGTCGGCCAGTTCCTGCGCGCGCTGCAGGCAGGGCTCGTAATCGCCGGTGTCGTAGGTCAGGCCCACCGGCGTCGCATAGGGGAAGCTGCGGATGAAATTGCGGCGGCGCAGTTCGGCCGGATCGATGCCGAGCTCGCGCGCCGCGGTCTCGACCAGGCGCTCGACCACATAGGTCGCCTCGGGCCGGCCCGCGCCGCGATAGGCGTCGACCGGCGCGGTATTGGTGAATACCGCGGTGACCTGCGCGTAGATCGCCGGGGTCGCGTACTGGCCGGCCAGCAGCGTCGCGTACAGGATGGTCGGCACGCTGGAGGCGAAGGTCGACAGGTAGGCGCCCATATTGGCGGTGGTGTGGACCCGCATCGCCAGGAACTTGCCGTCGGCGTCGAGCGCCAGCTCGGCGCGCGTGACATGGTCGCGGCCGTGGGCGTCGGTCAGGAAGGACTCGGAACGCTCGGCGGTCCACTTGATCGGCCGCTTGACCTTCTTCGAGGCCCAGGTCAGCGCGACGTCCTCCGGATACAGGAAGATCTTGGAGCCGAAGCCGCCGCCGACATCGGGCGCGATCACGCGCAGCCGCGATTCCGGCAGCCCCAGCACGAAGGCGCCCATCAGCAGCCGCTCGACGTGCGGGTTCTGGCTGGCGACGTAGAGCGTATAGCTGTCGTCCTGGCGGTTGTAGCTCGCATTGACCGCGCGCGGCTCGATCGCGTTGGGCACCAGCCGGTTGTTGACGATCTCCAGCGCGGTCACGTGCGCGGCCTTGGCAAACGCCGCATCGGTGGCGGCGCGGTCGCCGTGGCCCCAGACGTAGCAGGTGTTGGCGGGCACGTCGTCGTGCACCAGCGTGGTGGCCGAGGCCGCGTCGGCGGTGCGCACCACCGCCGGCAGCTCCTCGTAATCGACCTCGATCTTCTCGGCGGCGTCGCGCGCTTGCTGCAGCGTCTCGGCCACCACCAGCGCGACCTGGTCGCCGACATGGCGGACCTTGCCCTGGGCCAGCACCGGATGCGGCGGCTCCTTCATCGGCGAGCCGTCGATGCTGTGGATCAACCAGCCGCAGGGCAGGCCGCCGACCTTGTCGGCCGCCATGTCCTCGCCGGTGAAGATGCCGATCACGCCGGGCGAAGCCATCGCCTCGCGCGTGTCGATCGAACGGATGCGCGCATGCGCGTAGGGCGAGCGGACGAAATAGGCGTAGCTCTGCTGCGGCTGCACGATATCGTCGGTGTACTGGCCGATGCCGGTCAGGTAGCGGTAGTCTTCCTTGCGCTTGACGGAGGCGCCGACCAGCCGTGGAGTCTCGGGTGCGTTCATGGCGGGCTCCTCCTTATTCGGCCGAGGCGGCGACGGGTGCGCCCGCCATCGCGGCCTGGCCCTGCTGCACCGCGCGCACGATGTTGTGATAGCCGGTGCAGCGGCACAGATTGCCGTCCAGATGCGCGCGGATCGTCGCGGCGTCCGCGTTCGGTCGCTCCTGCACCAGCGCGGTGGCGCTCATCACCATGCCGGGCGTGCAGAAGCCGCATTGCAGGCCGTGGCAGTCGCGGAAGGCGGCCTGCATCGGATGCAGTTCGCCGTCGGGGGCCAGCCCTTCGATGGTGGTCACCTTGGCACCGTCCGCCTGCACCGCCAGCAGGTTGCACGACTTCACCGCCCGGCCGTCCAGATGCACGGTGCAGGCGCCGCATTGCGCGGTGTCGCAGCCGACATGGGTGCCGGTCAGGCGCAGCTGTTCACGCAGGAATTGGACGAGAAGGGTGTGGGGTTCGACCTGGGCGTCGACGGTCTTGCCGTTGACGATCAGACGGATCGGTATCGCCATGCTGGTCTCCATGTGGGTGACGCACATGGCCGGCTCCGGACATCCCGCGTGTATCCCGAAAATGCGCGATGACTGCCCGGAACAGGCTACGGCGCGGTGCTGCCGCTTGTTTGGACGCGGCTATTTCGTGATGGTGGTGCAGCGAGTGTTACAGCAACGATGCAGCGGTCAATCCAGGCGACGGGGGATCCGTCGCGGCCCATCGGCCGGTGAACGTCCGGGCCGAAAAGGCTCTAACAGTAAATCACAAATCCCTGGGGCGTGCCATGCGGGTTGCCCCGCTCGGCGCTTGCTAGAATGGCCGGCCGCGCGAGCGGGGCAAGCCCGGCATGGCCGTCGCGCCGACGGCCGCCTCGCCGCTATCCGAACCCTCCACCGAACGAGCGCATGCATTGATGGAAGGCCTGATCGACTGGCTGTTCGAAACCGCCGCGCTGCCCAAGGTGGGACTGAGCGCGATCTTCCTGGTCAGCCTGCTGTCGGCGACGCTGCTGCCGGTCGGCTCCGAGCCCGCCGTGTTCGGCTATATCAAGCTCAATCCGGACATGTTCTGGCCCGCGTTGCTGGTGGCCACTGCCGGCAACACGCTCGGCGGGGCGATCGACTGGTGGCTGGGCTATGCGGCCAAGCTCGCGCTGGTGCGCTACCACCTGCGGCGCCAGCATCGCGAACACGAGCGCGAGCATGCCGAACACCGCGAGCATCCGCGCAAGCCCCGCAAGCCGCCGCTCGATGCGCGCTACTTCCGCTGGATGCGGCGGCTCGGCCCGAAGACGCTGCTGCTGTCCTGGCTGCCGATGCTCGGTGATCCATTGTGCACATTGGCCGGTTGGCTGCGTTTGCCGTTCTGGCCGAGCCTGGGCTACATGGCGATCGGCAAGCTGCTGCGCTATCTGGCGATGACCAGTGCACTGCTGTGGATTCCGGACAGGTTCTGGCAGCAGCTGGGCGAGACCATGCGGGCCTGGTTCTGAAGCGCTCGTCGTTCCCGCGCAGGCGGGGCCCCAGTGCCTTCCGTCCAGGCGCAGCGAAGCCGCTGGGTCCCCGCCTGCGCGGGGGAGAGGGGAAACACGAGCCGCTCGGACGGCCGGCTGGCGTCCCTGTCCCCGGCGCGGGTATGGAATTGCTGCGCCGCGGCAAAACGGGCCGTTGCAGTACAATCGCGCTTTAGTTGACGACAGGCGCACCGTCCCCGTGCGCCGCATGCCGCGGTCCCGCCCATGAATGCCCCACTCGTGCTCGACGCCAAGCTCGCCGCGCAGGACGCCCCTCCGCGCCTGCGCGAGATCCCCTATAACTACACCTCCTTTTCCGACCGCGAGATCGTGATCCGCCTGCTCGGCGAGGAGGCCTGGCGGATTCTGGACGAACTGCGCGGGGAGCGCCGCACCGGCCGTTCGGCGCGCATGCTCTACGAGGTGCTGGGCGATATCTGGGTGGTTCGCCGCAATCCGTATCTGCAGGACGACCTGCTCGAGAACCCGAAGCGCCGCGAGATGCTGATCTCCGCGCTGCATCACCGGCTCGCCGAGATCGAGAAGCGCCGCGCCGCCGATCGCGCCGAGCATGCCGAGCCGGCCGCCGAGGACCGCTCGCACCGGGTCGAGCAGCTGGTCACCTTCGCCCGGCAGGCCATCGAGGAATTCAAGCGCGAGTTCACCGACGCCTACGAGCTGCGCAAGCGCGCGTTGCGCGTGCTGGGCCGCGTCACGCAGAAGGACAACATCAAGTTCGACGGGCTCTCGCGCGTGTCGCACGTGACCGACGCCACCGACTGGCGCGTCGAATACCCGTTCGTCGTGCTGACCCCCGACAGCGAGGAAGAGATCGCCGGGCTGGTCAAGGGCTGCTTCGAACTGGGGCTGACCATCATCCCGCGCGGAGGCGGCACCGGCTACACCGGCGGCGCCGTGCCGCTGACGCCGTTGTCGGCGGTCATCAATACCGAGAAGCTCGAACAGCTGGGCCCGGTCGAGGAAACCGACCTGCCGGGCGTGCCGGAAAAGGTCGCGACGATCTTCTCCGGCGCCGGCGTGGTGACGCGCCGCGTCGCCGACGCGGCCGACAAGGCCGGCCTGGTCTTCGCGGTCGACCCGACCTCGATCGATGCCTCCTGCATCGGCGGCAACGTCGCGATGAACGCCGGCGGCAAGAAGGCCGTGCTGTGGGGCACCGCGCTGGACAACCTGGCCTGGTGGCGCATGGTGGATCCGGAGGGCAACTGGCTCGAGGTCACGCGCCTGGACCACAACCTGGGCAAGATCCACGATGTGCCGGTCGCCACCTTCGAGCTGAAGTGGTTCGACGGCAATCGCGCCCCCGGCGAGAAGCTGCTGCGCAGCGAGACGCTGGCGATTGAGGGCCGCAAGTTCCGCAAGGAAGGACTGGGCAAGGACGTCACCGACAAGTTCCTGGCCGGCCTGCCGGGCGTGCAGAAGGAAGGCTGCGACGGCATCATCACCAGCGCGCGCTGGATCCTGCATCGGATGCCGCGCCATATCCGCACGGTCTGCCTGGAGTTCTTCGGCCAGGCGCGCGACGCGATCCCGAGCATCGTCGAGATCAAGGACTTCCTCGATATCGAATCGAAGACGCCGGGCGGCGCGATTCTCGCCGGCCTCGAGCATCTGGACGAGCGCTACCTGCGCGCGGTCGGCTACGCCACCAAGAGCAAGCGCAACGCCTTCCCGAAGATGGTGCTGATCGGCGATATCGTCGGCGACGACGAGAACGCGGTCGCGCGCGCCACCTCGGAAGTGATCCGCATGGCCAACGGCAAGAGCGGCGAGGGCTTCGTGGCGATCAGCCCCGAGGCGCGCAAGAAGTTCTGGCTCGACCGTTCGCGCACCGCCGCCATCGCGCGCCACACCAACGCCTTCAAGATCAACGAGGACGTGGTGATCCCGTTGAACCGGATGGGCGAATACACCGACGGCATCGAGCGCATCAATATCGAGCTGTCGATCAAGAACAAGCTCAAGCTCGCCGACGAGCTGGAGAGCTTCTTCGCGCGCGGCAACCTGCCGCTGGGCCGCAGCGACGACGCCAACGAGATCCCCAGCGCCGAGCTGCTGGAGGACCGCGTGCAGCAGGCGCTGACGCTGCTGCGCGACGTGCGCGCGCGCTGGATGTATCTGCGCGACAACCTCGACACGCCGCTCGCGCAGGCGCGCGCTGCGCTGATCGGCCACGGGCTGGGCCTGCTCGGCCAGGCGTTCGAGGCGCGCCTCGCGCAGCAGCCCGATGCCGCGGTGTTCCACCTGCTGCAGGACCGCACCATCCGCGTGTCGTGGAAGAACGAGCTGCGCGCCGAGCTGCGCAAGATCTTCAACGGCGGCGAGTTCAAGCCGATCCTGGACGAGGCGCAGAAGATCCACAAGCAGGTGCTGCGCGGCCGCGTCTTCGTCGCGTTGCACATGCACGCCGGCGACGGCAACGTGCACACCAACATCCCGGTCAACTCCGACGACTACGACATGCTGCAGGACGCCCACAAGGCGGTGGCCCGCATCATGGCGCTGGCGCGATCGCTCGACGGCGTGATTTCCGGCGAGCACGGCATCGGCATCACCAAGCTCGAATTCCTGACCGAGGAAGAGATCGGCGACTTCCGCCAGTACAAGCAGCGCGTCGATCCGCAAGGCCGCTTCAACAAAGGCAAGCTGCTGCCCGGCGCCGATCTGCGCAATGCCTATACGCCGTCGTTCGGCCTGATGGGGCACGAGTCGCTGATCATGCAGCAGAGCGACATCGGCGCGATCGCCGACAGCGTCAAGGACTGCCTGCGCTGCGGCAAATGCAAGCCGGTGTGCGCCACCCACGTGCCGCGCGCCAATCTGCTGTACAGCCCGCGCAACAAGATCCTGGCCACCTCGCTGCTGATCGAGGCCTTCCTGTACGAGGAGCAGACCCGCCGCGGCGTGTCGATCAAGCACTGGGACGAGTTCTCGGACGTGGCCGACCACTGCACCGTCTGCCACAAGTGCGTGACGCCGTGCCCGGTCAAGATCGACTTCGGCGACGTGTCGATGAACATGCGCAACCTGCTGCGCAAGATGGGCCAGAAGAAGTTCAACCCCGGCACCGCGGCGGCGATGTTCTTCCTGAACGCGACCAATCCGCAGACCATCAACCTGACCCGCAAGGTCATGATGGACTGGGGCTACAAGGCCCAGCGCGCAGGCAACGAGCTGATGAAGACGCTGGCGCGCAAGCAGACGGCGCATCCGCCGGCCACGGTCGGCAAGCCGCCGGTGCGCGAGCAGGTGATCCACTTCGTCAACAAGAAGATGCCGGGCAACCTGCCCAAGAAGACCGCGCGCGCGCTGCTCGATATCGAGGACAACGAGATCGTGCCGATCATCCGCAATCCGAAGGCCACCTCGGTCGAGAGCGAGGCGGTGTTCTACTTCCCGGGCTGCGGTTCCGAACGGCTGTTCTCGCAGGTGGGCCTGGCCACGCAGGCGATGCTGTGGCACGTCGGCGTGCAGACCGTGCTGCCGCCGGGCTATCTGTGCTGCGGCTATCCGCAGCGCGGCACCGGCCAGTTCGACAAGGCCGAGAAGATCGTCACCGACAACCGCGTGCTGTTCCACCGGGTCGCCAACACGCTGAACTACCTCGACATCAAGACGGTGGTGGTCAGCTGCGGCACCTGCTACGACCAGCTCGCCGGCTATGAATTCGAGAAGATCTTCCCGGGCTGCCGCATCATCGATATCCACGAATACCTGCTGGAGAAGGGCGTCAAGCTCGAGGGCGTGACCGGATCGCGCTACATGTACCACGACCCCTGCCACACGCCGATCAAGACGATGGACCCGACCAAGCTGGTCAACCAGCTGATGGGCGGCAACGGCGAGGCCGGCAATATCGAGAAGAACGAGCGCTGCTGCGGGGAGTCCGGCACGCTGGCGGTCACGCGTCCGGACGTGTCGACGCAGGTCCGCTTCCGCAAGGAAGAGGAAATGCGCAAGGGCGCCGGCAAGCTGCGCGCCGACGGCTTCGATGGCGACGTCAAGATCCTGACCAGCTGCCCGTCGTGCCTGCAAGGGCTGTCGCGCTACAACGAGGACGCCTCGGTGCAGGCCGACTACATCGTGGTCGAGATGGCGCGCCATCTGCTTGGCGAGAACTGGATGCCCGACTACGTCGCCGCGGCCAACGCGGGGGGCATCGAACGGGTGCTGGTGTGAGCGGGGTGCAGCAGGGTTCGGCGCGCCTGCCGGGCTGCCCGCTGTGCGAAGGCGAGGGCGGCGAGCTGGTCTGGCAGGATCCGGACCGGCGTGCCCGCGTGATTCTGGTCGAGCACGAGCGCTTTCCCGGCTTCTGCCGCGTGGTCTGGCAGGAGCACGTGGCCGAGCAGACCGATCTGGCCGAGGCCGACCAGGCCTGGCTGATGCGGCTCGTCGCCCGCGTCGAACGCACCGTGCGCGACGTCATGGCGCCCGACAAGGTCAACCTGGCCGCTTTCGGCAACATGGTGCCGCACCTGCACTGGCATATCGTTCCGCGCTATCGCTGGGATACCCATTTCCCCGAGGCGGTCTGGGCCGCGCCGCAGCGCGAGCGCGACGCGGGCCGCAGCGAGGCGCTGCAGGCGCGGCTGCCGGCGCTGCGCGCGGCGCTGGCCGCGCTGCGGGCGGACTGACGCCCACTAACGCGCGTTTGGGCCGACGCAGGTCGACTGGGGCCGACTTGAGCCGGCTGCGGCCGACTGCGGCGGACCTGGGACGGCCCACGCCGACCGGCATCGCGCTCCGTTCGCTGTGGTCGTCAACGCGGCGTGCCGCCAATGCGC
This sequence comes from Cupriavidus sp., assembly GCA_031180665.1. Lineage (GTDB taxonomy): Bacteria > Pseudomonadota > Gammaproteobacteria > Burkholderiales > Burkholderiaceae > Cupriavidus. The sequence goes on along the minus strand of JAPSLP010000025.1, from coordinate 19,360 downwards.
TCAATAGGATGTCCGCCCCGGGCGCGTGGAACCCGGCCGGGGCGGGCGCCGTCTGATGCCTGTTCCGGCTGGATCGGCGCCTGACGCCGCTTCCGGCGCTTCCCCCGATTCCGCCGCTCCCGCTTTCCCCTTCGCCGAGCCGACTTCATGTCCACGCCTACCACCGCTACCGTGCCCGGTCCGGCCGTTCCGGCCCGCGAGCTGCAGATCCAGAGCCGCCTGCGCTTTCGCGCGACGTGGGCGCTGATCAAGCCCTACTGGAAATCCGAGGACCGCAAGGCCGGGCTCGGCCTGCTGCTGCTGCTGGTCGCGCTGAACCTGGGCATCGTCTACATCAACGTGCTGCTCAACGAGTGGAACCGCGTGTTCTACAACGCGCTGGAGCAGCGCGACTACGCCTCGTTCAAGGAGCTGCTGCTGCGGTTCAGCATGATCGCGGCCTGCTTCATCGTCGCCGCGATCTTCCGCCAGTACTACACGATGATGCTGCAGATGCGCTGGCGGACCTGGATGACCAACCAGTTCCTGGGCAAGTGGCTGGCCTGGCAGGCCTACTACCGCATCGAGCAGACCCACGCCACCGACAACCCCGACCAGCGTCTGGCAGACGACCTGCGGCTGTTTACCGACGGCGCGCTGTCGTTGTCGCTCGGCCTGCTCAATTCGGTGGTCACGCTGGTGTCCTTCGTCGGCATCCTGTGGGCGGTGTCCGGGCCGATCAGCTTCGCGCTGGGCGGCTCGACCATGACGATCCCCGGCTATATGGTCTGGTTCGCCGGCGGCTACGCGGTGCTGGGCTCGCTGCTGACGCACTGGATCGGCCGTCCGCTGATCGGCCTGAACTTCCAGCAGGAGCAATACGAGGCGAACTTCCGTTTCTCGCTGGTGCGGCTGCGCGAAAACGCGGAGCCGGTCGCGCTCTATGGCGGCGAGCCCACCGAGCAGGCCGGCCTGCGCGCGCGCTTCGAGCAGATCCGCGTCAACTGGAACCAGCTGATGTTCTATACGCGGCGGCTGACCTTCATCAGCTCGGGTTACGGCCAGTTCGCCATCATCTTCCCGATCCTGGTGGCCGCGCCGCGCTACTTCGCCGGCAAGATGACGCTGGGCGGGCTGATGCAGATGTCGACCGCCTTCGGCCAGGTGCAGGGCGCGCTCTCCTGGTTCGTCGACAACTATGCGACGCTGGTCGGCTGGAAGGCCGCGTCGAACCGTCTGATCGATTTCCAGCACGCGATTCGCGAGGCCCAGCGGCAGGAGCGCCTGCACGATGGCGAGCACGATATTCAGGTCAAGGTCGGCGAGGCGCAAGCGGGCGGGCGCGACCGCATCGAGATCGACGCGCTGGCGCTGGCCCTTCCCGTGCTGTCCGGCGCCGGCCTGCCGGTGGTCAAGCGGCCGCTGGTGTCCGCGTTCTCGCTGACGATCGCGCGCGGCGAGCGCTGGCTGGTGACCGGCCCGTCGGGCTGCGGCAAGAGCGTGCTGTTCCGCGCGCTGGCCGGGATCTGGCCGTACGGCAGCGGCTCGGTGGCGATGCCGCCGGCCTCGCGCACGCTGTTCCTGCCGCAGCGCAGCTATCTGCCGGTCGGCACGCTGGCCGACGCGCTGGCCTACCCGCAGGCCGGCGACGCGCATCCCGCCCAGACGCTGCGCGACGCGCTGCGCCAGGCGCAGCTCGGCGCGCTGGCCAACCAGCTGGACGTGTTCGACAACTGGGCGCTGCGGCTCTCGCCCGGCGAGCAGCAGCGGCTGGCGTTCGCCCGCGCGCTGCTGTGCAGGCCCGATTTCCTCTTCCTGGACGAGGCGACCAGCGCGCTGGACGAGGAGACCGAGCGCGACATGTACCAGCTGATGGTCGATGCGCTGCCCGGCGCGGCGATCGTCAGCATCGCGCACCGCAGCACGGTCGCGGCCTTCCACAATCGCCGGCTGCGCTATCTGCCCGAGCGCGAGACCCCGCAGGCCGATGCCTTGCCGACCGAGCCCGGCGCGCCCCGTCCGGCGCTCGAGGATGGGCAAGGCGGGTCGCGTGCGGTAAGCTATCGGGTCGTACAAGAAGCGTGAACTCGGCGTGAGTCCCAACCCGGGGCCCGGGTTCGCGCCAACACGGCTGACGCCGACCATCATGGCAGGACTGGAAAAAGATACCCCGCATCCCACCGCGCTGACGGTCCATACGCAATCGCGCGTGCTGGAAATCGGCTTCGACAATGGCGCCAGCTTCCGGCTGCCGTTCGAATACCTGCGGGTCTATTCGCCATCCGCCGAGGTCCAGGGCCATGGCCCGGGCCAGGAGGTGCTGCAGACCGGCAAGCGCGACGTCAACGTGACCGCGGTCGAGCCGGTCGGCAACTACGCGATCCTGATCCGCTTCTCCGACGGCCACGACAGCGGCATCTATTCCTGGGACCTGCTGTACCGCCTTGGCGCCGAGCAGGACGCGCTGTGGCAGGACTACCTGCGGCGCCTCGAGGCCGCCGGCGCCGATCGCGACACGCCGATGCCGCCCGCCGGGGCGCACGGCCACGGCTGCGGCCACCACTGAGCCGGCCGGTTCCCACCGACTTCCCTGGATTTCTGGAGCCAGCGATGAGCGAAACCCACTTCGGGTTCGAGAAGGTCGACGAGACCGAGAAGGCCGGCAAGGTAGCCGGCGTGTTCCATTCGGTCGCGTCGAAGTACGACCTGATGAACGACCTGATGTCGGGCGGCATGCACCGGCTGTGGAAGCTGTTCACGATCGCCCAGGCCGGCGTGCGGCCGGGCCACAAGGTGCTCGACATCGCCGGCGGCACCGGCGACCTGGCCAAGGCCTTCGCGCGGCAGGCGGGTCCGACCGGCGAGGTCTGGCTGACCGATATCAACGAATCGATGCTGCGCGTCGGCCGCGACCGGCTGCTGAACGACGGCATCGTGACGCCGACCTGCCTGTGCGATGCCGAGCGGATCCCGTTTCCGGACAACCACTTCGACCTGGTCACGGTGGCCTTCGGCCTGCGCAACATGACGCACAAGGATCGGGCGCTGGCCGAGATGCGGCGCGTCACCAAGCCGGGCGGCAAGGTCATGGTGCTGGAGTTCTCCAAAGTCTGGAAGCCGCTGGAAAAGGCGTACGATGTGTACTCGTTCAAGGTGCTGCCCTGGCTTGGCCAGCGCGTCGCTGGCGACGCCCACAGCTACCGCTACCTGGCCGAGTCGATCCGCATGCACCCCGACCAGGGTTCTCTTGTGCGGTTGATGGAACAAGCGGGCCTGGAAAACGTCGAATACTTCAACCTGACGGCAGGCGTGGTTGCCTTGCACGTCGGCCGTAAGTACTGAATCAGCGCCGATTGCGGCGCAATAAAAGGGGATAAACAATCATGTCCACGATGCGCGGAAAATTCCTGGCGGGGTCGCTGGCCGGCATGCTGGCCTTCGGGATGGTGTTCGATGCGGAGGCCAAGCGCATGGGCGGCTCCCGCAGCTTCGGCAAGCAATCGTCCAATGTGACCCAGCAGCGCCAGCAGGCGCCGCAGCAGACGCCGACCCAGCAGCAGGCTCAACAGCCGGCTCAGCAGGCCGCGCCGGCCACCGCCGGCGCCGGTGCCGCGACGGCCGCCGCGCCGCGCCGCAACTGGGGCGGCATGCTGGGCGGCATCGCCGCCGGCCTGGGTATCGGCTGGCTGCTGTCGCACCTGGGCCTGGGCGGTGCGGCGCTGAACTTCCTGTCCAACCTGATCCTGATCGCGCTGGTCGCCATGGTCGCGATCTGGCTGATCCGCAAGTTCCGCGGTGGCGCCAAGCGCCCGCAGCCGGCCTACGCCGGTGCCGCCGGATCGGCGGGTGCGGCCGGCGGCCGTACCGACCTGAACCGCGGCGCCTTCGACCGCGGCCAGGAGCCGATGATGCGCGAACCCGCGCTGCAGCCCTCGGTGCAACCGGCCAGCCCGGCGGCGCTGCAACCGGCTGCCACGGCCCAGCCGCAGGGCGTCCAGCCCTGGGGCGTGCCGGCGGACTTCGATACCGAAGCCTTCCTGCGCAACGCCAAGGTCTATTTCGTGCGTCTGCAGGCCGCCTGGGACGCCGGCAATCTCGACGATATCCGCGAGTTCACCACGCCGGAAATGTTCGCCGAGATCAAGATGGACCTGGGCGATCGCGGGGCGCAGGGCAACCACACCGACGTGGTGACGCTGGACGCGACGCTGCTCGGCATCGAGTCCACCGACAACCAGCATGTGGCGAGCGTGCGCTTCAGCGGCATGATCCGCGAGAACGAGGGCGAGGCCGCGCAACCGTTCGCCGAGGTGTGGAACCTGGCCAAGCCGGCCAGCGGCGCCGGCGGCTGGGTGTTGGCCGGGATCCAGCAGGAATCCTGAGCCGCTGGTTGAGCCAATCTCCGGGCGCGGCGTGATGTGCCCGGCGCTGGCTTAGAATGGAGGCCCACGCGCCAACGCGCGTGGGCCTTTTTCATTGGCGCCGGCCTGGCCGGCGTGGTCCGCACCATCACGCCATGAACACTCTTCCGTCCGCGCTGGCCGGCCCCATCGTCGCCGCGCTCAATCATCTGCTGGAACAGGAACCGTGGGCGCGCAAGCTGCTGACGCCCTATGCCGGCCGCGTGATCGGCTTCGATGCCGCCGCCTTCGCGATGGCCTTGCGGATCGACGCGCAAGGCATGGTGGCGCTGGCCGCCGCCGACGCGCCGCCGCCCGCGGTGACCATCGCCGTGCCGCTGCAGCAATGGCCGCTGGTGGTGGCCGATGTTGCCGCTGGCGGGCAGGCTGCCGCGATGCGCCATGTGCGGCTCGAGGGCGATGCCGAGCTGGCCAATACCGTCTCGACCCTGGCGCGCAGCCTGCGCTGGGATGCCGCCGAGGATCTGGCGCGAGCCTTGCGTGCCGTGATGGGCGGCACCGTTGGCGACAGCGTCGCCCAGCGCCTGGTGGACGGCGCGCAGCAGGCCCATGCCGGCGCGCTGAGGATCGGGCGGGCGCTGGTCGACAACGTGACCGAGTATCTGCTGGACGAACAGCCGACGCTGGTCCGCCATGCCGCGCTGGACGATTTCCGTGCCGATGTGGCCGCGTTGCGCGACGATCTTGCCCGGCTGGAGAAGCGGCTCGAGAAGCTGGAGCGCGGCGCCGGACCCGGCCCGGCCGGCCTGCCGTCCGCGCATCGCTGAGCCGCCGAGCCGCTGACACGCTGAAAAGAATCCCGCCCGCCGGCGGCAAGGATGCGCAACAGCGCGCCCCGATCCGGCCGGCTTACCAAAAAGACCTGCATGACCCGTTTCCTGCGCCTCTGCAAGATCGCCTTTGTCATCTTCTATTACGGCCTGGACGAGCTGGTGCTGTCCGGTTTCCAGAACCGGCATATCCGCCTGCTGGTCAGGGTCATCAGCATCGGCCGCCGGCTCGACACCGTGCCGCGCGGCGTGCGGTTGCGGCTGGCGCTGACGCGGCTGGGGCCGATCTTCGTCAAGTTCGGCCAGGTGCTGTCGACCCGGCGCGACCTGCTGCCGGCCGATATCGCCGATGAACTGGCGCTGCTGCAGGACCAGGTGCCGCCGTTCGACCCGGCCGTCGCGGTTGCGATCATCGAACGCTCGCTGGGCCGGCCGCTGACCCAGCTGTTCGAGACGTTCGAATACCAGCCGGTCGCCAGCGCTTCGATCGCGCAGGTGCACTTCGCCACGCTGAAGGCCGGCGCGCACCGCGGCCGCGAGGTCGCGGTCAAGGTGCTGCGCCCCGGCATGCTGCCGGTGATCGACAGCGACCTGGCGCTGATGCGCGACGTTGCGATCTGGATCGAGCGGGTCTCGGCCGACGGCAAGCGGCTCAAGCCGCGCGAGGTGGTCGCCGAGTTCGACAAGTACCTGCACGACGAGCTGGACCTGATGATCGAGGCGGCCAACGCCAGCCAGCTGCGCCGCAACTTCCAGGACACCGAACTGCTGCTGGTGCCTGAGGTGTTCTGGGACTTCTGCAGCAGCGAGGTGTTCGTGATGGAGCGGATGCATGGCATCCCGATCTCGCGCACCGAATCGCTGAAGGCCGCCGGGGTCGATCTGCACCGGCTGGCGGAGGAGGGCGTCGAGATCTTCTTCACCCAGGTGTTCCGCGACGGCTTCTTCCACGCCGACATGCATCCGGGCAATATCCTGGTGTCGGTGCAGCCCGAGACCTTCGGCCGCTATATCGCGCTGGACTTCGGCATCGTCGGCGCGCTGTCCGAGTTCGACAAGAACTACCTGGCGCAGAACTTCATCGCCTTCTTCCGCCGCGACTACCACCGCGTCGCGCTGCTGCACGTGGAGTCGGGCTGGGTGCCGCCGCAGACCCGGGTCGAGGAGCTCGAGAGCGCGGTGCGCGCCTGCTGCGAGCCGTATTTCGACAAGCCGCTGAAGGAAATCTCGCTGGGCATGGTGCTGATGCGGCTGTTCCAGACCTCGCGCCGCTTCAACGTCGAGATCCAGCCGCAGCTGGTGCTGCTGCAGAAGACGCTGCTCAATATCGAAGGGCTCGGCCGTCAACTGGACCCGGACCTGGACCTGTGGAAGACGGCCAAGCCGTACCTGGAGCGCTGGATGCACGAACAGGTCGGCTGGCGCGGCGCCTGGGAGCGCATCCAGGTCGAGGCGCCGCAGTGGGCCAAGATGCTGCCGGATTTTCCCCGCCTGGCGCACCAGTTCCTGGAGCGCCGCGCGCTCGTCAACAACAGCCAGCAGGACCGCCTGCTGGCGGCGCTGGTCGTCGAGCAGCGCCGTACCAACCGGATGCTGGCGATCGGGCTGCTGCTGGGCGGCGCGGTGACCATCGCGCTGGTGATGACGCAGCTGGTGGACTGGTTCGGCTAGGGTTGGATCGAGGGGTGGCCCCGGGGGTTGACCCGGGATTTGGCCGAGCGCGGCTGGCTCCACCCCCCGGCGCCGCTGCCGTTTTTTTTGGCAGGGCGCGCTTGTATCGTCGCTTGCATCGCTATAATCCGCGTCTTGATTCGGCTACGACCGCTGGCCAGTGCTCCTCCCAGGGCACCCGATCCGCCACCCACGCGGCCCCGACCGATGAATTGGACTGCGGACGCGCGCACCTTGCCGCCGTCCGCCATTCGGTTTCTTGGCCCCTGGGCTCTTTGGGATAGGGCAGCAGCATGCTGATCTGGTTTGTCATCATCTACTGGGTAATCTCGGTGGGCATCGGCCTGTGGGCCGCGCTGCGCGTGCGCAACACGACCGATTTCGCCGTGGCCGGCCGCAGCCTGCCGTTCTACGTGGTCACCGCGACCGTATTCGCGACCTGGTTCGGCTCCGAGACCGTGCTCGGCATCCCGGCGGTATTCCTGAAGGAAGGGCTGTCCGGGGTCGTGTCCGACCCGTTCGGCTCGTCGCTGTGCCTGATCCTGGTCGGCCTGTTCTTCGCCCGTCCGCTGTACCGGATGAACCTGCTGACGATCGGCGACTACTACCACAACCGCTATGGGCGCCTGGCCGAGATCCTGACCACGCTGTGCATCGTGGTGTCCTACCTCGGCTGGGTCGCCGCGCAGATCAAGGCGCTGGGGCTGGTCTTCTACACCGTCTCGGACGGCGCGCTGTCGCAGGAGGCGGGCATGATGATCGGCGCCGCCAGCGTGCTGATCTACACGCTGTTCGGCGGCATGTGGTCGGTGGCGATCACCGACTTCATCCAGATGATCATCATCGTGATCGGCATGCTGTATATCGGCTACGAGGTCAGCGGCCAGGCCGGCGGCGTGTCGGCGGTGGTGTCGCACGCGGCCGCGGCGGGCAAGTTCGAGTTCCTGCCGGAGCTGGACCTGATCCAGATCATCGGCTTTGCCGCCGCGCTGTCGACGATGATGCTCGGCTCGATCCCGCAGCAGGATGTGTTCCAGCGGGTCACGTCGTCGCGCACCGAGCAGATTGCCGGCCGCGCCTCGGTGCTGGGTGGCGTGCTGTACTTCTGCTTCGCCTTCATCCCGATGTTCCTGGCGTACTCGGCCACGCTGATCGATCCGGCGATGGTGCAGCGCTATATCAATACCGATTCGCAGCTGATCCTGCCGACGCTGATCCTGGACCACGCGCCGCTGTTCGCGCAGGTGATGTTCTTCGGCGCGTTGCTGTCGGCGATCAAGAGCTGTGCGTCGGCCACGCTGCTGGCGCCGTCGGTGACCTTCGCCGAGAACATCCTGCGGCCGTATTTCCGCCATCTGGACGACCGGCGCTTCCTGCGGGTGATGCAGGCGGTCGTGCTGGTGTTCACCGTCCTCGTCACGCTGTTCGCGCTGAACTCGCACCTGTCGATCTTCCACATGGTCGAGAATGCCTACAAGGTCACGCTGGTGTCGTCGTTCGTGCCGCTGGCTTTCGGCCTGTTCTGGAAGCGCGCCACGCGCCAGGGCGGCCTCGCCGCGATCCTGCTGGGGCTGAGCTCGTGGCTGGTCTGCGAGATCGCGTTCTCCGAGGCCGCGGTGCCGCCGCAGATGGTGGGCCTGCTGTTCTCGCTGGGCGGCATGCTGGGCGGCTCGCTGCTGCCGCAATGGATCGGCGACCGCCCCCCGGTCAAGGAAGTGCATATCGCGTGATTCCCGCGCCGGAGGTCGCTGCCCGGCCTATCCGGGGCGATTCCGGGGCGATTCCGGGCCGATTCCCGGGTCAATCCGCAGCCAATCCCGCCGGCTCCGCCCAATCGGCCGGTCTGCGCCCCAGGCGGGCCGCTTTTCCGGCGGCAACGGCGGCCAAACGGTTTATAATTCAAGGCTTTGCATGGCCGGACGGTGGCGGGCGACAGCCTGGAACGCCGCGCCGGCCGCCTGCGTTGATTTCCCTTCGTTTTTTTGTTGACCCATTTCGGATCTCCCGGAGAGCCACGATGCCGATCTATGCCTACCGTTGCGACGCCTGCGGCCATGGGCGCGATGTGCTGCAGAAAATGAGCGATGCCCCGCTCACCGACTGCCCATCCTGCAATACGGCGGGGGCCTTCAAGAAGCAGCTGACCGCGGCCGGATTCCAGCTCAAGGGTTCGGGCTGGTATGTGACCGACTTCCGCGGCGGCAACTCCAGCAGCGGCGCCAGCACCGGCGCCAGCTCGGGCGCGGGCAGCAGCACCGGCGATGCCGGTGCGGCAAAGCCGGCCGAGACGTCGGCGTCCGCCAGCGCGGCGCCCGCGGCCGGCGGCTGCGGCAGCGCCTGCGCCTGCCACTGAACCAGGAAGGAACGTGGCCACCAACAAGAAAACTTCCGCACTGAAGACCTGGTTCCTGACCGGCCTGCTGGTGCTGGTACCGCTGGGCATCACGCTGTGGGTGCTCAGCCTGATCATCGGCACGATGGACCAGAGCCTCGCGCTGCTGCCCGAGGCCTGGCAGTTCGACCGCCAGCTGTTCGGCATGCGCGTGCCCGGCCTGGGCGCGATCCTGACGCTGCTGTTCATCCTGCTGGTCGGCGTGCTGGCGCACAACTTCATCGGCCAGCGCCTGGTGCGCTGGTGGGAAGCGCTGCTGCACCATATCCCGGTGGTGGGGCCGATCTATTCCAGCGTCAAGCAGGTCTCGGACACGCTGCTGTCCTCGTCGGGCAACGCCTTCCGCAAGGCGCTGCTGGTGCAGTACCCGCGCGAGGGCTCGTGGACCATCGCCTTCCTGACCGGCCGGCCCGGCGGCGACGTGCAGAATCATCTGCAGGGCGAATATGTCAGCGTCTACGTGCCCACCACGCCGAATCCGACCTCGGGCTTCTTCCTGATGATGCCCAAGGCCGACACCATCGAGCTCGACATGACCGTCGATGCCGCCCTGAAATACATCGTGTCGATGGGTGTGGTCGCGCCGGCCGAGTTGCCGCGCAAGGCCGTGCCGAGCCGTGCCCCCGCCGCTGCAGCCGGCGCAGCCGCCGCCGACCCATCGCACTCCAATTGACCGCGGGCCGCCCGAGCGCGGCCGCGCCTTACCGGGAATTTCTCCTATGTCCTCCATGCGAACTCACTACTGCGGTCTCGTGACCGAACAACTGACCGGCCAGGAAGTGGCCCTGACCGGCTGGGTGCAACGGCGCCGCGACCACGGCGGCGTGATCTTCATCGACCTGCGCGATCGCGAAGGCCTGGTGCAGGTCGTCTGCGATCCGGACCGCCCGGAAATGTTCAAGGTCGCCGAGGACATCCGCAACGAGTTCTGCATCCGCGTGACCGGCAAGGTGCGCGCGCGCCCGGCCGGCACCGAGAACGCCAACCTGACCTCCGGCAAGATCGAAGTGCTGTGCCATGGGCTGACCGTGCTGAACCCGTCGGTCACGCCCCCGTTCCAGCTCGACGACGACAACCTGTCCGAGACCACCCGCCTGACGCACCGCGTGCTGGACCTGCGCCGCCCGCAGATGCAGTACAACCTGCGCCTGCGCTACAAGGTGGCGATGGAAGTGCGCAAGTACCTGGACGAGCAGGGCTTCATCGACATCGAGACGCCGATGCTGGGCAAGAGCACCCCCGAGGGTGCGCGCGACTACCTGGTGCCGTCGCGGGTCAACCCGGGCCACTTCTTCGCGCTGCCGCAGTCGCCGCAGCTGTTCAAGCAGATGCTGATGGTGTCGGGCTTCGATCGCTACTACCAGATCACCAAGTGCTTCCGCGACGAGGACCTGCGCGCGGACCGCCAGCCCGAATTCACGCAGATCGACTGCGAGACCTCGTTCCTGACCGAGCAGGACATCCGCGACCTGTTCGAGAACATGATCCGCACGGTGTTCAAGAACACCATTGGCGTGGCGCTGGACGACCGCTTCCCGGTGATGGAATTCCGCGAGGCGATGGCCCGCTTCGGCTCGGACAAGCCGGACCTGCGCGTCAAGCTCGAGTTCACCGAGCTGACCGAGGTCATGAAGGACGTCGACTTCAAGGTGTTCTCGGGCCCGGCCAACAGCGACAACGGCCGCGTGGTCGCGCTGCGCGTGCCCGGCGGCGGCCAGATCTCGCGCGGCGAGATCGATGCCTATACGCAGTTCGTCGCCATCTACGGCGCCAAGGGCCTGGCGTGGATCAAGGTCAACGAAGTGGCCAAGGGCCGCGATGGCCTGCAGTCGCCGATCGTCAAGAACCTGCACGACGCCGCCATCGCCGAGATCCTGAAGCGTTCGGGCGCGCAGGATGGCGACATCCTGTTCTTCGGCGCCGACAAGGCCAAGGTCGTCAACGATGCGATGGGCGCGCTGCGCCTGAAGATCGGCCACTCGGAATTCGGCAAGGCCAACGGCCTGTTCGAGGACGCGTGGAAGCCGCTGTGGGTGGTCGACTTCCCGATGTTCGAGTACGACGAGGAAGATGCCCGCTGGGTCGCGATGCACCACCCGTTCACCAGCCCGAAGGACGAGCACCTGGAGTACCTGGCCACCGATCCGGGCAAGTGCATCGCCAAGGCCTACGACATGGTGCTCAACGGCTGGGAGATCGGCGGCGGCTCGGTGCGGATCTATCGCGAGGACGTGCAGAGCAAGGTGTTCCGCGCGCTGAAGATCAACGAGGAAGAAGCGCGCGTCAAGTTCGGCTATCTGCTGGACGCGCTGCAGTACGGCGCGCCCCCGCATGGCGGCATCGCCTTCGGCCTGGACCGCATCGTCACGATGATGGCCGGTGCCGATTCGATCCGCGACGTGATCGCCTTCCCGAAGACCCAGCGCGCGCAGGACCTGCTGACGCAGGCGCCGAGCTCGGTCGACGAGAAGCAGCTGCGCGAGTTGCATATCCGCCTGCGCACGCCCGAGCCGAAGGCTTCGGCGTGATGCCGCTGGCGATGTAGCTGGAGACGACGGCCGTGCGCGAGCGCGGCCGTTTTTTTGTTTGTGTAGGCTGGGGAGGGCGATCGAGGTTTCCAATTGTTTCCCATGGGAACGATCGGCCACCTCGCGAGGTCATCCATCGGGCTGCCGCGGGCAGCAGCACCTGACAAGGGGAGAACAAAGGTGACACTGGATATCGAACTGATCCGCCAATTCCTGCTGCAGCATGCGCAGACGATCCTGACCTGGCTGGTCGCCGGGCTGGTGATGATGCTGCTGGCGCGCTTCGAGCTGCGCCGCGCGGTGCGCAAGTCCGCGCAGGCGATGTCGGAATCGGTGGCGACCACGGTGGCCGCCTGCGTCCCCGACATCGCGCACGCCGCACAGGTGGGCAGCGCGGCGGCCGAGGGCGGCGCCGTGCAGATGCAGCGCGCCGAGGCGCTGCGGCGGGTGGCGCTCGACACGGTGGCCGCGGTGATGGCGCGCGGGCGCTGGCTGGAGGAAGTCGGCAACCTGCGCCTGCCCGAAGACGCCTTGCTGCCGGGCCGTCGCGGCAGCGGCGCCGATCCGCTGCTGGTGGTGGCGCCGCAGCCGGTGGTGCAGGCCTACCTGGCCGCGCAGCGAACCTTCGAAGCGATGGCCGCGCAGTTGCAGGCACGGCGGCGCGACGCGCTGGCGCTGCAGGACGCGGCGCAGGCGCTGGTGGCCGAGGCCGCGCAGATCGAGCAGGAGACCGCCAGCATCGTGCTGCGTTTCGAGCAGGTGAACGCCCAGGCCGCGCAGGCGGAGGCCGGAGACTACCAGCGCTTCCTGATCCAGAAGTACCACGCGCTGGGCCAGCGCGAGAAGGAAGTCGCGCAGGCGCGCACCGAGATGCAGGCGCGCGCCAACCAGGCTGCCGAGGACCTCGCGGCCGAGGCGCACGCCGCCGCCGCGCGCTACACCGAATCGCTGGCGCCGCTGATGCAGCAACTGCGCGCCGCCTGGGGCCATGGCGACTCGCCGGAAGTGTTCGACAGCTGGGTGCGCGAAGCGGGCGCCCGGGAAGAGCGGGCCTGAGCGACGGCAATGGGCGTGGGCGCTTCCAGTGCCCACGCCATCACATCATCCCCACGCCCTCCGGGCTTGTCGGACTAACGCCGGTGGCGCCGACGGGCAACTGCGTTAAGCTTGTCAGCCTGTTCCCGTCCGATCCTATGCCCTACAAGATTCCCGAATCCGTGCTGGTCGTGATCCATACGACCGATCTGCAGGTTCTGCTGCTAGAGCGCGCCGACCGTCCCGGCTTCTGGCAATCGGTCACCGGCAGCCTCGATACCCCCGACGAACCCCTGGCATTGACCGCCGCCCGCGAGGTGGCCGAGGAAACCGGCATCGTCGCGAGCGAGCACCGGCTGCAGGACTGGGGCCACCACATCGAATACGAGATCTATCCCGAATGGCGCCATCGCTACGCGCCCGGGGTCACGCGCAATGTCGAGCACTGGTTCGGGCTGTGCGTCGAGCGGCCGCTGCCCGTCACGCTGGCGCCGCGCGAGCATCTGCAATCGGTCTGGCTGCCATGGGAGCAGGCGGCCGCGCGCTGCTTCTCGTCGAGCAACGCCGAAGCGGTGCGCCAGCTGGCCTGGCGTGCGGCGGCCGGGGCGACCGCCTGTGCCGCCGGCACGCCTGGTGCCGCGAGCATCGGCCAGGCCGGAGGGACGCGATGAAGCTGCGCGTGGTCACCTACAACATCCACAAGGGGCTGACCGGTTTCGCGCGCCGTCCGCGCATCCAGCATGTCCGCGACGGGCTGCAGACGGTCGACGCGGACATCGTCTTCCTGCAGGAAGTGCAAGACCGCAACGATCGCCTGGTGGCCGCCGCCCTGTTCGATCCGGACTACACGCAGCTGAACTATCTGGCGACCGACGCCTATCCGCATTCGGTCTACGGCCGCAACGCGGTCTACGACCACGGCCACCATGGCAACGCGATCCTGTCGCGCCATCCGATCCTGATGTCGGAGAACCTCGATATCTCCGATCACCGCTTCGAGCAGCGCGGGCTGCTGCATGCGGTGGCCGATGTCCACGGCATCGAGGCCCATCTGATCTGCGTGCATTTCGGCCTGTTCGCGCGCAGCCGCGCGCGCCAGGCCGAGGCGCTGGTCGAACGGGTGCGCAACGTGGTGCCGGCGGACGCGCCGCTGGTGATCGCCGGCGACTTCAACGACTGGAACCACCGGCTCGACGCGCTGATCTGCAATACGCTGGGCGCGCTGGAGGCCTCGCATGCGCGCGGCTCGCGGCTGCATACCTTTCCCAGCCATATGCCGTGGTGGCAGCTCGACCGGATCTACGTGCGCGGCTTCGAGATCGAGCGTGCCCGGGTGCTGACCGGGCGCGACTGGGCGCAGCGCTCGGACCATGTGCCGCTGGTTGCCGAACTGGCGCGGCCGCAGGTGCCCGAGGCCAACCCGCGGCACAGCGGCGAGACGGCGGGCGCGGCCGGCTAGCCGTTGGCCGGTGGGGCGGGGCTCGGCGATAGTCCGGCCCGCTCGCGCACGAAGGCTTCGATGGCGTCGATCCGGTTCAGGTCGAGCACCGGCAGCCGGGTCAGCGCGGCCACTTCGTCCGGTGCGTCGGTCGCGATGCCGACGATGCCGGGCACGTCCGGCCACAGCGGCGGCCGGCCATGGCCGGGACGATAGACCTCGAGCTTGGAGACGTCGCTGTGCTTGTATCCCTCGACCAGGACCAGGTCGGTATCGGCGGGCAGCACCGCCAGCGCGTCGGCCAGTTCGGGCGGCGGCGCGCCCTGCTCGTAGCGGCGCATCAGCGTCAGATGGCGCGCGCCGACCAGCACCACATTGGCGCAGCCGGCTTCGCGCATGCGCCAGGAATCCTTGCCCGGGGTATCCGGGTCGAACCCGTGATGGGTATGTTTGACGCCGGCCACGCGCAGCCCGGCCGCCACGAAGCGGGGAATCAACTGGTCCAGCAAGGTGGTCTTGCCGCTGCCGGAAGTGCCGGCGATACCGAATACCTTCACGATCGAATCAGCTCAATGCGCGCTCAGTGCGCGGGGGCGACGGTGGGACGATGTCCGGGCGAACTCGCGAACAAAGTCGGGAATCAAGTCGGGAATCAAGTCGGGAATAAAGCGCGACGATAGCAGAGTCGGCGCGCGCCCGTCCCGCTACGCCGGGCGTCCGGCGCCCATGGCCTCGGGTGGCGTTGCCGCCGCGAGGTGACCGATAATGCTGCCATGCCCTTGTCCGAGAGCCCAAGCAAAACCACCCGGTCCTCCAAGACCGCTGCGCATGCGGTGGAAGGCGCCACGACCGCCACAGCCGCCGAAGGGCGGCCCGGTCCCCGCCTGCTCCATACCGGTCCCGGCCGGCCGGTGGGTGGCAATTGCGTCGAGCTGCTGCGCGGCGGCGCCGACTACTTTCCCGCGCTGATCGCGGCGATCGACCAGGCGGTGCTGTCGGTTTCGCTGGAGACCTATATCTATGCCGACGACGAGGTCGGCCAGGCGGTCGCCGACGCGCTGCTGCGTGCAGTCGAGCGCGGCGTGCGTGTCCACCTGCTGGTCGACGGCTTCGGCGCCGGCGACATGCCGGCCCCGCTGGTCGAGCGGCTCGAGCAGGGCGGCGTCAGGCTGCGTGTGTACCGGCCGCTGCGGGGCTTTCGGCTCGCACGCCGGCATCTGCGCCGGCTGCACCGCAAGCTTGCGGTGATCGACCGGCGCATCGCCTTCGTGGGCGGCATCAACATCATCGACGACCACAATCACGGCCCCTTCGACGAGGCCCAGCTCGGTCCGCGCTACGACTTCGCGGTGCGCGTCACCGGTCCGCTGGCCGGCCACATCGCGTTGACCGCCGAGCGGCTGTGGTGGCGGCTTGCGCTGCGCGGCCAGATGCAGGGCGACGGGCTCGGTGGGAGGTTGTCGGGCCTGGCCGGCGAGTTTCCGCTGCCGCAAAGCGCGGTGCCTGCGTCGATCGAGGGCGGCGGCGTGCGGGCCGCGCTGCTGCTGCGCGACAACCTGCGCAATCGCCGCACCATCGAGCGCGCCTATCTGCAGGCGCTGGGCGCGGCGCGGCACGACGTCATCATCGCCAACGCCTACTTCCTGCCGGGCGCCAAGATGCGGCGCGCGCTGCTGGCCTGCCGCCGCCGCGGCGTGCGCGTGCGGCTGCTGCTGCAAGGCATGGTCGAGTACAGGCTGCAGCATTACGCGACCCACGCGCTGTACGCGACGCTGCTCGAGGCCGGCGTCGAGATCCACGAGTACGCCGAGAGCTTCCTGCACGCCAAGGTCGCGGTAGTCGACGACAACTGGGCGACGGTCGGCTCCAGCAATATGGATCCGTTCAGCCTGCTGCTGGCGCGCGAGGCCAATGTCGCGGTCTACGACGAGGCCTTTGCCGCCGGGCTGCGGCGCGAGCTGGAGCGCGCGATCGCGCAGCGCAGCGCCCCGGTCGTGCCAGAGGACCATGCCCGCCGCGGACGCCTGCGCCGGTGCCTGGACTGGACCGCCTATATGCTGTTGCGCTTCGGCGTCATGGTGGCCGGCGCGGCCGGCCGCTACTGAACTTGGCATGCCGGTGCTGCCTTGCGGCAAAATGCGGCGCGCACCCGCACGTCGGCTTTGCCGCTGACGCCGACCGCCGGATGTTGCACCGCATTCCGGCGCAGTTCGGTTTAGAAACGAAGGTCTAATTAAAAACTTGATAGCGGCAGGCGCGGCCAGAATAATCTGAACGACCGTTCTTTTTTGGCTTAGACTGCGTGCATTCGCCACCCGGTTCCGCTCTACCCGGCGGGCCGTGGCGATCGACATAACAGGCCAGGGCCAAGCGCGGCATCGCCAACCGATGCCGCAAAAAGTACGGAGAAAAATCATGCGACACCAGTCAGCCCGTCTCGAATCCGCCGCCAACGCTTCTCCCACCCCGATGCGCAAGGGGGAGATGACGCGCGTGGCGATTCTCGACGCCGCACTGGAATTGTCGTCCCGCGACGGACTCGAAGGTTTGACGATCGGTCTGCTCGCGGAACGCATGCAAATGAGCAAGAGCGGCGTGTTCGCGCATTTCGGTTCGCGCGAAGACCTGCAGGTGGAGGTGGTGCGCGAGTATCACCGCCGGTTCGAGCAGGAGGTCTTCTATCCCTCGCTGAACGAGCCGCGCGGTCTGCCGCGTCTGTGGTCGATGGTGCGGCGCTGGATGGAAAAACGGATCCAGGAAGTCACCACCGGCTGCATCTACATCAGCGGGGCGGTCGAATACGATGACCGCGCGGAAAGCCCGGTACGCGACGAGCTGATCAAGAGCGTCACGATCTGGCGGGCCGCGCTGACACGCGCGATCGAACAGGCCAAGGAAGAGGGCCATCTGCGCGCGGACTGCGATCCGCGCCTGATGCTGTTCGAAATGTACAGCCTCGAACTGGGGCTGCATCACGACGCCCGCTTCCTGCGCCTGCCCGACAGCGCCGAGCTTGCCATGGTCGCGCTCAACAAGCTGATTCAGTCCTACCGTACCTGATGCCGCCGCGGGCATAGCGTGCCTGACAGCACGAGCGGCGCGGCGGCTTCGCCAACTCCAAGGAGATCTTGATGGGCCAGTACACCGCTCCGCTGCGCGACATGCAATTCGTGCTGCACGAACTGCTCGGCGTCGAGGCCGAGCTCAAGGCGATGCCGCCGCACGCAGACGTCGATGCGGACACCATCAACCAGGTCATCGAGGAAGCCGGCAAGTTTTGCGCGGAAGTCATTTTCCCGTTGAACCAGAGCGGCGACCGCGAGGGCTGCACCCACCACGGCGACGGCGTCGTGACCGCGCCGTCGGGCTTCAAGGAAGCCTACCGGCAATACGTCGAGGCCGGCTGGCCGGCGCTGGCGTGCGATCCCGCATTCGGCGGGCAGGGCCTGCCCATCCTGGTCAACAACGCGCTGTTCGAGATGCTGAACTCGGCGAACCAGGCGTGGACGATGTACCCCGGCCTGTCGCACGGCGCCTACGAGGCGCTGCACGCGCATGGCACGCCCGAACTGCAGCAGCGCTACCTGCCCAAGCTGGTGTCGGGCGAGTGGACCGGCACCATGTGCCTGACCGAGCCGCACTGCGGCACCGACCTGGGCATCCTGCGCACCAGGGCCGAGCCGCTGGACGACGGCTCATACAGCCTGACCGGCACCAAGATCTTCATCTCGGCGGGCGAGCATGACCTGTCGGCCAACATCATCCATCTGGTGCTGGCGCGCCTGCCTGACGCGCCGCAGGGCACCAAGGGCATCTCGCTGTTCGTGGTGCCGAAGTTCATTCCCGATGCCGACGGCAACCCGGGCGAGCGCAACGGCATCGTCTGCGGCTCGATCGAACACAAGATGGGCATCCACGGCAATGCCACCTGCGTGATGAACCTGGACGGCGCGCGCGGCTGGCTGGTGGGCGAGCCCAACAAGGGCCTGAACGCGATGTTCGTGATGATGAACGCGGCGCGGCTCGGCGTCGGCATGCAGGGCCTGGGCCTGACCGAGGTCGCCTACCAGAACTCGGCGGCCTACGCGAAGGAGCGGCTGCAGATGCGTTCGCTGACCGGGCCGAAAGCACCGGACAAGCCGGCCGATCCGATCATCGTCCATCCCGACGTGCGCCGCATGCTGCTGACGCAGAGGGCCTTCGCCGAAGGCGGCCGCGCCTTCAGCTACTGGACCGCGCTGCAGATCGACCGCGAGCTGTCGCACCCCGACGAGGCCGTGCGCAAGCAGGCCGGCGACCTGGTCGCGCTGCTGACGCCGGTGATCAAGGCCTTCCTGACCGACAACGCCTTCATCGCCACCAACGAGGGCATGCAGGTGTTCGGCGGCCACGGCTACATCGCCGAATGGGGCATGGAGCAGTACGTGCGCGATGCCCGCATCAACATGATCTACGAGGGCACCAACACGATCCAGGCGCTGGATCTGCTGGGCCGGAAGATCCTCGGCGACATGGGCGCGAAGATGAAGGCCTTCGGCAAGATCGTGCAGGAGTTCGTCGAGGCCGAGGGCACCGACGAGGCGATGCAGGAGTTCGTCAATCCGCTGGCGGACCTGGGCGACAAGGTGCAGAAGCTGACGATGGAGATCGGCATGAAGGCGATGGCCAATCCCGACGAGGTGGGCGCCGCCGCCGTGCCGTACCTGCGCGTGGTCGGGCATCTGGTGTTCGCCTACTTCTGGGCCCGCATGGCGAAGATCGCGCTGGAGAAGCAGGACAGCGGCGACAAGTTCTACACCGCCAAGCTGGCCACCGCGCGCTTCTATTTCGCCAAGCTGCTGCCGGAGACTGCCGCCCAGATCCGCATGGCGCGCGCCGGCGCCGCGCCGCTGATGGCGCTGGACGCGGAATTGTTCTGAAGCATTGAGAGTCTCTGGTGGTTTTCCCCTCTCCCGCTGGGAGAGGGGCAGGGGAGAGGGCAACGGCGCTTGCCTTGCGCGATCGCCGGCATCGGCGCCGCGGGGGGGGGGCGCCCCCCCCCCCCCCCCCCCCCCCGGGGGGGGGGGGAACCCCCCCCCCCCCCCCAACAAAAAAAAAAAAAACCCCCAACACCCCCCCCCCCAAAT
>JAPSLP010000024.1 GCA_031180665.1 Cupriavidus sp. | reverse complement strand
GGCGGTTAAATCAAATGACAGAACTAAGTATGTAGAACTCTCTGTGGAGGATCTGCGGACGCGGGTTCGATTCCCGCCGGCTCCACCAGTATTCCGTCCGACGACATCCGCAAATCGATGTCCTGAACCCGCGACAGCGCAAGCTTCGCGGGTTTTTGTTTGTCCGCCGGCAGGCGTTTCAGGCCCCGCTCCCACCGTGGATATCGATGCCAGCCATCAACGTTCCCAGGGCATCGACGGCGAAAAAATCCCGACCAGATGGTCAATAAAGGTGCGCACCTTCGCCGGCACACGATTGGTGTTCGGATATAGCGCCGAGATGACATAGGGCCGCTGCGTCAACTCGAGCGGAATCGCCATCAGCTGGCCCCGCTTCAATGCGTCGGCGGCCAGGAAGATCGGCAGCGAAGCAATGCCCAATCCGGCGATCGCCATGTCGCGTATCGCCTCGCCGTTATTGGCAACGATGCGCGAACGCATCGCGACCGAAACCGGCGCACCGTGCTCGTCCTCGAATTGCCAGAAACGCTTGGCGTGCACCAGCGCATAGTCGATCGCATCGTGCTCGGTCAGTTCCGCGGCGCGGCCGGGCAAGCCCCGGCGCTCGGCATAGTCGGGGCTGCAACACAGCACGCGGGCGCATTCGCCGAGCGTGCGCATCCTCAAGCTGGAGTCCTGCAGGTAGCCGATCCGGATTGCGACGTCGTAGCCGCCGTGGGACAGCGCCATCGGCCGGTCATCGTAGTCGACCGCGATTTCGAGATCCGGGTGCTGTCGCGCAAATGCCGCGATCACCGGTCCGAGGTAAGCAATGCCGAACGACATCGGCGTCGCGATGCGCAATCTGCCACGCAACGAGACATCGCTGTGCGATGCCATGCCTTCGGCCGTCTCGTGAATTTCGCTGAGCAGCGGCGCGATGCGTTCGTAGAACGCCTCGCCTGCTTCGGTAGGCTGAAGCTGGCCGGGCGTCCGCTGGAACAGTTGCACCGAGAGTGCAACCTCCAGATCGCGAATGCGCTTGCTGACAACGGACTTTGTAACGTTGAGCCGCCGCGCCGCGCCGGTAATTCCGCCAGCCTGCATGACGCGAACGAACGTCTCCATGTCATCGTATCGCCACTGCATCGATCCCATCCCCCGACAGTTGTCATGACTTTCGTCGCCGCCCGTTCGTCGAGAACGAACGCGGCGTTCGCCCTCAACGGACCGGTTGCCTCCCCGTGTCGCGCCATCCCGTCCTATTCTGTAGCGATCCGTCCGGGACGCCAAACGCGTGAGCCCGGACGGCCCCGCGAATTCGGCGACGATCCAGCCGTCTGGTGTCTCGCGACTTGCCCAACCCCAAGGAGACCGTCATGACCAAACCCTACACGAGGCTCGACAAGAACCAGGCTGCCGTACTGCTGGTCGATCATCAGACCGGCCTGCTGTCGCTGGTGCGGGATTTCCAGCCCGACCAGTTCAAGAACAATGTGCTTGCGCTCGCCGATCTTGCGGCATATTTCAAGCTTCCCACGATCCTGACCACCAGCTTCGAAGACGGTCCGAACGGCCCCCTGGTGCAGGAACTGAAGGATAAATTCCCCGACGCCCCCTACATCGCCCGTCCCGGCAACATTAACGCCTGGGACAACGAGGACTTCGTCAAGGCGGTGAAGGCAACGGGCAGGAAGCAGCTGATCGTCGCCGGCGTCGTGACCGAGGTCTGTGTCGCGTTTCCGGTGCTCTCTGCCATCGAAGAAGGATTCGACGTCTTCGTGGTCACCGACGCCTCGGGCACCTTCAACGAGGTGACCCGCTACGCCGCATGGGACCGCATGTCGGCCGCGGGCGCGCAAATGATGAACTGGTTCGGGGTTGCCTGCGAACTGCATCGCGATTGGCGCAACGATATCGAAGGGCTGGGTCAGATGTTCTCCGAACACATTCCCGACTATCGCAACCTGATGGCGTCCTACGCGCTGCGCCAAGGCAGGTAACACGCCCGACCGACATCGGCACGGCAGATCGGAATCGCTGACGAAGCCGTCGGCCCCGTGCCCCACATCGTGGCCGCAAGCCCTCGGCCTGCGAGGTCTTGCGGCTCTTTCATTCCGGCCGTTTCGCGGCGCCGGCGAACCCTGTCGCCGGACTGATGGCATCATCGCGGCAATCGTGTCCCCCTCTCTATTGCCGAGCCAGCCGATGACCGCCTTCCACCCCGTCCCCCTGCAATACGCCAGCCGCCTGATCAACCACGGACCGACCGTGCTGGTCACCAGCCGCGACGGCAGCCGCCGCAACGTGATGGCCGCCGCCTGGTCGATGCCGGTCGAATTCACCCCGCCGCGCATCGCGATCGTGATCGACAAGCGGACCTTCACGCGCGAGCTGGTCGCAGCCAGCGGCAGCTTTGGCATCTGCATCCCGGGCGCGGCCGCGATCGACATGACCTACGCGGTGGGCAGCGCCACGGGCCGCGACGTCGACAAGTTCGCGCAATTCGGCATCGCCGCCATCGCCGGTCCGGAGCTCGGACTGCCGCTGATCGAGGCGGGCTGCAGCGCGTGGATGGAGTGCCGGCTGATTCCGGAGGCGCACACCGAAGACGCCTACGACACGTGCTTCGGCGAGGTCGTGGCCGCGGCCGCGGATCCGCGTGTGTTTGCCAATGGCCGGTGGAAGTTCGATGCGGGCAACGAAGCCCTGCACACGATCCATCATCTGGGCGGCGGCAACTTTGTACGTTCGTCCTCGACGATCGCCGCCAAGCCGATCGACTGACTCAACCGCTGCGCCGAATGCGCGCTTTGTCGTGATCGCCGCCAAGCCGATCGCCTGATCCAAGACTCCGAGCCGAACGCCAGCTCGAATCCGATCGTCGCCAAGCCGATAGCCGGGCCCGAATCCGATCCAGACGCGAGCGCGATCGTTCAGCGCTTCTTCCCCGCCCCGATGGCTCCCCGCGGCCCCGGCGGCCCCAACGGCCGCAACGACAGCGACGCCGCCTGCCGCACCGCGCGCGTGACGGCGTCGAGCGCCGGTGAACGCAGCCGCCATCGGTGCCAGTACAAGGGCACGTCCAGATGGCGGCGCGGTGCGAATTCGGCGAGCGCCCCGTGCGCCAGCGGTTCCCGCACGAACGGCTCGGGCATCATGCCCCAGCCGAGCCCCCGCTGGGCAAACGCGACGAAGCCGGCGGTCGACGGCACGTAATGAATCGGCGGCGTCGGCTGCTCGGCGTCCATGCCGATCAGCAGCGCGATGAAGCGGGCCTGCAGCGCGTCCTTGCGATTGAAGGCCAGCATCGGCGTGCGCGACAGGCTGGCGGCGTTGACGCCCTTGGCGAACGCCTGCGCGATCAGCTGCGGCGAGGCGACGCCCAGATAGCGCATGATGCCGAGCGGTTCGACCGTGCAGCCCTGCACCGGCTCGGCGCTGGCGCTGACCGCCGCCATCACCACGCCCTCGCGCAGCAGCGTCGCCGAATGGTCCTGGTCTTCGACGCGCAGATCGAACACCATCGCGGGCTCGGCCGGCAAGGCGTCGAAGCTGGCGGGAAACCAGCTGTCGAGCGAATCGGCGTTGACGGCGAGCGGCACGCGCAGCGGCATCCCGCCCCTACCCCGCAAGCCATTGCCATCGGCATCGCCGAGTTCGGCCAGCGTCTCCGCTTCGAGCAACGCCAGTTGCTCGGTATAGCGCGCCAGCGTGCGGCCGGCCGCGGTCGGCTGGCACGGGCTGCCCCGTTGCAGCAGCACCTGGCCGAGCCGCTCCTCGAGCTGGCGCATGCGCTGGCTGATTGCCGAGGGCGTGACATGCAGGCGCCGGGCCGCGGCCTCGAAGCTTCCCTCCTGCAGCACGGCGGCGAAGGCGGCCAGTTGGCCGTTGTCGATCTTCATCGTTAGCAATTCTAATCACGGACAAGGAAGTTTAGTTTTTCTTTTTGACCTCGCAAAGCTACGCTTGGGGCCGTCCCGACTTCCCAACCCCGCCTCTCTCGATGAAAATCGACATGCCCCTGATGGCCGGCTTCCTCTCCAGCCTGGCGCTGATCATCCCGATCGGCGCGCAGAACGCTTTCGTGCTGCGGCTCGGCATCCGGCGCCAGCATCGCCTGCCGGTCGCCCTGCTGTGCGCCACCTCCGATGCGCTGCTGATCGGCGTCGGCATCGCCGGCCTCGGGGCGCTGCTGCACGCGCATCCCGGCTGGCTGACGCTGACGCGCTATGGCGGCGCGGCCTTCCTGGCGGTCTATGGCCTGATGGCCGCGCGCCGCGCACTCGATGCCGGCAAGGTCGAGCTGCAGGCCGCGGCGCCGTTGCCGCTGGCGACCGCGCTGGCCACCTGTCTCGCCTTCACCTTCCTGAATCCGCACGTCTATCTCGATACCGTGGTGCTGCTCGGCGCGCTGGCGAGCCAGCATGGCAGCGACGGCCGCTGGATGTTCGGCATCGGCGCGGCGCTGGCCAGCCTGTCGTGGTTTCTCGCGCTCGCCTATGGCGCGGGACTGCTGGCACCGCTGTTCCGGCGCCCCGTGGCATGGCGCTGTCTCGACGGCGCCATCGCGGCGGTCATGATCGGCCTGGCGCTGACGTTGGTACTCGGCTAGCAAGGGCGGGGGTGCGGCGAGCGCGCTCCTTCAATGCGGCCGAATTCTGCATTGCACAAATTTGTGCGATGTAACACGGAACTGACTTTCGCCGCGGCTGGACGAAGAGTTGTTCCGCCGTACGGCACCGCGGCCGTGATGCACTGATGCAGTGCACTACGACATCGATGCACCAGCAGCGCGCTCGCGCGTTGCACGTGGTCCCCGGCGGCCGTCACATACCAACCGTCCACCAACCGTCCGCCAGGGAGCCACCATGGAAGTCGCCAAACGCCTGATGCTCGAGAACCGCGCCTGGGCCACCGAAGTGTTGTCACGCGATCCCGAACGCTTCAAGCGCCTGGCCGTACGCCAGGCGCCGGACGTGCTGTGGATCGGCTGCTCGGACAGCCGCGTGCCCGCGGAGCTGATCACCAATGCCGATCCCGGCGATCTGTTCGTACACCGGAACATCGCCAACCTGGTGTGCGAGGACGACCCCAATCTGATGAGCGTGCTGCAGTACGCGGTCGAGGTACTGCGCGTGGGCAACGTCATCGTCTGCGGGCATCAGCGCTGCGGCGGCGTGCGTGCGTCGCTGGCCCGCGTCCCCGAGCTGCCGCACGTCGATGCGCGGCTGGACAAGATCCGGCAGGTCTATCGGACGCATTGCCGCGAGCTCGACCGCCTCGACAACGACGACGCGCGTACCGCGCGCCTGGTGGAACTGAATGCGATCGCGCAGGTGCGCAAGCTGGCCGAGATGCCGCTGGTGCGCAACGTGTGGGACAGCGGCCGCGCGCTGCGCCTGCATGCGTGGATCTACTCGCTGGAAACGGGCCTGCTGGAAGAGCGGCTGTGCCTGGACGGCACCGATGCCGACGCGTCGCCGGAACCGCTGGCGGCCTGACACATTGGCGCGCTGACGCCGCCCCTTCAGCGCCGCTGCAAACGGCACGGTCTACAAAAACGCCGCTGCAGCGCAGCTGTTGCTGCAGCAGCATCGTCGTCCTCGTGAACGCCGGACCCGGCGGCTTGGCACCAAGCCGCTGGCCCCGCTTTCGCGGCGGCGACGAGCCCCCCTCTCCACCAACCCTGAATCGCATCGACCCCTATGAACACGGCGCCCCCTACCCCGACCGTCTCCATCCCGTCCATGCGCGACGTCTATCTGCGCCACCTCGGCCGCGACATCCCCGCCGGCGTGGTGGTCTTTCTCGTTGCCCTGCCGCTGTGCCTGGGCATCGCGCTGGCCTCCGGCGCACCGTTGTTGTCGGGCCTGCTGGCCGGCGTGATCGGC
This sequence comes from Cupriavidus sp., assembly GCA_031180665.1. Classification (GTDB taxonomy): domain Bacteria; phylum Pseudomonadota; class Gammaproteobacteria; order Burkholderiales; family Burkholderiaceae; genus Cupriavidus. The sequence goes on along the minus strand of JAPSLP010000024.1, from coordinate 77,887 downwards.
GGCGTGGTGGTCGCCATGCTCAGCGGCTCGCAACTGAGCGTCAGCGGCCCCGCCGCCGGCCTGGTCGTGATCGTCGTCGGCGCGATCTCGACGCTCGACGGCTTCTCCGCCTTCCTGGTCGCGGTGATGCTGGCCGGCGCGCTGCAGATCGCCTTCGCTTGGCTGCGCGCCGGCGATATCGCGGCGCTGGTGCCGTCGGCCGTGATCAAGGGCATGCTCGCCGCGATCGGCCTGCTGCTGATCATCAAGCAGCTGCCGGTCGCGCTCGGCCTGCCCTCGTCCGCGCCGCTGGATAGCCGGCTGGTCGACGAGGCCGGCCTGGCCGGGGCCGCCCAGCAGGCACTGGGCATGGTGTCGGGCAGCAATCTGACGGTGGCCGCGGTCGCGCTGGCGATCCTGGTGCTATGGGATACGGATTTCGTCCGGCAGCGCCGCGCGCTGCGGGCGTTGCCGGCACCGCTGCTGGCCGTGCTGTGGGGCGTGCTGTACCAGCGCTTCGCCGTGCATGCGAGCCCCGATGCCGCGCTGGCGCCCGATCATCTGGTGCAGCTGCCGGCCATCGATGGCCCCGCTTCTTTGCTGGCCGAACTGGCGCGCCCCGACTTCTCCGCGCTGGCCAATCCCGATCTCTATGTGGTCGCGCTGACGCTGGCGATCGTTGCGAGCCTGGAGACGCTGCTGAGCCTGGAGGCGGTGGACAAGCTCGACCCGATGCGCCGCGTCGCGCCACCGAACCGCGAGCTCTACGCGCAGGGCGTCGGCAATATGGTCGCGGGCCTGTTGGGCGCGCTGCCGCTGACCGCGGTGATCGTGCGCAGCTCGGCCAATATCGGCGCGGGCGGGCGCACCAAGGTGTCGGCGGTCGTGCATGGCGTGCTGCTGCTCGCCAGCGTGCTGTTCCTGTCGGACCTGCTGCGCTGGATCCCGCTGGCGGCCCTGTCGGCCATCCTGCTGCACGTGGGCTACAAGCTGGCCAAACCGGCGCTGTTCGTCGAGGCCTGGCGCAAGGGCCCGGCGCAGGCGCTGCCCTTCGTCGTCACGATCGCGGCCATCCTGGCGACCGACCTGCTGTTCGGCATCGCCATCGGCATGGCGGTGGGGATCGCCTTCACGCTGCGCCATCATGCGCAAAGCGCGATCTCGCTGACGCGCTACGAGGACTGCTATCTGCTTCGCCTGCACAAGGACGTGTCGTTCTTCCACAAGGCGCAGCTGCGGCGCCATCTGGCGAAGGTCGAAGCAGGCGGGAAACTGATCATCGATGCGACCCGTTGCGAGCGCATCGACCACGATATCGAGGAAACGCTGACCGACTTCCAGCGGGCCGCGCGCGTGGCGGGCATCGACGTCACGTTGCGTACGCCGGGGCCGGCGTCGCGCTTGCCGGCGGCGTTGGCCGCCGCCGGCTCGTAGCGGCCGCTCGCCCAGGACGGGCGAGTGGCCGGCGATCAATCGGCCATCAGTCGGCCATCAGTCGGCCATCAATCGGCCTTGACCGGCTCGATCGCCATCTCCTTGAGCTTGAGCTCGACCGCCTTGCCCTTGCGCGCGCGCTTGCCGACGTATGGCAGCAGGTTCGCGCCGGCCAGCTTCTGCGACGACGCCTTGCCGCCACGGCCCAGCCCGGACACCAGCAGTCCGGGCGCGCCCACCGCGGCGACCTGCTGCAGCGCTTCCTTGGGCTCGAGCTCCATCAGGATCACGCCGCGCCCGCCACCGGACAGCACCTTGATCTCGTCCAGTGCGATCAGCAGCAGGCGGCCATTGCCCGACAGGCAGGCCACGTGCGTCGCCTCGTCGCCGATCGGTGCGGGCGCCAGCGGGGCATCGCCATCGTCCAGCGTCAGGAACGACTTGCCGCCCTTCTGCCGGCTGATCATGTCGCCGATCCTGCTCTGGAAGCCATTGCCGTTGCGCGTCGCGATCAGCATGCGCTGATCCGCCGTGCCGGCGAAGGTGTGCGCGATCTGCGTGCCCGCCTGCAGCTCGACCAGCGTGGTCAGCGGCACGCCGTCGCCGCGGCCGCCGGGCAGGCCCGCGACCGGCACCGAATAGACGCGGCCATTGGTGCCGAAGGCCAGCAGCACGTCGATGGTGCGGCATTCGAAGGTGCCGTACAGCGCGTCACCCGCCTTGAAGGCGAACTGCTGCGGGTCGTGGCCATGGCCCTGGCGCGTACGCACCCATCCCTTCTGCGATACCACCACGGTGACCGGTTCGTCGATCACGCGCACCTCGGCGGCGGCGCGGCGCTCCTCCTGGATCAGCGTGCGGCGCGGGTCCTTGTCGGCCGGGCTGTACTGCTTGGCGTCGGCCTCGATCTCCTTGATGATGCGACGGCGCATCATGGTCTCGGACTTGAGCAGCACGTCCAGCTCGGCCTGCTCTTCGCGCAGGTCCTTCAGCTCCTGCTCGATGCGGATCGACTCCAGCCGCGCCAACTGGCGCAGCCGGATTTCGAGGATGTCTTCGGCCTGGCGCTCGGACAGGCCGAACGCGTGCATCAGCGCCGGCTTGGGCTCGTCGCCCTCGCGGATGATGCGGATCACCTCGTCGATATTGAGCAGCACCAGCATCCGGCCTTCGAGGATATGGATGCGGTCCTCGACCTTGGCCAGCCGATGCCGGCTGCGTCGGGTCACCGTCTCGAAGCGGAAGGCGATCCATTCGCGCAGGATCTCGACCAGGCCCTTCTGCCGCGGACGGCCGTCGGTGCCGATCATCACCAGGTTGATCGGCGCACCCGATTCCAGGCTGGTATGCGCGAGCAGCGTCTGCGCGAATTCCTGCTGGTCGATGTTCTTGCTCTTGGGCTCGAACACCAGCCGCACCGGCGCATCCTTGCCGGACTCGTCGCGCACCGCGTCGAGCACGCCCAGCATGGTCTGCTTGAGCTGCAGCTGCTCGGGCGTCAGCGACTTCTTGCCGGCGCGCACCTTCGGGTTGGTCAGTTCCTCGATTTCCTCGAGCACCTTCTGCGCCGAGGTGCCGGGCGGCAGCTCGTTGACCACCAGCTGCCACTGGCCGCGCGCCATGTCCTCGATGATCCAGCGCGCGCGCACCTTCAGGCTGCCGCGGCCGCTTTCGTAGATCTGCGCGATGTCGGCCGGCGACGAGATGATCTGGCCGCCGCCGGGGTAGTCCGGCCCCGGCATCAGCGCCAGCAGCTCGGCCAGTGCGATGTTCGGATTGCGGATCATCGCCACCGTGGCCGCCGCGACCTCGCGCAGGTTGTGCGGCGGAATTTCGGTGGCCATGCCGACCGCGATGCCGGACGCGCCGTTGAGCAGCACGAAGGGCAGCCGCGCCGGCAGCAGCTTGGGCTCTTCCATCGAGCCGTCGTAGTTCGGCGCGAAATCGACCGTGCCTTGGTCGATCTCGTCGAGCAGCAGCCGGGCGATCGGCGTCAGCCGCGCCTCGGTGTAGCGCATCGCCGCCGCGCCGTCGCCGTCGCGCGAGCCGAAGTTGCCCTGGCCATCGATCAGCGGATAGCGCAGCGAGAAGTCCTGCGCCAGCCGCACCAGCGCGTCGTAGGCCGACTGGTCGCCGTGCGGGTGGAATTTGCCCAGCACGTCGCCGACCACGCGCGCCGACTTGACCGGCTTGGCGTCGGCGCGCAGCCCCATTTCGTGCATCGCGAACAGGATGCGGCGCTGCACCGGCTTCTGGCCGTCGGCCACTTCCGGCAGCGCGCGGCCCTTGACCACGCTGATCGCATAGTCGAGATAGGCGCGTTCGGCGTAATGGGCGAGCGTCAGCGAATCGGCCGGCTCGTCGGGTTGAAACGTAATGTCTTGTTGTTCCATGGATAGTCAATACCTGCCGCCAGGGCCCTGAAGGGCCATCAGATGTCGGCCACGACTTCGTTGCCGCGTTCCTCGAGCCAATTGCGCCGCTGCGCGGCCTCGCCCTTGCCCATCAGCATGTTCATCACGCCGACTGTCTTCGGCAGGTCGTATTCGCCCAGCGCCACCGGCAGCAGCCGGCGCGTGTCGGGGTTCATCGTGGTCTCCCACAGCTGCTCGGCGCTCATCTCGCCCAGGCCCTTGAAGCGCGAGATCTGCCACGCGCCTTCCTTGACGCCGTCCTTGATCAGCTTGTCCTGGATCGCCTCGAGCTCGCCGTCGTCGAGCGCGTACAGCTTCTGCGCGGGCTTCTTGCCGCGCGCCGGCGCGTCGACCCGATACAGCGGCGGGCGTGCGACATAGACATTGCCCTGCTCGATCAGCTTGGGGAAATGGCGGAAGAACAGCGTCAGCAGCAGCACCTGGATATGCGCGCCGTCGACGTCGGCATCGGACAGGATGCAGATCTTGCCGTAGCGCAGGTTCGACAGGTCGGGCTCGTCGTCCGGGCCGTGCGGGTCCACGCCGATCGCCACCGCGATGTCATGCACCTCGTTGTTGGCGAACAGGCGGTCGCGCTCGGTTTCCCAGGTATTGAGCACCTTGCCTCGCAGCGGCAGGATGGCCTGGAATTCCTTGTCGCGGCCCATCTTGGCCGAGCCGCCGGCCGAATCGCCCTCGACCAGGAACAGCTCGTTGCGCGACACGTCGGTCGATTCGCAGTCGGTCAGCTTGCCGGGCAGCACGGCCACGCCGGAGCCCTTCTTCTTCTCGACCTTCTGCGCGGCGCGCGTGCGCGCCTGGGCCTGGCGAATCACCAGCTCGGCCAGCTTCTTGCCGTAGTCGACATGGTGGTTCAGCCACAGCTCCAGCGCCGGGCGGCTGAAGGTCGAGACCAGCCGCACCGCGTCGCGGCTGTTCAGCCGTTCCTTGATCTGGCCCTGGAACTGCGGGTCCAGCACCTTGGCCGACAGCACGAACGAGGCGCGCGCGAACACGTCCTCGGACATCAGCTTGACGCCCTTGGGCAGCAGCGCATGCATCTCGATGAAGCTCTTGACCGCCTGGAACAGGCCCTCGCGCAGGCCGGACTCGTGCGTGCCGCCGGCCGGCGTGGGGATCAGGTTCACATAGGACTCGCGCACCGGCGCGCCTTCCTCGGTCCAGGCCACCACCCACGATGCGCCCTCGCCCTCGGCGAAGCCCTCTTCGCCGGCATTGGCGTCGGGATCGGCGAAATGCTCGCCCTCGAACATCGGGATCACCAGCTCGGCGCCGCTGCCTTGCGCCAGCGCCTCGATCAGATAGCCCTTCAGGCCCTGGTCGTACTGCCAGGTCTGCACGGTGGGCTCCTGGCCGCTCTTCTCGATCACCAGCGTGACCTTGACGCCGGGCAGCAGTACCGCCTTGCTGCGCAGCAGGCGCTGCAGCTCGGCCAGCGGAATCGTCGCCGAATCGAAGTACCTGGCGTCGGGCCAGACCTGCACGCGGGTGCCGTTCTTCTTCTCGCCGCGCTCGATCTTGCGGGTGGCCAGCGGCGTGGTCACGTCGCCGCCGGAGAAGGTCAGCGTGGAGAAATTGCCGTCGCGCCAGACCGACACGTCCAGCCGCGTGGACAGCGCATTGGTCACCGACACGCCGACGCCGTGCAGGCCGCCCGAGAACGCGTAGGCGCCGCCCTTGCCCTTGTCGAACTTGCCGCCCGCGTGCAGCCGCGTGAAGACGATCTCGACGACCGGCACCTTTTCCTCGGGGTGGATGCCGACCGGAATACCGCGGCCGTCGTCCTCGACGCTGACGCTGCCGTCGCGATGCAGGGTGACGACGATCTCGCTGCCGAAGCCGCCCAGCGCCTCGTCGGAGGCGTTGTCGATGACCTCCTGCACGATATGCAGCGGGTTATCGGTGCGGGTGTACATGCCGGGTCGTTGCTTGACCGGCTCCAGTCCTTTCAGGACGCGGATGGAAGATTCGCTGTACTGACTGGGTTTGCTCGCCATGGAGTCGTTACGAAAGTGGGAATCGCGGCCGTCGGACATCCGCATCGGGAGGGCCGGCCAGGCCGGGCAGCCTGCATTGTAATGGAACGCGGGGGCCGCCAATCCCGTATCGGGCGGGGAATTCTGCCCGTTCCGGCGTGGCCGGCGCGCCTGGCTCCGGCCGCGCCGCAGTCCCGCCGGCGCGGCCCCCGGGCCACCCCGCCGGCATAAAACCCTGGCCGGCCGGGTGAATTGCGCGGCGGCCGACGCGCGTTTTCGATGCGGAGTACACTCGCCAGCACGATTGCCCGGCAGGGCAAGACGACGGCGACGACCAAGACGACAACCACAACAACGACAACAGCAACACCCTCCGAACCGAGCCAGACATGCCAAGAAAAGAACTCTCCCTGACCACCGTGCTGATCTGCGGCGGCCTGCTCGTCACGCTGTCGATGGGTATCCGCCACGGCTTCGGCCTGTTCAACCTGCCGATCACGCAGGCGCACGGCTGGAGCCGCGAAACCTTCGCCTTCGCGCTGGCGCTGCAGAACCTGATGTGGGGCGTGGCGCAGCCCTTTGCCGGTGCGCTGGCCGACAAGTTCGGCTCGGTCAGGGTGATGCTGGTCGGCGTGGCGCTCTATGTCGCCGGCCTGGTGGTGATGGCACTGGCCTCCAGCGGCACGGCATTCGCCTCGGGCGCGGGCATCATGATCGGCATCGCGCAGGCGGGCACCACCTACAGTGTGGTCTACGGCGTAATCGGCCGCGTCGCCAGCCCGGAGAAGCGGGTCTGGGCGATGGGCATCGCCGCCGCGGCCGGCTCGTTCGGCCAGTTCCTGATGATCCCCGTCGAGCAGGGCCTGATCTCGGCGATCGGCTGGCAGAACGCCCTGTTCGTGCTGGCGGTGATGGCCTGCATGATGCTGCCGCTGGTCGTCGCGCTGCGCGAACCGCAGCAGGGTGGCGGCACGCCGGGCTTCCAGCAGACCATCGGCCAGGCCGTCAAGGAAGCGTTCGGCAACCGCAATTTCCAGCTGCTGACGCTGGGCTATTTCGTCTGCGGCTTCCAGGTGGTCTTCATCGGCGTGCACCTGGCGCCGTACCTGAAGGATCGCGGCTTCACCGACCCCAAGGTCGCCACGGTGGCGCTGGCGCTGATCGGGCTGTTCAACGTGTTCGGCACCTATACCGCCGGCGCGCTGGGTCAGCGCATGCCCAAGCGCTATCTGCTGTCGTTCATCTATCTGAGCCGCTCGATCGTGATCGCCGCCTATCTGCTGCTGCCGCTGTCGGCGTTCAGCACCTGGGTGTTCGCCGCGATCATGGGCGCGCTGTGGCTCTCGACCGTGCCGCTGACCAACGGCATCATCGCGCAGGTCTTCGGCGTGCAGTATCTGTCGATGCTGTCGGGCGTGGTGTTCTTCTCGCACCAGATCGGCAGCTTCCTCGGGGCGTGGCTGGGCGGCTACCTGTACGACCGCACCGGCGCCTACGACATCGTCTGGGGCATCGCGATCGCGCTCGGCGTGGTGGCGGCCCTGGTCAATCTGCCGATCCGCGAGCAGGCGCTGGTGCGCCCGCAGGCGGCGGCCGCATGATCATGACGACCCGCGTGCTGCGGATCATGGGCGCCGCCACACTGGCGGCGGCGCTGGTGCTCGGCTTTATCGGCTATCTGCAGCCGGGATTCATGGTCGATCTGACCAATATGGTGCTGGCCTGGTGCGGGTGAGGCGTAAGGGATTGAGGCGCCGATTGCCCTCTCCCCCGCCCCTCTCCCGCAAGCGGGAGAGGGGAGAAGACCAGCAGTACGCGATGAGTCGACACTCCGCTCTCTCGCCTGCTGGACAAGGAGAAAACCAGCGGCACCCGATGAGTTGACGCTCCCCTCTCCCGCTTGCGGGAGAGGGGTTGGGGGAGAGGGCAGCGTACCGACGGCCCTAGCCTTCCCCGCGGCTCTTCGCCTCCAGCACTTCCCAGCGCTCCAGCGCTTCGAGCAGCTCCATCTCGATCTCGTCGAAGCGCGCCGCCAGCTGCGCGGCGCGCGGCGGATCGCTGGCGTACAGCGAGCCGTCCTCGAGCTGTCCGCCGATGGTCTTCTGCTCGGCCTCCAGCGCGGCGATGCGCTCCGGCAGCGCGTCCAGTTCCCGCTGCTCCTTGTACGACAGCTTGACCGTCCGATTGGCGCCGCGCGCGTCGCGGCCGGCGGTCTTGGCCGCTTCCTCGACGCCGGCGCCCTTGCCGGTATCGGTGCCCTTGCGTTCGGCGCCCTTCTGGATCTGCGCGAGGGCCTGCGCGGCCGCGCTGCGCTCGGACTGCCGGACCCAGTCCGAATAGCCGCCGACATATTCGCGCCAGCGGCCCTCGCCTTCCCAGGCAATGGTCGAGGTCACCACGTTGTCGAGGAAGGCGCGGTCGTGCGACACCAGGAACACGGTGCCAGCGTAGTCCTGCAGCAGTTCTTCCAGCAGTTCCAGCGTTTCGATATCGAGATCGTTGGTCGGCTCGTCGAGCACCAGCACATTGGCCGGCCGCGCGAACAGCCGCGCCAGCAGCAGGCGGTTGCGCTCGCCGCCGGACAGCGACTTGACCGGCGAACGCGCGCGCTCGGGCACAAACAGGAAGTCGCCGAGATAGCTCATCACGTGCTTGCGCTGGCCGTTGACCTCGACCCAGTCGCTGCCGGGGCTGATGGTGTCGGCCAGCGATGTCTCCAGGTCCAGCTGCGTGCGCATCTGGTCGAAGTAGGCGACCTGCAGGTTGCTGCCGTTCTTGACCACGCCGGCGTCGGGCGCCAGTTCGCCCAGGATCAGCCGCAGCAGCGTGGTCTTGCCCGCGCCGTTGGGGCCGATCAGGCCGACCTTGTCGCCGCGCATGATGGTGCCCGTGAAGTCGCGCACCACGGTGCGATCCCCAAAGGACTTGGTCACGTCGACCAGCTCGGCGACGATCTTGCCCGAACGCTCGGCCTGCGAGACCTCGAGCTTCACATTGCCCTGGACTTCACGCCGCGCCGCGCGTTCGGCACGCATCGTCACCAGCCGCTGGATGCGCGCGACGCTGCGCGTGCGGCGCGCCTCCACGCCCTTGCGGATCCAGACCTCTTCCTGCGCGAGCAGCTTGTCGAACTTGGCCTGCTCGACCTGTTCCGCGGCCAGCATCTCGGCCTTGCGGGTCTGGTACGCGGCGAAATTGCCGGGGAAGGACACCAGCTTGCCGCGGTCGAGCTCGACGATGCGCGTGGCGACGCGATCGAGGAAGGCGCGGTCGTGGGTGATCAGCAGCACGCTGCCGCGAAAACCGAGCAGCAGATCCTCGAGCCAGCGGATCGCTTCGACGTCGAGGTGGTTGGTCGGTTCATCGAGCAGCAGGATGTCGGGCTCGGCCACCAGCGCCTGCGCCAGCGCCACGCGCTTGCGCAGGCCGCCCGACAGCGCGTCGACGCGCGCCACCGGATCGAGCCCCAGACGCGCCAGCGTCGTCTCGACGCGCGTGCGCAGCTGCCAGGCATCGGCCGCGTCGAGTTCCGACTGCAGCCGATGCAGTTCGGCCAATGTGGCCTCGTCGTGATGCTCGGCCAGCCGGTTGGCGGCATGTTCGTAGGCGACCAGCAGATCGTGCGCGGCGCCCATGCCCTGCGCGACGGCATCGAACACGGTCACCTGCGCCGCGAACTCCGGTTCCTGCGGCACATAGGCGGTGGTGATGCCCTGCTGGCGCGCGATCAGCCCGTCGTCGGGCGCGGCCTGTCCGGCCACGATCTTCAGCAGCGAGGACTTGCCCGAGCCGTTGCGGCCGATCAGGCCGACCCGTTCGCCGGCCTCCAGCGAAAAGTCGGCGTGGTCGAGCAGCGCCACGTGGCCAAAGGCCAGCTGGGCGTCGGAAATGGAGAACAGGGCCATGACAGCGAACGAAGGAGGGGCAGGATGAGGGTCGCGAGCACCGAGACGGGCACCAGGGGCGTGGGCTTGGCGTAGCACGGCGCCCGCGCGGCCGGATCGGCGGCGAGCCGGCATTGTAGAGCATGCGCCGGGCCGGTGCGGCCGGCCGCTGGCGGATGGCTAGCGGGGCATCGCCGGCAGCCGCAACGAGGCCTGGGCGCCGCCCTCCGGCCGGTTGCCCAGCGTCAGCTCGCCCCGATGCAGCAGGGCCACCTCGCGGGCGAAGCACAGGCCCAGCCCGGTGCCCTTGTCGCGGCCGCCCGGCCGGGGCAGCGAGTAGAAGCGCTCGAACACCCGCGGCAGCGCGTAGTCGGGGATGCCGGGGCCGCTATCGGCGACCGTCACGGTGAGCGCCTCGCCGTGACCGCCGCGCTCGCGGCGCAAACCCAATGCCACCGTGCTGCCCGCCGGCGCGAAGTCGACCGCGTTCTCGACCAGATTGACCAGCGCCTGCCGCAGCAGGAACGGATCGCCCAGGACTTCGGCCGACCCGGCGTCGGGCTCGACGCGCGGGGTCAGCACCACGCCGCGCTGCCGCGCCCGCGGTTCCAGCTCGCTCGCCAGTTGCGCCAGCAGCGGCGCCAGCGCGACCGGCCGCGGCGCCTCCAGCCGCTGGCGCTGCTCGACCTCGGCCAGCGCCAGCAGCTTGGCGACCATCTCGGCCAGCCGCCGCGCCTGGCTGTCGATATTGCCGACGAAGCGCGCACGGTTGGCCGCGGGCATGTCCTCGCGCAGCAATTCCGCCGCGCCGCGGATCGCTGCCAGCGGGCTCTTCATCTCGTGCGTCAGCGTGTGGATGTAGTGCTCGACGTACTGCTTGTCCTCGAGCCGCAGGCGCATGGTCTCCATCGCCCTGCCCAGCTCCGCCAGCTCGCCGGCTCCCGAAAGCGGCATCGCCGCGCGCTCGCCGGCGGCCACCGCGCGCGCATAGCGCCGCAGCCGGCGCAGTCCGTTCGCCAGCCACAGCGTGCAGGCCAGGCCGATCGCCGCCGCCACGCCCATCAGCAGCAGCCCGTGCAGCAGGATGCGATGCTGGCTGCGGGCGATCACCGGCGCCATCACCGCATTGGGCTTGGCCACTGTCAGCACGCCGAGCAGGCGATCGCCGTCGCGGATCGGCGCCGCGACGTACATCACCGTGCTGCTCTCGTCGTCGGGATCGCTGCGCGTGCTGCGCGCGCCGTACTTGCCGCGCAGCGTCAGGTAGACGTCGTTCCAGCGCGAATAGTCCTCACCCACCGCGGTGCCGGCCGAATCGAAGCGCACAATGCCGGCGGTGTCGGTGACATAAACGCGGTAGCCGATTTCGCGCTTGCGCAGGCCCCACAGTTCGGCGTCCAGCGGCGCGTCGCGCAGGCCGGTCAGCTGGCGCGCGAACGCGCCGTCGGCGATGCGGCCCTCGCGCATGTCGTCCGCCGCCAGCGCGGCGAGCGCGTGCGCGGTATCGATCAGCGTGTCCTCCATCGCCTGACGCACGCCCGGCTTGACCTCCTGCACGAACACGCGCAGCGTCAGCCAGGCCGCCAGCCCGACGATCAGGAAGAATCCCAGGAAGATGCGCAGGCCGATCCGCATGCGTGCCGGCCTCGCTTTAGATCGCCAGCGAATAACCCATGCCGCGATGGGTGCGGATCGGGTCGTCGTCGCCGGCCGCGCGCAGCTTGGCACGCAGCGTCTTGATGTGGGTGTCCACGGTGCGGTCGCTGGTGTCGAGCGCGTCGTCCCACACCAGGTCCATCAACTGCGCGCGCGAGTAAATGCGGCCCGGGTGGTCGGCCAGCAGCGCGAGCAGCCGGTATTCGTAGCGGGTCAGGTCGAGCCACTGGCCGCGGTAGGCCAGCCGGGCGCCGTCACGATCGTGCACGAATGGCGGCGCAGCTTCTTGCGCGATTCCCTGCGCGGGCGTAGGACGCGAACCCTCGCCCGGGCCGCGCATGCGCCGCAGGATCACGCGCACGCGCGCCGCCAGCTCGCGCGGGGAGAACGGCTTGACCACATAGTCGTCGGCGCCGATTTCCAATCCGACGACACGGTCGATCTCCTCGTGGCGCGCCGTCAGGAATATCACCGGCACATCGGAAAAGGTGCGCAGCGTGCGGCAGACCTCGAAGCCGTTCATGTCCGGCAGCCCCACGTCGAGGATCACCAGGTCGACCGGCTGCACCCGCAGGCGGGCGACGGCATCGCTGCCCAGGGCGCAATGCTCGACCTGCATGCCTTCGGTACGCAGCGCATAGAGGATCGTATCGGCAATGGCGGACTCGTCGTCGACCACGAGGATCGACGGGACGTGCGTGGCGTTGGCTTGCATGGAAGGCTTGCAGGCGGCTGCGGCGGAAAATGGGAGGCAGGGGGCGGGACCGTCATTCTAGTCGAGCGCGCCGAGGGCGGCCCGGCCCTGCCGCTGACGCCGGCGATGAAAATAGAGGCGCTGCGCGGCCCAGCGCAGCGGCGCGGAGTACAGCATCCACTCGAACAGGCGGTCGGACTGGCAGCGGTCGAACAGCCAGCGCAGCGCGCGCTTGGCGCGATAACGCGGCGTGGCGCGGGGAACGGACCGCTCGGGCGCCGGTCCTCCCTCGCGCAGATGCGCGGCGATCGCCGCGCCGATCGTCTCGCCGTGCTCCCACGCCGAATGGATGCCGCCCGCGGTGACCGGCGACACCACGCCGGCCGCGTCGCCCGCCAACAGCACGCCATCGCGGCCGAGCGGCAGCACCGGTCCCCCGCAGGGAATCAGCCCGGCGCGGGTCGACGCCGGCACCGCGTCGTCGGGCACATCCAGCAGATGCCGGACGCGGGCAAGAAAGCCTTCGATGTCGGGCGTACGCGGGCCACGGCGGCGCCGCCGCAGCGCCAGGCCCATCTGCACGCCGGTGGGGGTCTGCGCCGCCCAGCCGAGATAGCCGGGCGCAAAACGCTTGCCGACGAAGCAATGCAAGGCCCCCGGTTCGGGCAGGGTCAGGCCGTCGAACTCGTATTCGATGCCGTAGAGGAAATCGCGTGGGCCAGGCAGGCCCAGCCAGGCCGCCACGCGCGACTTCGCGCCGTCGGCGCCGACCAGGTAGCGCGTGCGGCCGACGCCCGGAATGCGCCAGCGATCGCCGTCGCGCATCGCCTGCACGAACGGGGTGCCCAGATGCACCGCCACGCCGTGCCGCACCAGCTCGTCGACCAGCCAGCGCATCAGCGCCGGCGTATCGGTGGTCAGGAAGTAGTAGCCGGGCGCGTCCAGCCGCAGGCTGCGCAGCGCCGGCGAATAGAGCCGGACCTGCTCGACGCGGCGGAAGCAGTGTGCCGGCGCGCGGCCCAGCCAGGTGCGCTCGGCCGCCTCCTTGACGACGATGCCGGTGGTATGGAGCTTCGCGCCAGGATCGCGCTTGCGCTCGAGCACCGCCACGCGCAGGCCGGCACGGGCAGCCGCCAGCGCGCAGGCGGCGCCCGCGAAGCTCGCGCCGACGACGATCACGTCGTAGTCCGCCGTGGCGGCGCAGAGCGGGAAGACGGTGGAGGCGGAGTCGGAAGCGGGGGCGTGGGGGACGGACACTGCGGGACGGGATGGCGTCATGCCGGGCTCCTGTTGCGTCGGTGACAGGCAGCGCAGTGTCGCGGGCGAATGTGAAGGCGGCGTGGGGTTTATGTGTGGCGGATTGCCATGGGACCTGCCGCCAGTACCGATCGACGGCCCATCAAAAAGAACAGCCCGCGACATAGGCGGGCTGAAGAGTCTCTCCTCGGTGCCCTGCTCCCAAGGCACGGCCCCACTGTATCGGGACGACCGCGGGCGCTCCAGTCGGACAAATCCGTAAGGGAAAACGCCTGTAGGCCGGCAGTGGTGCCCTGCGGCCTCCGCGGCGCCGCACGCCGCTGCATCGACGATGCCCCGCGCTCGTGCGAAGATGTCGCCCTCAACGCACTGCAGGTCCGATCGCCCGCGCATCGTCGCGTTCCGGCTGCCGTGGCCGATCGCCGCACATCGACGATCGCCGCGACGCCGGCTCGTCCACCGCGCCATGCGGCCGGCCACACCGACAGAATCGAATCGCCATGCCCTCCGCCACGCTCAAAGTCACCGATCTTTCCGTTTCGGCCTTCGTCGCCGGACTGGTCGCCATGCTGACCGGTTACACCAGCTCGCTGGTGCTGATGATCCAGGCCGGACAGGCCGCGCATCTGAGCGACGCGCAAATCGCCTCGTGGATCTGGGCGCTGTCGATCGGCATGGGCGTGACCACCATCGGGCTGTCACTGCTCACGCGCGTGCCGGTCGTGATCGCGTGGTCCACGCCCGGCGCCGCGCTGCTGATTGCGAGCCTGCCCGGCGTGCCCTATGCCGAGGCGATCGGCGCTTTCCTGCTGGCGGCGCTGCTGATGACGGCCGCCGGCCTGACCGGCTGGTTCGACCGGCTGATGCGCGCGCTGCCGGCCAGCATCGCGGCGGCGCTGCTCGCCGGCATCCTGTTCCGCATCAGCATCGACGTGTTCGTGCAGGCGCAGCACCAGACGCTGCTGCTGTTGCCGATGTTCGCGGTCTATCTGCTGGGCAAGCGCTGGTGGCCCCGCTATGCGGTGCCGGGCGTGCTGGTGATCGGCGTGGTGCTGGCCGGCATGCTCGGGCAGCTGCATTTCGAGCAGTTCCATTTCGCGGTGGCGGCGCCGGTGTGGACGACCCCGGCATTCTCGCTGCAGGCCTTCGTCAGCATCGCGATTCCGCTGTTCATCGTCGCGCTGGCATCGCAGAACATCCCTGGCCTGGCCGTGCTGCGGGCCGACGGCTATCACGTCAAGGCGTCGCCGCTGATCGCCGTGACGGGCATCGCCTCCGCCGTGCTCGCTCCGTTCGGCTCGCACGGCATCAACCTTGCCGCGATCACGGCGGCGATCTGCACCGGCAGCGAGGCGCACCCGGACCCGGCACGGCGCTACACCGCGGCGGTCGTCTGCGGCATCGGCTACCTGGTCGCCGGCACGCTGGCTGCCAGCATCGCGGCGCTGTTCGCGGCCTTCCCGCAGGCGCTGGTGATCGCGGTGGCGGCGTTCGCGCTGCTCGGCTCCATCGCCAGCGGCCTGACCACGGCGATGCTGAACCCCGGCGAGCGCGAGGCCGCGCTGCTGACCTTCATGATCACGGCATCGGGCATGACGCTGGTCGGCATCGGCTCGGCGTTCTGGGGCGTGGTGGGCGGGATCGTCGCGCTGTGGGTGCTGCGGCCGCGGGGCCAACGTCCGAGAGGTGCGTGACGATGAACAGGAAACCCAAGCCGGCCATGCCGACCGCCGACGAGGATGCCGCAATCGTCCGCGGCATCGCGGGCGATCCGGATGCGGTCGAACTGACGACCGGGCAAATCAAGGGTATGCGGCGGGCACGTGAAGTATTTGCCGAAGTGCTGGGCGAGGAAAAGGCTGATGCGCTGATCAAGCGACGGGGCCGGCCCGCCCTGCCTGCGGCCGAGCGCAAGGTCAGTCAAACCCTGCGACTGGATCCCGACGTTCTGCAGGCGTTCAAGGCCACCGGCGATGGCTGGCAAACGCGTATCAACGATGCGCTGCGCGCCTATGCCGAGTCCCATCGGATGCTGAGGCGAAACTGCTGAGCTTCGCATGACATCACGAGCCGACTATCTGCAATCGGTACTGGACTGGGCCAGCGCCACGGACGCGGTGGTGGCGCTGATCCAGACCGGTTCGCTGGCTCGCCAGGACGATTCCGCGGACGAGTATTCCGACCTCGATATCGAGATCATCACGTCCGACTCCGATGCCCTCGTCCGGGACGACGGCTGGCTCCACCGGATTGGCGAACTGATCACGGTGTTGCGCCTTGAAGCCGGCAACGATCAGCCGTGGCCGACGCGGCTGGCGATATACCGGGGCGGCGTCAAGATCGACTTCACCGTTGCCGGCATCGAACGCCTGCGTCGCGTCACCGCTCCAGCCGGTCTGGACGACCTCTATGCGCGCGGCTATCGCGTCCTGCTGGACAAGGCGGGAGTTGCCGCATCGCTGGCCCCTGCGCCGTACCGGTTCCCGGTTGAACCGCTGCCTTCGCAGCAGGAATTCCAGACCAGTGTCGAAGAGTTCTGGTTCGAAGCCTTTCATGTCCCCCGGTATCTGGCGCGTGGCGAGCTGTGGCTGGTCAAGCAGCGCGACTGGACGATGAAGACGTTGCTGCTGCGCATGGCGCAATGGCACGCGCTGGCGCTGCATGGCGGCAATGTCGATGTCTGGCACAACGGCCTGCGCATGGAACAGTGGGTCGACCGGGATACGTGGCATGCGATGCAGCAGGTATTCGGACGGTTCGACACCGCCGATGCACGACGCGCTTTCGAAGCGACGGTCCGGCTGTACGGGCGCCTGGGACGAGAGGTGGCACAGCGCGCGGGACTGGAATATCCGCAAGCCTGCGAGGACCAGATCCAGGACCTGAATCGGGCGGTGCTGTCGCGCCTTGGCGGCTGAACGACGAACGGCCATGCGCGGCCATCCGCACGGCCCGCCTGCCGGCAGCCTAATCGAACGCCATGCCGCCGTCGCGATGCAGTTGCCCCAGCCGCCGCAACTGCTCGGGCAGAATGCGGGCCACCGACAACGGCGGCAGCGCATCGAGAGCGAAGAATCCGGCCTGATCGGTCTCGCCATCGGTGGGCGCGCCCGCGGCGACGATCGCGCCGTCGAAGACCAGCTTCCAGATATGGAACGGCGAGGCGGGATGCGCGTGCCTGCGCATGTCCCACAGCGCCAGCAACCGGCCGATGCGCACCGTATAGCCGCTCTCCTCCCTGACCTCGCGCGCCGCGTTCTCTGCCGGCGTCGCGCCGACATCGGCCCAGCCGCCGGGCAGGGACCACAGGCCCTCGGCCGCTTCGCGCACCAGCAACACGCGGCCGGCTTCGTCGAACACGGCGCAGCGTACGTCGAGCTTCGGATTGGCGTAGCCCGCTTCCGGCATGAACAGCCGCGCGACGTCCTGCGCATCGCCCTCGGCCAGCGCGGCAATCTGTGCGTGCGCGATGGCCGCAATTTCGCGATAGCGCTCGGCATCGAAGGGATCGCGGCTGTAGTGCAGGCCCGTCTGCGCGAGGGCCAGCAGGCGACGGGCCTGATCGAGTCGGTTGGGCATGCGTAGTTGAGCCCGTGAACTAGCGCTTCGTCACGTCGCCCGCGAACGACTGGATCTTGCGCGTCGGGCCCGACACGATCAGCAGATCGCCCGGCAACACACGCGTGCTCGGCGTGGCGTGCTGGAAGTCCTCGTTGGCGCGCTTGACACCCACCACCGTGACGCCCGACTTCTCCCGCACGCCCGATTCCGCCAGCGTCTGGTTGTGGGTCGACGCCGGCGCATGGACCTTGGCGATGGCGAAGCCGTCGTCGAACTCGATGAAATCCATCATGCGCCCGGTGATCAGATGCGCGACGCGCTCGCCCATATCCGCTTCGGGATAGACGACGTGATGCGCGCCGATGCGCTGCGCGATCTGCCCGTGCTCGGCCGACATCGCCTTGACCCAGATGTCCTTGATGTCGAGTTCGGTGAGCGTCATGATCGTCATCAGGCTGGCCGCAAGGTCCGAGCCGATGCCGACGATGGCATGGGCGAAGTCGGCCACGCCCAGCTGGCGCATCACGTTGACGTTGGTCGAATCGGCCTGCACCGCATGCGTCAGGTAGTTGCCCCAGACCTGCACGGGCTCCGCTTCCTTGTCCAGACCCATCACATCGTGGCCCAGGCGCATCAGCGATTGCGCGACCGAGCTGCCGAAGCGGCCCAGGCCGATCACGACCACGCTGTCGCCCTTCGAAAAGGAGAACTGCTCGGTAAATAATCTAGCCAACAATTGGGTGCTCCTCTGGATAGCGGAACGGCATGCGGCGCTCGCCCAATACCAGCGATGCCGCCAGCGTGATGGTGCCCACCCGGCCGGCATACATCAGCAGGATCAACGTCAATTGGGCAAGCGGGGGTAAATCCGCGGTGATCCCCGTCGACAGGCCGGTCGTTCCGAAGGCGGCGATGACCTCGAAGATGATCTGATCGGTCGGCACGTCCGTCGTGCGCAGCAACACCAGTGTACCCAGGGTGACCAGCGCGCTGCCGAGCACCAGCACCGTGATGGCCTGGCGCTGGGCCGATGCGCCCAGTCTGCGGCCGTATGCCTCGCAGTCGCTTTGCCCGCGAATCTCGGCGATGACCAGCAGGACCAGGATGGCGATCGTGCCCACCTTGACACCACCGGCGGTACTCGCGCTGCCGCCGCCGACGAACATCAGGAAGTAGTGCAGCGCCCACGTTTCGGGCGTCAGCAGGCCGATGTCCAAGGTATTGAAGCCCGCCGTCCGTGCCGCCACCGATGCGAAGGCCGCGGACAGCAGCTTGTCGGCGGCGGACATCGGGCCCAGCGTATTCGGATTGGTCCATTCGAACAGCAGCACTCCGACGAAGCCCATCGCCAGCAGTACCGCCGTGCCGGCCAGGGTCAGCTTGGTATGCAGGGACCAATGATGCGGGCTGCGTGCCTTGCGCCGGACATCGTGCAGCACCGGGAAACCGATACCACCGACCACGGTCGCCAGCATCACGGGAATCAGGATCAGCGCATCGGCGGCATAGCGTGTCAGGCTGTCCGCATGGATCGAAATGCCGGCATTGTTGAAGGCGGACACCGCATGGAACAGCCCGCTCCACGCGGCATCGCCCCATGGCAGGTCATGGGCATAGCGAAGCCGCAGCGTCAGCAGTGTCGCGACCAGCGCCTCGGATGCCAGCGTCACCGCCAGCACCAGCCGCGCCACGCTGGTCACGTCGCCCATGCCCAGCGAGCGCGTCTCGACCTGCGTGATCAGCTTGGTGCGCAGCCGCAGCGAGCGATTGACCATCAGGCCCAGCAGCGTCGCCGCGGTCATCATGCCGAAGCCGCCGATCTGGAACAGCACGAGAATCACGGACTGGCCGAAGCCGGACCAGTAGGTACCGGTGTCCACCAGCACCAGGCCTGTCACGCAGACGGCGGATACCGCGGTGAAGAGGGCCGTCAGCCACGGCACGGGCTGCCCGTCCGCCTGGGAGATCGGCAGGACCAGCAGCAGCGTGCCGAGTCCGATCGCCAGCAGGAAGGCCATCGCGACGACGCGTGGGGGATGCGCGATGGATTTCATCGGTCGGCCATTGGCGAATCGACGGTGCGGGCC
This sequence comes from Cupriavidus sp., assembly GCA_031180665.1. Lineage (GTDB taxonomy): Bacteria > Pseudomonadota > Gammaproteobacteria > Burkholderiales > Burkholderiaceae > Cupriavidus. Next base: position 58,924 of record JAPSLP010000024.1, on the reverse strand, counting down.
TCATGCACGCAGGAGATCGCTTGTTGTTGTCCGTCCATATTGTCGACTCCGTAAGCGCCCTCCACCACGGCGCCGCAGCCTGTTTCCGCGCCACGGCGAGAGGCCGCCGATTCTACACCGGCCCTTTCGCATCGAACCTCCATGGTCGTGCTGCCGCGCCATGCCCGCAAGTACCTCGCTCACCATTGCCACCATTGCCACCATTGCCACGGTTGCGACGGTTGCCACGGTCGGCACGGTGGACGTGGTCGCCACCGTTGCTACCGTTGCTACGATCGCGACGTTGCCGCCATTGCGCGCGTGGTTGTAAGCCGCATTGGCGCCAATGACAAGGCTCGTTAATCACCGTTGCAAAATCGAACAGAATGTCAGACGCCTCGCCGCTACAGTGAACCTTCCCATGCCTGTCGGCGTTTTATGGAGGTACACGAATGAAGCAACATCTGGCGAAATCCCTGTTGATGGCTGGCGCGATGATCGCGTCGTACCCGCTGCTCGCGCAGCAGTCCCAGCCGATGCAGTCGACTCAGCCGATGCCGGCCGCTCAGACGATGCAGCCGATGCAGCCCACCCAATCCTCGCCATACGCCCAATCCGCCCAATCCGCCCAATCGATCCAGTCCGCGCCCACCGCGCAGGCGATGCCGTCGGCTCACCCGATGCAAGGCATGCCCGCGGCAACGACGCCGGCTCAGGCCGCCGCACCGGTTGCCGGGGATCCCTACGCGCAGGCCGCCGCGCCGGGCGCGCAACCGGGCATGGCGCCCGCGGATCCGACCCTGGTGCGCAGCACCGACCCCGCCATCGACCCCGCCATCGATCCCGCCAGCATGAGCCTGCCGCCCGATGCGCTCGGCACGCGCCTGGGCCAGCGTAGTCTCTTCCTCGACGGCGCCTGATCGTCGGCGGCCCTTTGCCGTAGAGCCGGACGCCGCCGCGCGCAGCCATGAGCGCACGAGCGGCGTCCGGCGTCGCGGACCACGAGCCGCGAAGCGCGGCTGATGCTAAATCGGATAGGGAGAGTGGTTTCGCCAACGGGATTCATAAATTCAGCTGAAACCGTTTCTCTGCGCAGACGAATTCTGTGGTGCCCTTAAAATCACTCACTGGGTCGACCTGGAGCCGACCACCATCAAATTCGCGGGGCTTTAGCCCGCAAAAGGATGAAAAAGCATGGGGGAACAGCAAGCTGGCTGCCCGCTGCCGCCTTCCAGCGGAAGCCTATGAGCAAGTCCCCGCGATCGGGGCTACGCACCCTTGCCCGAGGTTCAGGGCAATCGCATACGATCAACGTCCACTGAGCTGGTAGACCGACATGTGAACGAACTGTGTGCCCGTGCTGCCCGGCAGCACGTCTAGCCAGATTCCCCCGGTCCGGTGTCAGCCCGACCGAGCTGCTTCCCAACGGCGGATACATCCGGGTGCCAGAGTTCAACCTGCTGATGGTCCGGGGCAAGACCGCGATTTACAAGCGCATCAAGGAACACACGTTCTCCGCACAATCAAGCTCGGCCGCGCCAGCGGCTGGATCGAAGAAGAGGCGGACGAGCAGATCGTTGCCAAGCGCGGGACCGCTGATGCGAACTCGCCGAAGTGGAATCGCTCCTGGTCGCGGCCAGGGAGACCAACGTTGCGTTGGCGGCGCGTCACGCAATTGGAAAGGCTGGCACATGAGATCAAGCGCGCAGGGAGAAGCGGCCGCTCCAGCCGCTATCGAGCTGGGTGAAGGTGGGTTGATGGTCACCATCTTCGCACCGATGAAGGACTTCAGATGAGCGAATCGACCATGCCAGCGCAGTGCCGGAAAGAAGACTGGAAACCTCGCGCGCGACTGCGGGCTGGTGATGGCCGGGCATGGCACGAATGCATGGGATACGACGCTTGGCCGCTTTGCTGATGGCGTCCGCGCCGCGCTTCTCACTGCCCCCTAGCATGACCAAAGCACGCCCCCTCCTCTTCAGCGGCGCTATGGTGCGCGCCATCCAATGTCTCATGAATTACAAGGGGGTATCCAGCTCATTGGCTGTAACGCCGAAGCGGTCACAAAAATCCAATGGATTATTCAAGCTCCTTGCGAAGCAATTTAGCTGCAGCACCAACCTGAGAGACTCCGCTTTCGTCCAACAGCTTCTTTAACTGATTCACAGAACTCGCTTCGGTGTACTCCGAAAGCCTACCGATAGCGTTATCTTTCAGCAAATTCCGGACTTGAGCTGCCATACTATCGTTCAAATGGCTCCGAATCGCAGCAGCTGCATGATCCGCAAGAGATGGTGCCACGAGTTTCATAAGCGCATTTGTAGCGGTGTGACGGCTCTTCCCGATGGCTTCATCGCTGGCTAGCGTCACATCGACTGAACTGCGCTTTAAGCGCTCCATCTCTTTTCGAAGCTTCGCCAAAGTCTCCTGCATCTCTTGGCCCTCCTGCCTGCTTTGCTGGGCCCCCGTCAGAGCCGCGTCCATGCTAGCGAGCGCTTCGTCGCGCTCACCCATTGCCGCCTGCAATTGAGCATCAGCAGCATTCAATGAACTAGCAAGTTGCAACACAAAGCTGCCCATTTCATCTGCTGAGCCGGCCATTCTATTAAAGATCGCGAGGAAATACCCAATCAGCGCGTTGTCCGAAAAATTCGGATATCGGATCTTGTGATCAATTTCGCTCCATCCCTCTTCGAAAATTGTGCGCACTTGGATCTCGACGGAAACCTTTCGCATGCCAGGCTGACTGGTAGCTACATAGTGAACCGAACGATAGCCGGCACCGTGCTCCTTTACGTCTAGACCGTGCGCGCGCAGAGACTGCCGGAACTCCTCTGGATCACCTGCGCGGACGTACGCCGTTGGCGTCTCCGCCAGCGGCCAATTTCTTCGAATACCCTCATCGATCTGAAAACAATCGTTCTTGAAGAGATGCAACGCTCGTATTCCCACGAGGTCCGTTACTACGCCGTGATAATTTTCCACTGTGATCGCCCTGTACTTCTCGACCTGCTCAGCGCACTTACGGACGATCTTTTCCAGCAAATGCTCGGCATCCTTCACCCGGAAGCGCACAGAATGCACACCACTGATTCGCTGAATCGTTCTAGCAAACATCTCGGCCGTCGTGATCAGCTGGTCGTGATTTGCAGTGTGGTCGGCACCGATGGCCTTCAGCACATCCCAATTGCACTCGCTCTTGATCCAAGCTTCATCACTGATCCGGTTCCGAGTACGAAACTCTTCTAAAGTCATCTCGTACATAGCCGCCTCTCCCTTATTCATTAATTTCGTAGCTTCCAGTTGGTCGTTATCATTGAGCCAACATGATCAGCCCATGCTTGCATCATCTCCCGGCGCTCTACCAGGTAATGCGCCTTGTTGTAAGCCGGCGCACTTTGTTGCGTTCGGCGTGCGTCAGTTGTGGCTTGATTACGTCCGGCCGGAAGCGTAGCTCATTGTGCGCGGTCGAGGCCACCCCGCAGAAGCCGTGCCCCGTCATCCGGGAGTAATAACCCATGCGGTACAGCGCATCGTGTTGTTGCTGATGTAGCGGGTCTTGCCGGGCGAGCTGTCCAAGTGTGGGTCGTGCATCTTCATCCGGTCGGCGGGGATACGCACTCTGCCTTGGCCTCGTCGATCTCGCCCCGGCGGGCCTGGATCAACTCGGTGGTACGCCCGATGTCAGCATCATGGGCTGCAAAGTCAGAACGAGTCACCGCATCGCCCTCGTAGGCATGATGTCGCGCAGCAGACCGCAACCCCGCCGTGGACATCGACAGCGCGACGGCGCTGAAGTCCGAGCTTGGCTAGCCGCAGGTGGCGCGCGAGTTGTTCCAGCGCCCATCCTATAGATGGTCCCGTACTGGTACACCGCCCGCTGCGCTGCAGCACGCGCTTCGTGGTGTCCCGCCCCGGGCCTCAATTTTCCTGTGCAGGTCCAGCGTAGATGTCGGAGATCCGCGTGCCACCCAGCACGGGGAAGACGTCGTTCTCGAGCGAAGCCAGCACCTTGCCAACGTAGACCCCATTTCAACTGCCCTCTTGGGGCGGCGTGCCAGTACCTGCCCCCTGGAACGAGTTGTCCGCGGGGATTCAGGCGGGCCGTTTGGCGTTACGGATTGGTGGCAGTTAATGGCTCGACCGTGGGTGGCATCGCGTTAGGGGCACCGAATATAGGGACATTCGAAGATGACCCTACGAATGTCCCAAAAAGTGACGAATACCGACGGTCACCGACGAACTTAGGCGAACGCCGATTCGGCGCAAGAGGTTGATTTACTTTGGAGTGGAGGACTTTGGCGAACTGCCGCGAACTACTCTATGGTCCCGCCGACAGGAATCGAACCTGTATCTAGCGCTTAGGAGGCGCTCGTTCTATCCATTGAACTACGGCGAGCGGATAGCCGGGCATCGCTGCGACGCCCTGGGATGCGGCCACCGCTGAACCGGTGAAACCGCGCGCGGCCATCGGCCGATGGCAGGGGCGGAGTATATCAAAGTCACTTGGCGCGGAGCGTCCCGGCGACATCCGGAAATGCGAGTTTTCGCGCGCGGCGCTGAACCGCGGGACAAATGAAAAGCCCGCCAATGTCCTGGCGGGCTGGCTGCGGACGGGCCGGGCAGTCTGGGTCGACGCTGGCGGCATCGTCACAAGCCACGGTACAGGTCCTCTTCCTCATGGTTCCGCCGATGTCGCGGCCGCCCATCCGGACCACCCGGACAGTCGGAGAAAGAAGGCGCTGGCGTGCATTGCGGAGATGCCGATGGCGAACAGCGAGGCACTCGCTGAAGACGGCCATCGGGTGGGAGGTTGTCCGCATCCGTGCCGGCACTGGGTGTCGACACTGCGAGTATAGGGCGGGGGTTCGGGTATGCAAGCAGCGTGGTATAGCCGGCCGCCGATGCCCGTGCCGGTGTCCGCCGCAAGGCGCTTTCCGGCAATATTTTCGCAGCGCAGCAATATCTTTCGTCTTCTGTTAGAATGCGCCCCGTGAGTTCGCAATGCGAGCCGTGCACACGCCGACCAGCCCAATGGGCCAGAGGCGATGCCGCTTCCGCTCTCAAGCTCTGTCGCTCGGTTCTCCGGTCGTTTCGTTTCAATGTTCGACCACCCGCCGCTTGCCAGAACGCCATCTCACTTGACGCCGCCTCGTCTCCGATCCTGTTGAACAGCCTCGTCGCTGTTTGCCTGCCAGGGACCCGGCTTCCGGTCTTGCACCGGTCGCCCCCTGCCTGCCGCCGTACTGCCAGCTGAGTCTGTCGTCACGGCCTTCCGATTGGCGCCGAAGCCTTTTTAAGACTTTGCACTGCGCCCACCCTCTTGCCGATGGCAGGGGTGCCATGCATCAAGACCCTTACGACATGACCCAGCACGAATTCCGTGCGGAGCAGCCTATTGCCTCCGCCAACGATATTTCCAATACCAACGCGCCGAGCCCGCTGGACCGCCTGCAAGCGATCCTCGAGCCGCAGGACGCTCCCGAAGTCGTCGCCTCGGCGGCCGACGGTTTCGCCGCGCTCGGCCTCGATGCCGCGATCCTGCGCGCGCTGACCGAAGCCAACTACACCACGCCGACGCCGGTGCAGGCCCAGGCGATCCCGGCCTTCCTGGCCGGCCGCGACCTGCTGGTGTCGAGCCAGACCGGCTCGGGCAAGACCGCCGCGTTCATGCTGCCGGCGATCCAGCGCATTTCGGAGCGTCCCGCACCGAACCGCCCGCGCGCCGACGAGCCCGTCAAGCGCATGAAGGGCAAGCGTCCCCGCCCGGCCCCGGCCCAGCCGTCGCTGCTGGTGCTGACGCCGACCCGCGAACTGGCGCTGCAGGTGACCGAAGCCGCCGCCAAGTACGGCCGCCATCTGCGCCGCATCATCTGCGCGAGCATCCTGGGCGGCATGCCCTATCCGAAGCAGCTGGCGATGCTGTCGAAGATGCCGGACATCCTGGTGGCAACGCCGGGCCGTCTGCTCGACCACATCGACGCCGGCCGCATCGACCTGTCGCAGCTGGACATGCTGGTGTTCGACGAAGCCGACCGCATGCTGGACATGGGCTTCTCGGACGACATCGACGCGATCGTCGCGGCGACGCCGGCCAGCCGTCAGACGCTGATGTTCTCGGCGACCGTCGACGGCCGCATCGCGCAACTGGCCGCGCGCCAGCTGCGTGATCCGCAGCGCATCGAGATCGCGGCGGCGCGTGCCGACCAGAGCAACATCGAGCAGCGCCTGCACTTCACCGACGACATGTCGCACAAGGAGCGTCTGCTCGACCATCTGCTGCGCGACGCGTCGCTGAAGCAGGCGATCGTGTTCACCGCCACCAAGCGCGATGCCGATTCGCTGGCCGAGCGCCTGTCGGACACCGGCTTTGCCGCCGGCGCCCTGCACGGCGACATGACCCAGGGCGCGCGCAATCGCACGCTGACGGCACTGCGCCGCGGCAACCTGCGCGTGCTGGTCGCCACCGACGTGGCCGCGCGCGGCATCGACGTGCCCGATATCACTCACGTGGTGAACTTCGATCTGCCCAAGCAGGCCGAGGACTATGTGCACCGTATCGGCCGTACCGGCCGCGCGGGCCGCTCGGGCGTGGCGATCAACCTGGTGAACCACAACGATGCCTTCCAGTGGAAGCGGATCGAGCGCTTCACCAACAACCGCATCACCGCGTCGGTGATCGAGGGCCTGGAACCGCGCCGTACGCCCAAGCCGCGCGCCGGCTTCGGCGGCAAGCCGGGCGGTGCCCGCCCGGGTAATGGCGGCGGCTATCGTGGCGGCGAGCGCAAGTTCGGCGGCGGCGAATCGCGTGGTTACGGCAACGGCGGCGGCAACGGTGGCGGCTATCGCGGCGACCGCGAGCAGGCGCCGCGCAGCTTCGGCGGCGGCGAATCGCGCGGCTACGGCGGCAACACCGCCGGCGCTGGCGGCAACGGCAATCGCCCGTTCGGCGAGCGCAGCTTCGGCGATCGTCAATATGGCGACCGTCCGTTCGGCGACCGCAAGCCGGCCGAGCGCAGCTTCGGCGATCGCGACGGCAATCGTGGCGGCAATCGCGACGGTGCCCGCAGCTTCGGCGACGGCAACCGCAGCAGCTACGGCAATCGCCATGGCGGCAACGGTGGCGGCTACGGCGGCCAGCGCCAGGGCCAAGGCCGTTCGCGCTTCTCGCGTTAAGCCGGTTCGGGGCTTGGCCCCGAGCCTATGAAAAGGACGTCTTCGGACGTCCTTTTTTTCTTTGGCGACGCGCCAAACAAAAACCCGCGCCGGCGTCCTCACGCTGCGCGGGTCGTATGGCGGGGGGGATGTGTTGCCGCCTGTTGGTCGCTATCGGCAGTTCCCAGCTTTTGGTGGCTGCCGCGCTATTGCCCGGTCACGACGCGGGCGATGGTGCCGTTGCGGGTCGATACCAGCAGGAACTCATTGCCGATGCCAACCCATTGGTGCCCCTTCGGCGGGCGTTCCAGCTGGAACGAGCGCCAGTCGTCGATCACGTACTGGCGGTCCCGATAGGCGGTCGGCAGGCGATCGCCCTTCTTCCATTGCCCCGGTGCATAGGCATACGGCGAAGCCGAAGGCCCCGGGCCGCCGGGCATTGCCGACGGCGTGGCGCGCTCGCCGGGTTGCGCAGCCCGTCCCGAGGGACCGCCCATCTGCGCGCCTCCTCTTTCCGAGCCACCCATCTGCGAGCCACCCATCTGCGAGCCACGCGTGTCCGAGCCCTTCTGCGGCCCGCCCATCTGCGAGCCGCGCGTGTCCGAGCCCGTCTGCGCCCCGCCCGTCTGCGAGCCACCTCGCTGCGTCTCCGGTGGGGCTCCCGCTCCTGCGCCGTACCCGCCGGCGCCGGCCGAGCCGCCGCCAGAGCTGGATTGCGCCAGGCCGACCGATGAACCGAGTACGCCCGCGGCCACCAGCAAACCCATCAACATGTGGTTCCTCTTCATCGAGATCTCCTTGTTGGTTGGGACAGCGATGGCAAGTTACACCCGGGGGCGCGAGGCGGCAACGCAGCTTTGTATCTGGATATTTCGCTTGTGCGGCCTAAGAGACGCGCGCCGTGGAGCCCCCTGCGGCGATGCCAACGGCCGCTACAGGAAGCGGTCCAGCAGCTTGCGGCTGGCCTTGTCCAGCGACTCCAGGCTGCGGACCAGATAGTGGATGCCGTGGCTGTCCGAGATCAGCAGCGTGCTGCCCGCCAAGCGGCGGATGTCTTCTTCGCCGCGCAGCACCAGCCGGGTCGGGCCGCGATCCGTCTCGACCTGCCAGGTGCTCGGCGTGGCGAAGGTCGACACGCTGACGATGCGGCGGATCTCAGGCATGAATTCGCGCCCCGCCAGCTCTTCCTCGACGATGTCGCGCATGGGCGCGGGCAGATCTTCGAGCCGCTCGATCCACGCTAGCTCGTGGCCATCGGCACTGACCAGCGAGATGCCGTCGTCCGGCGCGGTGATCGGGAACGCGCGCACAGCCACCACGCCTTCATGCACGCCGCCCTCCGCGGTCCTCATCACGAGACGGCCGAAGGGATTGCGCGACAGTTCGAACGGGAACGCGACCGCAGTCGTCGATTCGCTTGCTTGCATGATCGGACTTCCTTATTGCACGACGACGGCGCTGGCCGTGACATGGGGTGCGACGGTATTGACCTCGACCGGATCGTCCGGATCGGTATCGACGTTGCGCGCCTGCGCCTGGTACAGCCTGTAGTACGCGCCCTCGCGCGCCATCAGCTCGTCGTGCGGGCCGACCTCGACGATGCGGCCCCGGTCCATCACCACCAGCCGGTCGGCCTTGCGCAGCGTCGACAGGCGGTGGGCGATGGCGATCGTGGTGCGGCCCTGCACCAGGTTGTCGAGCGCCTTCTGGATTTCCTTCTCGGTCGCGGTATCGACCGACGAGGTCGCTTCGTCCAGGATCAGGATGCGCGGATCGATCAGCAGCGCGCGGGCGATCGAGATGCGCTGGCGCTCCCCGCCCGACAGCGCCTGGCCTCGTTCGCCGACCAGCGAGTCGTAGCCATGCGGCAGCCGCAGGATGAACTCGTGCGCATGGGCCGCGCGCGCGGCCGCAATGATCTCGGCGCGCGTGGCATTGGGCCGCCCGTAGGCGATGTTCTCCGCGATGGTGCCGAAGAACAGGAACGGCTCCTGCAGCACCAGGCCGATATGGCGGCGATAGTCGGCCACCGCCAGCGATCGGATATCGACGCCGTCGACGCGGATCGCGCCCTCCGACACGTCGTAGAAGCGGCAGATCAGATTGACCAGGGTGCTCTTGCCCGAGCCGCTGTGGCCCACCAGGCCGATCATCTCGCCGGGACGGATCTGCAGGTCGAGCCCGCGGATCACCGCGCGGCTGCCGTAGCGAAAGCCGATATCGCGCAGCTCGATGGCGCCGCTGACCTGCGGCAGTTGCGTGGGCCGTACCGGCTCTGGCACGCTCGACACATGGTCGAGAATGTCGAAGATCCGCTTGGCGCCGGCCGCGGCCTTCTGCGTGACCGAGACGATCCGGCTCATCGAATCGAGCCGCGTATAGAAACGGCTGATATAGGTCAGGAAGGCCACCAGCACGCCCACGGTGATCGCATCGCGCGAGACCTGCCAGATGCCGAAGATCCAGACCACCAGCAGGCCCACCTCGGTCAGCAGCGTCACCGTGGGCGTGAACAGCGACCACACCGCATTGACGCGATCGTTGATCGCCAGGTTGTGCCGGTTCGCCTCGCGGAAGCGCTCGACCTCGCGGCGCTCCTGCGCGAAGGCCTTGACCACGCGGATGCCCGGAATGGTATCGGCCAGCACGTTGGTGATCTCGGACCAGTTGCGGTCGATCTTCTCGAAGCCATGGCGCAGCCGGTCGCGGACCTGGTGGATCATCCACGCGATGAACGGCAGCGGCACCAGCGTGACCAGCGCCAGCCAGGGGTTGATCGAGATCAGGATGATCGCGGTCATCACGATCATCAGCACGTCGGTGAAGAAGTCGAGCAGATGCAGCGACAGGAAGACGCAGATGCGGTCGCTTTCGTTGCCGATCCGCGCCATCAGGTCGCCAGTGCGCTTGCCGCCGAAATACTCGAGCGACAGCTTCAGCAGGTGCTCGTAGGTGGTGGTGCGCAAGTCCGCGCCGATCCGCTCGGACACCCGCGCCAGCAGATAGGTGCGCGCCCAGCCCAGGCTCCATGCAATCAGCGCCGCGCCCAGCAGGCCGCCCAGATAGAGCCGCACCAGGCCGTAGTCGATCGGCACGCCGTTCTGGTAGGGAATCAGCACCTTGTCCATCAGCGGCATGGTCAGGTACGGCGGCACCAGCGTGGCGCCGGTGGACAGCAGCGTCAGTACGAAGCCGGCGAGCAGCTGCATGCGGTACGGCCGCGCGAAGCGCCACAGCCGCAGCAGCGCCCAGGTCGATGGCGGCGTCTCCAGTTCGCGGCTGCATTGCGGGCATTCGTCCTCGCCCGGCGGCAGCGGCGCGCGGCAGGTCGGGCAGACACCTTCCACCTCGACGGCCTCGCGCGCGGCTGCGCCGGCAGCCAGACGATCGCGCTGGGCGTTGAACGTATCGAGCAGGCGCAGCGCGGCCGGATTGTTGCCCAGCGTGTAGTGCCAGGTGGCCAGCCTGCCGCTTCGATCCTGCAACTCCAGCGTGCCGACGCCGGCGTGGTCGCCATGATGCAGTGTCAGCTCGGCGCCGATCGGCCATTGCCGCCAGCCGCCCTGCCCGTTGTGAGCGTTGTCCCTGGCCAGCACGCGGCGATCGGTGACAACCACCACGCCTTCTGTAAAATGCAGCCGCCGGTCGAGATCGACCTCCAGCCAGGCCAGCACCGTTTCACCGGGCATGCCTTGGCGGGAGGCGAGTTCGGCCTCCAGCGAGACGCGCCAGGGGTCAGGCAGCGTGGGGGTCGATGATACGGGGGTAGCGGCTAGGGTCATGGTCGGCACAGCGGGCGTCGTTTCGTCGGGCTGCGCGAGCATGGCGCAAGCGGTCGGTCGACGGTCGAAACGACATGTCTTGATACAAATAAAAATGGCGGGCGCTGCCGGGATGCCGATATGTCACAGGACGGATCGGCCCCAAGCGCGGCGCAAGTATACATAAGCCACATCCGCGCGGCGGCGTCTGTCGCGACGCACAAACGCTTTTTCGTCGGGAAGTCAACCAGGTCTACGCTGTAACGTTATTGAAAGGTTAGACTTCCGCCCCACGGGCGCATCGCCCATGCCTCAAGCTAATTCAATGAAGAAAAAGGACATTGAGATATTCGATGTCATGTCGCTGCGCGGCCCCAATATGTGGACATATGGGCCGGTGCTGGAGGCGTGGGTCGATATCGGTGAACTGGAGGAATACCCCTCCAACAAGATTCCCGGCTTCTACGAGCGCCTTTCGGCCTGGCTGCCTTCGCTGATCGAGCACCGGTGCAGCATCGGCGAACGGGGCGGTTTCCTGCAGCGGCTGAAGGAAGGCACCTGGCCCGCCCACATCATGGAGCACGTCACGCTGGAGCTGCTGAGCCTGGCCGGCATGCCCGGGGGCTTCGGCAAGGCGCGCGAGACGCCGTTGGTGGGCGTCTACAAGGTGATCGTGACGGCCTGGGATGAGCGCGTGGCACGCGCGGCGCTGTTCCTGGCGCGCGACCTCGTGATGGCTGGGATCGAGGACCGCCCTTTCGACGTCGATGCGGCGGTGGACGAACTGCGCAGCCTGATCGATCGCCACTGGCTCGGCCCGAGCACGGCCTGCATCGTCTATGCCGCCGACGACCGCCGTATTCCCGCGCTGCGCCTGTCGGACAGCAATCTGGTCCAGCTGGGCCATGGCGCGCGCCAGCGCCGCATCTGGACGGCGGAAACCGACCGCACCAGCGCCATCGCAGAAAGCATCTCGCGCGACAAGGACCTGACCAAGTCGCTGCTCGAATCGTGCGGCGTGCCCGTGCCCGAGGGCCGCCTGGTGGAGAGCGCCGATGACGCCTGGGAGGCCGCCGAGGAGATCGGCGTGCCGGTCGTGGTCAAGCCCTACGACGGCAACCACGGCCGCGGCGTATTCACCAACCTGATCAGCCGCGAGGAAGTGCAGACCGCCTATGGGGTCGCCATCGAGGAAGGCAGCGGCGTGATCGTCGAGCGTTTCGTGCCGGGCAACGAGCACCGCCTGCTGGTGGTGGGCGGCCGGCTGGTGGCGGCGGCGATGGGCGAATCGGCGAGCGTGGTGGGCGACGGCAAGTCGACCATCGACGAGCTGATCGACCTGCAGATCAACTGCGACCCGCGCCGTGGCAACACCGAGGATCATCCGCTGAACCGCGTGCGGCTCGATTCTGCCGCCCGCCTCGAGCTCAAGCGCCAGGGCTTCACTGCGGAGTCGGTGCCGCCCGAGGGCCGCCATGTGCTGATCCAGCGCAACGGCAATGTGGCGTTCGACGTCACCGACCGCGTTCACCCGAGCGTCGCGGCGCATGCCGCGCTGGCTGCCCGCGTGGTCGGGCTCGATATCGCCGGCATCGACCTGGTGGCCGAGGACATCTCGCGCCCGCTGGCCGAACAAGGCGGCGCGATCGTCGAGGTCAATGCCGGCCCCGGCCTGCTGATGCACCTCAAACCCGCCGCCGGCACGCCGCGTCCGGTGGGCCGCGCCATCGTCGATCATCTGTTCCCGCCCGCGACGGACGGCGACGCTCCGGCCGACGACGGCCGCATTCCCGTGGTCGGCATTACCGGCACCAACGGCAAGACCGTGGTCGCCAAGCTGGTCGCGCGGCTGTTGCAGCTGTCGGGCCGCCATACGGGCCTGGCCTGCAGCGACGGCCTGTATCTGGATCGGCGGCTGGTCGAGGGCGGCGATCGCGCCAACTGGGAGGCCGCCACCCGCGTGCTGAAGAACCGCGCCGTCGAGGCCGCCGTGTTCGAGAACGACAGCGGCACGATGCTGTCCGAGGGCCTGGCCTACGACCGCTGCCTGGTGGGAGTGGTCACCAATATCGACACCCCCGACCACCTCGGCCACTACTACATCGAAGACGCGGAGAAGATGTACAGCGTGTTGCGCACGCAGGTCGACGTCGTGCTCAAGCACGGCGCCGCGGTGCTCAACGCGCGCGATCCGCTGGTGGTCGAAATGGCCGAGCTGTGCGACGGCGACGTGATCTTCTTCGGCGGCAGCGCCGAGTTGCCGGCGATCGCCCAGCACCGTGCCGCCGGCAAGCGCGCGGTGTACGTGCGCGACGGCCGCATCGTGCTGGCCACCGGCAACAGCGAGCTGCCGCTGGCCGAGGTCGCGGCGATCCCGCTGACCTATGCGGGCCGCGTCGGCTTCCAGACCGAGAACGTGCTGGCGGCAGTCGCCGCGGCGTGGGCGCTGGGCATCTCGCACGAGCTGATCCGCGCCGGCGTGATGACCTTCGATGTCGGCCAGCTCGACGTGCCGGGCCGCTTCACGCTGTTCGAGCGCAACGGCGCCACCGTGATCGTCGACGACGCGCACAACGCTCCGGCGCTGGAGGCGCTGGCAAAGGCGCTGGACCGCTTCCCGTCGGAGCGCCGGCTGGCCGTGTTCGGCGCCGGCGTCGATCGCCGCGACGCCGACCTGATCGACCAGGGCAAGGCGCTCGGCGCCGCCTTCGATCGCGTGTTCCTGTGCGAAGACCGCAGCGTCTCGCGCAAGCTGCCCGACAGCGAGGCGCGTGCGCTGCTCAAGAAGGGGCTGTACGAAGGCCGCCGCGTCAGCAAGATCATCGACCAGGGCAGCCGGCGCGAGGCCGTCGAGACCGCGCTGTCGCAGCTGGTGGCGGGCGATCTGCTGGTCTTGCAGGCCGACGAGGCTGACATCGCCCCCACGTTGGACCAGGTCCACCATTGGCTGGGCCAGCCGGCCCGGCGCGGTTGACCGGCTGGCATCGATGGTCAGAGGCAAGGCTGCGAGGCCCGGCGGCTCTGACACGCTGAAGCGCTGAAGGATAGAAAGATTGCCTGCCGGCGGGGTCGCGCCCCGTCCGGCCGGCGGCCGACCGATAGGAAACTGATTGATGGAAGTCTCACGCATCCGCGCGCTGCGCGGTCCGAACCTGTGGTGCCGCCACACCGCGATCGAAGCGATCGTCGCGTGCCCCGACGAAGCCGGCACGATCGAGGACCTGCCGGGTTTCGAGGAGCGCCTGCGCGCGCGATTCCCGGACATCGGCCCGCTGCGTCCCGACGATGCGCACGGCGATGCTTCGCTGGCCCATGCGCTCGAATGCGCGACGCTACGGCTGCAGGCGGCCGCGGGTTGCCCGGTGACCTTCAGCCGTACCTCGCCCACGGTCGAGCCCGGCACCTATCAGGTGGTGGTGCAGTACAGCGAGGAAGAGGTCGGACGCCTCGCGCTGGATCTCGCCCAGCAGCTGTGCCGCGCCGCGCGCGACGACACGCCGTTCGATCTGGACAGCGCGCTGGCCCGCCTGCGCGAGCTCGACGAGGACGTGCGCCTCGGACCGAGCACCGGCTCCATCGTCCATGCGGCGATCGCGCGCGGCATCCCCTATCGCCGCCTCACGCAGGGCAGCATGGTGCAGTTCGGCTGGGGCAGCCGCCAGCGGCGCATCCAGGCCGCGGAAACCGATATGACCAGCGCGGTCGCCGAATCGATCGCGCAGGACAAGGAGCTGACCAAGAGCCTGCTGCACGCGGCCGGCGTGCCGGTGCCGCTGGGCCGCTCGGTGTCCAGCGCCGAGGAGGCTTGGGAAGTCGCGCAGGAAATCGACGCGCCGGTGGTGGTCAAGCCGCGCGACGGCAACCAGGGCAAGGGCGTCGCGGTGCGCATCCGCACGCGCGAGGAAGTGATGGCGGCCTATGAGGTCGCGGCCGAGATCAGCAGCGACGTGATCGTCGAACGCTATATCCCGGGGCACGATTTCCGCCTGCTGGTGGTCGGCAACCAGCTGGTGGCGGCGGCCCGGCGCGATCCGCCGCAGGTCATCGGCGATGGCGTGCATACCGTGCGCCAGCTGGTCGACGAGGTCAACCGCGACCCGCGCCGCGGCGAAGGCCATGCGACTTCGCTGACCAAGATCCGCTTCGACGATATTGCGCTGGCCACCCTCGCCAAGCAGGGCCTGACCGCGGAATCGGTGCCGCCCAAGGGCACGCGTGTGATCCTGCGCAACAACGCCAATCTGTCGACCGGCGGCACCGCCACCGATGTCACCGACGACGTGCATCCCGAGATGGCGGCGCGCGCGGTGGCCGCGGCGCAGATGGTCGGCCTCGATATCTGCGGCGTCGACGCGGTCTGCGAGACCGTGCTCAAGCCCTTCGAGGAACAGGCCGGCGGCATCGTCGAGGTCAATGCCGCGCCGGGCCTGCGCATGCATCTGCAACCGTCCTATGGCAAGGGCCGCGCGGTCGGCGAGGCGATCATCTCGACGATGTTCGCCGACGGCGACGACGGCCGCATTCCGGTGGTCGCGGTGTCGGGCACCAACGGCAAGACCACCACGGTCCGGCTGATCACCCATCTGCTGGCCGGCAGCGGCCTGCGCATGGGCATGACCGGCACCGACGGCGTCTACATCAACGGCCAGCGCATCGACACCGGCGACTGCAGCGGCCCGCGCAGCGCGCGCAACGTGCTGATGCACCCCGACGTCGACGCGGCCGTGTTCGAAACCGCGCGCGGCGGCCTGCTGCGCGAAGGGCTGGCGTTCGACCGCTGCGATGTCGCGGTGGTGACCAATGTCGGCGAAGGCGACCACCTCGGGCTGTCCTATATCAGCACGGTCGAAGACCTGGCGGTGCTCAAGAGCGTGATCGTGCAGAACGTCTCGCCGCAGGGCATGGCCGTGCTCAATGCCGCCGATCCGATGGTCGCGCGCATGGCCGACGCCTGCCCCGGCGCGGTGACCTTCTTCGCCCGCGATGCCGAGCACCCGGTGCTCGCCACGCATCGCGCGCAGGGCAAGCGCGTGGTGTTTACCGACGGCGGCGATCTGGTCGCGGCCGAGGGCGACACGCAGGTGCGCATCGCGCTGAAGGACATCCCGCTGACGCGCGGCGGCAGCATCGGCTTCCAGGTCGAGAACGCGATGTCGGCGACCGCGGCCGCGTGGGCGCTGGGCATCGACTGGTCGGTGATCCGTCGCGGCTTGGCGACCTTCGTCAGCGACGCCGCCAGCGCGCCGGGCCGCTTCAATCTGTTCGACTACCGCGGCGCCACGCTGATCGCCGACTACGGCCACAACCCGGACGCGATCCAGGCGCTGTGCAACGCGATCGAGACGATGCCGGCGCGCCGCCGCATGGTGGTGATCAGCGGCGCCGGCGACCGCCGCGACGAGGACATCCGTCGCCAGACGCAGATCCTCGGCGGCGTGTTCGACGACGTGGTGTTGTACCAGGACCAGTGCCAGCGCGGACGCGCCGATGGCGAAGTGCTGGCGCTGCTGCGCGAAGGGCTGGAAGGCGCCACGCGCACCACGGCGGTCGACGAGATCCGCGGCGAATTCCTCGCCATCGATACCGCGCTGGGGCGCCTGCAGCCGGGCCACCTGTGCCTGATCCTGGTCGATCAGGTCGAGGAAGCGCTGGACCACATCGCGAAGCGGATCGCGGAAGCAGGTTGAGGCGTTTGCCCTCTCCCCGACCCTCTCCCGCAAGCGGGAGAGGGAGCAGGCCCGCGCGGCCTTGAGCTCCGTTGCCCCCGGTCAGCGCCGCACGGTGTTCCGCCCCTCTCCCGCTCGCGGGAAAGGGACCGGGGGAGAGGCCAACAGCGCCCGCCTCCCCTGCCCGCCCCTCAATGCCGTCCCGGCAACGACAGCCTGCGCTCCAGCAGCCGCTGCACGAACGACAGCAGCGTGCTCAATACCCAGTAGATCGCCGCCGCGGCCAGGTAGAGCGGCAGCGGCTGGTAGGTCGCGGCGATCAGTTCCTGCGTGGTGCGCAGCAGTTCGGTGACCGTGATCACCGACACCAGCGAGGTGTCCTTGATCAGGCTGATCAGGCTGTTCGACAGGCTCGGCACCGCGATGCGCAGCGCCTGCGGCCCCACCACGTAGCGCAGCGTCTGCGCCGGTGTCAGCCCCAGGCTATAGGCCGCCAGCCATTGCCCGCGCGAAATGCCGAGGATCGCGCCGCGCATGCTCTCCGACAGATAGGCGCCGACATTCAGGCTCAGCGTCAGCACCCCCGCCGGGGTCGGTTCGAGCGCGATGCCGATGCCCGGCAGGCCGTAATACACCACGAAGATCTGCACCAGCAGCGGCGTGCCGCGCATCACGCTGACATAGACGCGTGCGATCGCCCTCAGCACGCGGTTGTGGCCGATCCCCATCAGCGCAACCACCAGCCCGATCACCAGCCCGAAGGCCATCGACGACAGTGCGAACTTGATGGTCAGCACCATGCCTTGCAGCAGCACGGGCAGCGAATCGATTACCAGTTGAAGGGATGGCATGGCAGGCGGGATCAGGGGCGCAAGTGGCCGCGCAAGAGAGCGCGCAAAGTCGGAATCATAAAGTGGTGCCCCAAAAAACAAAACGGCAGTGCGCTTGCACTGCCGTCTGGCTTGCGCCAACGCTTCCACACCCCTCGCGTCATTCCCGCGAATGCGGGAATCCAGCGTCGCGGAAAGTCGCTGGGTCCCCGCATTCGCGGGGACGACGCAGGCGGGCTTACTTGACCGGCTTGGTCACGTCCGCGCCGAACCACTTGACCGACAGCTTGGTCAGCGTGCCGTCCTTGCGCAGATCGTCGAGCGCGCGGTCGAGCGCCTGCGCGAACTTGGGATTGTCCTTGCGGAACGGGATCGCGACCTCGGTATCGCCGCCCTGCACCACCGCGCCGGCGCGCAGCGGCAGGTTCGAGGTCTT
Organism: Cupriavidus sp.; assembly: GCA_031180665.1. Classification (GTDB taxonomy): domain Bacteria; phylum Pseudomonadota; class Gammaproteobacteria; order Burkholderiales; family Burkholderiaceae; genus Cupriavidus. Next base: position 41,097 of record JAPSLP010000024.1, on the reverse strand, counting down.
GATCAGGTAGTTGACCATCAGCCGGTCGTTCAGCGCGGCATCGACACGCTGCGCGGCCAGGTCGCGCAGATATTCCGGCGCGCCCGGATACGTCTTGACGTCGATGCCGGCCACCGACTTGGCCAGCTCGTTGTAGTTGCTGCCCAGGCTGACGCCCAGCCGCTTGCCCTTCAGGTCCTCCAGCAACTTGAACTCGCGCTTGTCGTCCTTGCGCTGGATCAGCTGGGCGGCCGAGTAGACGTAGGGCTTGGAGAAGTCCAGCACCTGCTTGCGCTGCGGCGTCACGTTGACCTGATTGACGATCACGTCGAACTTGCCCGCCTGCAGGCCGGCAATGATGCCGCTCCATTCGGTGGTGACGAACTCCGGCTTGACGCCCAGCTTGCCCGCCACCGCGCGCGCGACGTCGACGTCGAAGCCTTCGAGCTGGTTGTTGGCACCGCGATAGCCGAACGGCGGGTAGGTGCCCTCCAAGCCGATCTTCAGTACGCCGGCCTGCTTGACGTTGTCGAGCAGATCGGCGGCATGCGCGCCGGCCATCGCCATGGCGAGCAACGGCGCCGCGATCAGGGGGCGAATCCAGCCAGCGGGAAACCAGGTCATCGAGTTCTCCAATCGAAGTTGATGGACGGCATGATAGTGCATGCACCTGACGGCGCTTGGGCCGGCGTTCCGGCAGACGTTCGGCACCCCATGCGTACCGGCACAGAGTAAGACAAACGCTATCGAATCGAAAATAACAATTTATTATGGCTATATAACAGCCAATCCAGGCGGCGTTCGGTTCGCATTGACAGTCCGCATCGGCCTGCACCATCATCGAAGCGCCCCTCCGGCCCCAAGCCACCGGCCCCCTGCCGCCATCGCCATGTTCGTCCTGATCCTGCTTTTGCTGATCCTGATCAGCGCCTTCTTCTCGGTCTCCGAGATCGCCCTGACCGCCGCGCGTCGTACCAAGCTGCAAACGCTGTCCGAGCGTGGCGACCGGCGCGCAACCAAGGTGATGCTGCTCAAGGAGGAGCCGGGCAACTTCTTCACCATCGTGCAGATCGGCGTCAATACCGTCGCCATCCTGGCCGGCGTACTGGGCGAGAAGCATCTGTCGGACGTTGCCCTGGCGCTGCTGTCGCCCTATTTCACCGACACGGTCGCGCAGCGCATCGCCAATATCGGCTCGTTCCTGGTGGTCACGCTGCTGTTCATCCAGTTCGCCGACCTGATTCCGAAGCGGATCGCGATGAGCTTTCCGGAGGCCTGCGCGCTGGCGGTGATCGAGCCGATGCTGTGGCTTCTGAAGGTACTCAAGCCGCTGGTCTGGCTGTTCAACGCCGCCGCCGATGCCGCGCTGCGGCTGCTCGGCCTGCCGACCAAGACGGTCGAGCAGATCACGTCCGAAGATATCGCGGCGATGGTCGATGCCGGCGCCGAGGCCGGCGTGCTGCTCAAGCACGAGATCCATCTGATCGAGAACGTGTTCGAACTGGACTCCAAAAGCGTGACGGCGATCATGACGCCGCGCGACGAGGTGGTCTACCTCGCGCTGGACGAGAGCGCCGACAGCCTGCGGCGCAAGCTGGTCAAGTATCCGCACGCGCAATATCCGGTCTGCGACCACGATCTGGACGACGTGCAGGGCTTCGTCGAATCGCAGGACATCCTGCGCTCGATGCTGGCCGACGAGGCCGATTCCGCGATCGCCAATCTGGCGCGGCACTACGACAAGAACGTGCTGGTGATCCCCGACACGCTGACGCTGTCCGAGGCGATGACGCGCTTTCGCGAGATGCACCAGAGCTTCGCGGTGGTGATGAACGAATACGGCCTCGTGGTCGGCATCGTCACGCTCGACGATATCGTCGGCGCGCTGATGGGCGACATCCTGTATTCGTCGGAGGACGAGCAGATCGTGCGGCGCGACGAGGACTCGTGGCTGGTCGACGGCGTGACGCCGCTGGTGGACCTGAAGAAGGCGCTGGACCTGGACGCGCTGCCGGCCGAGGACTACGTCGACACCGCGGCCGGGCTGGTGATCTACACCCTGAAACGCATCCCGAAAAAGTCCGAATTCATCGAGACCGCGGGCTACCGCTTCGAGGTGCTCGACATCGACCACCACAAGATCGACCAGCTGCTGGTGTCGCGGTTGCCTGCGGGCCGCGGCGGCGGCGGCGGCGGCAGCGGCAGCGGCAGGGGCAACGCCGCTGGTACTACGCCGACACCGGCATCGTCGCAATCGGCACCATCGTCGACGCCGGCGCCGGCGCCGGCGGTCCCTCCAGCGGCCGATCCAGCCGAGCCGGCCCCCGCCCCTTCTCCGGCGCCGGCGCAACGGGCACGGCCTTAGCGGCATCGCGGTAGCGCTCCACATTGTGGGGCAGATGATAGACGGCCACCCACGCCCCCATCGCCAGCGCCGCGGCCGCGGCGACGCCGGCCAGCGGGGCCGGCGCGAGCTTGGCCGGCACATGCAGTGTCAGATAGGCGGTCGCCAGCATCACGATCCACGCCATGCCGAGCGCGTAGCCCGCCACCACGTCCGACAGCCAGTGCATGCCCAGGTAGAGCCGCGACAGGCCGATGGCGACCACCACGGTCGCCGTCACCGCCAGCACCGGGATGCGCACGCGCCAGGGCTGCCGCACGCAGAGCAGAAAGGCCAGAAAGCCGTAGGTGACCATGCTGCTGGTCGCGTGACCGCTCGGAAACGAGAACGACTCGACGCCGCCGTAGATGCTGGCCGGCCGGCCGCGCGCCAGGCCGTACTTGAGCACCAGCACGCAGGCGCGCGCGCCGATCAGCGCGATCGTCCAATAGACCGCGGCGGCCCAGGCACGGCGCCACGCCAGCCAGCCGAACACCGCAATGCCGATCGCCACCGAGATGCGCGCGCCGCCGAATTCGGTGATGGCGGTCATCGCGACATCGAGCCAGTCCTGCCGTCCCTGCTGCAGCCACGCGAACACCGCCTGGTCTACCCGCACCAGCGGCGTCTGGGCGGCCACCGCCAGCGCCAGCCAGATCAGCAAGCCGCCGCTGCCGAGCAGCACCACGGCCGCGATCGCCACCAGCAGGATTTCGGCGACCTCGCGCTCCAGCAGCTTCAGCACGCGCGGCCAGCGCTCGCCCGCCCGCGCGTGCAGCGCATCGCGCGCGACGTGCCGCAGCGAATCGAGCAACCGCACCACCGGATGGATCAGCACCAGCGCGATGCGAACGAGGCATAGCCCAAGCACGGCCAGCACGATGAACAGCACCAGGCCGCCGATCAGCAGGCCGGGCGTGGGCTGCTCGAAGCGCAGCCAAGCGGGCCAGGCCTCGATCAGCTCGTCCATCGTGTCCTCAATCTCGTGATCAATCTCGTCGTCGTTCTCATGGTCAATGCAAGCATGGGCAGGTTCCGGGTTTTCCTGTTTGATCGCGGCAACGGCCGTGTCATCGGGACAGAGTACAAACACCGCGTCAGTCCGCATGATAGAACGCCGCCTGCCCGGATCGCGGATAGATCGCAGCCGGGCGGCAATCGCGCTGAACTCACGCTTGAAAATTTTGCAGTGGCCGTGCCGGCACGAAGCCGTTAGGCTATGTAGCCAGCGCGACGAGGAGAGAACCCCGATGCCACGCGACAATACCCCGCCCCTGCAGCATCTGCATCCCAAGCTGCGCCAGGTCAGCAACGGCAGCGAGCCGGTCAACCAGCTGCGCGCGCAGTACTCGCAATGCGTGGTCACCCGCAAGTCCGCGCTGCCCGAACCGGCCGAGCGCCGGCTGACGATCGAGCAGCAGGAACGCGACCGCTTTGCCGCCGGCCTCAGCGATTACCACTGCCTGGCGGTGCATCGCGGCCGCGTGACGCGGCCCAAGCAGCAGGCCATGCCGGTGGCCGACGACGTCTTCATCAACGTGATCGTCGAAACGGAGCCGCGCGAGCCGGGCGCGCCCGACGATACCGAGCATGTGCTGCGCGCCATCGACCGCATGCTGGCAGAGGCCGGCCATCGGCGCCGGCCCGGCCAGCAGCCCGCCATGCCGCTGCTGCATCGGCGCAATTTCATCGCGGCCACCGTGCCGATCTCCACGCTGCGCGCGCTGGCCGCGCTCGACGGCGTGCGCTACGTGCACCGCAGCGAGACGCTGTCGCTGCGGCTGCCGCGCCCCGAGCGCGGCCCGGCGGCAGCGGCGGCGATCGAACCCACGCCGCGGCGCGTCGCGGTCGACGGCCAGCCGCAAAGCGGCGCCGGTGTGCTGATCGGCATCATCGATGTGGGCGGCTTCGACTTCTCGCATCCGGATTTTCTCGATGCCGACGGCAATACGCGCTTCCTCTCGATCTGGGACCAGGGCGGCGACTTCCGGCCGCCGCCGCAGGCCTTCGGCTATGGCGCCGAACTGACGCGCGAGCGCCTGAACGCGGCGCTGCAGGCCGCGCGCAAGGGCGGACCGCCCGCCACCGAACTGGAGCGCCAGTCGCAGCAGGAGCCCGCATCGCATGCGACGCATGTGGCGAGCATCGCGGCGGGCAATCGGGGCCTGTGCCCCGGCGCGCTGATCGCCGGCGTGCTGATCAGCGTCGAGGCGCCCGGCGACGACTACGCCGCGCGGCGCTGGACGTTCAGCGATGCCTCGCGCATCGTTCATGCGGTCGAATATCTGCTGGCTGTGGCCGAGCGGGAGGGCTTGCCGCTGTCGATCAATATCAGCCTGGGGACCAACGGCGGCTCGCACGACGGCGCCAACGGTACCTGTCGCTGGCTCGACGCATTCCTCGCCACGCCGGGCCGCGCGATGTCGATCGCGGCCGGCAATGCCGGACAGGAGCGCCCCACCGACGAGGACCGCTTCGGCTGGATCATGGGCCGCATCCATACCAGCGGCAAGATCGCGGCAAAGGGGCTGACGGTCGAGCTCGAATGGATCGTGGTCGGTGACGGCATTGCCGACCTGTCCGAGAACGAACTGGAGATCTGGTACGGCGCGCAGGACCGCTTCACGGTCTCGGTGCAGCCGCCCGGCTCGGCCGAGTGGTACGAGGTCGCGCCGCGGCAGTACATCGAGAACCGCAGGCTGGCCGACGGCACCGTGCTGTCGGTCTACAACGAGCTTTACCATCCGTCCAACGGCGACAACTACATCGGCGTCTACCTGTCGCCCTTCCTCGATGCGCGCGCCTATACGCCGATCACGGCCGGCGTGTGGAAGGTGCGGCTGCATGGCGACGAGATCCGCGACGGCCGCTTTCACGCGTGGATCGAGCGCGACGATCCGATGGAGCTGCAGCGCCGGCGCGAGCTGGCGGCCTACCGGTTCCCGTCGTTCTTCGCCGAGGCTACCAACGTCGATTCGCACTCGATCAATTCACTGGCCTGCGCGCATTGGGTCATCGGCGTGGCCAATGCCGACGCGGAGCAGGCGCGAGTCCATATCTCCAGCAGCCAGGGCCCGACGCGCGACGGGCGCAACAAGCCCGACGTCTGCGCGCCGGGCACCGGCATCGTCGCCGCCAACGGCTTCGTCGAGGGCGGCGGCTGGGTCGCGATGACCGGCACCAGCATGGCCAGTCCCTACGTGTGCGGCGTGATCGGGCTGATGCTGGCCGCCAAGCCGACGCTGACGGCGGCGCAATGCCTGGGGATCCTGCGGCGCACCGCGCGCCCACTGCCCTCGCATGACTACGCCTGGCGCAACGATGCGGGCTACGGCCTGATCGACCCGGTCGCCGCCATCGAGGAGGCGCGCGCCTTCGATGAGCGCATCGAGCGACGCGACCCACCGGCGCGGAGGCGCGCATGAAGATCCGCCTGTTCCAGTCCTATCAGGGCGACTGCCTGCTGATCGAGGCGGCATCGGGCCACCGCATGCTGTGCGACGGCGGCACCGGCGCGGCGATGCGCGATTTCGTCGCGCCGTCGCTGGAGAGGCTCGCGCGCGACGACGCCATGCTCGATCTGGTCTACGTCTCCCATATCGACGACGATCATCTGGGCGGCGTGCTGGCGATGCTCGAGGCCGCGCTCGAATGGAAGGTCTACGACTACCACGCGGAACGCGGCGATCCGCCCGCCAAGCCGCAGTCGCGGCGCGTGCCGCGCATCGGCGCGCTGTGGCACAACGCCTTCCACGATCAGATCGGTGCCAATGCGGGACCGATCCACACGCTGCTGGCGGCCAGCGCGCGGGCGCTGCGGGCCAGCCATGTCGCGCCGCTCGAGGTGCTGGGGCGCGAGTACGCGCGCATTGCCAATTCGGTGCCGCAGGCACTGCGGGTATCCCGGCTGGTCAAGGCGGATCTGCTCGATATTCCGTTGAATGCGCCGTTGGGCGAGGCCATGGCGCCGGGCGTGGCACCGACCGCGGCCCCTGCCGGCAAGCTGATCGTCGCGCGGCCCGACGCACCGGTGCAGTCGCTGGGATCGCTGCGCATCCGCGTGCTCGCCCCCACCGCGGCGGAGCTGAAGCGGCTGCGCGAGGGCTGGAACCACTGGCTGCGCGATCCCGCCAATCGGCTGCGCGCGCAGGCCATCCGCGACCGCTATGCCAGCGGGCTGCTGGCGATGGCGGGCGGCCGGGCCGACGATCCGTTCGACCTGCGCGAGTGGGAGGGCACGCCGTCGTATCAGGGCGTCACCACACCGAACATTGCGTCGCTGATCCTGCTGGTCGAGGAGGAAGACCGTCGCGTGCTGCTGACCGGCGACGCCCATCCGGACATGATCCTGGCCGGGCTCAAGCAGGCCGAACTGCTGCGCGACGGCGCGCTGCACCTTGACGTGCTGAAGGTCCAGCATCACGGCTCCGAGCACAACATGTCGCCGGCATTCTGCCGCACGGTGTCGGCCGACCACTACCTGTTCTGCGGCAACGGCGCGCACTCCAATCCGGAGCTGGCGGTGCTCGATGCCTTGCTGGCCTCGCGCGTCGGCCCGGCGGACCAGCGGGCACGCGCGCCGCAAGCCGACTCGCGACCATTCACGTTCTGGTTCAACACCACCGCCGCCGCACAAACGCAGCAAAGCCATATCGCCCACATGGAGCAGGTCCAGCGCTGGGCCGACGCCGCGCTGCGCAAGCACGGTCCGCGGCTGCGGGTGCGCTTCGTCGAAGGCGCGCATGCCAGCCTGACGCTGCGTTGAGGGCCGAATTCGACGAGGCGATTCAAGCAACTATTTGAGGGCGTGCTCGAAGGCGACCGCCGGCGCCGACAGACGGCGGTCCAGCCGCCCCGCCAGTTCGTTCGCGACCTCGGCAAAGCGCTCGCGCAACTGGTCGGCCAGGCTCGGAATACCGCGGTGGCTGGCGCGCAGCATCTGGATCTCGAAGGACATCGCGGGCTGGATCTCGTGCAGCGAGACGGTCTGCGGATCGCTGCCCAGTGCGGTGTACTGATCGAGCAGCGCCACGCCCAGCCCGCTCTCGACCAGCTTGCGCGCCAGCGAATAGGTCTGGACTTCCAGCGTCGAATGCGGCTCCAGCGCGTTGCGCGCCAGCAGCTGGCGCACCATCAGGCCGAGCGAACTGTGGTCGTCGTAGCCGATGAAGGCCCGATCCATCAGCCTGGCCATCGGCAGCGGCGTGCGCCGCGTCGCGCCGGACAGCGGCTGGCCGCGCGGCACTGCCAGCAGCATGCGGCCTTCGGCCACCGTGTGCGCGGCGATCGCCTCGTGCGGCGGCGGCGCGAAGGCGAAGCCGATATCGATCTGGTTGCGCAGCAGGCCCTGCACGATCTCGTCGGTATGGTGGGTCAGCACCTGCACCTGGGTGTCGGGATGACGAGCACAGAAGCGCTGCAGCGCCGGCACCAGCAACGGATCGGCCAGGCTCGGCGTCGCCGCCACGCGCAGCCGGCCGGCGCCCTTGTGGCGCAGGCTCTCGGAGACGCGCCGCACGCGGTCGATCTCGCCATATAGCCGTTCGACATCGCCGTACAGCGCGGTGGCCTCGGGAGTCGGCCGCAGCCGGCCCTTGGCGCGGTCGAACAGCCGGAAGCCGAGCGAGGCCTCCGCATGCTGCAGCACGCGCGTGACCACCGGCTGCGAGACGTGCAGCAGCCGCGCCGCCTCGCTGACGGTGCCGGTCAGCATCACGGCGCGGAAGACCTCGATTTGTCGCAGTCGCATCGGAATCCCGGGAGGCCCGGGCAGGGTATAGCCGAAAGACATATTCTGGCACGTCTTCGCATTGGGCAGCCGGCCCGCCCTGCTCTACCCTTGCGGGATCGCAAATCGTAGGGACGGATACGGCAATGAAGGTGGTAATCACCGGCGCCGGCGTGGTTGGCATGGCCACCGCCTGGCAGCTGGCCAACGACGGCCATGAGGTCACGGTGCTGGAACGGCGCGACGGTCCGGGGCTGGAGACGAGCTTCGCCAACGGCGGGCAGCTCAGCTACAGCTATGTCGCGCCGCTGGCCGGCCCCGGCGTGCTGGCCAAGGTGCCCGGCTGGCTGCTGCGCCGCGACGCACCACTGCGCTGGCGGCCGCGGCTGGACCCGGCCCAATGGCGCTGGCTCGCCGCCTTCGTCGGCGCCTGCAATGCCTCGCGCAGCGATGCCACCACGCGCAAGCTGCTGCGCTTGGCCTTCCATTCGCGCGACTGCATGCGCGCCTTCCTGGACCGCCACGAAATCGAGTTCGATTTTGCGCGGCGCGGCAAGCTGATCGTCCATCGCGACACAGCCAGCTTCGACGCGGCGCGCCGGCTGCTGGACTTTCAGGCCGGCCTCGGCAGCGAGCAGCACGCGCTGGACCGCGACGCCTGCGTCGCGCTGGAGCCGGCGCTGGCCGGCATCCGCGACCAGATCGCCGGCGCCATTCATACGCCCAGCGAGGAGGTGGCCGATTGCCACCGCTTCTGCGTCGGACTCGCCAATCTGCTGCGCCAGCATCCCAATGTGTCGCTGCGCTTCGGCACCGCGGTCCGCGCGATCGAGCGCCAGGGCGACGCCGCCCGCGGCGTGCATACCGACGGCGGCTTCGAGGCCGCCGATGCGGTGGTGCTGGCGGGCGGCATCGGCAGCGCGACGCTGCTGCGGCCGCTCGGGCTGCGCGCGCCGCTGTGGCCGCTGAAGGGGTACAGCATCACCGTCCCGGTCGGTACCGGCGCGCAGGCACCCCATATCAGCGTTACCGACTTTGCCCGCAAGATCGTCTATGCCCGCATCGGCAATACGCTGCGCGTGGCCGGCATGGCCGACCTGACGCGGCCCGATACCCGGATCGACGAACGCCGCGCGGCCACGCTGCTCGACGAGACCCGCTCGGTATTCGGCGGCATCGCCGGCGACCGCCCCTTGTCCGACCTGCAACCCTGGGCCGGGCTGCGTCCCGCCACGCCGAGCGGTCTGCCACTGATCGGACAGTCGCGCCTGCGCAACCTGTGGCTCAATATCGGCCACGGCGGGTTGGGGTTTACGCTGGCGATGGGCAGCGCGGGCCTGCTGGCGGATACGATGGCGGGACGGCCGCCCGCAGTCGATCCCGCGGACTACAGCGCGACGCTGGCGTAGCGGGTCATTGCCGGCGCGTAGCACCGAAGAGCGGAACGAGGAGCCGCCGCTTGCACGGCCCTTGCTAGCAGCACAACCGATGTCGCGTTTCAACAAGAGCCGTTCCACAACCAAGGAGAGCCTGACCATGAAACTGCCTACCGCCACCCGCATCGCACCACGACAGGCGCGCCGTTCGCTGCGGCCCGCGCTGGCCGCCCTGCTGACCGCCGCGCTCGCTTACGGTGCGTTCGGCACCATCGGCGCCGCCCATGCCCAGCAGAACGACACGCTGGCCAAGATCAAGCAGAACGGCGTGATCACCCTGGGCCATCGCGAATCGTCGATCCCGTTCTCCTATACCAATGGCCGCGAGGTCATGGGGTATTCGCACGAGATCATGATGGCCATCGTCGACAAGGTGAAGACGCAGCTGAACATGCCGAACCTGCAGGTGCGGATGATTCCGATCACCTCGCAGAACCGCATCTCGCTGATGCAGAACGGCACCATCGATCTCGAATGCGGCTCGACCACCAACAATCTCGAACGCCAGAAGCAGGTCGGCTTCACCAACAGCCTGTTCGTCTACGGCATCCGCATGCTGGTGCGCAAGGACGCCGGCGTGAAGGACTTCGATGACCTGAAGGGCCGCAACGTGGTGACCACCGCCGGCACCACCGGCGAGCGCCTGCTGGTCAAGATGAACGGCGAAAAGGCGATGAACATGAACCTGACCGGCGCCAAGGACCACGGCCAGGCCTTCCTGATGCTCGAGTCCGGCCGCGCGGTCGCCTTTGTCATGGACGAGCCGCTGCTGTACGGCGAACTGACCAAGGCCAAGAATCCGGGCGAATGGACCGTGTCCGGCACGCCGCTGCAGACGGAGAACTACGCCTGCATGCTGCGCAAGGACGATCCGCAGTTCAAGGCGCTCGCCGACGGCGTGATCGCCGACCTGATGAAGTCGGGCAAGGCGGAGCAGCTGTACAAGAAGTGGTTCCAATCGCCGATCCCGCCGCGCAACATCAACATGAACTACCCGCTGTCGGCGGAGATGAAGGAGTTGTTCGCGAATCCGAACGACAAGGCGTTCCAGTAAGTCTTTTCGGTCCCTCGCGGCAAGAAGTCCGCATCGGCGCTCACGCGCCGATGCGGACTTTTCTCATTCTGCGCGCGCCTCAGACCGAAACGTAAAGTGCGTGCATTTTCCAGAAGCTTGGAAGTCGGCCGAACGGCAAGCTACGCAGGTCTCAACCCAAGCATCGCCGATCATGGTTCTGACTTACGACTCTTGCTACAGGCCGCTGTTTTCCGCGACCGAACTGGTGCGCGAACGGTTCACCGCATTCATCGAGGACGACTGGCTGCGCAGCCTCGATTTCGAAACGCTGGAAAAAATACCCCCGCAATACGTTGGTGACAACTTGCGCCAACGCGCCAACGATGTGGTGTGGCGCGTCCGTGCCGACGACGACTCGCTCTACCTTTATATGCCCATCGAGTTCCTTCCGAAACTGGTGGATCAGCTGAACGGGATGATCGACGGAGACGTCGAACTGCACCGGATTTTCTCGATCTGGATGCGTCAACTACTCCATCGGCGCGGCAACGGGATTGTGTTGCTGCCCGAGGTGGTCAATTTGAAGGAGGTCAATATGAGCTTCGTACAGTCGCTAAACGAGTTGAGGCAGAAAGGAATCTTGCAAGGGAAGATGGAGGGGGAGGCATACGTGCTGCAGAAGGTGCTGACACAGCGATTTGGCCCGCTACCGCCGGACATTGCGTCATGCATCGCGGGAGCCGACGCCGAACAACTCGAAGTCTGGGTGGATCGGCTGGACGCGGCCCATTGCCTCGACGACATTTTCAGTGAGCACATCGAGGCGTCGGCCCATGTCTAAAAAGCAATCTGAAAGGCAGTCCCCGCTAGAACAACTGCAGCAGCAGCTTGAAGACTTGGTGAAGGCCGGGAAATTCGAACTCCAATCGCGCGAATGGGTGGATGGCCGGATGCACGGATATCGTGAGGGCCAGGCCGAAGGCAGACGCGAGATGGTGGCACTGCTCCTCCAGCTATCCATCCGCAAGGAGTTCGGCGATGTGCCTGGGCGGCTTTCCATGAAAATCCGCGAGGCCAGCCTCGATGACCTCGTCGCCTGGTTGTATCGAAGGGCACTAGGGATGCCATTGGAAGACCCACTGCCCGGCTGCGAGGACCTCGCCTAAAAGAAGGCACCGCCCAAAAACAAAAACCCCCGAAGGCAGGCCTTCGGGGGTTTTGCACTACTGGCGGAGAGGGTGGGATTCGAACCCACGGTACCGTTGCCGGTACGCCTGATTTCGAGTCAGGTACATTCGACCACTCTGCCACCTCTCCTGAACTGGTCGCGTTGCGGCGAAACCGAGATTATAGAGAAGTCAAAAACGGACTGCAAGAGGGTCGGCGCTTTTTTGCGCATGACTTCCTGCACCGGGCGTCGCCGGCTTCAGGCTTCCGGTTCCAGCCGAGTCAGGCCGCCCAGGTACGGCTGCAGCGCGGTCGGCACGCTGACGGAACCGTCCGCGTTCTGGTAGTTCTCGAGGATCGCCACCAGCGTGCGGCCGACCGCCAGGCCGGAACCGTTCAGCGTGTGCACGAGCTCGGGCTTGCCCTGGCCGGCGCGGTAGCGTGCCTGCATGCGGCGCGCCTGGAAGTCGCCCATGTTCGAGCAGGAGCTGATCTCGCGATAGGTGTTCTGCGCGGGGATCCACACTTCCAGGTCGTAGGTCTTGGTGCTGCCAAACCCCATGTCGCCGGTGCACAGCACGATGGTGCGGAACGGCAGGTCCAGCTTCTTCAGGATCGCCTCGGCATGGCCGGTCAGTTGTTCGAGCGCGTCGAACGATTCCTCCGGGCGCACGATATGGACCAGCTCGACCTTGTCGAACTGATGCTGGCGGATCATGCCGCGCGTGTCCTTGCCGTAGGAGCCCGCCTCCGAGCGGAAGCAAGGCGTATGGGCGACAAAGCGCAGCGGCAGCTCGTCGGCCGACGCGATGGCATCGCGCATCAGATTGGTCAGCGGCACCTCGGCGGTCGGGATCAGGTAGTAGTTCTCGATCCGCTCGCCGCCGTCGGCACCCTCGCCGCCCACCTGGCGCGGCACCTTGAACAGGTCGTCCTCGAACTTGGGCAGCTGGCCGGTGCCGCGCATCGACGCCGCATTGACGATGTACGGCACGTACATCTCGGTGTAGCCGTGTTCGAGCGTATGGGTATCGAGCATCAGCTGCACCAGCGCCCGATGCATGCGGGCGATGCCGCCGCGCAGCACCGCGAAGCGCGAGCCGGTGATCTTGGCCGCGCTCTCGAAATCGAGGCCGAGGCGCTCGCCCACGTCGACATGGTCGCGCACCGCGAAATCGAAGCTGCGCGGCGTGCCGACGCGGCGCACTTCGACATTGTCGTTCTCATCCTTGCCGACCGGCACGCTGTCGTGCGGCAGATTCGGCAGCGACAGCATCAGCTGCTGCAGTTGGGCCTGGATGTCGTCGAGCCGCGCCGCCGATGCCTTCAGCGTGTCGCCGATACCGCCGACCTCGGCCATCAGCGCCGATGCGTCCTCGCCCTTGCCCTTGGCCATGCCGATCTGCTTGGACAGCGTGTTGCGGCGGGCCTGCAGTTCCTCGGTGCGGGTCTGCAGTTGCTTGCGCTCGCTTTCGAGGGCCTGGAAGGCAGCCAGGTCGAGTTGGAAACCGCGCGTGGCGAGGCGTTGCGCCACGGCGTCGAGGTCTTTGCGGAGCAGCTGGATGTCGAGCATATTGCGATGGAATCTGGGACAGGCGTCGGAAAATGCGGCAGCGCGAGCGACGGCTCAGGTGCCGGCAACGCGGGCGAATCGCACATTTTACTGCACCGCCGCAGCGCCGGACCGCCGCCGCCCGACCCAGGGGCCGACGGCCCTGTTCGCGGCTCCATCGGGCGCGCCCGCGGCGCGCCCGGTTTCGCGTCAGAAGCGGTACTGCACCGTGACCCAGAACATCGGGTCCTGCTGACGCGTGTCGGCCTGCGCGTCGCCGCCGGTGCCGCGCCACGCCACCGTGCCGTCCACGTACACCTGGCGATACGCGTAGCGCACGCCCAGGCCGCCGCCCGACAGCGTACGGCGGTTTTGAGTGGCTTGCCACGGATTGCGGTTGTAGCGCACCGTACCGATATCCCAGAACGCGTACGGCGTGAAATCGCCCGCGCGATAGCGCAGTTCGAACTGGGCCAGCCCGCCTTCGTCGCCCACGCCTTCGCCCTGCGGATAGGCGCGCACGCCATTGGCACCGCCCAGGCTGATGCTCTCGGAGGAGTCCAGATTCTTGTCGCTGAATTGCATCGAGCCGTGCGCATACAGCGAGAAGCCGGCCGGCAGCGACTGCAGGCGGGAAACGTCCAGCGTGAACTTGTTGAAGCCGCCCTGGGTACGGGCGCTCATCGCATCGATCTGCCGGTCCACCGCCGAGTCGATATCGAGCGATCCGGCCACCCAGTTCACCGCGCCGTAGGTGATTCCACCACCGCCGAAACCGTCACGCATATCGAAACGCATGCCCAGCACCATGCTGTTGACGGACTTCTTGCTGTGGTAGTCCAGCGCCTCGTACGAATCGCGCAGGTCCTTGAACTGGTACTGCGCGGTGCCAAGCAAGGTGAAGCGGTTCGTGCGTACGATCGGATAGGAAACCCCGGCGCTGAAGATCGACGCGCGTCCGCGCGCCCGCAGGTCGGCGAACTGGTCGCCCAGCGCGTAATCGGTATGCGCGAAGCCGATATCGCCGCGCAGCCCCGAGCTGCCCAGCGGCGTCGCGTAGTTGATGCTGCCGAAGTACAGATCCTCGTCGGTCGCCATCAGCGCGGCACTGAGCTGATCGCCGAAGCGGAACGGGCTGTACAGGGCGCCTTGCAGCATCACGCGGTTGCGCCCGGAATAGCGGTTGCCGTAGTTGTCATAGGTCGCAGCCAGGTCCCACGGACGGGTGCGAACCACTTGTGCTTCGAGATCGCCGGTGCCGATCGCCGTGCCGGGCCGGATCACCGGGCGCACGTCGATGCCCGGCTGGTCGGCAAGAATCAGCACCGCGCGCTCCAGCGCATCGCGGCTGATCACGTCGCCCGATTGCAGCGAGGACAGGAAAGGTTGGGCATCGGCGGCCAGCGTCGCATCGCTTTCGGCGGTCGCCTTGACCTCGCCATAGCGGCCCTCGATCACAGCCATCTGCAACACACCGTTGCTCATGCGCTGCTCGGGCAGATAGACGCGGGCAAACGGATAGCCCTGCTCGCGATAGAAGCGCGTGACATACGCCGCCAGCCGCTGCAGTCCATGGATGTCGTAGCGCTTGCCCAGGGCCGGGGCCACCACGGCTTGCAATGCCTCGGCGCTGACATGCTCGGCACCTTCGAAGCGGACCGACTCGAGCAATACCTGTGGACCGGCGGTATGGACGTCAGGCTCGGGCAGCGTGCTGTCGATCTCGACATCGAGGCGCTCGGGCAGCGGCTGCTTGGGGATCGGCATTTCCTGCAGGATGCGGCCCGCGTCGGGCGGCGTCTGGGCATGGGCGGCTGCGGCCGCCACCGACAGCGCGATGGCGGTAAGGGAGAACCGGAAAAACATAGGATGGAACCTGTGAATTGCGCCGGCATGCCGCGGCATGCCGGCCCTTCCTGTTGATATGGAACGAACCGGGTCGAAGCGGTCGTCGGGTAGTCGTTTGGCGATAGTCAGCGGCCGCCTTACTCGGGCAGTCGCACGCCTCCCCTGACCACGAAGACGGGCTGAGGACCGTACTGGGCGCAGGCGCCAGCCTGTCCAGCCACGCAGTCGGGACGGCCCGCACCGCGTTCGGCGGCCTCGCCATCGCCCGTGCCCGTGTTGGCCGCCACGGTGTCGCCGCTGGCGCTGTCCGTGCCGCCGATAGCGGCACTACCGCCCGCACCCGCTGCTCCGCCTGCTCCCCGCGTGCCGGCTTGCAGATGCGCGTCCGCCTGCACCAGGTTCAGGCCCGTGACAGCAAAGCTGGCCCGGTCCCTGACGGCATAGTCGTCGTCGCGCCGGCGGCCAGCCAGGCCTCCATGGGCTTCGCCCTGCCACACGCCATTGCTGACCACAGCACCGATCGTTTCGATCGCGCTGTCGTAGGTCTGGCTGGGCCGCACGGTCAGCATCGCGTTGTTCGGATCGTTCTGCACTGCATAGCCAAGCTCGTTGAGCAGCGAGATATCGATCGGGTACGAGCCCGGCGCGACGCCGGAGATCCGATACGTCGGATCCCCCAGCATCGCCTTCAGGTCGCCGTTGACCAGGCCGCTGACGTCGAAGCCCGCCATGCCGCCGCCGTCGAACACCGGCTTGCCGTCGTAGAGCTTCTGCGTGGTGGTCTGGCCGTTGGTCGACACCACGATCTTGGGCTGCTCGCGATAGATCGCATAGGTTCCGGTCGCGCCCAGCGGACGGCCGAAGTTGCTCTCCGTCTCGGAACTGTTGTACCGGAAGTTTCCGGTGCCGCTGCCGACCGCATCGACGACGCCCGCGCTGCCCGCGACGCTGCCGGTGTAAATCACCGCGCGCCCGCCTGCACCGGCCTCGATCGTCCGGCCTGCAGCGACGATCACGTCGCCGCCGGTGGCATCGCCTGCCGCATGGGCCGCGCCCGCATTCAGCACGATCGCATCGGCGGCATTGCTGGTCGTTGCGACGTTTTGCGTCACCGCGATGTCGCCGTCCGGCGTAGTCACACGAACCTTGCCGGTGTTGGCGATGCCAACAATCCGATCGATCTGCGCACCATCGCTGATGGCGTACTCGGTCAGCGCGCCGATGGTCAGGTCACCCTGGCCGGCAAAGCTCAAATCGCGAGCACGGCTGGCGATCTGGCCAACGAGGTTGCTGCCATCGTCCAGATCGAAGTCGCCGCCCTTCAGCGCCAGGCCCGCTGCGCGAATGCCGCCCTTCGACGCGTCCTGCGTGGTCTTACCGCCCACGTCGAGGAACACGTTGCCGGTCGAAGCCAACTGCTCTTCGATCGACAGATTGCCGTTGGCCGCGACGCTGACGTCGCCGGTGTTGTTCACGCCAGTGACCGTACGGACCACGTTGCCGTTGCCGTCGGTCTCGGTCAGCGTGCCGACCTTCAGGTCGCCGCTGTTGGCAAAGCTCACCTTGCCGGCGGTGCTGGCGATGTCGCGGACGATGTTGCCACCGTTGTTCAGCGCGTAGTCGCCGCCAGTTAGCGCCAAGCCATTGGCCTTGATGACGCCTTCGGCGTCCTGCGTCGTCTTGCCACCGACGTTCAGGAACACGTTGCCGCTCGACGCGAGCTGCTCGTCGATCGTCAGGCTGCCGGCGGTATTGATGCCGACGTCGCCAGTGTTGTTGACGCCGGTGACCGTGCGGACCACGTTGCCGTTGCCGTCGGTCTCGGTCAGCGTACCCACCTTCAGGTCGCCACTGCCCGTGAACGACACCTTGCCGGCGTTGCTCGCGATGTCGCCGACGGTGTTGCCGCCGTTGTTCAACGCGTAGTCACCACCGCTCAGCGCCAGGCCATTGGCCTTGATCACCCCTTCGGCGTCCTGCGTCGTCTTGCCAGCCACGTCGAGGAACACGTTGCCGGTGGTGGCGAGTTGTTCGCCGATCGACAGGTTGCCATTGGTGGCGATGCTGACGTCGCCGGTGTTGTTGACGCCGGTGACCGTACGGACCACGTTGCCGTTGCCGTCGGTCTCGGTCAGCGTGCCGACCTTCAGGTCGCCGCTGTTGGCAAAGCTCACCTTGCCGGCGTTGCTGGCGATGTCGCCAACGATGTTGCCGGCGTTGTTCAACGCGTAGTCGCCACCGTTCAGAGCCAGACCATTGGCCTTGATCACCCCTTCGGCGTCCTGCGTGGTCTTGCCAGCCACGTCGAGGAACACGTTGCCGGTGGAGGCAAGTTGTTCGCCGATCGACAGGTTGCCGTTGGTCGCGATGCTGACGTCGCCAGCGTTGTTGACGCCGGTGACCTCGCGCACCACGTTGCCATTGCCATCGGTCTCGGTCAGCGTACCGACCTTCAGGTCGCCGCTGTTGGCAAAGCTCACCTTGCCGGCGTTGCTGGCGATGTCGCCAACGATGTTGCCACCGTTGTTCAGCGCGTAGTGGCCGCCAGTCAGCGCCAGACCATTGGCCTTGATCACGCCTTCGGCGTCCTGCGTCGTCTTGCCACCGACGTTCAGGAACACGTTGCCGGTCGACGCGAGCAGCTCGTCGATGGTCAGGCTGCCGGCGGTGTTGATGCTGACGTCGCCAGTGTTGTTGACGCCGGTGACCTTGCGCACCACGTTGCCGTTGCCGTCGGTCTCGGTCAGCGTACCGACCTTCAGGTCGCCGCTGTTGGCAAAGCTCACCTTGCCGGCGTTGCTGGCGATGTCGCCAACGAAGTTGCCACCGTTGTTCAGCGCATAGTCGCCACCGCTCAACGCCAGACCATTGGCCTTGATCACGCCTTCGGCGTCCTGCGTTGTCTTGCCACCGGCGTTCAGGAACACGTTGCCGGTGGAGGCCAACTGCTCTTCGATCGACAGGTTGCCGTTGGTCGCAATGCTGACGTCGCCGGTGTTGTTGACGCCGGTGACCGTGCGTACCGTGTCGCCGTTGCCGTCGGTCTCGATCAGCGTGCCGACCTTCAGGTCGCCACTGCCCGTGAACGACACCTTGCCCGCATTGCTGGCGATGTCGCCGACGGTGTTGCCGCCGTTGTTCAGCGCGTAATCACCGCCAGTCAGACCCAGACCATTGGCCTTGATCACGCCTTCAGCGTCCTGCGTCGTCTTGCCACCGACGTTCAGGAACACGTTGCCGCTGGAAGCGAGCTGCTCCTCGATGGTCAGGTTTCCGTCGGTGTTGATGCTGACGTCGCCAGTGTTGTTGACACCGGTGACCGTACGAACATCGTTGCCATTGCCATCGGTTTCGGTCAGCGTGCCAACCTTCAGGTTGCCGCTGTTGGTGAAGCTGACCTTGCCGGCATCGCTGGCGATGTCGCCAACCAGGTTGCCACCGTTGTTCAGCGCGTAGTCACCGCCAGTCAGAGCCAGACCATTGGCCTTGATCACGCCTTCCGCGTCCTGCGTGGTCTTGCCACCCGCATTCAGGAACACGTTGCCGGTCGTGCTCAGTTGCTCTTCGATCGACAGGTCGCCATGGGTCGCGATGCTGACATCGCCGGTGTTGTTCACGCCGGTGACCGTGCGAACATGGTTGCCGTTGCCATCGGTCTCGGTCAGCGTTCCAACCTTGAGGTCGCCGCTATTGGCAAAGTTCACCTTGCCGGCGGTGCTGGCGATGTCGCCGACGGTGTTGCCACCGTTGTTCAGCGTGTAATCACCGCCAGTCAGACCCAGACCATTGGCCTTGATCACGCCTTCCGCGTCCTGCGTGGTCTTACCACCAACGTTCAGGAACACGTTGCCGCTCGAAGCGAGCTGCTCGTCGATGGTCAGGTTGCCGTCGGTGTTGATGCTGACATCGCCAGTGTTGTTGACACCGGTGACCGTACGGACGTCGTTGCCGTTGCCATCGGTCTCGGTCAACGTGCCGACCTTCAAGTTGCCGCTGTTGGTAACGCTGACCTTGCCGGCATCGCTGGCGATATCGCCAACGATGTTGCCACCGTTGTTCAGCGCGTAGTCGCCGCCGCTCAACGCCAAGCCATCGGCCTTGATCACGCCTTCGGTGTCTTGGGTCGTCTTGCCTCCGACGTTCAGGAACACGTTGCCGGTCGCGCTCAGTTGCTCGCCGATCGACAGGTCGCCATTCGTCGCGATGCTGACATCGCCGGTGTTGTTCACGCCGGTGACCGTGCGAACATCGTTGCCGTTGCCATCGGTTTCGGTCAGCGTGCCAACCTTCAGGTTTCCGCTGTTGGTGAAGCTCACCTTGCCGGCATCGCTGGCGATATCGCCAACGATGTTGCCACCGTTGTTCAGCACATAGTCGCCACCGCTCAACGCCAGGCCATTGGCCTTGATCACGCCTTCGGCGTCCTGCGTTGTCTTGCCACCGGCGTTCAGGAACACGTTGCCGGTGGAGGCCAACTGCTCTTCGATCGACAGGTTGCCGCTGGTCGCGATGCTGACGTCGCCGGTGTTGTTGACGCCGGTGACCGTGCGTACCGTGTCGCCGTTGCCATCGGTCTCGATCAGCGTGCCAACCTTCAGGTCGCCACTGCCCGTGAACGACACCTTGCCCGCATTGCTGGCGATGTCGCCGACGGTGTTGCCGCCGTTGTTCAGTGCGTAATCACCGCCAGTCAGACCCAGACCATTGGCCTTGATCACGCCTTCCGCGTCCTGCGTGGTCTTGCCACCAACGTTCAGGAACACGTTGCCGCTGGAAGCGAGCCGCTCGTCGATGGTCAGGTTGCCGTCGGTGTTGATGCTGACGTCGCCAGTGTTGTTGACACCGGTGACCGTACGAACATCGTTGCCATTGCCATCGGTTTCGGTCAGCGTGCCAACCTTCAGGTTGCCGCTGTTGGTGAAGCTGACCTTGCCGGCATCGCTGGCGATGTCGCCAACCAGGTTGCCACCGTTGTTCAGCGCGTAGTCACCGCCAGTCAGAGCCAGACCATTGGCCTTGATCACGCCTTCCGCGTCCTGCGTGGTCTTGCCACCCGCATTCAGGAACACATTGCCGGTCGTGCTCAGTTGCTCTTCGATCGACAGGTCGCCATGGGTCGCGATGCTGACATCGCCGGTGTTGTTCACGCCGGTGACCGTGCGAACATGGTTGCCGTTGCCGTCGGTCTCGGTCAGCGTGCCCACCTTCAGGTTGCCGCTATTGGCAAAGTTCACCTTGCCGGCGGTGCTGGCGATGTCGCCGACGGTGTTGCCACCGTTATTCAGCACATAGTCGCCACCGATCAATGCCAAGCCATTGGCATTGATCACGCCTTCCGCGCCCTGCGTCGTCTTGCCGCCCGCGTTCAGGAACACATTGCCGGTCGTGCTCAGTTGCTCTTCGATCGACAGGTTGCCGTTGGTGGCGATGCTGACGTCACCGGTGTTGTTCACGCCAGTGACCGTGCGTACCGTGTCGCCGTTGCCATCGGTCTCGATCAGCGTGCCGACCTTCAGGTTGCCGCTATTGGTAAAGCTGACCTTGCCGGCATCGCTGGCGATATCGCCGACGATGTTGCCACCGTTGTTCAGCACATAGTCGCCACCGCGCAACGCCAGGCCATCGGCCTTGATCACGCCTTCCGCGTCCTGCGTGGTCTTGCCACCGGCGTTCAGGAACACGTTGCCGGTCGTGCTCAGTTGCTCTTCAATCGACAGGTCGCCATGGGTCGCGATGCTGACATCGCCGGTGTTGTTGACGCCGGTGACCGTGCGAACATGGTTGCCGTTGCCGTCGGTCTCGGTCAGCGTGCCCACCTTCAGGTTGCCGCTGTTGGCAAAGCTCACCTTGCCGGCATCGCTGGCGATGTTGCCGACGGTGTTGCCACCGTTGTTCAGCGCATAGTCGCCACCGCTCAACGCCAGACCATTGGCCTTGATCACGCCTTCCGCGCCCTGCGTCGTCTTGCCGCCCGCATTCAGGAACACATTGCCGGTCGTGCTCAGTTGCTCTTCGATCGACAGGTTGCCGTTGGTGGCGATGCTGACGTCGCCGGTGTTGTTGACGCCGGTGACCGTGCGTACCGTGTCGCCGTTGCCGTCGGTCTCGGTCAGCGTGCCAACCTTCAGGTTTCCGCTGTTGGCAAAGCTCACCTTGCCGGCATCGCTGGCGATGTTGCCAACGATGTTGCCACCGTTGTTCAGCACATAGTCGCCACCGATCAATGCCAAGCCATTGGCATTGATCACGCCTTCCGCGCCCTGCGTCGTCTTGCCGCCCGCATTCAGGAACACATTGCCGGTCGTGCTCAGTTGCTCTTCGATCGACAGGTTGCCGTTGGTGGCGATGCTGACGTCGCCGGTGTTGTTCACGCCAGTGAGCGTGCGCACCACGGTTCCGTTTCCGTCGGTCTCGGTCAGCTTGCCGACCTTCAGGTCGCCACTGCCCGTGAACGACACCTTGCCGGCATCGCTGGCGATATCGCCAACGATGTTGCCGCCGTTGTTCAGCACATAGTCGCCACCGCTCAACGCCAGGCCATCGGCCTTGATCACGCCTTCGGCGTCCTGCGTGGTCTTGCCAGCCACGTCAAGAAACACGTTGCCGGTGGAGGCGAGTTGTTCGCCGATCGACAGGTTGCCGTTGGTGGCGATGCTGACGTCACCGGTGTTGTCGACGCCGGTGACCGTACGGACCACGTTGCCGTTGCCATCGGTCTCGGTCAGCGTGCCGACCTTCAGGTCGCCGCTGCCCGTGAACGACACCTTGCCGGCGTTGCTGGCGATATCGCCAACGATGTTGCCGCCGTTGTTCAGCGCGTAGTCGCCGCCAGTCAGCGCCAGGCCATTGGCCTTGATCACGCCTTCGCTGTCCTGGCTCGTCTTGCCACCAACGTTCAGGAACACGTTGCCGCTCGACGCGAGCTGCTCGTCGATGGTCAGGCTGCCGGCGGTATTGATGCTGACGTCGCCGCTGTTGTTGACGCCGGTGACCGTGCGCACCACGTTGCCGTTGCCATCGGTCTCGGTCAGCGTACCCACCTTCAGGTCGCCACTGCCCGTGAACGACACCTTGCCGGCGTTGCTGGCGATGTCGCCGACGATGTTGCCGCCGTTGTTCAGCGCGTAGTCGCCGCCGCTCAGCGCCAGACCATTGGCCTTGATCACGCCTTCGGCATCCTGCGTCGTCTTGCCACCGACGTTCAGGAACACGTTGCCGGTCGAAGCCAGCTGCTCTTCGATCGACAGGTTGCCGTTGGTGGCGATGCTGACGTCACCGGTGTTGTTGACGCCGGTGACCGTGCGCACCACGTTGCCGTTGCCATCGGTCTCGGTCAGCTTGCCGACCTTCAGGTTGCCACTGCCCGTGAACGACACCTTGCCGGCATCGCTGGCGATATCGCCAACGATGTTGCCGCCGTTGTTCAGCGCGTAGTCGCCACCGCTCAGCGCCAGGCCATTGGCCTTGATCACACCCTCGGCATCCTGCGTGGTCTTGCCACCGACGTTCAGGAACACGTTGCCGGTCGAAGCCAGCTGCTCTTCGATCGACAGGTTGCCGTTGGTGGCGATGCTGACGTCGCCGCTGTTGTTGACGCCGGTGACCGTACGGACCACGTTGCCGCCGCCGTCGGTCTCGGTCAGCGTACCCACCTTCAGGTCGCCACTGCCCGTGAACGACACCTTGCCGGCGTTGCTCGCGATGTCGCCGACGGTGTTGCCGCCGTTGTTCAGCGCGTAGTCACCACCGCTCAGCGCCAGGCCATTGGCCTTGATCACCCCTTCGGCGTCCTGCGTCGTCTTGCCAGCCACGTCGAGAAACACGTTGCCGGTGGAGGCAAGTTGTTCGCCGATCGACAGGTTGCCATTGGTGGCGATGCTGACGTCGCCGGTGTTGTTGACGCCGGTGACCTCGCGAACCACGTTGCCATTGCCATCGGTCTCGGTCAGCGTGCCGACCTTCAGGCCGCCGCTGCCCGTGAACGACACCTTGCCGGCATCGCTGGCGATGTCGCCGACGATGTTGCCGGCGTTGTTCAACGCGTAGTCGCCGCCGCTCAATGCCAAGCCGTCGGCACGGATGCTCCCTTCGGCGTCCTGCGTCGTCTTGCCACCGACATTCAGGAACACGTTGCCGGTCGAAGCCAGTTGCTCGCCGATCGACAGGTCGCCATCGGTCTTGATGCTGACGTCGCCGCTGTTATCGACGCCGACCACGGTGTACGACGTGCCGTCCGCCTTCTTCCCGGACAGCGTGCCCACCTCGGCATTGCCGGTATTGTTGAAGTTGACCTTGCCGGCATCGCTCGCGATCACGTCGATCCGGTTATTGGCCCGGTCCAGCGCGTAATCGATGCCGTCGCCCCCGAGCAGCGCGAGGCCATGCGCGTCCAGCTTGCCGTTGACGCCCTGAGTCACGGGGCCGGCTGCCTCTAGCGTGATGGTGTCGCTGGTACGGTCGCCGTCATGGTGGGTACCGGTATCGCTACCGCCTTCCCCCGTGCCCGCCGTCACCGTGATGCCCTGCTGGATGTCCAGCGCACCGCCGCTGCGCAGCGCTACCGCTTCCTCGGACGTGATGCCTGTCGTTCCATCGACCGTGCCCACGGTCAGCGCGCCGCCGCTGGTGAAGTCGAGACCGCCGACATCGGCTGCAATCACGCCGACCTCGTGCGCGCCGCGGCCCAGCGCAAACTCGCCGTCGCCGCGCAGCGCCAGTTCGTCGGCCTGGATGACGGCGCCGTCGGCCTGCGTGGCCCCTTGGCGAGCATCCACAGTCAGTACGAGGCCGTTGCCGATGGTGTCGTCTTCGTCCTTGCCCTGCGGATCGACGAGGCTCAGGTTGCCCTGCAGGTCGAACTTGCCGCCGGCGGTCAGTGCGACGTCATCCTTCAGCGTCACGCCAGTATTGGCATCCACCGTGATGTTGCGGGTGTTGCCGTCGCCGATCGCGATCTTGCCGAAGCCGTCCTTGACGTTGTCCAGATCCGCCTGCGACAGTCGGAGCGGATCGCCATCGGCAACGATCTCCGTATCCGGACCGCCCAGATGGATGTCCAGGCCCGGCGTCTTCTGCTTCAGGGCCAGCGTGCCGCCATTCTGGGTGCTGATGGTCGCGGCGATGTCGATTTCGTCGGCGGTCAGGCTGGTGTCCCGCTCGTTGACCATGCCGGTGTACGTCTGGCCCTCGCGCGTCGTCACCGTGCCCACCGTCAGCGTCTGCCCCGGCGCCACGCCATAGGAGACCGAGCCGGTGTCGCTGGCAATGGTGCCAATGCGGTTGTCGGCGTTGTCCAGGTCATGGGTCGCACCGTCACCAAGCAGCACCAGGCCGCCAGCGTCCAGCGCGCCGGTTTCCTGCTGCGTCACGGTACCGCCCTTCGACTCCAGCACGATCACCGGATTGTGCCCGTCGTCCTTGCCGATACCCGAAACGTCCTTGACCGTCAGGCCGGCATTGATGGCGATATTGCCCGTGCCGGCGTTCAGGATCAGATCGTCGTTGAAGCGACTGTCCTCGACGATGGAGATGTTGCCCTTCATCGTGCTGTCGCCGACGCGCACCGACTTGAAGCCGTCGCCCAATGCGGCGATGTCTTCGTTGGACAGCTTCAACGTGCCGTCCGTGGTGGAATCGCCGCCGCCGCCGCGCGCGCCGCCGACTTCGATATTGGTCGTGGGGGTCAGCGTCTCGAAGGCCAGCTTGCCGGTGCCGATGACGGGACCGTTGAGGTCGATCTCGTTGGTCTTGAACGTCAGGTTGTTGTCGGTGGCATTCACGCCCTGGCGAATGGAGATGGAGGAGCCTTGCAGGCCCTTCTGGCCGCCAGTGGTTACGATATTGTCAATAGACAGGCTTGCACCGAGCACCTTGCCGCCGGTGAAGTCGTAGCTGCCGGACACAAACACGAACTTGTAAGTGCCGGCCTTGTCGGCCTTCACCGATACCGTTTGC
This sequence comes from Cupriavidus sp., assembly GCA_031180665.1. Taxonomy (GTDB): domain Bacteria; phylum Pseudomonadota; class Gammaproteobacteria; order Burkholderiales; family Burkholderiaceae; genus Cupriavidus. The sequence goes on along the minus strand of JAPSLP010000024.1, from coordinate 16,035 downwards.
CAAGGCTGGGCGCCGTCGGAGGACGTCCCCGTGTCGTTCAGAATGATTTTCGCTTCGCCGGTCTTGACGTTCAGCAGGTAGCCGAAGACATCATGGGCGTCGCCCCCCGCGGCGGCAGACCAATCGAACGACACGGTGTCACCTTTGGCAAGCGAAACCGTGGAGTTACTGACGACATAGCCCCCTCGGATGACGCAATACCCCGCAGTGACGCAGTCTGCGTCGCTCGCAAGCTGGAGCGCCTTGCCGCCTCCGTTGCCGGCCACCAGGCCGTGGCTGAAGTCGGCCGTTACGTTGCCATTGTCAGTCTGACTGCCGTTGTTCGAAGGGTAGGTCGTGTCCTTCGGCGAAGTCCAGCCGTCGATCGCGGTGGAACCCGTGATGAACCGCCCATCGGTAATGGTCCAGCCGTTGGTTCCCTCTTCGAAATCCGGATTGACGAACTGCACGGTGCCCAATTCGACCGGACTCTCGTAGACCTGCTCGTTATGCGTCCGGACGATCGCGCCGTTGATATAGGTCTTGCCGTTGGTCGTGGTGGTGACGTACAGCGCGTCCAGCGCATTGGTGCCGCCGACCATGTCGGCGAACGTCACGGTGCCGTCGGCGGCCGTGATGCGCAGCTTGCCGGCGAGCGCCTTGTCCGGGGAAATCGAATCGACGTAGGCGCCGAAGAGCACGTCGCCGCCGTTCGAATGGATGCCGATGTCCTTGCCCTGGCCGATGCGGACGTTGCCGTCCAGAACGACGTCGAGCTTGCCATTGCCGGCGCCGCGGGCATCGATACCCCCGTTGAGGAAGATGCCGGTATTGAGGTTCTCCACGTCGACATTGTTGTCGACCTGCAGCTTCAGTCGCGCCCCCGAGGCGGCCACGGTCGCCTGGAAGTCTTCCTGCCAGTCAATCTTGTTGGCAGCGTGGATATCGACGTTGGTGCCGCCGCCCAGCGCCGCGTTGATCGCGCCGTGGCTGACGGTCGCATCGCCGATCGCACCGCCGGTCGAGGCCACGGTAACTTCGTCCGGGTCCAGCAGCCACAAGCCGCCCTTGCCGTTGGCAGCCGAAGCATCGGCCGCCTGGCTGACGCCGAGCGACGCCCCGCTGGTCTCGATCCGTCCGCCGTCGCCGCCTTGGGCGCCGCCGCGTGCCCGCAGCGTGCCATCGACCTGCGTGACGCTGCCCGCGTTCCAGATGTCGGACCACGCCACGACGGTCCCGCCGTCTCCATTGACCGTCGCGGAGGCGTCGAGCACCGCACCCTCCGCGATCCGGGTACGGGTGGCCTGTGCGATGGCCGTGTCCTTGCCCTGCCAGCCGCCGCCGACATAGATCTCGCCGCCGCCGGTGGCGCCGGTGGCGGAGATGCGGGCACCGCTGGCCACGTTGACGTCGGTGCCGGTCACCACGACCTTGCCGCCCTTGGCCTGGCTCGACGACACGTCGACGGTGCCGGCCACGTTGACGCCGCCACCTGCGGCGCTCAGGGTCACAGTGCCGTCCTGGCCGATTTCGAGCGACTTCGCCTCGATCAGCCCGGTGGTGTTGATCACCGTGCTGGCCAATTGCTCGGCGGCGCGGGCCGTCAGCAGGATGTTGCCCGCGTCAGCGCGAATCGCACCGCCGTTCTCGATCAGTGCGTCCAGCGCGCCCTGCTCGACCTCGAGTGCGACCGGGCCGCCGAGGTCCAGCTTGACCTTGCTGCCAGCGGCGAGCAGCACGTCGCCCTTCGGGGCGGAAATATCGCCCTCGTTGATCACGCGCGCCGCGATCAGCGCGACGAGGCCGCCATCCGCGGCGCGGATGCTGCCCTGGTTGACGACTGCGGCGTTGCTGTCGCCGCTGAAGCGGTAGTTGCCCGCGAGGAAATCTTCCGTGCTGATCTTCAGCGTGGACGCCAGGATGCCGCCGACATCGACCTGCGCGCCCGGCGTGAACAGGATGCCGTTGGGATTGACCAGGAAGACCTTGCCATTGGCTTGCAGCGCGCCCTGGATCACCGAGACGTCCTGGCCCAGCACGCGGTTCAGCGCGATCGCGTCGGCGCCCGGCTGGATGAAGCGGACCAGATTGTCCTTGCCGATCGAAAAACTCTGCCAATCGATCGCCAGCTTGTCGCTGCCCTGCTGCACGGTCATGGCGTTACCCGCCTGGCCGATGCTGCCGATGCCGCCGACAATCTGCCCGCCGGTGGGCAGTGTCCCAGCCTGCGCCCCCGACAAAGCCAGGGCGCCGGCACCCAGTGCCACCACCCGGCGTGCCGTGCGGGTTTTCCCCTTGCCTTGCGCCTTGGTCAACTCCGACGCCGCCTGCCAGACGTTGAGCACGGCGTTCCACACCACTCGATAGCTGCGATTCACAGAAAGATCCCCGTATAGAAAGCGCCGTGCACGGGCTCGCGACTGCTTGCGATTGGCCCTTATGGTTCTATCCCGTGCCAGCGAGATGGCGGCGTTCAAGCCGCTTATGCAAAGTCCGGGGACCGTTATATAGAGTGGCGAAGACTGGGCTTTTGCTCATGGGACAAAATGTTTTGCTGGCCGGACATTCATTTACAATTGCTTACAGTCGTTGGGCGGGCCGGACTTTGGTAGGGGTCGCCACACGAATCCAGGCACATCAAGAGACGCAAAACCGCATCTATCCCAAAAAACGCTGCGCATGAATCTCACGGCCTCATTCCGCCCCCATGTCCTCATCGCCGACGACGAGCCGGATCATCACCGTGCCCTGCTGGCCCTGTTCAGCCAGGCCGGAATGCGTATCAGCCTGGCATTCGACGGGATGCAGGCCTACCAGCGGGCGCTCGCTGGCGCACCGGACGCGATCCTGATGGATGTCCGGATGCCGACGCTGGACGGGTTCGGCGCTTGCCGCCTGATGAAGAGCCATCCTGCGATCGCCGCCATCCCGATCCTGTTTCTCGGCAGCGGCGGCAATCTGAAGGAGCGGCTGCACGCCCTGCGCAACGGCGGTGCCGACTACATCGCCAAGCCGTGTGCCCCGGAGGAAATCCTGGCGCGCATACAGATCCATCTGCCCGCGGGGCACCGGACGACGGCGCAAGCCGATACGCCGCCGCTGAACGCTGCCGCAGTCCTGGTGCGGGCGGCGCAGCAGTATCTGGTTGGCAATCTGGCGAAGGCACACAGCCTGGCCGGCATCGCGCGCGAGATCGGCACGCACGAGAAAACGCTGTCGCGGGCGTTTCGCGCGCACGCCGGCATGTCGGTATTCGAGTTCGTGCGCCGGGAACGGTTGCGCGTGGCACGCAGGCTGCTGGCGGACACGCCATTGACGGTGACGGCCATTGCCGAGGAGGTTGGCTTCTCCAGCGCGGCCAACTTCGGAACGGCCTTCCGCGAGCAGACGGGGATGACGCCGACGGCGTTTCGTGCGGCCTTGCGCGAAGGTGGCATGGCGGCAACGGCTGCGTTGATGCAGGCCGATGGGAGCACACTCGCTATCGCCCGCCACCGGCTGAAGAACGACGAACCGCAGTTCGCCTGAGCCTGGCGGGGTCGGACCAGGGGCCGACGGCCCCCAAGCGCTAGCTCTTGTTGCCTTCCTTGCGGCGGCGATGCCATGCCTGGTCGAGTTCGCGCAGATGGCGCAGCTTGTCGCCGATCTTGCCCTCCAGGCCGCGCGGCGTCGGCTGATACCAGCCCTGCGCCTTCAGGTCGTCGGGGAAATAGTGCTCACCGGCGGCATAGGCCTCGGGTTCGTCGTGCGCGTAGCGGTAGGCGTGCCCGTAGCCCAGCTCCTTCATCAGCTTGGTGGGCGCATTGCGCAGATGGACAGGCACCGCGCGCGACTTGTCCTTGGCGACGAAGGCACGCGCGGCGTTGTAGGCGTTGTAGCCGGCGTTGGACTTCGGCGCGACCGCCAGGTAGATCAGTGCCTGCGCCAGCGCCAGTTCGCCCTCGGGCGAGCCCAGGCGCTCGTAGGTTTCGGCCGCGTCCAGCGTCATGCGTGCCGCACGGGGATCGGCCAGGCCGATGTCCTCCCACGCCATCCGCACGATGCGGCGCGCCAGATAGCGCGGGTCCGCGCCGCCGTCGAGCATGCGGCAGAACCAGTACAGTGCCGCATCGGGATCGGAGCCGCGCACCGACTTATGCAGCGCGCTGATCTGGTCGTAGAACGCATCGCCGCCCTTGTCGAAGCGGCGCAGGTTCTCCGACAGCGCGCTGCCGAGCAGCGCCTTGTCGATCGTCTGCGTGCCGGCGGTGCGCGCGGCACGCGCGACGATCTCGATATTGTTCAGCAGCTTGCGGCCATCGCCGTCGGCGGACGACACGATCAGCTGCAGCGCCTCGTCGTCCCACGCCACACCGCCCAGCGCTTCGCTGGCGCGCAGCGCGAGCTGGCGCAACTCCGCGTCGTCCAGGCTCTTGAGCACGTAGACCGCGGCCCGCGACAGCAACGCGCCGTTGACCTCGAACGAAGGGTTTTCGGTGGTCGCGCCGATGAAGGTGAACAGCCCGCTTTCCACGTGCGGCAGGAAGGCGTCCTGCTGGCTCTTGTTGAAGCGGTGGACCTCGTCGACGAACACCAGCGTGCGGCGCCCGTGCGCGCGATATTGCTCGGCGCGCTCGACCGCCTCGCGGATGTCCTTGACGCCGGACAGCACCGCCGACAGCGCGATGAACTCGGCATCGAAGGCATCGGCCATCAGGCGGGCCAGCGTGGTCTTGCCGACCCCGGGCGGGCCCCACAGGATCATCGAATGCGGCTCGCCCGATTCGAAGGCCACGCGCAGCGGCTTGCCAGGGCCGAGCAGATGCTGCTGCCCAATGACTTCGTCGATATTGCGCGGGCGCAGCCGTTCGGCCAGCGGTTGTCGGGAAGCGTCGGAAGGTTCGGAAAACAGCGTGTCCGGCACGGTGGTCAAGGCTTGGGTTTCAGTGCGGGCGGCGCGCGGGTTGCGGTGCAGGTGTCTGTGCACAGGTCTGTGCACGGGTCTGTGCAGGCCACCCAGCCGGCCAAAGCGCCAGTGTAGTGCATCCCTGCACGACGCCGCCCGACGTGGGCTGCGTTCAGCCGCGCTGGCGCGAAAACGCCACCACGTCGTCGACCTCGACGCGGATGCCGATCCAGTCGCCGACCCCGTGATCGTGGTGCGACGGCGCCAGCGACAGCACCCTGCCGCCGCTCGCCAGCCGCAGCGTGTAGAGAATCTCGGCGCCGCGGAAGGCCTTGTGCAGGATCTGCGCGCGCAGGGCGCTGGCATCGTCGTGCAGGATGTCGTCGGGGCGGATCAGCACATCGACCTCGGCCACGCCGGGCGCTACGTCGAGCCCATCGCGGCTGTGCAGCGTGCCCAGCTCGCAGTCGACCTGTCCCGGCGCGGTGACACGGGCGGGCATCAGCACGCCCTGCCCGATGAAATCGCCGACGAAGCGCGTGGCCGGCTTGTGATAGAGCTGATGCGCCGTGCCCCACTGCTCGATCGCGCCGGCGTTCATCACGCCGATCTCGTCGGCCATCGCAAAGGCTTCGAGCTGGTCGTGCGTGACCAGGATCGCCGTCGCGCCCTGGGCCTTCAGGATTGCGCGCACCTCCAGGCCCAGACGCTCGCGCAGGTCCACGTCGAGATTGGAGAACGGCTCGTCGAGCAGCAGCAGTTCGGGCCGCGGCGCCAGCGCGCGCGCCAGCGCCACGCGCTGCTGCTGGCCGCCGGAGAGCTCGTGCGGGAAGCGTGCGCCGGCGCCGGCCAGACCGACCAGCTCCAGCACTTCGGCAACGCGTTCGCGCCTGGCCTGCCGGCTCTCGCGATGCAGGCCGAAGGCGATATTGTCGGCCACGCTCAGATGCGGAAACAGCGCGTAGTCCTGGAACACCATGCCGACGCGCCGGCGCTCCGGCGGCACCGCCACGCCCGGTGCGGAGACCAGTTGTCCGTCCAGCACGATCCGTCCGGCTCGCAGCGGCTCGAAGCCCGCGATGGCCCGCAGCACGGTGGTCTTGCCGCAGCCACTGGGGCCGAGCAGGCAGCCGATGCTGCCGCGCGTCAGCGAGAACGACAGGTCCTCGATGACGATCTGGCTGTCGAAGCCGTGCCGGATGTGCTCGACTTCCAGCACGAGAGCGGCGGCATCGCCCGGCGCGACAGGCGCGGCATCGGGGCGCGGCGATGGGGTGGGCGCGGGATTGGCCAGGGGCGTGGCGGCCGGAGTCGCCGCGGGAGTGGCCGCGGCAGGGCTGGTATCGAGATCGAAGGCGGACATGCGAATCATTATAAGTATCAGGCGCGCCGGACCGGCGGTTGATAGAATGCCCCAGCCGCGCCCCCTGCGGCACTTGCCCAGCCGATTGCCGCATGTCCCTGCTCCATCCCGCCCGATTGCCCGATAGCGACCATGCCGGTGCGGCACGGCGCCGACAGCGGCTGGCCGCGATCCATCCGCTGTCCTTCGCGGCGGCGCTGGTCGCCTTGCTGATCGCGGTGCCGATCCTGGTGGTGGCGGCCAGCCTGCTGACGCCCAGCACCGAGACCTGGCACCATCTGGTTGACACGGTGCTGGGCGAGACCATCGCCAACACGCTGTGGCTGCTGGCCGGCGTCGCCATCGGCGTACTGCTGCTGGGCGTGCCGACCGCGTGGCTGGTGTGCACCTATCGCTTCCCCGGCCGCGGCCTGATGGAATGGGCGCTGGTACTGCCGCTGGCGATGCCCGCCTACGTGATTGCCTACGCCTATACCGATGCGCTGCAGTTCGCCGGCCCGGTGCAGACCTGGCTGCGCGCGCTCACCGGCTGGGGCGCGCGCGACTACTGGTTTCCGGACGTGCGGACGCTGGGCGGCGCCATCGTGCTGTTCTCGCTGGTGCTCTATCCCTACGTCTACCTGACCGCGCGCGCCGCCTTCCTGCAGCAGACGCTGAACACGCTGGAGGCGGCCCGGCTGCTCGGCCATGGCCCCTGGCGCAGCGTGCTGCGCGTGATGCTGCCGCTGGCGCGCCCCGGCATCGCGGCCGGCACCGCCCTGGCGCTGATGGAAACGCTGGCGGACTTCGGCACCGTCGCCTATTTCGCGATCCCGACCTTCTCGACGGGGATCTACCGCGCCTGGTTCTCGCTCGGCGACAAGAGCGCCGCCGCGCAGCTGTCGGCCTGCATGCTGGCCTTCGTGATCGCCATCCTGGTGGTCGAACGGATCTCGCGCGGCCGGGCCCGCGTGCACGGCGGCCAGCGCCGCGCGCCGGCCTATCGGCTGACCGGCTGGCGGGGCTGGACTGCGCTGGCAGCGTGCGCGCTGCCCGTACTGCTGGGCTTCCTGGTGCCGGCACTGATGCTGTTCGAGATGGCGTTCACCGACGGCGACGCGCAGTTCGGCCCGCGCTTTGTCGGGCTGGTGCGCAACAGCTTCGTGCTGGCCAGCGTCACCGCGCTGGCCGCGGTGCTGATCGCGCTGGCGATCGGCTATGCCGGCCGGCTCGGCCGCGGCTGGCCGATGCGGGCGCTGCTGCGGCTCTGCGGCATGGGCTATGCGCTGCCGGGCTCGGTGATCGCGGTGGGCGTGCTGGTGCCGGTCGCGCGGCTCGACAACGCCATCGCGGGCTGGATTGCGCAGCTGACCGGCGTGTCGCCGGGCCTGCTGCTGACCGGAGGCATCGCCGCGCTGGTCTACGCCTATCTGGTGCGCTTTCTCGGCGTCGCGCTGCAGACCGTCAACGCCGGCCTGGCCAAGATCACGCCCAGCATGGACACCGCGGCCCGCAGCCTCGGCCACGGCCCGGCCGCGACGCTGCGCCGCGTGCATCTGCCGATGCTGCGCGGCAGCCTGTTGACGGCGGCGCTGATCGTCTTTGTCGACGTGATGAAGGAACTGCCGGCGACCTTCGTGATGCGCCCCTTCAATTTCGACACGCTGGCCGTGCAGGCCTACAACCTGGCCGCCGACGAGCGGCTGGCCGAGGCCGCCACCGCCTCGCTGGTGATCGTGCTGGTCGGGCTGATTCCCGTGATCGTGCTGTCGCGCCAGATCCGCCGCAGCGCGCAGGACTGAGCGCGGCAGGCGGTCCGCCATGCCACGCTAAAGAGCGCCGCGATTTCTGCCGATATCCCGTGAATGCCGAGCTGGGCCGCGCAAGCCGGCCCGCTTTCCTCGAACACGATGGGCGGGAGTCGTATGCAAATTCGTTACCGGATGCTGGTCTTCAAGATGTCACGCCTGGCCAGCCAGAACAAGCTGACGGCGGTGCAGGAGATCGGCTTCGCCACCGAGCTCGCCGAACTGGTCGTCAAGGAAGGCATCGCCGAGCGGGTGGTGCAGGAATTGTTCGACGATGACCATCCGCAACTGCGCCGCATCGCCATCAATGCGATCCGCCGCACCGGCCGCTTCGACGTGCCGGGATTGCAATCGGGCCTGCTGCGCCGGTTGTCCGATCCCGAGCCCTGGCTGCGCCACGATGCGGTCTGGGTGATGCAGGAAGCGGCGATGGACGGCGGCCTGGTTCGCGCAGGCTTGCGCCGGCTGGCGGGCACCGTGCAATTGCCGCAGGACGCGGTACGCGCCAAGTCCAATCCCGCAGATGCCCTGTTGCAGGCCCAGGTCCGGGCGCGGCAGGCGCTCGATGCCTTGCTGAAGAAAGATGCGCAGGCCGCGCTGGCGGCGCTGCGGGCCACGCTGGCGACGTTCGCCGCGCTCAATCAAGAGCCGTATGGCAGCGGCACGGTGGGCCAGATGAACCTGGCACGGCGGGAACTGCAGCGCCGCATGGCCAGGCGGGCATTGTCCAGCAGCACGCAGCTGACCTTCCGCCGTGTCGAGGGGCCGGACGGCAAGGCGGTGTTCGCGGAAGCAGCCAGCACCGCCAAGGCAGCCGGGGTCAGTGAGGACGCAGCCGGCAACGATCCGTCGTGAGGACCGGCGCCGGCCGCGCCCTTCAGGCGGCGATCACTTGAAGCCGGCCTTGTCCGCCAGCTTCTGCGCGACCGGCTGATACTTGCCGAGCTCGGCCACGTTGATCCTGTCGGCCTTGAAGCTGCCCAACGCTTCCAGCGCCGGGTTGCCGACCTTGACGCTCGGCACCACCGGCCATTCGTTGTTGCCGTTGGCGAAGTAGGCCTGGGCCTCGTCGCTGGCCAAGTACTCCAGGAACTTGACCGCCGACTCCTTGTTCGGCGCGTGCTTGAGCATGCCGCCGCCCGAGATGTTCATGTGCACGCCCTGGCTGTCCTGGTTCGGCCAGACCACGCCGAGCTTGTCGGCCACCGCCTTGTCCTCCGGCTTGGTCGACTTCAGCAGGCGCGCGATGTAGTAGGTGTTGGAGATCGCCAGATCGCATTCGCCGGCGGCCACGGCCTTGAGCTGGTCGGTGTCGCCACCCTTGGGCGTACGGGCCAGGTTGGCCACGACGCCCTGCGCCCAGCGCTCGGTCTTCGCTTCGCCGTCATGCGCGATCAGGCTCGAGATCAGTGACAGGTTGTAGACGTGGCCGCTGGAGCGCGTGCAAAGCTTGCCCTTCCACTTCGGATCGGCCAGGTCCTCGTAGGTCTTGATGTCGCCCGGCTTGACGGTGTCCTTGTTGTAGGCGATCACGCGGGCGCGCGCCGAGAAGCCGAACCATTCGCCGTTGGGATCGCGAAAGTTGGCGGGGATGCGCGAATCGAGCACCTTGGACTTGACCGGCGCGAACACGCCGGCCTGTTGGGCGCGCCACAGGCGGCCGATATCGACGGTGATGAAGACGTCGGCCGGGCTGTTGGCGCCCTCGCTCTTGATCCGCTCGAGCAGCGGGTCTTCCTGGCCCTCGATGCGATTGATCTTGATGCCGGTCTGTTTGGTGAAGTTGCTGTACAGCGCCTCGTCGGTCTGGTAGTGCCGGGCCGTATAGAGGTTCAGCACCTTTTCCTGGGTGCCCTGGGCCATCGCGGCCAGGGGAATGGCGCTGGCCGCCATGGCAAGAGCTGCCGCAGCGGGCAGCAGACGACGAAACACGTACATGGACTCCTCCGGGCTTTGCGGTTGCGCCGCTGTCCGAATGTCAGCGGGCGAGCGCAAACAATAATGATTCCCGTTCTCGGCGTCAATGTCGGTTTCCCCGCGTGGAACGGCCGCGACAGGGTCGCCGACCTGCGGATGATCACGCGGCCGGGAAGCTCGGCCTCAGCCGGCGGCGCGTGAAACCAGTGCGCCGACCGCGTCGGCCGGCAATGGACCGTGGCAGCCGCGCTCGCCGCCGCTGCGCTGCGTCACCAGCCAGACCCGGCCCGGCTGGCCGGTCGGCCGCAGCAGCCACGCGTCGCCGCGCGCGGCGCCCGGCAACTCCTCCAGCACGCCGCTGCGCTCGGACTGCAGCATCGTGGCGCAGTCGCGCGCCGAGGCGGCCGTGGCGGCGAGGAAATCCGGATTGGTCAGCACCTCGGCCAGCGTGGTGTCGGGCGCGCGCAGGAAGGCATCGGTATCGAACTGGCGGCTGGCAGCCGCGGTCTTGCCGCCGGCGCAGGCGCCCAGCGTCAACAGCGTGGCCAGCGCCGGCACCAGTGCCGCGCGGTGCAAGGTGGCGGGCCTCATTGGCGGATCACGTCGGCGCCCTTGGGGACGCTGAAGCGGAAGGTATCGGCGGGCAGCGAGGGGTTCTTCTGCATCGCCGAGAAGGTCAGCAGCGTGGTATTGCCGAACGCGTCGCGCAACTCCATCGCTTCCAGATTGCCGGCCTTGAAGCCGATACCGATCCTCTCGAACTGGGTGTCTTTCGCCTTCGGCGTCAGTTCCAGCCATTCGATGCCGTCGCGGGTCGGGCCGTCCTTGACGACGAAGCTCTTCTCCAGGTCGTTGCTGCCGAACAGGATCGCCGCCGGGCTCGAGCCCAGCGCGGCGTCGAGCTTGCGCTCGGTGACCTGGTTCAGGTCCTTGTCGTAGATGTAGAGCGTCTGGCCATCGGCCTGCAGCAACTGCTCGTAGGGCTTGGTATAGCGCCACGCGAACTTGCCGGGGCGCGAGAACACGAAGGTGCCGCTCGAGGTGCCGGTGATGCGCATCGCCTCGCCGGTGCCCTTGACCTGGCGCTGCGTGAATTCGCCGCGCGCGCTCTTGACGGTGGTGACGAAGGTTTTCAGCTGATCGGTGGCGGCGGCTTGCGCAGTGGCCGGAGCCAGCGCGACCCATGCCAGGGTGGCGGCGGTGCCGACGGCGGCAAGGGCGGACGCCAGTACGCGATTAGGCATGCAATCGATCCTTGTGTTGGTTGAATCGCGGTGATTCGCGGTGATTCGCGATGATTCGGGATGACTCATGGCACGCGGGCGCGGGCGCCCGAAGGCGTCGCGAGCGCCCCGCTCTGTACGCATGAGGTGTTGGTTAGAGCGAGGGACGGGCGGTGGATTCCGCCCGCGGCCGTCAGCAAGCGTGACACGCGTAACGGCATATTACTCGCCGACCGGCGCGCTATTCCTCGCGCGCGCCCCCGCCGCCGGGCGTCAGGATGTCGCGGTTGCCGTTGCCGGACATGGCGGACACCAGCCCGGCCTTCTCCATATCCTCGAGCAGGCGCGCCGCGCGGTTGTAGCCGATGCGCAGATGGCGCTGCACCAGCGAGATCGAGGCGCGGCGATTCTTCAGCACGACTTCGACCGCCTGGTCGTACAGCGGGTCCGCCTCGCCGCCACCGCCAATGCCGGCACCGCCGCCCAGGCCATCGACGCCGATTTCGCCGTCGACCAGCCCGCCCTCGAGGATGCCCTCGATATAGTTCGGCTCGCCGGCTTCCTTGAGCTTGTCGACCACGCGGTGCACCTCGTCGTCCGAGACGAAGGCGCCGTGCACGCGCACCGGCAGGCCGGTGCCCGGCGCCAGGTACAGCATGTCGCCCATGCCGAGCAGCGCCTCGGCGCCCTGCTGGTCCAGGATCGTGCGCGAGTCGATCTTGCTGCTGACCTGGAACGAGATCCGGGTCGGCACGTTGGCCTTGATCAGGCCGGTAATCACGTCGACCGATGGCCGCTGCGTCGCCAGCACCAGATGGATACCCGCGGCCCGCGCCTTCTGCGCGATCCGCGCGATCAGCTCCTCGACCTTCTTGCCGACCACCATCATCAGGTCAGCCAGCTCGTCGATCACGATCACGATCGTCGGCAGCTTCTCGAGCGGCTCCGGCGCATCCGGCGTCAGGCTGAACGGATTCGGAATCTTTTCCTCGCGCGCCGCGGCCTCGTCGATCTTCTTGTTGTAGCCGGCCAGGTTGCGCACGCCCATCTTGCTCATCAGCTTGTAGCGGCGTTCCATTTCGCCGACCGCCCAGTTCAGCGCATTGCCGGCCTGGCGCATGTCGGTGACCACCGGACACAGCAGATGGGGGATGCCCTCGTAGATGCTCATCTCGAGCATCTTCGGGTCGATCAGGATCAGCCGCACGCTGTCGGCCTTGGCCTTGTACAGCAGCGACAGGATCATCGCGTTGATGCCGACCGACTTGCCCGAACCGGTGGTACCGGCAACCAGGCAGTGGGGCATGCGCGCCAGGTCGGCGACCACCGGCTTGCCGGCGATGTCCTTGCCGAGCGCGAGCGTCAGCTGCGAGGCGCTCTCGTTGTAGACCTGCGAGCCGAGAATCTCGCCCAGGCGTACCGCCTGGCGTTTCGGATTCGGCAGCTCCAGGCCCATGTAGTTCTTGCCCGGGATGGTCTCGACCACGCGGATCGACACCAGCGACAGCGAGCGCGCCAGATCCTTGGCCAGGTTGACGATCTGGCTGCCCTTGACGCCGGTGGCCGGCTCGATTTCGTAGCGGGTGATCACCGGGCCCGGATAGGCGGCCACGACCTTGACCTCGACGCCGAAGTCCTTGAGCTTCTTCTCGATCAGGCGCGAGGTGAATTCCAGCGTCTCGGCGCTGACCGTTTCCTGCGAGGCCGGCACAGGGTCGAGCAGCGACAGCGGCGGCAGGTCGGCATCCTGCAGGTCGGCGAACAGCGGCTGCTGCTTCTCGCGCTCGACCCGCTCGTGCTTGGGCACCGCCTGCGGACGCACGATCTGCACCGGTGCGGCCTCCTCGATGCGCACGCGCTGGACCTCGACGGTCTCGGTGCGCTCGACCTTGGCGGCCTCGCCGATGATGCGGTCCTGCTTGCTTTCGCGGCGCGCCTTGAAGCCAAGGAAGGCGGTCTCGACGAAGCCGCCGACCTTCTCGCAGACCGACAGCCACGAGAAATGGAAGAACAGCGACAGGCCGATCGCCAGCATCAGCAATAACAGCAGCGTGGCGCCGGTGAAGCCCAGCGCGGTTTGCAGCCAGCCGCCCAGCAGGTCGCCGAGCACGCCGCCCGGGGCGCGCGGCAGCGCCTCGCGCAGCGGATACATGCGGACCGCCTCGAGGCCCATGCTGGCGGCCAGCGTCAGGCCGAAGCCGATCCAGCTGACCACGACTCCCTGGCGCGCCTCGCCCACCTGGTCCGGTAACTCGGCGGTCAGTACGCGCCAGCCCCGCCAGCAGCGGCGCACCAGCAGCACGCCGAGCCAGTAGGCGGAGAAGCCGAAGATGAAGAACAGCACGTCGGCGAGCCAGGCGCCGACGCGGCCGCCGAGGTTATGGATCTGCGCCACCTGATTGGCGTGCGACCAGCCCGGATCGGCCTTGCTGTAACTGGCCAGGATGCACAGGAAGGCCAGCGTCGCGGCCAGCAGCAGGAACCAGCGCACTTCTCCCAACAGCTTGCCGATGCGGGAAGGCAGGACGGAGGGATCGGTGCGGGTGGTCGTGGTGGTTCTGGCCATGCGTGGGTACGGATCGCGGCGCGGCACAGCGCCGTACGGAATTGCGGTGGCGGCATTTTACCTCCCCCGCAGGCTATCGCCGCCATTGGAATTTGCAACAATGCGCCAACGCCGGTCCACTTATAATGCGGGTTTTCGATTACCCATGCCGGCGCGCCGCGCACGCCGGCCACAGGAACGCATCATGGCCAAACACGCGAAAGTGCTGATTCTCGGTTCCGGTCCCGCCGGCTACACCGCCGCCGTCTACGCGGCGCGCGCCAACCTGGAGCCGGTGCTGGTCACCGGCCTGGCCCAGGGCGGCCAGCTGATGACCACCACCGACGTGGAGAACTGGCCCGCCGATCCGAACGGCGTGCAGGGCCCCGAGCTGATGCAGCGCTTTCTGGAGCATGCCGAGCGCTTCAACACGGAAATCGTGTTCGACCACATCCATACGGCCAAGCTGACCGAGCGTCCGATCCGCCTGATCGGCGACGCCGGCGAGTACACCTGCGACGCGCTGATCATCGCCACCGGCGCCTCGGCGCAGTACCTGGGCCTGCCCTCCGAAGAAAACTTCATGGGCCGCGGCGTGTCGGCCTGCGCGACCTGCGACGGCTTCTTCTACAAGAACCAGGAAGTCGCGGTGATCGGCGGCGGCAATACCGCGGTCGAAGAGGCCCTGTACCTGTCGCATATCGCCAGCAAGGTCACCGTGATCCATCGCCGCGACAAGTTCCGCGCCGAGCCGATCCTGGTCGACCGCCTGCTGGCGCGCGAGAAGGAAGGCCGCGTCGAGATCGTCTGGAACACCGTGCTGGACGAGGTGCTGGGCGACGAGTCGGGCGTGACAGGCGTGCGCATCCGCAATGTGCAGAGCGGCACCACCGAGGACCGCAAGCTGGCGGGCGTATTCGTCGCGATCGGCCACAAGCCCAACACCGACCTGTTCGTCGGCCAGCTGGAGATGAACAACGGCTATATCGTCACCAAGAGCGGCCTGTCGGGCGACGCCACGGCCACCAACATCCCGGGCGTGTTCGCCGCCGGCGACGTGCAGGATCACGTCTATCGGCAGGCCATCACCAGCGCCGGCACCGGCTGCATGGCCGCGCTCGACGCGCAGCGCTACGTCGAAGCGCTGAAGTAAGTCGGCCCGCTCGTCTGCGGCGAGCTTGCCCTCTCCCCCGGGCCCCTCTCCCCCGGGCCCCTCTCCCCCGGCCCCCTCTCTCCCGCGTGCGGCAGAGGGGCCGGGGGAGAGGGATTCCCACCGATCCGCCCGTGCCACCTTCGGCACCGGATCGTGTTACCTTGCCGGTTTCACGGTCTTGCCCGCCGCCCCTGCGGCGGTGCCGCTTTTCCCATCATGAAGCACGGTGCCAGCAAATCCGGCCGCCCTGCCGGTTCCTCCCCGACTCCCGCCCGTACCCGCCTCGGTCTCGACGACCTGGCACGCCTGCGCGACCAGATGAAGGCCGATGCCCAGCGGCGCGAGGTCGAGCGCCTGGCCGCCGAGGAAGCGGCACGCCAGGCAGCCGCCGAAGCCAATGTGTTCCGCAACAGCATTGGCAATGTGCAGACCTTGCGCGATCGCAATCGCGTGACGCCGCCCGCCCGGCGGCCGGAGCCGGTGCCGGTGCAAACCCAGCTCGACGACCAGGCGGTGCTCGCCGCCTCGCTGTCGGATCAATTCGATGTGGAAAACCTGCTGGAGACCGACGACACGCTGTCGTTCCGCCGTCCCGGCATCGGTAACGACGTGATCCGCAAGCTGCGACGCGGTGAATGGGTGCCGCAGGACCGGATCGACCTGCACGGACTGCGCCGCGACGAGGCGCGCGAGGCGCTGGCCGAATTCCTGCGCCGCTGTGTGCGGCGCGGCGTGCGGTGCGTGCGGGTGATCCACGGCAAGGGCAACGGCTCGCCGGACAAACAGCCGGTGCTCAAGGGCAAGGTGCGCAGCTGGCTGGTGCAGAAGGAGGAAGTGCTGGCCTTCGTGGAGGCGCGTGGCGCCGAGGGCGGCTCGGGGGCCTTGATGGTGTTGCTGCGCCAGCCGTATGCGTGATGGCCGACTGGCGCGCTCGATCGAACTGACCCGCTGCCCTCTCCCCCGGCCCCTCTCCCGCGCGCGGGAAAGGGGAAAAAACCACCGAGGCAGCGTGTCTGGCGGCCTCAGACCGCCGCTTCGTCCTGTTCGCCGGTCCGGATCCGGATCACGCGTTCGATCTCGGTGACGAAGATCTTGCCGTCGCCGATCTTGCCGGTATGGGCCGCCTTGACGATCGCGTCCAGCACGGTATCGAGCTGGCTCTCGGCCACGACCACCTCGATCT
>JAPSLP010000063.1 GCA_031180665.1 Cupriavidus sp. | reverse complement strand
CGAGGCCAGCAGCAACGGCCAGATCGGCCAACCGGCCGCTTCAATGATGGAAAACACAAGGACACCCCGAGTCGCCGGCGCGAAGGGAAGGACTGCGGCAGGCCGGCGTAAAAAAACAGGCGCCACTCTAACGCGCGGCCCCCGGCGGGGCAAGCCGCGATGGCGGCTGCCATTCACTTCCCGACATGTCCACACCCGGCAGGGACAGTGCTGTGGATGGATTGTGGAAAGCGGGCGGACAGGCTTGCCAAGTCCTTGATTGCAAAGGGTCAACGCCCGCCTGCTTAAAAAATGGGCAGATGCGGCGCCAGGCGCGGAATCGCTGTCCGGCCCACTGGGGCAAGCGCATCCGGCTTGTTCCCGGCCCCGGCTTTCCACACGGCAGCGGGACAGGATTGTGGAACAAGTGTGGACAGCCGCCTGACAAGCGTGCCAAGTGCTTGATTCGTATGGGATTAGCTGGACTTGCTCAAAAATTGTGCAGCCGTCCTTGAACGGTCTGTCGCGTCGGTGTTCGGCAACAGAAATCCCAAAGTCGACTTCTTTCCACATCCCGGCGGGACAGCGCTGTGGAGCGCTTGTGGATAAGCCCGGGAGAAGCAAGGCAAGCTCTTGAGCCGTAAGGAAATTGTCCCCGCTGCCTAATAAAGTGGCAGCGGAGGAAGCCGCCAGGGGCGCCGCCTGCCCCGCGCACGGCATTTCTGTTTCCGTGCGGAAACGAAGTGTTGGTCACCGCCCAGTGTGGGATAGCGTACGGTCGCTGTTACCGCCCTGTAGTTGTCCAGAGTTCCTGTGGATAACTTTGTGAACAAGCTGGTGTGGACAAATGGTAAGTGATTGACGCGTAAGAGAAATTCTTACATTGCTTAAAAAGTGATGTCCGGGAAAATCATTAAGAATCAATGGCTTGTGTCAAGCCCCCCGTATCGGAGGCCGTTTCGCGCACCCTACAGCGAAGGGCTTGACATAGCGGTTATGCTGTGGACATGTCCATCTGACGCCGCTTCGGCGGCGATTTGCCATGTCTGAACCATTCTCGTTTCCGCCTGCGCCAGTCTCCCGGACGGCACCCGGCGGGCGCGATGTGATACCGGTTGGCGAATTGAACCATGCGATCGCATCGGTACTCGAACGCAACTTTCCGCTGGCCTGGGTGCGTGGAGAAATTTCCAACTTCACACGCGCCGCGAGCGGGCACTGGTATTTCTCGCTGAAGGACGCCCGCGCCCAGATCCGCTGCGTGATGTTTCGCGGCCGAAACCAGCATGTCGACTTTCCGGTGCGCGAAGGCGAGGCCGTCGAAGTGCGCGCGCTGGTGTCGATGTACGAGGCACGCGGCGAGGTGCAGCTCAGTGTCGAGGCGATGCGCCGTGCCGGCGTCGGCAATCTGTACGAGGCCTTCCTGCGCCTGAAGGACAAGCTCTCGCGCGACGGTCTGTTCGATCCCGCACGCAAGCGGCCGATTCCGTCCCATCCGCGCACCATCGGTGTGGTCACGTCGCTGCAGGCCGCGGCGCTGCGCGATGTGCTGACGACCCTGCGCCGGCGCGCGCCGCATATCCAGGTGCTGGTCTATCCGGTGCCGGTGCAGGGCGCCGGCGCCGCCGACCGGATCGCGGCGATGCTCGACACCGTCAGCGAGCGCGCCGAGTGCGATGTGGTGATCCTGTGCCGCGGCGGCGGCAGCATCGAGGACCTGTGGTCGTTCAACGAGGAAGTGGTGGCGCACGCGGTCGCGCGCTGCACGCTGCCGGTGGTCTGCGGCGTCGGCCATGAGACCGACTTCACCATCGCAGACTTCGTCGCCGACGTGCGCGCGCCGACGCCGACCGGCGCGGCCGAACTGGTCAGCCCCGATCGCGCACACCTGCTGGCGCAAGCCGCGCGTGCGCGCGACGCGCTCGGCCGATGCATGCATCGCCAGCTTGAGCGGCGCGCCCAACATCTGGACTGGCTGGCGCGGCGCGTGCGCAGTCCGCAGGCGCAATTGCAGGAGCGGCGCGGACAGCTCGACAATCTCGCCCGACATTTGCGCGCGGCATGGCGCGACAACCAGGTCGCGCGGCGCCATCGGCTGCAGCTGTGGTCGATGCGCTGGACCGCCCAGCGTCCCGATGCGAGCGCGCGCCAGGCCGAACTGGCCCGGCTCGCCGCGCGCATGCAGGCCGCCAGCGAACGCCAGCACGAACGTGCCGCGCAGCGGCTGCATCGCGCCGCCGGCGCGCTCGAACTGCTGGCGCCGCAACGCACGCTCGAGCGCGGCTATGCGGTGCTGCTCGATGCGCGCGGCAAGGCGCTGCGGGCCCCGTCCGAACTGCGCGCCGGCGGCCGCGTCGAGGTCCATCTGGCCGAGGGCGTGGCCGATATCGGCATCGCCAGCGTGCAGGCCAAACTGCTGGATCTATAGGGTTTGCGACAGGCGCCTCCATGGACCCTTCCATGGGCCCCGCATCGTCGCTGCATCGCCCGCGAAACCAGGCCGCAGGGCCCGCGCGGCGGGGGGCGGGGCCGCATACTGCCGCGCCCTGAAGGGGCTTTGCCGCGCGTTTGCGCCACTATGGCAAGTCACCTACAATCGGTGTCTCCCGTCCCACAACCCACAGAGACAGAACAATGGAACATACTCTCCCCCCGCTGCCGTACCCCCATGATGCGCTGGCCCCGCATATGTCCAAGGAGACCTTGGAGTTCCATCACGACAAGCATCATCAGACGTACGTCACCAATCTGAACAATCTGATCAAGGGCACGGAATTCGAGAACGCGACCCTCGAAGAGATCGTCAAGAAATCCTCCGGCGGCATCTTCAACAACGCCGCCCAGGTGTGGAACCACACCTTCTTCTGGAACTGCCTGAAGCCGCAAGGCGGCGGTCAACCGACCGGCGCGCTGGCCGATGCCATCAACGCCAAGTGGGGCTCGTTCGACAAGTTCAAGGAAGAGTTCACCAAGACCGCGGTCGGTACCTTCGGTTCGGGCTGGGCATGGCTGGTCAAGAAGGCCGACGGTTCGCTGGACCTGGTGTCGACCTCGAACGCCGCCACCCCGCTGACCACCGACGCCAAGCCGCTGCTGACCTGCGACGTGTGGGAGCACGCCTACTACATCGACTACCGCAATGCCCGTCCGAAGTTTGTCGAGGCCTTCTGGAACGTCGTGAACTGGGACTTCGTCAGCAAGAATTTCGCTGGCTGAGCGTTCCCGTAGCGCAAATCGACAAAGCCCTCCATTGCGAGGGCTTTGTTTTTGGGGATGGCCGTCAGGCAGTCGCCGACTTCCTGTACCGGCCGAAATGTTGGCGGCTGTCGGCGCGTCGATCCGCTGCACCGCTCAATTCAACGTCGCCCCCGCCTGCTTGACGATGCGCGCATGCTTCTCCAGCTCGCTGCTGAAGAACGGCGCCGCTTGCTCCGGCGTGCTGCCGATGATGACCAGACCCTGCGCGGCGAGGTTCTGCTGCACCGGCTTTTCGTCGAGCGCGGCCTTGATCCTCGACTGCAGATCGGCCGCCTTGTCCTTGGGCAACCCGGCCGGCCCGACGATGGCGAGCCAGGCGTCGAAGCTGTAGCGCGGCAGGCCGGACTCGGCCAGCGATGGCACGTCGGGCAGCATCGGGATGCGTTGCGGCGTGGACACCGCAATCGCCTTGAGCTTGCCGGCCTTGAGCTGCGGCAGCACGGCCGGCACCGTCAGGAAGCCCATTTGCACCTAGCCGCCGAGCAGGTCGGTGGTGTAGTTGCCGGCGCCCTTGTACGGTACGTGGCGGACCTCGACCTTGGCCTCGCTGGCGAACAGCTCGGCGGCCAGATGCAGCACGGTGCCGTTGCCGGAGGAGCCGTAGTTCAACTGGTCGGGCTTGCGCTTGAGCAGCGCGATCAGTTCCTGCACGTTGTTGGCCGGCACCGAGGGATTGACCACCAGCACCAGCGGCAGCGTGCCGATCACCGTGATCGGCGTGATGTCGCGCAGCGAGTCGAACGGCATCGAGCGGTAGATCGCGGGGTTGATCACGTGGTTCGACGACACCAGTCCCAGCGTCAGCCCGTCCTTCGGGGCGCGCACGATCTGCTGCGTGCCCGGGATGCCGCCGGCGCCGGCGATGTTCTCGATGACGATCGGGTGGCCGAGCTGGCGGCCCATCGGTTCGCTCAATGCGCGCGCCACGGCGTCGGCCTGCGAGCCGGGCTGGGTCGGCACGATCAGGCGCAGCGGCTTGCCATCGGGCGATTGCGCGTGGACCGCGGGCGCGGCCGCGCCTGCGGCGGCCACCGTCAGGGCGAAGGTCAGCCGAAGGCCGTGGCGCAGGGGAAGCAAGGCGCGGCGCAGGCGGCCGGCGGTTCGAAGGAAGTGGGGCATGCTGTCTCCGTTGTCGCGAGGCGGGAACCTGTGGACGGTTCCTCTGCGCGCCAGTCTAGAGCGCTCGGCCTGCCGGCAAGAAATGCTGTTGCGACGGACCGGGTATCGCATTGCGCGATATCGGTCCGCCCAGCGTCAGTCGGGGTCCGATGCTGCGGGCGGCGGCTCGGTCGGCGATTGGGCTCGCGCTTGGGTCCGCGATTGGGCCCGCGATTGGGCCCGCGATTGGGCCCGCGATTGGGCCGGAGATTGGGCCGGCGCTTCGGCCGGCAATTCGGCCGGCGGTTCGGCACGCAGCGCGGCGATCAGCGCGTCGACGGCGCGCAGGCGCGGCGATTTGCGCGGCGCGTAGACGCGCAGTTCGCGCTGCTGCCACGGCTCCTCGAGCGGCACGCGCACGAAACCGCGCGTGCCGGCGTAGGCGGTGGTGGCGCTGCGTGGAATCACTGCCAGGCCCAGCCCCGCTTCGACCATCCGGCACGCGGCCTCGAAGCTCGACACCGCGACGCTTTGCCGCATCGGCAGGCCCGCTTCGGCGGCCCGATCGCGCAGCTCGGTATCGAGCGCGCCGCCTTGCTGCACGATCACCAGCGGATAGTGCAGGACATCGGCGTAGCGCAGTCCCGAACGCTCCGCCAGCGCATGGCCCGCGGGCAGCAGCACCATCAGCGGATCCTGCGCGAAGTGCCACGATTCCAGCCCGCGCGCCCCGTCGATGGCCACGCCCACGCCGACGTCGGCATGATCGTCGAGGCAGGCGCGCAGCGTTTCGCTGGTCGAGCGCTCGTGCAGCGCGATATCGACGTGCGGATGGCTGGCGCGAAAGGCGTGCAGCCGCTCGGGCAGGAAGCCGACGATGGACGAAGGGCTGGCCGACAGACGCACGGTGCCGGCCACCTGATCGCCGAGGTCCTGCACCTCGCGGGCGAAGGCGGCGATGTCCTCGTTGAGCTTGCGGCCCAGTTCGAGCGCGCGCACGCCCGCCTCGGTCAGCGCCACGCCCGACGGCGAGCGCACCAGCAGCGTCACGCCGAGGCTGCGCTCGAGGTCTGCGATCCGGCGGCTCAGCGCCGATTGTGCGATGTGCTCGGTTTCGGCGGCGCGCTTGATGGAGCCTTCCCGGGCGGCGGCGAGAAAGAGCTGGATGCTGACGGGATCGATGCGATGCATGGGGTTCGGACTTCGGATGGGACGGCCATGGGAGGGCCCGGGAGGACCCGATGGCGCTTGCCCTGGCGGCGCAAGTGTCCCGCAAAACCGTGGCGCGGGACAAGGGCGGTTCATCCGCGGCGTCATCGGCTGATCGCCGCACCGCAGGTTTACCCGGATATGTCTGCCGAAGATAGCCCCGATGCCGCATTGGCGCTTGGTTGCCGCGCGCGGCGGCGCGTAGATTCGGTGATGCCCGGCACTGTGCCGACATTCACCGATGAGACTGGAGAAGACTGCGATGGACCGCCTGCAGATCGATGGCCGCATTCTGTTCCTTGCCGATTGCCCGCAGACCATCGAACGGCAGTTGCGCGGCGAGGCGCTGACGCTGGAGCAGGCCGGCGCGCTGCGCGACGACGTCTCGACCGACGAGATCACGCCGGTACCGATCCTGACCCATTTCGACGACAAGCTCGGGCGCTATCCCTATACCGGCTTTCGCGCGGGCGATGCCCAGCCGATCGGCGTCGATGCGATCCGGCACGGTGGCTTTGCCGTGACCGTCGCCGGCAACCGCTACGGCAAGGGATCGTCGCGCGAGCACAGTCCGGCGGCCGAGAAGCTGGCCGGCATCCGGCTGGTGATCGCGCGCAGCTTCGAACGGATCTATCGGCAGAACGCGGACAATATCGGCCTGCTGACGTCGACCGACTTCGGCCTGATTCCGCGCCTGCTGGCCGGCGAGGCGATTCCCGTCGAGGAACTGCTGGCCGGCCGCGATGCGCTGGCCGCGCAAATACTGCGCGAGGGCGGCTTGCTGCGCTTCGGCCAGCGGCATCTGCGTGGCCTGACCGAACATCGCGCGCCAGCGACCACGCCCGCGCAGCCGGCGCCCGATCGGCCGCGCACGCTGTTCGAGAAGATCGTCGCCCGCCATGCGATCGCCACCGCGGTGACGCCGGCCGATCCCGCTCCGGGCGACGGCATCTTCGTTCGCGCCGATTGGCGCTTCATCCACGAGTACTACACCGGCATGGCGGCCCATATGCTGCATGCCGCGCTGGGCCGGCCGCTGGCCTTGCACGCGCCCGAGCGCGTCGTCGTGTTCGAGGACCACACCTCGTATGTCGCGCAGAGTCCGGCCCATGTGCGCGGTGGCCTGGTGGGGAACGTCGTGCAGATGCGCGACGCCCAGCGGCGCTTCGTCGCGGACTACGCGCTGCGGGTCCACCGGACACTGACCGAGGACGAGGCGCTGCGCGATGACGGCAGCAACGTCGCCGGCATCTCGCACGCGATGATGGCCGAGCATTACGCGCTGCCGGGGCAACTGGTGGCAGGCACCGACTCGCACACGCCGCACAGCGGCGCACTCGGCTGCGTGGCGTTCGGCGTGGGCACCACCGACATGGCCAATGCCTTCGTGACGGGCGCGGTGCGCATGACCTTGCCGGCTTCCTTGCGAATCGTGCTCGACGGCGCGCTGCCGGCCGGCGTGACGGCCAAGGACGTGGTGCTGCATCTGCTGGCCTTGCCCGCGATCCGCGGCGGTGCCGGCGTCGGGAAGGTGTTCGAGTTCACCGGCCCGGTGGTGTCGTCGCTGTCGACCGACGAACGCGCAACGCTGACCAATATGTGCGCCGAGCTCGGCGGCTTCACCGGCATCGTCGCGCCCGATGCGGAAACGGTGCGCTTCCTGAAGGCCCGGCGCGGCGTCGATTTCACGATCGAGCCGTGGATGCACAGCGACGAGGGCGCCGACTATGCCGCGACGATCGAGGTCGATTGCAGCGGCCTCGCGCCGATGGTGGCGCGGCCCGGCGATCCCGGCAACGGTCTGGCGCTGTCCGCATTGCGTGAGCCGGTGCGCATCGACATCGCCTACGGCGGTTCGTGCACCGCGGGCAAGCGCGAGGATTTCGACCACTACCACGCGGTGCTGCGCTGGGCCGCCGATCGCGGCCTGCGGGTGCCGTCCGGCGTCACGCTGCACCTGCAGTTCGGCACGACGGCGGTGCGCGACTACTGCATCGCGCAGGGCTACCTCGACGCCTTCCATGCGGTCGGCGCGACGATCCTGCAGCCTTCCTGCGGCGCCTGCGCGAACTGCGGGCCGGGCTCGTCGACCGTGCCCGAGCAGGTCACGGTCAGTTCGATCAATCGCAATTTCCCCGGCCGCTCGGGGCCGGGGCAGGTGTGGCTGGCGAGTCCGCCGACGGTCGCGGCCAGCGCCATGGCGGGGCGGCTGCTGTCGTTCGACGATTTGCGTGCGCAGTTTGGACAGCGGCGCGGCGCCGCGTGATTTCCCGCCTGCGCGGGAACGAAGCGGACCTCGGATCCCCGCGAGTCCCGTCGTCCCCGCGAAGGCGGGGACCCAGTGGCGTTCAACGACGCTGGATTCCCGCCTGCGCGGGAACGACACGATGTGCTCGGCCGCAAGATGCGGTAGCCGGGCCGCGCCTGCCTCAGGCCGCCGCGCGCTCGCTGTCCGCTTCGACCCCACCACGATAGCGCGCCATCAGCTCGGCGCGCCGCTGCGCCGCCTTGCGCATGCTCGCTTCCTTCACCGGCCCGAAGCCGCGGATATCGTCCGGCAGCGTCGCCAGCGCCAGGGCGGTGTCGATCCGCCGGGCATCCAGGCTGCGCGAGAGCTCGTCGACCATCGCCAGATACTCGTCCACCAGACGCCGTTCCTCGCGGCGCTCGGCGGTGCGGCCGAAGGGGTCCAGCGGCGTGCCGCGCAGGCCCTTGAGCTTCGCCAGCAGCCTGAACAGCGTCATCGTGCGCGGGCCGAAGCGGCGCTTGGTGGGACGCTTGAGGGGGAGGCCGTTGCGCGTCTTGCCGGACAGCAGCGGCGGCGCCAGCCAGAAGTGCAGCTGATAGTCGCGGCCCGGCTCGCCGTCGAACTGCGCGCGCAGCTTGTCGAGGAAGGCCGGGTCGGCGTACAGCCGAGCGACCTCGTACTCGTCCTTGTAGGCCATCAGCTTGGCCAGGTTGCGCGCGACGGCCTCGGTCAGCGGCAGCTTGCGGTCGGCGCCGAGCGCCAGCTCCGCTTGCCGTACCTTGTCGACCGCGGCCAGATAGCGCGCGGCATAGGCGTCGTTCTGGTAGGCGCGCAGCAGGGCGGCGCGGTCCTGGATCAGGCGGTCCAGCGTCTGCGGAAGCGGCAGCACCTGCGTTGATGCGGCGCCGGCCTGCCGCGCGGCGTCGCCCGCGCCGTCGAGCGCCGCCCGTATAGCCGTCTCGCCCCGGTGCGCCAGCGCGCGGCCCCAGGCGAAGGCCAGCAGGTTCTTCTGCACCGCGACGCCGTTGAGCGTGATCGCGCGCGTCAGGCTGGCCAGCGACAGCGGCACCCAGCCGCGCTGCCAGGCGAAGCCCAGCAGCAGCGGGTTGGCGAAGATCGCATCGCCCAGCAGCCGGACGGCCCAGGCATTGGCGTCGAGGAAGGCGCAGGCCTCGCCGATGTTCTCGCGCAGGTCCTGCTCCGCCGACGCACCGGGGAAACGCCATTTCGGATTGGCGATCAGGTCCGCCGTCGGCGTGCGCGCGCTGTTGATCGCCGCCGCCGTCAGGTCGCGCCGGACCTTGGACAGCACCTCGGCCGAGGCCGATACGATCGCATCGCAGCCGATCACCAGCCGTGCCTCACCGGTGGCGACACGCGTGGCATGCAGCGCCTGCGGCGTGGCGGCGATCTGCACGTGGCTGAGCACCGCGCCGCCCTTCTGCGCGAGACCGGCCATGTCGAGCACCGTGACGCCCTTGCCTTCGAGATGCGCGGCCATGCCGAGGATGCCGCCGATCGTCACCACGCCGGTGCCGCCCACGCCGGTCACGACGATGCCGTAGGCGCGCTCCAGCGCGGGTAGCGTCGGCAAGGGCAGGGCGGCCAGGTCGATCGCGCCCGTCTTCGTTGCGGACTGCGTGCCTGCCGCGGCCGGCTTGCGTACCTGCGCGCCCTCGGCCGTCACGAAGCTGGGACAGAAGCCGTTCAGGCAGGAGAAGTCCTTGTTGCACGACGACTGGTTGATCGCGCGCTTGGTGCCGAGCGGCGTCTCCAGCGGTTCGACCGACAGGCAGTTCGATTGCACCGAACAGTCGCCGCAGCCCTCGCAGACCGCGTCGTTGATGAAGGCGCGCCGCGCCGGGTCCGGGTAGTCGCCGCGCTTGCGCCGGCGGCGCTTCTCGGTCGCGCAGGTCTGGTCGTAGATCAGCACGGTGACGCCCGGCGTATCGCGCAGGCGTCGCTGCACGTCGTCCAGTTCGTCGCGGTGGTGCACGGCGATGCCGGTGGGCAGCCCGCCGCCGCCGGCGTACTTGTCCGGCTCGTCGGTCACGACGACGATCTCGCGCGCGCCTTCGGCCAGCACCTGATGCGCGATGCGCGGCACGGTCAGCACACCGTCGACCGGCTGGCCGCCGGTCATCGCCACCGCGTCGTTGAACAGCACCTTGTAGGTGATATTGGCCTTCGCCGCGATCGCCGCGCGAATCGCCAGCAGGCCCGAATGGAAGTAGGTGCCGTCGCCCAGATTGACGAACACGTGCTTCTCGTCGGTGAAATGCATCTGGCCGGTCCACGCCACCCCTTCGCCGCCCATCTGGCTGAAGGTGTCGGTATTGCGGTCCATCCACATCGCCATGTAGTGGCAGCCGATGCCGGCCAGCGCGCGCGAGCCCTCCGGCACGCGCGTCGAGGTGTTGTGCGGGCAGCCCGAGCAGAACCAGGGCTTGCGTTCGACCGACAGCCGCGGACGCGACGCGTCGCGCTCCTTGGCCTCGATCAGCGCGACGCGCGCCGCGATGCGCGCGCGCACGTCGTCGGGCAGCCCGGCCTTGTCGAGCCGGCGCGCGATCGCCTTGGCGATGATCGCCGGCGACAGCTCGTAGTGCGCGGGCAGCAGCCAGCTGCCGCGCGGCACCGACCATTCGCCGCCTTCGTTGTCGCGCTCGTCGAACTTGCCGAATACGCGGGGGCGGACGTCGTCGCGCCAGTTGTACAGCTCTTCCTTCAGCGCGTACTCGAGGATCTGGCGCTTTTCCTCGACCACCAGGATCTCGTCGAGCCCGGTGGCGAACTCGCGCGCGTCCTGCGCATCGAGCGGCCACACGCAGCCGACCTTCATCACGCGGATGCCGATGCGCGCGCAGGTATCGTCGTCGAGGCCGAGGTCGCTCAGCGCCTGGCGCACATCGAGATAGGCCTTGCCCGCGGTCATGATGCCGAAGCGGGCCTGCGGCGAATCGACGACCACGCGGTTCAGCCGGTTGGCGCGTACATAGGCCAGCGCCGCGTACCACTTGTGGTCCAGCAGCCGCGCTTCCTGCGCGAGCGGTGGGTCGGGCCAGCGGATATTGAGCCCGCCTTCCGGCATCGCGAAGTCCTGCGGCAGCACGACCTGGACGCGGTCCGGGTCGATCTCGACCGAGGCGCTCGACTCGACCACGTCGGTGACGCACTTCATCGCCACCCACAGTCCCGAATAGCGGCTCATCGCCCAGCCGTGCAGGCCGTAGTCGAGGTATTCCTGCACGGTCGACGGGTAGAGCACCGGAATGCCGGCCGCGATCAGCACGTGCTCGGACTGGTGCGCAACCGACGAGGACTTGGCGGCATGGTCGTCGCCGGCCAGCAGCAGCACGCCGCCATGGGGCGCGGAGCCGGCGGAGTTGGCGTGCTTGAGCACATCGATCGAGCGGTCGACGCCGGGGCCCTTGCCGTACCACATCGAAAACACGCCGTCGCGCTTCGCGCCGGGAAACAGGTTGACCTGCTGCGTACCCCAGACGGCCGTGGCCGCCAGATCTTCGTTCAGCCCGGGCTGGAACACCACGTCGCTGCCCGCCAGATGCGTCTTCGCCTGCCACAGCGCCTGGTCCAGTCCGCCGAGCGGCGAGCCACGATAGCCCGAGACATAGCCCGCGGTATTGAGCCCCGCCGCGCGGTCGCGCGCCTTCTGCAGCATCGGCAGGCGCACCAGCGCCTGGGTGCCGCTCAGATAGACGCGGCCCTTTTCGACGGTGTACTTGTCGTCGAGGGTGACGTTGGCCAGCGCGTCGGCGAGGGCCTGTTGCTGCGCGGGCGAGAGCGGGCTGTTCATGGGGGTGTCTCCGGCTGATGGCGATATCGGCGTGCCGACTGACTGCGTCGTCCCCGCGAAGGCGGGGACCCCGTGGCTTGGGAGGCCGCTGGATTCCCGCCTGCGCGGGAATGACGAACCGAGGGACGGCACGTGGACGGGGCCTCGATATGCGCCACCTATCGTTCTGGTTGGTGGTTCTGGTAGGCGTTCTGGTTTGCCGAACGAGTGTAGGAAAGGGCCTCGCTATCGTAAAATCACAAATTCAGAGCGCTGATATTTGGAAATCGCATGGCTGTCCGACCGCCTTCTCCCACCATTTCGCCCGCCATGACCGGCGGTGCCTCTCGCGACGCCAAGACCCGTCCGGCGCCGCTGGCCCGCGACATCACGCTGCGGCAGCTGCGCTATTTCCAGGCCGCCGCCGAGACCGGCCAGTTCTCGATGGCGGCCACGCGCGAGCACGTGTCGCAGTCGGCCATCACCAATGCGGTGCTGGCACTGGAGCAGCGCCTGGCGGTGCGCCTGTTCGACCGGCTGCCGCATGGCGTCGCGCTGACCGCCGAAGGTCACCGGCTGCTGCAGCGGGTCGCGGGCATTCTCGATTCGGTCGAGGACATGCTGCGCGAGCCGTCGCTGCAGGGGCCGAGCCAGCAGGGCACGGTGTCCTTCGCCGCCTCGTACACGGTGTTGGGCTATCTGCTGCCGGCCTTGCTGGCCCGCTTCCGCTCGCACTATCCGGAGATCGTCTTCGACCTGCGCGACCTGGACCGCGTCGAGATCGAGGAGGCTGTGCTGTCCGGCGAGATCGAGCTCGGCGTGGTGCTGCTGTCGAACGTCGCGCGCCCGCAGCGCTTCGCGCACCGCACGCTGATCCGCTCGCGCCGGCAGCTGTGGGCGCCGCCGGGGCATCCGCTGCTGCAGGGCGGCGCGCCGACGCTCAAGGAGGTGGCCACCTACCCGTACATCCTGCTGACGGTCGACGAGGGCGAAACCTCGACGCTGCGCTACTGGAAGAGCAAGCGGCTGACGCCGGACATCGCCTTTCGCACCACATCGATGGAGGCGCTGCGCGGGCTGGTCGCGCACGGCTTCGGCATCACGGTGCTGTCGGACATGGTGTTCCGCCCGTGGTCGCTGGAAGGCAAGGAGATCGAGGCGCGTCCGCTGGCGGACGCGGTGCCGGACATGGAGGTCGGGCTGATCTGGCGGCGCGACGAGCCGCTGAGCGAGCCGGCGCAGCTGTTGCGGGACTTTCTGGTTTACGCTTGTGGAGCGCCGTGATGTCGCCTGGGCCCACGCTTTCACGGCGCTGACATACCGGCCGGCTACGCTGGCGAGCCCGCGGGCTGCGGGTCTTCGGGAGCGGTGGCGGGATTGCCGGCAGTACCCGATGACGTGACCGACGTGACCGACGTGATGGACCTGAAGGAGCGCGACGATGACCCCGAGCGAAGAGGAACTGGTACGCCGCATTCACCGCGAGGTGGCGGACCACTACGATGAGGAGTTCGAGCTCGCGCTCGAGGATGGCGACGCGCAGGCGTTGCTCAATTCCGAATCGCTGCCCGGCGGCGCGGTCGACCGGGAATCGCGCCGGCACTATTTCAGCGAGCTGTTCCGCCTGCAGGGCGAACTGGTCAAGCTGCAGAGCTGGGTGGTCGCCACCGGCCAGAAGATCGTGATCGTGTTCGAAGGGCGCGATGCCGCGGGCAAGGGCGGCGTGATCAAGCGCATCACGCAGCGGCTCAATCCGCGCGTCTGCCGCGTCGCCGCGCTGCCCGCGCCGAACGACCGCGAACGCACGCAGTGGTATTTCCAGCGCTACGTCTCGCATCTGCCGGCCGCCGGCGAGATCGTGCTGTTCGATCGCAGCTGGTACAACCGCGCCGGCGTCGAGCGCGTGATGGGCTTCTGCACCGACGACCAGTACGAGGAATTCTTCCGCACGGTGCCGGAGTTCGAGAAGATGCTGGTGCGCTCGGGCATCCGGCTGATCAAGTACTGGTTCTCGATCTCGGACGAGGAGCAGGAGCTGCGCTTCCTGTCGCGCATCCACGATCCGCTCAAGCAGTGGAAGCTCAGCCCGATGGACCTCGAATCGCGCCGCCGCTGGGAGGCCTATACCAAGGCCAAGGAAATCATGCTGGCGCGCACGCATATTCCCGAGGCACGCTGGTGGGTCGTGCATGCCGACGACAAGAAGGTCGCGCGACTGAACTGCATTCACCATCTGCTGACGCTGATTCCCTATCGCGAGATCGACCAGCCCAACATCGTGCTGCCCGAGCGCCAGCGCAGCCACGACTACGCGCGCCAACCGGTACCCGACGAGATGTGGGTGCCGCAGGTCTATTGAGCGCTGGCCTGGGCGCTGGCTTGTGCGCTATCGCAGGCGCTGCAGTTCGGGAAAGGCCTGCGGCAGCGTCAGCACGGTGCCGGTCTGCGTCGCATCGTAGCCGGGCAGCGCATCGACCCGTTCACGAAAGCCGCCACTGGTCAGCGCGGCCACCGCGTCGGCCAGCATCGGGCTCTGCAGCCGTTCGCGTTCGATCGCGAAGAAATAGCGCTCCCTGAGCACCGGCACGAAGTCGAGCCCGAAGCGCCGCGCCGCGGTTTCGACACCGAAGCCGACATCGGCCATGCCGCTGCCGATATACGCGGCCACCGCGGCATGGGTGAATTCGCCGTTGCTGTAGCCGTCGATGCGCGCCGGATCGATGCCGCGCGCGCGCAGGATCAGGTCCAGCAGCAGCCGGGTACCCGAACCGACCTGGCGGTTGACGAAGCGCACGTCCGGCCGCAGCAGATCGTCCAGCGCCACGATGCCCTTCGGATTGCCGCGGCCGACGAACAGCCCCTGCGTGCGCACCGCCAGATGGATCAGGCAATGCCGCTCGGGATGCAGCCAGCCGGCAAAGCGCGCGAAGGTCTCCGCCTCGAACTCGCCGATCGGCACATGGAAGCCCGCGATATCGCAGTCGCCGGCGGCCAGCGCGGCCACCGCCTCCAGGCTGCCGCAGTACTTCAGGTCATGGCGGACCTTGTGCTCGTCGAGGAAGTCGCGCAGCGCGGCGACAGCGAAGCCGTGGCTGGCATGCAGCCGCAGCGCACTGACCGAGGTGTCGAGCACTTTCTTCAGTTCGATCTCCAGCTCCGACGCCAGGCTGTCCAGCGTCGGCGACAGCCGCGCGGCGATGCGTTTGCTTGCCCACACCAGTTGCTGCGACAGCGGCGTCAGCACGCTGCCGCGGCCGCGGCGCTTGTCGATCAGCGGGCCGCCGAACAGCGACTGCGCATCTTCGAGCAGGCCCCAGGCATAGCGGTACGACAGCCCGATCG
>JAPSLP010000062.1 GCA_031180665.1 Cupriavidus sp. | reverse complement strand
GCAGCCACGTATAGCCGCTCCAGGCCAGCGTGGCCGCCAGCATGAACAGGTCGCCCGGCACGAAGTCGAGCTGCGCGAGCCGGCCCAGTTCGCCGCGCACCAGCACGAACGTCACGCCGACCAGGCACAGCAGCGCGCCGGCGATATGGCTGCGCGTGGCCGGCTCGCGAAAGAACGTCACGCCGACCGCCAGCAGGAACAGCGGCATCGAGGCGCCGATCAGTGTCACGTTGATCGGCGTGGAGGTCGTCAGCGCAAGATATTGCAGCGCGTTATAGCTGGCGATCGACAGCACGCCCAGCGCGAGGATCAGCCCCGCATGGCGCCGCAACGCGGCCGCGTGCTCGCGCACGCCGCTCCACGCCAGCGGCGTCAGCAGCAGGCCGGCCAGCAGCCAGCGCAGGAAGTTCAGCGTGATCGGCGGCACGGCACCGGCCGCGAGATGGCCGACGATGGCGTTGCCGGCCCAGCTCAGGGGCGGAAAGGCCAGCAGGAAGAGGGTCAGCCAGCCGGCGCGCGAGCCGGCGATCGGGGAGGAGGACATGCGGTCGGAAGGCGCGCAGGCAGGGGGGTCGGTGTTGGCGCCGCCGGCCCGCAGCAGAGTGCGGCCTGGGGCAGCGTTGCCAATGGCCCTTGCCATGGGCGCGGTGGCGTAGCAAGTGGAGCGCGCATTATGCCGCCAACGGCGACCGCGCATGCGCCCGGCCCCGGTTTTGCCGGGGGTATTGCGGCTCGCAACCCTACCGGCGTGCTACCCCCGATCGGGGATGGCGTATTCAACCTCGGTTACCGCAGAGTGCAACCGAAATCAGTACGCGGCGGAGCGTTCGGGCATACCATGTCCGCTTTCCGCCGGTCTGACAGCTCAAACGGTCACGCCATGTACACCATCCTGCCCGCCTTCGTTTCGTCGATCTTTCTCGGTTACGGCCTCTACGTGTTGGTGACCAGGGGCGTCACGCGTCTGACCACGACCTTCTTCCTGATGTGCGCCACCACGTTCGCGTGGCAGGGGACCTGGGCCTTCCTGTTCCAGACCGCGCATCCCGATGTGGCGCTGCTGCTGGCCAAGGTCGGCTATCTGTTCATCGTCTTCCTGCCGACCACCTTCTATCACTTCATCACCGAGGTCACCGAGCGGCGCAGCGAGCGGCCGTGGCTGCTGGCGTCGTACGGCATGTCGCTGCTGCTGGCGATGGTATTGCTGACGTCGGACCGCCTGGTTTCCGACTACTACATCTACAGCTTCGGCAATTACCCGCGCGCGGGCGTCCTCCATCCCATCCACGTCGCGCAGACCGTGCTGCTGGCGCTGCGCAGCGGCTGGCTGCTGCTCGATGCGCGCCGCAGCGCGGTGGGCGAGAAGCGCCAGCGGCTGGCCCTGTGCCTGTGGAGCCTGGGGCTGTATTCACTGGCGGCGATCGACTATGCGGTCAACTATGGTTACGGCTTCTATCCGCCGGGCGTGGTCTTCATCGCCGTGAGCCTGGGCATCATCGCGCTGTCGATCGTCCGCTACGACCTGATGCATCCGTACTCGCTGGCCGCCACCGTGGCCCACGAGGTACGCACGCCGCTGGCGACGATCCGCATGCAGACGCAGGAACTGGCGGTGGCCTGGCCTACGGTACTGGATGGGTACCGCCGCGCGGTGGAGCACGGGCTGATCGAGGACAGCCTGCGCCCGGGCCAGCTCGAGCGGCTGCCCACGCTGCTTGGTGCGATCCGCAGCGAGGTCGATGGCACGCAGGCCGTGATCGAGATGGCGCTGGCCTCGATCACGCTGGAGCGGCTCGATCGCCGCAGCTTCGTGCCGCACGGCGTGGCGCAGTGCGTCGATTCCGCGCTGAAGCGCTACCCCTTCCGCGCCGGCGAGCGCGAACGGGTTTCCGTGCAGCCGATACCGGCCGGTTGGCGCTTCCGCGGTGCCGACACGCTGCTGGTCTATGTCCTGTTCAATCTGCTGAAGAACGCGCTGCAGGCGATGCGCGCGCAGCAGGGCGCGAACCTTGCCGCGGGCGAAGGCGGCGGCCGGATCGAGATCTCGGCGCGCGAATCGGGCGGCTTCTATCAGCTGCGCGTGCGCGATACCGGGCCGGGCATTGCGCCGGATGTGCTGCCTCGCATCTTCGATCCCTTCTTCTCCACCAAGCCGCACGGCAGCGGTGCCGGCATGGGTCTGGCGTTCTGCC
Organism: Cupriavidus sp.; assembly: GCA_031180665.1. Taxonomy (GTDB): domain Bacteria; phylum Pseudomonadota; class Gammaproteobacteria; order Burkholderiales; family Burkholderiaceae; genus Cupriavidus. The sequence goes on along the minus strand of JAPSLP010000062.1, from coordinate 12,841 downwards.
GGCGTGTGATGGAGGCCTTCGGCGGGCGCATCGAGTGCCAATCGGCGCCCGGCCGGCATACCGTCTTCACGCTGCATCTGCCGGTCGCGCTGGTGGCCGAGCCGCCGGCCTCGGCGAACGCGGCCATGTCGCCCGGCCCGCTCGATACGCTGGAGCGGGCCGAGCCGATGCAGTCGATCCAGCCGATCCAGCCGCTCGGTCACGGCACGGCCGCCTGATGCGGCGGCCGTGCCGTGATCGGCCCGGGCGGCCGGTTCCCGGCTAGTTCGCCAGCACCGGCGCGGTCACCTCATACTCCTTGACCCGCTCGACGATCTCCTTCGGGAACCGCGCGATCCGCTTCTCCTTGTCGGCGAACACGATCTGCTGGTAGCCCAGCGACACCGGGCGCTCGTCGACGCAGAAGCGGAACAGCAGGTACGCCGAGCACTGCTTGACCTGGAAGGTGTTCAGGTAGCAGTCCACACGCTGGAACGGGAAGGTTTCCTCGACATATTCCTGGTGCGCGCGCTTGGTCACGAAGACGCCGCCCGCGGCCAGCAGGTTGCCGTGGATGCATTCGTGGAACCAGCGCTCGCGGCAGATGCCCTGCCACTCGAAATAGCGCGCGAAGTAGGTGTTCATGAAGGCGTTGGAATCCTTCAGGTAGATGTCGATCGTGTGGTGGAAGGTCTTGCGGGGAGGGGTCTCGACCTGGTCCTGCGCCAGTTGGCCGGTACCGCGGTTCAGGATGTGAGGGATCACGTCTCGCATCAGCATGGAAAAAACTCCTGGATGGATGGCTGCGAGCGGCAGCCGCGCTTGCCCCCGGGGGAGAGGGGGCATGCCGCATTCTGGCCGCAGACCCTGTACGGACGTCACCCAACCTTTGCGGGTAGGCGAGGGGCGGCACACGTAAGCAGAACTTGCCATTGCGGGCCGTCGCTGACTGCGGGAAGCCGCACCAACCCGCGGTAAACCCTAGTGGTATAGGTAACTAGACCTTATTACAGTGGCGGTTCGCCGAATCCCTCTTTCGAGGGGCGCGCGGCGATCGCTTGCATCGCGTCCGCCCATGCCATCGCGCCGCGCGCCCGTTCTTCCGTCTGCCGCCCTCGATGCCCGAAGCCCTGTCCTCGACTGAACTGCTGTCGCGCAGCCGCGAGCCGGTCTATCTGCAGCTGGCAACCATCTTTCGTCGCCGCATCGAAAGCGGGGTCTGGCGTCCCGGCGAGCGCATCCCGTCGCTGGAGGACCTGTGCCGCCAATACGGGGTCGCGCGCATGACGATGCATCACGCGCTGTCGGTGCTCGACGACGAAGGCCTGGTCGCGCGCTCGCGCGGCCGCGGCACCTTCGTCAAGGGCGGCGCAAAGCGGCGCCGGCCGGTGTCGCTGCCGGTGACCTGGGGCCAGGCGGTCGAGGTCGGCGAGCAGCTCGGCACCGAGGCGCTGGTGGAGTCGACGGGCAGCGTGCCGTTGCCGGACGAACTCGGCATGCCTTGCGAGGCCGCGCGCGCGCCCGCCTACCATTTCCTGCGCCGGCTGCACCGGCTCGACGGCCGGCCCTTTGCGATCGGCGAGGTCTATATCGAGCAAGCCCTGTTCGCGCGCAATCCGCGCGCGTTCCGGCAGGGCGCATCGGTGCCGGTGCTGGACCGCTTTCCCGGGCTGCGGGTATCGAGCGCGCGCCAGCGGCTGTCGATCATCGCCGCCGGCGCGGAGTCCGCCGCGGCGCTGGCGCTGCCGGTGGGCGCGCCGGTCGCCGAGCTGCGCCGCCATGCCTGCGCCGACGGCGTGATCGTCTATTACGCCCGCATCGAATTTCCAACCGAATATGTCTGCCTGGACTTCGACCTGCTCGACCCGGGCGGCCTGGCGGGCTGAACGACAACGCCGCACGAACGCATCGCGAACACATCGCGACCACAGGCAGACCCGGATCCCTCCAAACGATTTCGAATCGACCGACCTGAGACAAAGGAAGCGCGCATATGGAGACCCATCAATCCCAGCAACCCGGGCAGACGCTCAACGGCGCCGAGAGCCTGGTCAAGACCCTGCTCGCCTGCGGTGTCGACACCTGCTTCGCCAACCCGGGCACCAGCGAGATGCATTTCGTCGCGGCGCTCGACCGCATTCCCGGCATGCGCTGCGTGCTGGGTTTGTTCGAGGGCGTGGTGACGGGCGCGGCCGACGGCTATGCCCGCATGGCCGACAAGCCTGCCGCGACGCTGCTGCATTGCGGACCGGGCCTTGCCAACGGCCTGGCCAATCTGCACAACGCCCGGCGCGCGCAGACGCCGATCGTCAATATCATCGGCGACCAGGCCACCTATCACCGGCCGCTCGATGCGCCGCTGACCGCGGATACCGAGGGCTGGGCGCGTCCCGTTTCGGTCTGGACGCGCACCGCGCAGCGCGCCGATCAGGTCGGCGCCGATGCCGCGGCCGCGGTGCAGGCCGCCTGCGCCGCGCCCGGAGGGGTAGCCAGCCTGATCCTGCCGTCCGACGTGTGCTGGGACGAGGGCGGCCGGGTCGCCGCGCCGTTGCCGCCGCTCGCCGCACCCAAGGTATCGCCCGACGCGATCGAGCAGGCCGCGCGCTGGCTGCGCTCGGGCCAGCCGACGCTGCTGGTGCTGGCCGGCACGGCGCTGCGCGAGGCGCCGCTTGCCGATGCGCATCGCATCGCCGCCGCCACCGATGCGCGGCTGATCACGCCGATGTCCAATGCGCGCGTGTCGCGCGGGCGCGGCCGATTCGCGGTCGAGCGCGTGCCTTACTCGGGCGATGCGGCGCGCGCCAAGCTGGCCGGCATCCGTCAGGTGATCCTGGTCGGTGCGCCGCCGCCGGTGACCTTCTTCGCCTATCCCGGCAAGTCGCCGCGCCCCTATCCCGAGGACGCGCAGATCCATGTGCTGGCCCGCCCCGAGCAGGACCTGGCCGATGCGCTCGCGCGCCTGGCCGACGCGCTCGGCGCGCCGGCGGTGCCGGTGCCTGATGGCGCCACCCCAGCCGTCGCACCCGCCGGCCTCGCCAAGGGCGCGGTGACCTCGGAAGCCGTCGCGCAGACGCTGAGCGCGCTGCTGCCCGAGCAGGCGGTGGTGGTCGAGGAGAGCGTCAGCTTCGGCCGCGCCTTCTATCCCGGTACCTTGCATGCCGCCCCGCACGACTGGCTGCAGCTGACCGGCGGCGCCATCGGCGCCGGCCTGCCGCTGGCGGTGGGCGCCGCGGTGGCGGTGCCGGACCGGCGCGTGGTCGCGTTGCAGGCCGACGGCTCCGGCATGTACACGGTGCAGTCGCTGTGGACGATGGCGCGCGAGCAGCTCGATGTGACGGTGGTGGTGCTGGCCAATCGCAAGTACGCGATCCTGCTGGGCGAACTGGCCGGCGTCGGCGCCAATCCGGGCAAGACCGCGCTCGACATGCTCGATATCGGCAATCCCGATCTGGACTGGGTCAAGCTCGCCGCCGGCATGGGCGTCGAGGGCGCACGCGCGGTCGATATGGAGAGCTTTGCCGACCTGTTTGCGATGGCGAACAAGCGCAAGGGACCGTTTTTGATTGAGTTGGTGATTTGATACGGGCGCTCCGTTCGCGACGGAATAATCCACCCTTCCATACAAGCGAATTGCCGAAGCGCCAATGACTGCGGCAAGCTGCCCGCGGAAGGCATCGAGCCAGGAGACAGCATGACAACATCGACTACCGCGCCGCAGGCCGATCAGGGGCCGGACCGCATCTATGCGGGCCTGTTGAACGAAGGGCGCTTTCGCATCCAGCACTGCCGCGACTGCAACCGTCACGTGTTCTATCCGCGCAATATCTGCCCGCACTGCGGCGGCGAGGCGCTGGACTGGACCGATCCGAAGGGAACCGGCACCGTCTATTCGACCAGCGTGGTGCGCCGCAAGTCCGATGCCGGCGGCGACTACAACGTCGCGCTGATCGACCTGGACGAAGGCGTGCGGATGATGAGCCGGGTCGAGGGCGTGGCGCCGCAGGCGGTGCGCATCGGCATGCGCGTCAGGGCGCGCGTGGCGAGCGCCGCCGGCGACGGCGTTCCCGCGATGGTGGTGTTCGATCCGATGGAGGGCTGACGCGATGCCAGCACAATCGTTGCGCGGTGGCGTCGCCATCGTTGGCGTGGGCCAGGCCGGACTCGGCGAGGCGCACGGCAAGACCGAAATGGAAATCCTGGTGGAGGCGGCCAAGGCCGCCGTCAAGGACGCCGGCATGTCGATGCGCGAGATCGACGGCATCGCCACCGCCAGCGTCGGCGCCACCATGTGGGTGATGCCCGTCGCCGAATATCTGGGCATCCATCCGAAGTTCGTCGACAGCACGATGATCGGCGGCTCCAGCTTCGTCGCCCATATGCTGCCCGCGATGCTGGCGCTCGAGGCCGGCGTGTGCGACGCGGTGCTGGTCTGCTACGGCAGCAATCAGCGGACCTCGACCGTCGGCCGCGCCGGCATCGCCAAGGTGCGCTCGGTGCTGGACCCGCAGCCGTACGAGAACCCCTACCAGCCGATGCAGCCGATCACCTCGTACGCGCTGGCGGCCGCGCGGCATATGCACCAGTACGGCACCACGCGCGAACATCTGGCCGAGGTGGCGGTGGCCGCGCGCAAGTGGGCCCAGCTCAATCCCGATGCGCTGATGCGCGATCCTTTGAGCATCGACGACGTGCTGAACGCGCGCATGGTGTCGGATCCGCTGTCGGTGCGCGACTGCTGCCTGGTTACCGATGGTGCCGGTGCCTATGTGATGGTGCGCGCCGAACGCGCCAGGGACCTCGCCAAGCCGCCGGTCTACGTGCTCGGCAACGCCACCGCGACCTGGCACCGGCAGATCTCCAGCATGCCCGACCTGACCGTCAGCGCCGCGAAGGAATCGGGCGAGCGCGCCTTCGCGATGGCGGGCCTCAAGCCGTCCGACGTCGACGTGCTCGAGCTGTACGACGCCTTCACGATCAACACGCTGCTGTTCCTCGAGGACCTCGGCTTCTGCGCCAAGGGCGAGGGCGGGCCCTTCGTCAGCGGGGGCGCCATCGCGCCGGGCGGCAGGCTGGCGGTCAACACCAACGGCGGCGGCCTGTCGTGCGTGCATCCCGGCATGTACGGCATGTTCATCACCATCGAGGCGGTGCGGCAGCTGCGCGGCGAATGCGGCGAGCGGCAGGTCGCCGGTGCAGAGATTGCGCTGGTGCACGGCAACGGCGGCACCTTGTCGAGCCAGTCGACCGCCATCCTGGGAACCGCGGCGGCGCTGTAGCGGGGCCGCCATCGCGCTGGCGCCCGGCGGGGCTGCGGCGGCATGCCGCAGCGTGCTGGCAGGAAGGCACGCAAGCGCGCAAGACAATGCGGGCGAACGTCTTAACGCGTTCGTCCGCATTTTTTGTTTTGCGACACCAGGACGGGCGAAGTCCCGCGAAGTCGGCGATTGCGGTCAACGATGGCGCCGCGCCACTCGTCTAGAGGGTGCGATGGCGAATCGCGGACCGGCAAGGCGCTGCCGGCCGGCCCGGGGACCGTCCACGCGTCCTTGCCCTGTCCCTTCGAGCCTGCCCCGCACCATGACGCTTCCCGCCCGCCCCGTGCCATCCTTCCTTCCCGCGACGCCACGTGTTGGAGACCCGCGATCCCGCATAGGGCAGGCGCCGCTGCGGCCGCGCGATGCCGCGCAGGTGGCGCGTACCGCGACCAGGCTGTTCCTCGGCGAAGGCAGCATCGAGGTCAGGCTGGCAGCCGAAGACGGCGGACCCTTGCAATCGGTCCTCGCCGATATCCGGCGTGATTACCGCCTCGGCCGGCTTCGCTGCGACCGTTCGCTCGATCCCGAGGCCGAGCATGCCGCGCTGGAGCTCGAATTGGGCGTCAAGGCACTGATGCGGCTGAGCGATTGCCTGAGCGCCCTGTTCCCGCGGCACGACGCTGCGCGCGATGGCGTACACGACGACGATGTCGCCCGGCACGCCGCGCTGACCGAGTGTGCGGCGGCGATCGCCGACGAAGCGCTGGTCTGTCGCGACGAGCGCGCCGTGAAGGCCGGCGCCGCACCGGTGCAACGCTGCCTGACGATTTCCGGCGGGGCAGGCGGCAAGATCCGCCTGCACAAGTTCTCGCGCTGGCAGCGGCCATCGGATCGGCAGAGCACCACCGAACCCGATCGCCCCCAACCCGCTGCCGACGCCGGCGGGTCGGATGGCGCCGCGACGCACACTACCGAGATGGACGCGTGCCTGGCCTTCCGGATCCAGCCGTGGCGCCGGATCGGCTGCCGGCGCCACGGCGACCCGCGCCGCGTGCTGCTCCGTTGTCGTATCCGGCCGGTGCGCGTGGGGGACGCGCGGCGCATGGACGCGCGCGAGCGCCGCGCCGCCGGCGACTGGCGCAGCGCGCTGCTGGTGCTGCTGATCCGGCTGTTTCGCCTGCCGATGCGTTGCCGCGGCGAGATCGCCGGCAGCGCTCAGCTCAAGGTCTATCCGATGCCGCGCGACGGGCGCGCGGCGGTGGTCGTGCGGGTGAGCGGGGAGGGGAAGCGGCGGGAGGGATACCGAGCGGCCATCCACGGCGTCGAAGCGGTCAGACGAGAGCTCGAAGGCCGGCGCGGTCTCCTCCCAGCCCTTGCGCCGGAGCCGGCATGGCGCGACGACGACGGGGTGCGCTGCTATTGAGCAGCCGTGCGCGGTGCCTGCGCCATGCAGTACGCCGGGTTTGCCGCACCGCACCCACGGCCGGGCAGAAGGCCGCCTTAGCCAAATGCAAATGGCGAGCCTGCCGGCGCGCCCACACACTGGGGTGATGGCATCGGCGGAGGCGCCTGGGCTTCCCTCTATATGTATACGGACAAAATGTGCGCAAACAAAAAGTGCGCGGGCCGAGCCAGACCGTTCACCACAGGAGGAGACGCATGGCAACGAAGCAAATACGAGGGCGGCCCGCCGGCATGCTGGCGACCGTGCTGGGCGCGCTGGTCCCACTGGCCGCCGCGGCATCGCTGGCGCTCAGCGAAGGCGCCGCCGCGGCCGAGCCCTATCCCGCGCGCCCGATCAAGCTGATCGTCGGCTATACGCCGGGCGGGCCGGTCGACACCGCGGCGCGCGTCTATGCCGATCACCTGGGACGCGTGCTGAAGCAGCCGGTGGTGGTCGACAACCGTGCCGGCGCCAGCGGCGCGATCGCGGCCGAGATCACGGCCAAGGCACCGCCCGATGGCTATACGCTGTACTTCGTCGCCAGCCCGACCATGACGATGACGCCGCTGATCCAGAAGGCGGTCAACTTCGATCCGACCCGGGATTTCAGCCACATCGGGCTGATTACCGACTACACCAACGTGCTGCTGATCAACAAGGACTTCCCGGCCCGCAATGTCGCCGAGCTGGTGGAGTACGCCCGCAAGCACCCGCAGGGCGTGGCGTTCGGTTCGGCCGGCGTCGGCGCGTCCAACCATCTGTCGGCCGAACTGCTGGCGCAGATGAGCGGGGTCAAGATGCTGCACGTGCCGTACAAGGGCAATTCGCCGGCGATGACCGACGTGATCAGCGGCAAGATCGCCTTCATGTTCGATATCACCGGCACCGCGATCGGCCATATCCAGGGCGGCAAGGTCCGGCCGCTGGCGGTGACGTCGAAGGATCGCAACGCCGCGCTGCCGAACGTGCCGACCATGGTCGAGTCGGGGCTGAAGGACTATGCGGTGACCGGCTGGTACGCGCTGGTCGGGCCGCCGAAGCTGCCGGCCGAGGTGGTCGACACGCTGGTCAGGGCGCAGCGGACCGTCGGCGACGATCCGGCCTTCCGCCAGCGCATGACGCAGGGCGGCTACGACCTGAACATCACCGGTCCGAAGCCGCTGGCGGAGCGGATCGAGCGCGAGCTGCGCCTGTGGGGCGGGGTGGTGAAGACGGCGAAGATCGAGGTGGAGTGAAGCCCGGCATGTCGTTGCCGCCCACGCGGGAACCCAGTGTCTGTTGACGTGGCTCGAATTGTTCGGACGCGTTCCAGGCCACTAGGTCCCCGCTTTCGCGGGGGACGACGGATGCGAGGGAGGCGGTGGAGGGCAGGCTGCGGCGGCCAGGCACCGGCGGGTAGGCGATTACTCCTCGACCACCGCCCATCCTTCCATCGCCTGCCCGCCGGCGTCGTCGCCGGTCCACAGCAGCACGCGCCCGGGCTCGCGCTCGTCGCGCCGGCCGCCGACCGTGACCAGGTCGTGGTCGAACAGCGGTGCCATGCCGCGGAAACCGAATCGCTTGACGTTCGCCCGCGGCAGTTCGCGCGCCAGCAGGTCGACCATCAGCACCGCCTGCAGCGGGCCGTGGACGACCAGGCCGGGGTAGCCCTCGACGTCGCGCACGTAGTCGTGGTCGTAGTGGATGCGATGGCCGTTGAAGGTCAGCGCCGAGAAGCGGAACAGCATCACGGGATCGGCGTGCAGCTGGCGCTGCCATTGCGGCTGGTGCGGCAGACGCGGGCGCGGCGGCTGGGCCTGGCCAGGTTCGGGCATCGCGCGATAGACGATGTCGTGGCGCTCGCTGAGCGCCGTTTCGCCGTCGACGGTCAGCACATGGCGGACCGAGACGAACCACAGCTCGCCGCTGCGGCCGGATTTCTGCTGCACCTCCTCGATGGTCGAGGTACGCGTCACGGTGTCGCCAACCCGTAGCGGACGCTGGAACTCCAGCTCGCTGCCGGCCCACATTCGCCGCGGCAGCGGCACCGGCGGCAGGAAGCCGCCCAGCACCGCGTGGCCGTCGCGGCCGAGCTTGCGCTGCGGCGCGCGTGGCAGGAAATAGAGCCAGTGCCACAGCGGCGGCAGCGGTCCGCGTGCGATCGCGTCGCCGTCCAGGTCCAACGTGGCGGCGAGTCCGAGCACGGGTTGCAGCGCCAGCGTTTCGGTGCGGCTTTCGCTGCGGCCGATCCACTGGCGCAGCGCTTCGAGGCTGGTATCGGTATCCATCGCTTCGGCAGGATGTTGTTGGGCCACGGTCTGGGAATCCTTTGTTGTGGTGGGGATTGGCATGGACGCGCTCGTCCATGCCTCTGATGCGAGCGTAGGAGGTCAGGCCGCGGCCGGCAACCAGTCCGCCATGCTGTCCGTGTGTTCGAGCGCCCAGACGCGCGCGATGATCGTGCGCATCTCCGCCTCGCTGGCGCCCTGGCGGAAGGCCGCCAGCTGCAGCGCCTTGGCTTCGAGTTCCGGCCGGCTCAGCGTGTTGTCGGGATCGCCCTTGGGCACGTCGACGCGGGCCTCCAGCGTGCGGCCGTCGGTGGTCGCCACGGTCACGCGGCCGATCCACTGGCGCGGATAGGCGGCGTTGATCTCCGCGTCGAGCACCATCGCGACCTTGTCGCGGAAGGCCGCCACGCGCGCATCGCGCAGCCCGTGCTGCTCGAACTCGCCCAGGCCGGCGTGGCCATGCCAGGCGACCAGCCCGAGCACCGTGCCCATCGAGAACTTGGCCTGATGGATCGTGACCGGATCGACCACGGGGCCGAGCACGTCGATCGCGCCCTGGTGCACGTGCGCGGTGACGCTGGCGATCTGCTCGGGTTCGATGCGCTCGCGCTGCATCAGTGCCTTGAGCGCATCGGCGGCCGGATGGGTGTGCCGGCACGAGGCGAAGAACTTGAACGAGGTCTCGGCGGTGGCCCAGCGCGTGCCCAGGCCGTCGGTCAGCCGTGCCGGATCGGCGTCGCTCGACATGCCGGACGCCATGCCCTGCGCGCCTTCCAGAATGCGGCGCGCGCCCGTGAAGCCGGCGCGCGCCAGATGGGCCGACATCAGTCCGTCGGCGGCCGCCTTGGCGGTATGCAGCTGCTTCGAGTCGGCGGCGTCGCGCAGGAACTCCCACAGACCCGCGGCCTGGGTCCCCGCCGAGCCCAGCGCCTGGTTGATGCCCTCCGCATCGAGCCCATAGAGCTTGGCCACCGCCGCCGCGGCCGCGAGCGTGCCGACCGTGCCCGTGGTATGGAATACCCGATAGTGCGAGCGGCCCATGAATTCGCCGATGCGGATGCCGGCCTCATAGCCGGCAATCGCCGCGGTCAGCAGCTGCGCGCCGCTCTTGCCCTCGGCCTGGGCCGCGGCCAGCACGGCGGGAAACACCACCGCGGCCGGATGCAGCACCGAGCCGTTGTGCACGTCGTCCTGTTCGACCACATGCGAGGCAGCGGCATTGACCAGCGCGGCGAACCAGGGCGAGGTGCGGCGGCGGTCGACCAGCACCTCGGACGGGCCCTGCTGCGGGCCCATCGCCACGGCGAATTCCTGCAGGCGGCGGATCGCCGGGGCGTCCTTGCCGGCCAGTGCCGAGGCGATCCAGTCGAGGAACAGGTCCTTGGTGCGCTCGACCACGGGCGGCGGCACGTCGGACAGCGTGAAGCGGGCAAGGAACTCGCAGAGTTCGCGCGTGGGATAGGAGCTTGGCATCGGCTTGGCTTGGATCGGGTTGGCGCGGAAGGGTTGGCGCAAAGCGGTGGGAGCAGCGCGGGGAAAGTTGCCGGCCTAGTAGGACCGCGGCAGTCCCAGCACGTGCTCGGCCACATAGGACAGGATCAGATTGGTCGAGATGGGGGCGACCTGGTACAGACGCGTCTCGCGGAACTTGCGCTCGATGTCGTATTCGGCGGCGAAGCCGAACCCGCCGTGGGTCTGCAGGCAGACGTTGGCCGCCTCCCACGAGGCATCGGCGGCCAGCAGCTTGGCCATATTGGCCTCCTTGCCGCAGGGCTGGCCGGCGTCGAACAGCTCGGCGGCCTTGTAGCGCATCAGGCTGGCGGCCTCGACGTTGACGTAGGAGCGGGCGATCGGGAACTGGATGCCCTGGTTCTGGCCGATCGGCCGGTCGAATACGACGCGCTCGCGCGCGTAGTGGCTGGCGCGCTCGACGAACCAGTAGCCGTCGCCGATACATTCGGCCGCGATCAGGATCCGCTCGGCGTTCAGCCCGTCGAGGATGTACTTCAGGCCCTTGCCTTCCTCGCCGATCAGGTTCTCGGCCGGAATCTCCAGATTGTCGAAGAACAGCTCGTTGGTCTCGTGATTGACCATGTTGCGGATCGGCTGGACCGTCAGGCCGTTGCCGATCGCCTCGCGCAGGTCGACCACGAACACCGACAGGCCCTCGGACTTGCGCTTGACCTGGTCCAGCGGCGTGGTGCGCGCCAGCAGCAGCATCAGGTCCGAATGCTGCACGCGCGAGATCCAGACCTTCTGGCCGTTGACGACATAGCGGTCGCCCTGGCGCACCGCGGTGGTCTTGAGCTTGGTGGTGTCGGTGCCGGTGGTGGGCTCGGTCACCGCCATCGACTGCATGCGCAGCTCGCCCGCGGCGATGCCCGGCAGCCAGCGCTGCTTCTGCGCCTCGGAGCCGTGCCGCAGCAGGCAGCCCATCACGTACATCTGGCCGTGGCAGGCGCCGGAGTTGCCGCCGCTGCGGTTGATCTCCTCCATGATCACGGAGGCGGCCGTCAGCGGCAGGCCGGAGCCGCCATAGCTCTCCGGGATCAGCGCCGACAGCCAGCCGGCCTGCGTCAGCGCCTGGACGAACTGCTCGGGAAAGGCGTTCTGTTCCTCGACGCGTTGCCAGTAGGCGGAATCGAAGCCGGCGCACAGATCGCGCACGGCCTCACGGATTTCGGGGTAATGCGCATCGTGCGCCTGATCGATCGTCATCAAAGGGCCTTCGCGGGGAATCACGGGAATGCGGCCATTATTCCCGAGCCCGCCGCGCACCGACATTCGCATTTGCCAAAGAGCGGCTTAGGACGCGCCTTACCTCGGCCCGGGCCGGCGTTGGGGTCCGCTGAGGCCCGCTCAGGCCCGCTCAGGCCCGCTCAGGCCCGCTCAGGCCCGCTCAGGCCCGCCCAGGCCCGCTCAGGCCCGCTCAGGCCCGCAGCGGACGCTGAGGCTCCGACCTGCGGCTCAGACCGGCTCGCGTGCCGCTTCGATCAGGTAGTGCACCAGGGTCTCGGCGAACTGCGGCAGTTCGCGGCCGGGCCGGCGCACCAGGCGCAGCTCGCGCTTGGCCCAGTCGTCCTCCAGCGTGATGAAGCGCAGTACCTTGCGGCTGGCGTAGCGGCGCGCGCAGCTGTTGGGCACGATCGCGATGCCGGCGCCCGCCTCCACCATGCGGCAGACCGCGTCGAAGCTGCCGACCTGGATGCGCAGGCTGATGCGCTTGCCCATGCCGCTGGCGATGCGGTCGAGAAAGGACTGGATCGCGCTGAACTGGTTCAGGCCGACGAAGCGGCAGGTGTCGAGCAGGTCGGCGAAATGCAGCCGCTTGAACTGCGGCAGCGGGTGGTTGACCGGCGCGATCACGATCAGCTCGTCGCTGCACAGCTGCATCACGTCCAGGTCCTCGGTCGCGACCTCGCCGGCGACGATGCCCAGGTCGGCCGCGCCGGCGCCGATGGCCGAGACGATCTCCTGCGACAGGTGTTCCTCCAGCTCGATGTCGATGTCCGGGTTCTCCGACAGGAAGCGCGACAACGCGCTGGCGAGGAAGGAGTTGGTCGCGGTGGTGTTGGCCAGCAGCCGGACCTTGCCCTTGACGCCCTTGGCGTAGGGGCGCAGATCGGCATGCAGGCATTCGAGCTCGCGAAAGACCTCGCGAGCGTGCCGCAGCAGCGCGTCGCCGGCCGGCGTCAGGCGCACCCCCTTGACCTGCCGGATCAGCAGCTGGGTCTGGAACGCTTCCTCCAGCTGCTTGATGCGGGTGCTCGCCGCCGGCAGCGACAGGAAGCTGCGTTCGGCCGCCCGCGTCAGGTTATGGGTTTCCCCTACGTTCAGGAACAGGCGCAGGTCGGTCAGGTCGTAATGCATCGCGTCGTGATGGGTTTGGCGGGATC
>JAPSLP010000023.1 GCA_031180665.1 Cupriavidus sp. | reverse complement strand
TGCTGACCAACTTCAAGACGGTCAAGACCTCGATCAAGCGCCTGAAGGACATGGAAGCCGCCAAGGAAGCCGGCGCGCTGGACACCATGAGCAAGAAGGAAGCGCTGATGTTCGAGCGCGAGATGGAAAAGCTCGAGAAGTCGATCGGCGGCATCAAGGACATGGGCGGCATTCCTGACGCGATCTTCGTGGTCGACGTCGGCTACCACAAGATCGCCGTGACCGAAGCCAACAAGCTGGGCATTCCGGTGATCGGCGTGGTCGATACCAACCACTCGCCGGACGGCATCGACTATGTGATCCCGGGTAACGACGACTCGAGCAAGGCGGTTGCGCTGTACGTGCGCGGCGTCGCCGACGCGATCCTGGAAGGCCGCGCCAACGCGGTGCAGGACGTGGTCGAGGCGGTCCGCGGCAGCGACGACTTCGTCGAGGTCGAGGAAGCCTGAGGCCAGGCCTGACGGCCTGAAGGCCCGCACGGCCCTGACGGACCCGTGGCGCGCGGCGGCATGGCCAGCCGCGCGACCACCAGAAAAGGGGGCGACATGGTACGCCCCCTTTTTTGAATGCGCGCGGTTCGCGCGCGAGCCTGGCAACGGGCAGCAAGCAGGCAGGAATGATTGTCATCCGGCGTGGCTACGATCACGACGGGTGAGTCTTTGAACACCACGCGGCCGGCCGCGGTGCTGGATATCCAGGTCCGGCGGGCGGTGCGTGAACCAATCAAGGAGTGACAAATGGCGGCAATTACCGCAAGCATGGTGGCTGAACTGCGCGCGAAGACCGACGCGCCGATGATGGAGTGCAAGAAGGCCCTGACCGAAGCGGACGGCGACCTGGCCAAGGCCGAGGAACTGCTGCGCGTCAAGCTGGGCAACAAGGCCAGCAAGGCCGCTTCGCGCGTGACCGCCGAAGGCGTGGTCGCTGCCTTCATCGACGGCACCACCGGTGCGCTGGTCGAACTGAACTGCGAGACCGATTTCGTCTCGAAGAACGACGACTTCCTGGGTTTCTCGGCCAAGGTCGCCGAGCTGGTCGCCAAGCAGAACCCGGCCGACGTGGCCGCGCTGTCGGCGCTGCCGCTGGACGGCCAGACCGTCGACCAGGTCCGTTCGGCGCTGATCGGCAAGATCGGCGAGAACATGACGATCCGCCGTTTCGCCCGCTATGCCGGCGGCGGCAAGCTGACCTCGTACCTGCACGGCACGCGTATCGGCGTGATGGTCGAGTTCGACGGCGATGAAGTCGCCGCCAAGGACGTCGCCATGCACATCGCCGCGATGAAGCCGGTGGCGCTGTCGTCGGCCGACGTGCCGGCCGACCTGATCGCCAAGGAGCGCAGCATCGCCGAGCAGAAGGCTGCCGAGTCGGGCAAGCCGGCCGAGATCACCGCCAAGATGGTGGAAGGCTCTGTGCAGAAGTACCTGAAGGAAGTCTCGCTGCTGAACCAGCCGTTCGTGAAGAACGACAAGCAGACCGTCGAGCAGATGCTCAAGGCCGCCAACACCACGGTCAAGGGCTTCACGCTGTACGTGGTCGGCGAAGGCATCGAGAAGCGCCAGGACGACTTCGCCGCCGAAGTGGCCGCGCAGGTCGCCGCCGCGCAGAAGGGCTGATATCCCGGGCGGGAGGCAGGCGCCAGTCTGGCGCCATGACGGCCCGCCGTATAATCCCGAGGGGCACCGCGAGGTGCCCCTCGGCACAAGAAGAGAGAACAATGGCGCGTGCCGCCTGCACGGCCGGCGCATGCGTCCAGCACGCCGGTCCGCAAGTCGGCCGCGGAGCCCGTTTTCGCCGTCGCCCGTTTTGACCGGCATCGCCCTTTCGGGCCTGCCCACGCGCCCGGGCCACGGGGAAAGCCGGCTTGGTCCCGGCGGCATCCGCCCTCCGGGGCAAGGCCCAGATCGAAGACTCGAACCAGCCCGAGGGTGAATATGCCAGCCTACAAGCGCGTCCTTTTGAAACTGTCCGGTGAGGCCCTGATGGGCGACGATGCCTTCGGCATCAACCGGTCCACGATCGAAGGCATGGTCAATGATATTGCCGAGATCGTGAAGCTCGGCGTGCAGGTGGCAGTGGTGATCGGCGGCGGCAATATTTTCCGCGGCGTCGCCGGCGGCGCCGCCGGCATGGACCGCGCCACCGCCGACTACATGGGCATGCTGGCCACGATGATGAACGCGCTGGCGCTGCAGGACGCGATGCGGCACGCCAATATCGAGGGCCGGGTGCAATCGGCGCTGCGCATGGACCAGGTGGTCGAGCCTTATATCCGTCCCCGCGCGATCCGCCAGCTGGAAGAGGGCAAGGTGGTGATCTTCGCCGCCGGCACCGGCAACCCGTTCTTCACCACCGATACCGCGGCCGCGCTGCGCGGCTCCGAGATCGGTGCCGAGGTGGTGCTCAAGGCCACCAAGGTCGACGGTGTCTATACCGCCGATCCGAAGAAGGACCCCAGCGCCACGCGCTACACCACGATCAGCTTCGACGAGGCGATCTCCCGCAATCTGCAGGTGATGGACGCCACCGCCTTCGCGCTGTGCCGCGACCAGAAGCTGCCGATCAAGGTGTTCTCGATCGTCAAGCCGGGCGCGCTCAAGCGCGTGATCCTCGGCGAGGACGAGGGTACGCTGGTCCACGTTTGAGGCGCCGTGCGGGCCCGCCGCAAGGTGGCGCACGCAACGGCACAGAGTAGAATGATTCGTTTTCGGCCCCGTCCGCCGGGGTCATGGCAGCCAGTTTTCCGGAGGTTATGATGAGCGTCGCCGACATCAAGAAGAGCGCCGAGCAGAAGATGCAGAAGACCATCGAAGCGTTCAAGGCCGATCTGGCCAAGATCCGCACGGGTCGTGCCCACACCGGTCTGCTCGACCATGTCCAGGTCGAATACTATGGCTCGCCGGTGCCGATCAGCCAGGTCGCCAATATCGGCCTGGCCGATGCCCGCACCATCAGCGTGCAGCCGTGGGAAAAGAAGATGGTCAGCGCGGTCGAGAAGGCCATCCGCGACGCCGACCTGGGCCTGAACCCGGCGACCATGGGCGAGGTGATCCGCGTGCCGATGCCGCCGCTGACCGAGGAGCGCCGCAAGGAGCTGACCAAGGTGGTCAAGGGCGAGGGCGAGAGCGCCAAGGTGGCGGTGCGCAATCTGCGCCGCGACGCGAACGAACAGTTCAAGAAGCTGGTCAAGGACAAGAGCATCTCGGAAGACGACGAGCGCCGCGGCCAGGACGAGGTGCAGAAGCTGACCGACCGCTATGTCGCCGAGATCGACAAGCTGGTCGCCGAGAAGGACAAGGAGATCATGACGGTCTGAGCCGCGGCGCAGCGCGCCAGTCCCCCTGTGGGCTGGCACGTCGACGCCGCCGGGGACCCGTCCACCATCATGCACATCAGTTCCACACTCGCCATCCCCGAGACCGGTTACGTACCGGCCCATGTCGCCATCATCATGGATGGCAACGGGCGCTGGGCCACGCAGCGGCATCTGCCACGGGTCGCCGGCCATAGCCGCGGCCTGGATGCGGTACGTACCGTGGTGGAGGCGTGCGCGGTGCGAGGGGTCAAGTACCTGACGCTGTTCGCCTTCAGTTCGGAGAACTGGCGGCGGCCGGCCGACGAGGTCACCTTCCTGATGCGGCTGTTCATGATGTCGCTGCGGCGCGAGGTGGTGAAGATGCACGCCAACAATATCCGCCTGAAGGTGGTTGGCGACCTGAGCCGCTTCAGCCCGCGCATCCAGCAGCTGATTGCCGATGCCGAGCGGCGCACCGCCGGCAATACCGGCCTGACGGTGACCATCGCCGCCAATTACGGCGGCCGCTGGGACCTGCTGCAGGCGGTGCGCAAGATGCTGCTGCAGCAGCCGATGCTCGACCCGTCGACGATCGAGGAGTCGACGCTGGCGCCGCACCTGGCGATGGCGTATGCGCCGGAGCCGGACCTGTTCATCCGCACCGGCGGGGAACAGCGCATCAGCAACTTCCTGCTGTGGCAGCTGGCCTATTCCGAGCTGTATTTCACCGATGTGTTCTGGCCCGACTTCGACGCGGCCGAACTGGACAAGGCGTTCGCCTCGTACCGGCAGCGCGAACGGCGTTTCGGCCGTACCAGCGCGCAGGTCGTGGCGCCGTCCGGGCTGTCCGGCACCGCTTGAGCGGGCCGGCCGCTCGCCATCGAACCAACCGGGACTCGCAGCGCATGCTTCTTACCCGTGTCATCACCGCCCTGTGCCTGTTGCTGCTGATCCTGCCGATCCTGTTCCTGGCGCCGCCCGCGGCGCTGGCCGGCCTGATGGCGGTGATCGTCGCGCTGGCCGCCTGGGAATTCGGCCGCCTGCTCGGCCTGCGCGGCGCGGGCCCGTGGATCTACGCGATCGCCTGCGTGGTGGCGATGATCGCCTGGCATGACCTGCCGGCGCGTGGCGCCATGCTGTGGCTGCTGCAGGCCTCGGTGGTCGCCTGGGTCGTCGCCATCGTGCTGCTGGCGCGCGGCGTGCGCAAGGCCACGCCGGCCTTCGCGATCGTCGCCGGCCTGGTGGGCCTGGTGATCCTGCCCGCCTTCGGCCATGCCGCGATGCTGCTGCGCGGCCTTGGCGTGGGCGTGCTGCTGTCGGCCGCGGCGCTGGTCTGGGCTGCCGATATCGGCGCCTATTTCGTCGGCAAGGCGATCGGCCGCCGCAAGCTCGCGCCGTCGATCAGCCCCGGCAAGTCGTGGGAAGGGGCGATCGGCGGCTGGCTGTTCGCGCTCGCCGTGGCACTGTCGCTGGCGGCCACCCATGTCTTCGCGCCGACCTGGTTCGACCGCGTGGCGGACCGCAACGGGCTGCTGATGGTGGCGCTGCTGACCACGCTGATGGTGATCGCCAGCGTGGTGGGCGACCTGTTCGAATCGCTGCTCAAGCGGCAGGTCGGCAAGAAGGACAGCAGCCGGCTGCTGCCGGGCCATGGCGGCGTGCTCGACCGCATCGACGCGCTGTTGCCGGTGCTGCCGCTGGCGGCGCTGCTGATCCTGTATCTCTGATTTTCCCCAGGCCTCTTTCATGCGTCGCATTACCGTCCTTGGCGCCACCGGCTCGATCGGCGACAGCACGCTGGACGTGATCCGGCGCCATCCCGAGCGCTACGCCGTGCATGCGCTGACCGCGCACCGCCAGATCGACAAGCTGGCCGAGCGCTGCGCCGAGTTCCGCCCGGCGCGCGCGGTGGTCGGCACCGAGAGCGCGGCGGCCGAGCTGCGCGAGCGGTTGCGCGTGGCCGGGGTGGGCACCGAGGTGCTGCACGGGGACGCAGCGCTGGCCGAGGTCGCCGCCGATCGCGAGGCCGACACGGTGATGGCGGCCATCGTCGGCGCGGCGGGGCTGCGGCCGACGCTGGCGGCGGCGCAGACCGGCAAGCGCGTGCTGCTGGCCAACAAGGAGGCGCTGGTGATGTCCGGCGCCATCTTCATGGACGCGGTGCGCGAGCACGGCGCCACGCTGCTGCCGATCGACAGCGAGCACAACGCGATCTTCCAGTGCCTGCCGTTCGACGATCCGCGCTATCGGGCCGGCGTCGCCCGCGTGGTGCTGACCGCCTCCGGCGGGCCGTTCCGCACCCGCGATCCGGCCTCGCTGCACGACATTTCCCCCGACGAGGCCTGCGCCCATCCGAACTGGGTGATGGGCCGCAAGATCTCGGTCGATTCGGCCACCATGATGAACAAGGGCCTCGAGGTGATCGAGGCCCATTGGCTGTTCGGCGCGCCGGCCGAGCGCATCGAGGTGCTGATCCACCCGCAGAGCATCGTCCATTCGATGGTCGCGTACGCCGACGGCTCGGTGCTGGCGCAGCTGGGCAACCCGGACATGCGCACGCCGATCGCCTATGGCCTGGCCTATCCCGAGCGCATCGACGCCGGCGTCTCGCCGCTGGACCTCGTCGCGGCCGGCACGCTGGCCTTCGAGACGCCGGACCTGCAGCGCTTCCCGTGCCTGGCGCTCGCCTTCGACGCGCTGCGCGCCGGCGGCGTGGCGCCCACGGTGCTGAACGCGGCCAACGAGATCGCGGTCGACAGCTTCCTGCAGGGCGCGATCCGCTTCACCGATATCGCCGGCGTGGTGGCCCGCGTGCTCGAGCAGGGCCCGCGCCATGCGGCCGATTCGCTCGACGCGGTGCTGCTGGCCGATCACCAGGCTCGCGCGCTGGCCCGGACGCTGGTGCAGGCCGGCGGCCAGGCAAGCGTCGGCGCCAACGCCGGCGCGGCCACGCCCGGCTGACCGGATCGCCGCCATGCAGACCATCCTCGCCTTTATCGTTGCGCTCGGCATCCTGATCTACGTGCACGAGATGGGGCACTACCTGGCCGCGCGTGCCTGCGGCGTCAAGGTGCTGCGCTTCTCGATCGGCTTCGGCCGTCCGCTGCTGCGCTGGGTATCGCGCCATCGCGACCGCACCGAATGGACGCTGGCGGCGATTCCGCTGGGCGGCTACGTCAAGATGCTCGACGAGCGCGAACGCGATCCCGAGCGCGATCCTCCCTACGACCCGGCCGACCTGCCGCGCGCTTTCAACCGGCAGCCGGTCGGCAAGCGCATCGCCATCGTCGCGGCCGGGCCGGTCGCCAATTTCCTGCTGGCGATCATGCTCTATTTCACGCTGTTTGCCGGCGGCATGCAGGAGCCCGCGCCAGTGCTGGCCGCGCCCGTGGCCGGTACCGCCGCGGCCCAGGCCGGCGTGCGCGACGGCGACCGCGTGCTCGCGCTGACCGCCAACGACGAGACCGAGACGGTGCGCTCGTGGAACGATCTGCGCATGGCCGTGATGGCGCAGGGATTCGACGGCGCCGGCGCGGTGCTGCGCGTGCGCGGTGCCGACGGCGCCGAGCGCGATCTGCCGATCGCGCGGCTGCCCAGCACCGGCGGCGATCCGCAGCGCGATCCGCTGGCCACGCTGGGGCTCGCGCTCAAGGGCGGGCCGGTGACGATCCGGGAGGTGCTGCCCGATTCCGCGGCCGAACGCGCGGGCCTGCGCGCCGGCGACCGCGTGCTGGCCTGGCAGGGCGAGCCGATCCGCCAGGCCGATCAGCTGATCCGCGCGGTGCGCGCGAATCCGGGCGCGCAGGCGACGCTGTCGATCGAACGCGAAGGCAGCACGCTGCAGGTGCCGGTGAAAGTCGACACGGTACCGGCCGACAGTGAAGCGGCGGGTGAAGGGGCTGGTGGAGGCGGGGCCAAGGCGGCCACCGCTGGCAAGCTCGGCGCGGCGCTGGCGCAGGCGGTGCAGATGGAGACCGTGCGCGATGCCCCGCTGCCGGCGCTTGCGCGTGCCGCACAGCAGGTGTGGGACACCAGCGTGCTGTCGCTGAAGCTGCTCGGGCGCATGCTGATCGGCCAGGCGTCGCTGCAGAACCTCAGCGGTCCGCTGACCGTCGCCGACTACGCGGGCAAGGCCGCGAACCTCGGCTGGCAACCGTTCGTGGGCTTCCTGGCGCTGGTCAGCGTCAGCCTTGGCGTATTGAATTTGTTACCCATTCCGGTATTGGACGGGGGGCATTTGCTGTATTATTGCGTTGAATTTTTGACTGGCAGGCCCGTTCCAGACCACTGGCAGGCTGTGCTGCAGAAGGTCGGCATTGCCTGCATCTTGCTCCTGACTTCGCTCGCCTTGTTCAACGACGTCAGCCGCCTGTTTCTCGCGCGCAGCTAGAATCCGGTGCGCAACGACGTAGCGGCGTGCCGCGGCACCGGCCACGGCGACCCGTTGCGGACCTCGTCGCGAGGCCGCCCGGCGAAGCATCAGAGCCCAATCCTGCATGGAATCAAAGAGGGGATCAAGATTGATCAGACATAAGCGCATCTCGCTTAGCATGCTGGCGAGTGCCATCATCGCGGCCTGGGCACCGGCGGGCTGGGCCGCGGATCCGTTTGTGGTCAGGGATATTCGGGTTGAAGGTCTGCAACGGGTAGAACCCGGCACGGTCTTCGGCTATCTGCCAGTCAAGGTAGGCGAGACCTTCACCGACGACAAGGGCGCCGACGCGATCCGCGCGCTCTACAACACCGGCTTCTTCAAGGACGTGCAGATCCGCGCCGAGGACGGCGTGCTGGTGGTCCACGTCGAGGAACGCCCGGCCATCTCGCAGCTCGAGTTCGTCGGCATCAAGGAATTCGACAAGGACACGCTGCGCCGTTCGCTGCGGGCCGTCGGCGTGGCCGAGGCGCGCTACTACGACCGCGCGCTGATCGACAAGGCCGAGCAGGAACTGAAGCGCCAGTACGTCGCGCGCGGCTACTACGCGGCCGAGGTGCAGACGACGATCACGCCGGTCGACCGCAATCGCGTGTCGGTCGTGTTCAACGTCGACGAAGGCCCGATCGCCAAGATCCGGCAGATCAATATCGTCGGCAACAAGGCCTTCAAGGAAGGCACGCTGCGCGACGAGATGCAGCTGTCGACGCCGAACTGGCTGTCCTGGTACACCAAGAACGACCTGTACTCGAAGCAGAAGCTGACGGCCGACCTCGAGGCGCTGCGCTCGTTCTACCTGAACCGCGGCTATCTCGAGTTCGCGATCGAATCGACCCAGGTGTCGATCACGCCGGACAAGAAGGACATCTACCTGACGCTGAACATCAAGGAAGGCGACCAGTACAAGGTGTCCGACATCCGCCTGGCCGGCGAACTGCTCGGCAAGCAGGAAGAAATGGAGAAGCTGCTGACCCTGAAGAAGGGCGACATCTTCTCGTCGGAAAAGCTGACGCAGAGCACCAAGGCCATCACCGACCTGATGGGCACCTACGGCTATGCGTTCACCACCATCAATCCGCAGCCGCAGATCGACCGCGAGAAGCGCGAGGTCGCGCTGACGCTGATGGTCGATCCGGGCCGCCGCGTCTACGTGCGCCGCGTCAACGTGGTCGGCAACAGCAAGACCCGCGACGAGGTGGTGCGCCGCGAGATGCGCCAGATGGAAAGCTCGTGGTTCGACAGCGAGAAGCTGACGCAATCGCAGGCCCGCATCAACCGCACCGGCTACTTCACCGACACCAACATCACCACCGAGGACGTGCCGGGCGCGCCCGACCAGGTCGATGTGAACGTCAACGTCACCGAGAAGCCGACCGGCCAGATCAGCCTGGGCATGGGCTTCTCGTCGACCGACAAGCTCGTGCTGCAGGCCGGCCTGCGCCAGGACAACGTGTTCGGTTCGGGTACCAGCCTGGGCCTGGACGTCAACACCGCGAAGTCGTTCCGCACGATTGCCTTGACGCAGTACGACCCGTATTTCACCGTCGACGGCATCAGCCGCTCCACCGACATCTATTACCGGACCTCGCGCCCGCTGTACTACATCGGCGACCAGGACTACCGGATCGTGTCGACCGGCGGCGGCTTCAAGTTCGGCGTGCCGTTCTCCGAGAACGACACGGTGTTCTTCGGCATCGGCTACGAGCGGACCGAGCTGACGGTGTCGAACAACACGCCGATCCAGTACCAGCGCTGGGTGCGCGAGAACGGCGACGTCACCAACAACTTCCCGTTCACGATCGGCTGGGCCCGCGATCGCCGCGACAGCGCGCTGATCCCGACCAAGGGTCCGTACACGCAGGCCAACCTCGAAGTCGGCCTGCCCGGCATCGGCGACACGCAGTACTACCGCGCCACGCTGCAGCAGCAGTACTACTACCCGCTGTCGAAGGCCTTCACGCTGGCATTCAACGGCGAGATCGCCTACGGTCACGGCTATGCCGGCAAGGACTTCCCGGTCTTCAAGTACTTCTACGCCGGCGGTATCGGTTCGGTGCGTGGCTACCAGACCAGCACGCTGGGTCCGAAGGACCAGAATGGCAACCCGATCGGTGGCGCCTCGAAGGTGATCGGCAACGTCGAATTCATCTTCCCGCTGCCAGGCTCCGGCGTGGACCGCACGCTGCGGCTCTTTACGTTCTTTGATTTCGGTAACGTGTACCAGGAAGGCGAGGCGCCGCGCTTCAGCGACCTGCGGTATTCGACCGGTCTCGGCCTGTCGTGGCTGTCGCCGATCGGTCCGCTGAAGGTCAGCGTGGGCTTCCCGCTCAAGCGCGAAGAGGGCGACCGCACCCAGCGCTTCCAGTTCCAGATCGGTACCGCGTTCTGACAGAGGTCGATTCATGAAAAATACAACCCGCATCATCCAGTCCTTCGCCGTCGCCGCCGCTGCGGCGACCGCACTGGCGGTGGCCGCGCCCGCCAGCGCGCAGGAAACACGCATTGCCGCCGTCAACTCCGAACGCATCCTGCGCGACTCGCAGCCTGCCAAGCAGGCTCAGGTCAAGCTGGAGCAGGAGTTCTCCAAGCGCGACCGCGAACTGCAGGACATGGCCCAGAAGATCAAGGGCATGGCCGACCGGCTCGACAAGGACACCGCCGTGCTGGCGGACGCGGACCGCCAGCGCCGCCAGCGCGAGCTGGCCGATCTGGACCGCGAATTCCAGCGCAAGCAGCGCGAATTCCGCGAGGACCTGAACCAGCGCCGCAACGAGGAACTGGCGCAGGTGCTCGAGCGCGCCAACCGCGTGATCCGGCAACTGGCGGAACAGCGCAAGTACGATCTGATCGTGCAGGAAGCCGTCTACGTCAATCCGCGCATCGACATCACCGACGATGTGATGAAGGCCCTGAACGCCGGCGGCAAGTAAGCCGTCCGCGTTCGTCGTTTCAGGAAGTACCGCGATGAAGACACCCACACTGGGTCAGCTCGCCACGGACACCGGCGCGCAAGTTGTGGGTGATCCCACGCTGGCCGTGCGCGGCCTCGCGCCGCTCGATCAGGCAGGGGAAGGGCAGCTGTCCTTCCTGTCCAATCCGCTGTACCTGCCGCAGGCGCTGACCTCGTCGGCGGCCGCGGTGATCGTCTCGCCGGCCGACCTCGACCGCATTCGCGAACAGGGCCACGCCGATGGCCGCAACTGGCTGGTCGCACGCAATCCCTACGTCTGCTTCGCCCGCATCGCGCAGCAATTCGACCGCGCCGCCAACCACGACCCGCGCACCGGCATCGACCCGCGCGCCAGCGTCGCCGACGGCGCGGTGGTGCCCGCGTCCTGCTATATCGGCCCCAATGTCGTGATCGAAGCCGGCGCCCGGCTCGGCGAGCGCGTGCGCGTGCTGGCCAACACCTATATCGGCGCGGGCGCGCAGATCGGCGACGATACGCTGCTGTACGCCAATGTATCGATCTATCACGGCTGCGTGGTCGGGCAACGCTGCATCGTCCACAGCGGTGCGGTGATCGGTGCGGACGGTTTCGGTTTTGCGCCGGACATCCGCCCGGACGGCGTCGAGTACGTCAAGATTCCGCAGACCGGCCGCGCGGTGCTCGGCGATGATGTCGAGATCGGCGCCAACACCGCGATCGACCGTGGCGCGATGGGCGACACCGTGATCGAGGAAGGCTGCAAGATCGACAACCAGGTCCAGATCGCGCATAACGTGCGCGTCGGCGCGCACACCGTGATCGCAGGCTGCGCCGCGGTGGCCGGCAGCACCCGGATCGGCCGCTTCTGCATGATCGGCGGTTCGGCCAATTTCGCCGGCCACCTGCAGATCGCCGATCGCACCACGGTATCGGGCGGGACCTCGATCACCAAATCGATTGCCAAGCCGGGCCAGCACTTCACCAGCGTGTTCCCCTTCCTGCCGCATGGCGACTGGGAGCGCAATGCCGCCATCGTGCGGGGGCTGTCCAAGCTGCGCGAACGCGTGGTGCAGCTGGAGAAACGCCTGCGCGGGCAGGGCCCGGACGCCACGACAAAGAATACGGAAGAGAAATCATCATGACTGCCACCGACATCGACATCCGCCAGATCCTGAAGCTGTTGCCGCATCGTTATCCGATCCTGCTGGTGGATCGCGTGCTCGAATTCGAACCGCAGAAGCGCATCAAGACGCTGAAGAACGTCACCATCAACGAGCCGTACTTCCAGGGCCATTTCCCTGGCGCGCCGGTGATGCCGGGGGTGATGATCCTCGAGGCGCTGGCGCAGTCGGCCGGCCTGCTGACCTTTGGCGCCGACATGGAGCGCAAGGAAGGCTCGCTGTACTACTTCGTCGGCATCGACGGCGCCCGCTTCAAGCAGGTGGTCTATCCTGGCGATCAGCTGCACATGCATGTCTCGGTCGAACGCTACATCCGCGGCATCTGGAAATTCAAGGCCCACGCCACCGTCGACGACAAGCTCGCCTGCGAGGCCGAACTGATGTGCACCGTCAAGCAGGCCGACGCCTGACGACGCGGCGCCAGGCGCCGTCTTGACGCGGCGCCCGCCACGGCGGGCGCGCCGCCCACCATAAGATCGATAGGACTTTCACGCATGACGCAAATCCATCCCACCGCCCTGGTCGACCCGAAGGCCGAACTGGCGGCCGACGTCAGCGTCGGACCGTTTTCCATCGTCGGTCCCCACGTGCAGATCGGCAGCGGTACCGTGATCGGTTCGCACACCACGATCGAAGGCCACACCACCGTCGGCGCGGACAACCGCATCGGGCCGTACGCCTCGGTCGGCGGCGCGCCGCAGGACATGAAGTATCGCGACGAGCCGACCCGGCTGGTGATCGGCGACCGCAACCGCATCCGCGAATTCACCACGATCCATACCGGCACGGTGCAGGACGAGGGCCTGACCAGCATCGGCAACGACAACTGGATCATGGCGTACGTGCACATCGCGCACGACTGCCGGGTCGGCAACCACACGGTGTTCTCGAGCAATGCGCAGATCGCCGGCCACGTGCAGGTCGGCGACTGGGCAATCCTCGGTGGCATGAGCGGGGTGCACCAGTTCGTGCGCATCGGCGACCACGCGATGCTCGGCGGCGCCTCGGCGCTGGTGCAGGACGTGCCGCCGTTCGTGATCGCGGCCAGCGACAAGAACGGCAACAAGGCCACGCCGCACGGCATCAACGTCGAAGGGCTGCGCCGCCGCGGTTTCGACGCCGGCCAGATCGCCGCGCTGCGCCAGGCCTACAAGCTGCTGTACAAGTCGGACCTGGGCTTCGACCAGGCCCAGGCCGAGATCGGCCAGATGCTGGCCCAGGCCGATGCGGGCACCGCCGTGCCGCTGCGCGCCTTCCTCGAATTCATCGCCGCGACCAAGCGCGGCATCGTGCGCTGAAGCCCGGCGTCGCCATGGCCGACGCGAAGATGCAGCCGATTCCGGTACTCGAACCCCAGGCCGCCGCCGCGCCGTCGGCGCTATCCGACTTGCGTGGCGAGATCGCGATGGTGGCCGGCGAGGCCTCGGGCGATCTGCTCGCCTCGCTGCTGTTGTCGGGACTGCGCGCCCGGCTCGGTGACGCGGTGTCCTACTCGGGCATCGGCGGATCGCGCATGATGTCGCAGGGCTTCGTCTCGCATTGGCCGATGGAGACGCTGTCGGTCAACGGCTATGTCGAGGTACTGGGCTCGCTGCGCGAGATTCTCGCCACGCGGCGCGCGATCCGCGATCGCCTGCTGGCCGATCCGCCGCTGTGTTTCATCGGCGTCGACGCGCCGGACTTCAACTTCGGCCTGGAAGTGCCGCTGCGCCGCGCCGGCATTCCGGTGGTGCACTTCGTCAGCCCGTCGATCTGGGCCTGGCGGGGCGGCCGGATCCGCACCATCGCGAAGGCCGTGGACCACATCCTGTGCCTGTTCCCGTTCGAGCCCGAAATCTACGCCAAGGCTGGCATCGACGCGACCTATGTCGGTCATCCGCTGGCCGACGTGATCCCGATGGTGCCCGACGTCGAGGGCGCGCGGGCGAGGCTTGGCCTGCCGGCCGGGCGCCGCGTGGTGGCGGTGCTGCCGGGAAGCCGGCAGTCCGAAGTGCGGCATCTGGGCGCGACCTTCTTCGCGGCAATGGCGCAGATGCGGCAGATGGACAGCGCGCTGGCGTTCGTCGTGCCGGCCGCCAATGCCTCGCTGCGGGCGGTGATCGAATCGCATGCCAGCGCCCATCCCGAGCTCGAGGTCACCATCGTCGACGGCCAGTCGCATCTGGCGATGGAGGCCGCCGATGTGGTGCTGCTCGCCAGCGGCACCGCGACGCTCGAAGCGGCGCTGTACAAAAAGCCGATGGTGATCTCGTACAAGGTGCCCTGGCTGACCGCGCAGATCATGAAGCGGCAGGGCTATTTGCCCTATGTCGGCCTGCCGAATATCCTGTCGGGACGCTTCGTCGTTCCCGAGCTGCTGCAGGACGACGCGACGCCGGAGGCGCTGGCGCGCGAGACGCTGCTGCAGCTGAACGATCAGGACAACACCGCCTTCCTGTACGAGCACTTTACGCAGATGCACCAGACGCTGCGCCGCAATACCGCCGATATCGCCGCCGACGTGGTGGTCGATCTGCTGCGCAGCCGGAGGGCCGGCTGATGGCCCGGCTGCCTGCGCGCAAGCCCGGCACCGGCGCCGGTGTCGCGAAGGGCGGCAAGACCGGCGCGACGGCCAGGGCCGCCAGAGCGGCCGCCGCCGAGGCGCAGCTGGGCCTGTCGCTGTCGCCCGCCGCCGCGATGGCACAGCGGCTGTGCGGCGTCGACGAGGCTGGACGCGGGCCGCTGGCCGGCCCGGTGTTCGCGGCCGCGGTGGTGCTCGACCCGGCGCGGCCGATCGACGGCCTGGCCGACTCCAAGATCCTGACCGCGGCGCGGCGCGAGGCGCTGTTCGACGAGATCCGCTCGCGCGCGATGGCGTGGCACATCGCCTTCGCCACCGTCGAGGAGATCGACACGCTGAACATCCTGCACGCGACCATGCTGGCGATGCAGCGCGCGGTCCACGGCCTGGCCGCCTGCGGCATCGCGCCCGATCTGGTGCAGGTCGACGGCAATCGCTGCCCGCACGTGCCGTATCCGGTCGAGGCGGTCATCAAGGGCGATGCCACGGTGCAGGCGATCTCGGCCGCGTCGATTCTCGCCAAGGTCGCGCGCGATCGCGAGCTGGTCGCGCTGCACGCGCAATATCCGGAGTACGGCTTCGACAGCCACGTTGGCTACGGTACGCCGCAGCATCTGCTGGCGCTGGCGCGCTTCGGCGCCACGCCGCATCACCGCCGCTCCTTCGCCCCCGTGCGCGAGGCCCTGGTGCGCGGGCCGCTGGGCGCCGACGCCATGCTGCCGATCGGCGAGCTGGACGGGGCGGCCCCCGGCCTGCGGCCTTCGCCGGACGAACTGGCCGAGACCATCGACGCCTTCGACGCACTCGAGGCGATCGAGGCGATCGAGGCGATCGAGGACGCGATCGGCGCGGCCGTCAGCCCCGGACCGGCGCTGTCCTGAGCCCGTTCCGTCATCACCCAGAACAACGTAGAACAACGTGGATTAACGTGAAGCACGTCAGCTCGCGCGACAACGCGCTGTTCAAGCATCTGAAGGCCCTGACCGGCTCGACCCATCAGCGGCGCAAGGCCGGCCAGTCGGTGCTCGACGGGGTGCATCTGGCCGACGCCTATCTGGCCGCGCTCGGCCAGCCAGTCAGCTGCGTGGTGTCGGAGCGCCATCTCGATCATCCCGAAGTCGCCGCGCTGCTGGGCCGCATCGACGCGCAGCGAGTCGTGGTGCTGGCCGACGCGCTGTTCGCGCAGATCACCGGCGTGGTCAACGGCATCGACCTGATGCTGGTGATCGATACTCCGGCCGGGCACCTGCCGGCGCGCATCGACACCGACTGCATCGTGCTCGACGGTGTGCAGGACGCCGGCAACGTCGGTTCCATCCTGCGCAGCGCCGCGGCGGCCGGCATCCGGCATGCGTTCCTCGGTACCGGCTGCGCCTTCGCGTGGTCGACCAAGACGCTGCGCGCGGCGATGGGCGCCAACTTCCACCTGAATATCGTCGAGCACTGCACCATCGAGATGCTGGCGCCGCGCCTCGCCGTCCCGCTGCTGGCGACCTCGTCGCACGCCGACGCGGCGTTGTTCGATACGGACCTGCGCGGTCCGGTCGGCTGGGTGGTCGGCAACGAAGGGGCGGGGGTCGCCCCGGAGTGGATGGCGCTGGTGGAGCGCACCGTCGGCATTCCGCAACCGGGCGGGCTCGAGTCGCTGAACGTCGCCGCCGCTACCGCGGTGTGCCTGTTCGAGGCGGTACGGCAGCGGCGGGGGTAGGGGCAATCAGAACGGGCGACGGGACAAGCGGCGCCTCAATAATTGTCCCGATCCACCTTGATCTCCTGCAGGATCGTGGTGGCGATTTCCTCGATCGACTTGTGCGTCGACGACAGCCATTTGATCCCCTCGCGGCGCATCATGATCTCGGCTTCGTTGACCTCATAACGGCAATTTTCCAGCGACGCGTATTTGCTGCCGGGCCGGCGCTCATTGCGGATCTCCGACAGGCGCTGCGGGTCGATCGACAGGCCGAAGATTTTCGGCTTGAAATCGTACAGCGCCGACGGCAGCTTGCCGCGTTCGAAATCGTCGGGAATCAACGGGTAATTGGCCGCCTTCAGCCCATATTGCATCGCCAGATACAGGCTGGTCGGGGTCTTGCCGCTGCGTGAGACGCCCACCAGGATCACGTCGGCCTCGGCGAGGTTCTTGTGCGACTGGCCGTCGTCGTGGGCCAGCGAGAAATTGATGGCCTCGATGCGGTTCTTGTACGCCTCGGTATCGGCATTCTGGTGAAAGCGCCCGATCGCATGGGTCGATTTCAGGCCCAATTCCTTTTCGAGCGGCTCGATAAAGGTCTGGAACATGTCCAGAATCATGCCCTTGGCGCGGCGCAGCGCCTTGTTCGACTCGGCATTGACCAGCGTGGTGAAGACGATCGGCGGGACGCCTTCCGCATAGAAGGCCTCGTTGATCTTGCCGACCGCCATATGCGCCTTTTCCGGCGTATCGATAAAGGGCATTCGCACCTTGCGAAAGCGCATCTCGAACTGGGCCAGGATCGAATGACTGAACGTTTCGGCGGTGATCCCGGTGCCGTCCGAGACGATAAATACGGTGCGGACGGCGGGCTTGTCGGCGCGCGGCGCGGCGGGGGAATCCATGTCTGAACAATTATTTGGGGCCTGCCGCACGCGAAAGTGCGGTGCGGCACGGTAGAATAGCGGCGATCTTTTCGCTAAGCAATTGCACGGCGCGCCACGCGCGGGACGATTCGAAGCGGGATTGTCGACAAAATGGCTCGACAGCTTTCCGCCGATTCCATCGACCCTGCAAGCCGCGATGGCCACGGTCCCGCCGTGCCCCGGATTGTTTAGCAAAGCGATCCGCCCGGTAGCAGAACTCCAATCACATTCCGGCGTGAGCGACAGGTTTCCTACTTTGTTTTGAGGCATTTATGACCAACCTGGCAAATGACGGCGCCTACGTGCTGCCGTTCGAGCAGTTGCGCATGGCGGATGTGGAAGTGGTGGGGGGCAAGAACTCGTCGCTCGGCGAAATGATCTCCCAACTGGCAGGCGCCGGCGTGCGCGTGCCCGGCGGCTTCGCCACCACCGCGCTGGCCTTCCGCGACTTCCTGGCTCACAACAACCTGACTCAACGCATCTCCGATCGCCTGAAGACCCTCGACGTCGACGACGTCAAGGCGCTGGCCGAGGCCGGTGCCGAGATCCGCAACTGGGTCGCCTCCGCACCGTTCCAGCCGCGCCTGGAGCAGGAGATCCGCGAGCACTACGCGCGCGTGGCCGAGCGCGAGGGCGCCCAGGCCTCGTTCGCGGTGCGCTCGTCGGCGACCGCCGAAGACCTGCCCGACGCGTCCTTCGCCGGCCAGCAGGAGTCCTACCTGAACGTCAGCGGCATCGACGACGTGCTCGACAAGATCAAGCACGTGTTCGCCTCGCTGTACAACGATCGCGCGATCTCGTACCGCGTGCACAAGGGCTTTGCGCACGACGTGGTGGCGCTGTCGGCCGGCGTGCAGCGCATGGTGCGTTCGGACCTGGCCGCTTCGGGCGTGATGTTCACCATCGACACCGAATCGGGCTTCCCCGACGTGGTCTTCATCACGTCCAGCTACGGCCTGGGCGAAACGGTGGTGCAGGGCGCGGTCAATCCGGACGAGTTCTATGTCTTCAAGCCGACCCTGCAGGCCGGCAAATATCCGATCATCCGCCGCTCGATCGGCTCGAAGCTGATCAAGATGGAATTCACCGCGCCGGGCGAAGCCGGCCGCGTCAAGACCGTCGACGTGCCGAGCGAACTGCGCAACCGCTACTCGATCACCGACGAGGACGTCAGCGAGCTGGCGCGCTACGCGATGATCATCGAGAAGCATTACGGCCGCCCGATGGACATCGAGTGGGGCAAGGACGGCAAGGACGGCAAGATCTACATCCTGCAGGCGCGTCCCGAAACCGTGAAGAGCCAGGCGGCCGGCAAGGTCGAGCAGCGCTTCAAGCTCAAGGGCACCTCGGCGGTGCTGGCCACCGGCCGCGCGATCGGCCAGAAGATCGGCACCGGTCCGGTCCGCGTGATCAACGACCCCAGCGAGATGGAACGCGTGCAGCCGGGCGACGTGCTGGTCGCCGACATGACCGATCCGAACTGGGAGCCGGTGATGAAGCGCGCCGCGGCCATCGTGACCAACCGCGGCGGCCGTACCTGCCACGCGGCCATCATCGCGCGCGAGCTGGGCGTGCCGGCCGTGGTCGGCTGCGGCGACGCCACCGATGTGCTGAAGGACGGCACGCTGGTCACCGTCTCGTGCGCCGAGGGCGACGAGGGCCGCATCTACGACGGCCTGCTCGAGACCGAGGTCACCGAGGTGCAGCGCGGCGAGATGCCGGAGCTCGACGTCAAGATCATGATGAACGTCGGCAATCCGCAGCTGGCCTTCGACTTTGCACAGATCCCGAACAGCGGCGTCGGCCTGGCTCGCCTCGAATTCATCATCAACAACAATATCGGCGTCCACCCGAAGGCCATCCTCGACTATCCGCAGGTCGACTCGGACCTGAAGAAGGCGGTCGAGAGCGTCGCCCGCGGCCATGCGAGCCCGCGCGCCTTCTACATCGACAAGCTGGCCGAAGGCATTGCCACCATCGGCGCGGCCTTCTATCCGAAGCCGGTGATTGTGCGCCTGTCGGACTTCAAGTCCAACGAGTACAAGAAGCTGATTGGCGGTTCGCGCTACGAGCCGGACGAGGAAAACCCGATGCTGGGCTTCCGCGGCGCCTCGCGCTATATCTCCGAGGACTTCGCCGAGGCGTTCGAGATGGAATGCAAGGCCATGAAGCGCGTGCGCGACGAAATGGGCCTGACCAACGTCGAGATCATGGTGCCGTTCGTGCGCACGCTGGGCCAGGCCGAGAAGGTCGTCGACCTGCTGGCCAGGCACGGCCTGAAGCGCGGCGAGAATGGCCTGCGGCTGATCATGATGTGCGAAGTGCCGTCCAACGCGATCCTGGCCGAGGAATTCCTGCAGTACTTCGACGGCTTCTCGATCGGTTCGAACGACCTGACGCAGCTGACGCTGGGCCTGGACCGCGATTCGGGCATGGAGCTGCTGGCCAAGGACTTCGACGAGCGCGACCCCGCGGTGCGTTTCATGCTGTCGCGCGCGATCTCGACCGCGCTGCGGCTGAACAAGTATGTCGGCATCTGCGGCCAGGGCCCCTCGGACCATCCGGACTTCGCCGCATGGCTGGCCAAGGAAGGCATCAAGTCGATCTCGCTGAATCCCGATTCGGTGATCGACACGTGGAAGCAGCTGGCGTCGTAATTTCGATCGGCAACGCCAGTCAACGCCATCGTCAGCCGCACCCTACCTCGGTCGGGTGCGGCCATGCCCCCGCAGGCGCCACGGCGCCGCGGGGGTTTTTCGCTTTGGCAGGGCGAGGCTGCGGTCGATGCACGGGGCAGGCCCTGCACCAGAACAAAAACAGCAACAACGATATCGAGGGGTGAAGCGCCATGGCGGACTACCACATCTGGTTCGGCCTTGCGATACTGCTGGTCATTGCGGAACTGGCCAGCCTGACGCTGTATCTGCTGATGGTCGCGCTGGCGGCCGTGGCCGCGGGCATCGCGGCGCTGTCCGGACTGGGCATCGCGGCGCAATTCGGCGTCGCGGCGGTGATTGCGCTGCTCGGCTTCGCGGCGCTGCGGCGCTCGCGCTATGGCCGCGCCCGGCGCGGCGCGGCTGCCACCGATCCGAACGTCAATCTCGATATCGGCCAGGAGCTCGATGTGCCGGCCTGGGACGCCGATCGGCGCGCACGGGTGCCGTATCGCGGCGCGCAGTGGCAGGTCGAACTGGGCGCGCCCGGCGAGGCGCTGCCGGGCCGCTATCGCATCGTCGAGGTCCGCGGTAATACGCTGGTCGTGGTGCCGCGCTAGCCTGCTTCCCTTCGTCTCCCCTTCGTCTCCCCTTCAAGCAACCGATGGAGTCCCCATGCTAGATGTCGCCGGCAGCGTGCTGCCTCTCCTGGTCCTGATCGCCGTGATCGTGCTGCTTGCGCAGAGCTTCAAGATCGTGCCGCAGCAGCACGCCTGGGTGCTCGAGCGCCTGGGCAAATATCGCGCGACGCTGACGCCCGGGCTCAATGTGGTGCTGCCGTTCATCGACCGCGTCGCCTACAAGCACATCCTGAAGGAAATCCCGCTCGACGTGCCCAGCCAGGTCTGCATCACCAAGGACAACACGCAGCTGCAGGTCGATGGCGTGCTGTATTTCCAGGTCACCGATCCGATGAAGGCCTCGTACGGCTCGAGCAATTTCGTCGTGGCGATCACGCAGCTGGCGCAGACCACGCTGCGCTCGGTGATCGGCAAGATGGAACTCGACAAGACCTTCGAGGAGCGCGAGTTCATCAACCACAGCATCGTCAATGCGCTGGACGAGGCGGCCTCGAACTGGGGCGTCAAGGTGCTGCGCTACGAGATCAAGGATCTGACGCCGCCAAAGGAAATCCTGCATGCGATGCAGGCGCAGATCACCGCCGAGCGCGAGAAGCGGGCGCTGATCGCGGCGTCGGAAGGCCGGCGGCAGGAGCAGATCAATCTGGCCTCGGGCGCGCGCGAGGCGGCGATCCAGCAGTCGGAGGGCGAACGCCAGGCGGCGATCAACCAGGCGCAGGGCGAGGCCGCGGCGATCCTGGCGGTGGCCGAGGCCAATGCGCAGGCGATCGAGAAGATCGGGCGGGCGATTCGCGCCGAGGGCGGTGTCGAGGCGGTCAACCTGAAGGTCGCCGAGGAATATGTCGGCGCCTTCGCCAATCTGGCCAAGACTGGCAATACGCTGATCGTGCCGGGCAATCTGGGCGAAATGAGCTCGATGGTCGCGGCGGCGCTGCAGATCGTCAAGAGCCAGAAGAGCGGGGGCTGACGGCGCAGCCGGGCCAGACTACGTCGGTGCATGCCGTCGTCGTCCCCGCGAACGCGGGGACCCGGCGACTTTCCACCACGCTGGATTCCTGCTTTGGCGGGCGCGACGCGATGGCTGGCGATGCCGGTTGCGGACTTATTCCTTGCCGCCGCTCTTGATGATGCGCGCCTTCTCGCGCTGCCAGTCGCGATCCTTCTCGGTCTCGCGCTTGTCGAACAGCTTCTTGCCCTTGGCCAGGCCGATCTCGCATTTGACGCGGCCGCGCGTGTAATGCAGGTTCAGCGGCACCAGCGTATAGCCGCGCTGCTCGACCTTGCCGATCAGCTTGCGGATCTCGTCGGCCTTGAGCAGCAGCTTGCGGGTGCGCACCGGGTCGGGCTTGACGTGCGTGGAGGCGCTCTGCAGCGGGCTGATATGCGCGCCGATCAGGAACAGCTCGGCGTCGCGCACCACCACGTAGCCTTCCTTGATCTGCACGCGCCCGGCGCGGATCGCCTTGACCTCCCAGCCTTCGAGCACGATGCCGGCTTCGTATCGCTCCTCGATGAAATAGTCGAAGAAGGCCTTCTTGTTGTCTGCGATGGTCATGCGTGGTGGTGGACGGTAGGGTGCGGCGGCGCCGTTCTGTGGGCCCCGCCGGTTCGGCGGACGCCGGTGGCGGCCGCTGGTACGATGATTGGCGCCGCGGCCGATGGCGGCGTCCCGGCCGGAGTGTGCGCCAGGGCAGGCGCGCGTCGGCTAAAATCCGGATTCTAGCAAACAGACCGGCCCCGGTTGTCGCCCGTGGACAGCCATCGGCCCAGAATCGTCAACTCATGGCAGACGTCCATAAAACCGTGCTGCTCGGTTATTCGGCCGAGCGGATGTACGACCTGGTCACACGCGTCGAGGACTATCCGAAGTTCCTGCCCTGGTGCGGCGGCGTGGAAGTGTTCGAGCAGACCGAGACGCTGCTCGACGCCAAGCTGCATATCCATTTCAACGGCATCAAGCAGTATTTTCATACGCGCAATACGCAGCATCGGCCGACCCGCATCGACATGAATTTCGCCGATGGTCCGTTCAAGACCTTCAACGGCTACTGGAATTTCATTCCGCTGCGCGAGGATGCCTGCAAGATCGAATTCCATCTGCATTACGAATTCTCCAGCATCATCCTCGAGAAGATCATCGGGCCGGTGTTCAGCATGATTGCGAACACCTTCGTCGACGCCTTCGTCAAGCGCGCGGAGGTCGTCTATGGCAACACCTGAGCAGGGCGTGGCAACCGTCCGCGTGGCGGTCTGCCATGCGAAGCCGGACGCCGTCTTCCTGAAGGAAATCTCGCTGCCCGCCGGCGCGACCATCGCGACGGCGATCGAGGCCAGCGGCGTGCTGCAGGCCCACCCCGAACTAGATTCCGCGACGCTGCGCGTCGGCATCTTCGGCAAGCTCAAGACGCTGGAGACGGCGGTGCGCGAGGGCGATCGTATCGAGCTCTACCGGCCGCTGGTGGCCGATCCCAAGACGGCGCGCCGGCGCCGCGTGCAGAAGGCGCGCGAGGCCGGGACGCGCGAGGGGCAGAAGTGGATGCGCGGCGGCGGCGACAGCGAGGCCGTGGGGCGGTGAAACATCCGCTGAACCGGCCGCCGGGCCGTCCGTCAACACTGCGGCAGACGCGGTAGTCCGGCCGGCCGCTGCGGCTCAGGCGGGTCGGTTGCCGGCTTCGTTGGCCGCGGGGTCACCGGCCGCCGGCGCCGTGGTCTTGTCGCCCGCATGCAGCCGCACCGACCACGCCACGCCGATCATCAGCAGCACGATGGCCGCCAGCTCCAGCGGCCGCGGCCAGCGCTGCTCGTACAGGAAACCGTAGGCCAGCGCGAACAGCGTCTCGAACACGATCATCTGGCCCGACAGCGTCAGCGGCAGCCGCCGGCTGGCGATATTCCACAGGTTGTTGCCGATCAGCGAGGCGCCCAGCGCCACCGCGGCATTGACCCACCAGAACCATTGCCAGTCGCGCCCGCTGCCCGGTGCGGTCAGCACGTCGCGGAACAGCAGCCAGCCGACCAGCGCCAGCAGCGCCGACACGATGCCGGTCGACAATCCGTACAGCGCCGACCATTCGTTGCCGCTGTATTGCGGATTGCGCTGCAGGTAGCGGGCATTGTCGACCGCGTAGAGCGTCCAGCAGACCAGCGCGCCGGCCGCGCAGAACACGCCGGCCAGCTTCTGCCAGACCGGCCGCGCCGCCTCGGCCGCCACCGCGCCGTGGGCGCCGTGCCCGCCGCCGGCGAACAGGTCCAGGTTGATGCAGGCGATGCCGACCGCGACCACCAGCAGGGGCAGCAGCAGCCGCGACAGCGGCACCGCGCCGTGATCGCGCCGGCCCATCACGGTGACGGAAATCGGCAGGATGCCAATGATCAGCGAGGTCGGTCCGACCCCGGCAAGCTGCACGCCGAAGGCCAGCAGCACGTAGTAGAGCAGGTTGCCGGTGAAGGCCTGGCGCAGCAGGGCGATGCAGTCGGCGCGGGTCAGCTTGCGGGCGATGCGGCGCATCAGCGGCGCCGCGGCGACCGCGGCCACCAGCCCGTAGGCGAGGTAACGGCCGATGGCCAGTTCCCAGGGCGAAAACACCGGCAGCAGCTTGGGCGCGATGAACACCATGCCCCAGAACGCGCCGGCCAGGAGGCCGCACAGTACGCCGATTCCCATCCGTTTTGCCGCGCTGGACGCGCCTCCGCTCAGAAAAGCTTCAAAGGATAGCATTGGCCCGGCAGTTTCCGAGCAAGCAGCCGTCATGCAAAGGGCGGTTCCTGTATAATTCGGTTTTGCGCCTAGAGGAATCGCTATGCGTCTTGTCCAGAAAGCACTCACGTTCGATGATGTGCTGCTCGTGCCGGCCTATTCGGCCGTCCTCCCCCGGGATGTCTCCCTCCGCACCCGCCTGACCCGCTCGATCGAATTGAACATTCCGCTGGTTTCCGCCGCCATGGATACGGTGACGGAAGCGCGCCTGGCGATCGCCATGGCGCAGGCGGGCGGCATCGGCATCGTTCACAAGAACCTGAAGCCGGCCGACCAGGCGCGGGAAGTGGCGCGGGTCAAGCGCTACGAATCGGGCGTGCTGCGTGATCCGATCACCATTTCGCCGGACATGAAGATCCGCGACGTGATCGCGCTGTCGCAGCAGCACGGCATTTCGGGATTCCCGGTGCTCGAAGGCAAGACCGTGGTCGGCATCATCACCAACCGCGACCTGCGCTTCGAGGAAGAGCTCGACGCGCCGGTGCGCGCCAAGATGACCCCGCGCGAAAAGCTGGTCACGGTGGCCGAAGGCGCCAGCCTGGACGAGGCCAAGCGCCTGATGAACCGCCACCGCCTGGAGCGCGTGCTGGTCGTCGACGACGCCTTCCAGCTGCGCGGCCTGATCACCGTCAAGGACATCCAGAAGGCGGTCGAGCACCCGCTGGCGAGCAAGGACGACCATGGCCAGCTGCGCGTCGGCGCGGCGGTCGGCGTCGGCCCGGACAACGACGAGCGTGTCGAACTGCTGGTCAAGGCTGG
This sequence comes from Cupriavidus sp., assembly GCA_031180665.1. Taxonomy (GTDB): domain Bacteria; phylum Pseudomonadota; class Gammaproteobacteria; order Burkholderiales; family Burkholderiaceae; genus Cupriavidus. The sequence continues at coordinate 59,704 of JAPSLP010000023.1, read as the reverse complement.
CGTCGACGTGATCGTGGTCGACACGGCCCACGGCCATAGCCAGGGCGTGCTCAACCGCGTCCGCTGGGTCAAGGACAACTTCCCGCACGTGCAGGTGATTGGCGGCAATATCGCCACCGCCGAAGCCGCCCGCGCGCTGGTCGAACATGGCGCCGACGGCGTCAAGGTCGGCATCGGCCCGGGCTCGATCTGCACCACGCGTATCGTTGCCGGCGTCGGCGTGCCGCAGATCACCGCGGTGTCCAACGTGGCCGAGGCGTTGGCCGGTACCGGCGTGCCGCTGGTGGCCGATGGTGGCGTCCGCTACTCGGGGGATATCGCCAAGGCGCTGGCCGCCGGGGCGCACACCGTGATGATGGGCGGCATGTTCTCGGGCACCGAGGAGGCCCCGGGCGAGGTGTTCCTGTACCAGGGCCGCTCGTTCAAGAGCTACCGCGGCATGGGTTCGGTCGGCGCGATGAAGGACGGCGCGGCGGATCGCTACTTCCAGGAAGACAACACCGCCAATGTCGACAAGCTGGTGCCCGAAGGGATCGAAGGCCGCGTGCCCTACAAGGGCTCGGTGATGGCCATCATCCACCAGCTGACCGGCGGCGTGCGCGCCTCGATGGGCTACTGCGGCAGCAGCTCGATCGCCGAATGGCACGAGAATGCGCAGTTCGTGCAGATCACCGCCGCCGGCATGCGCGAGTCGCATGTCCACGACGTGCAGATCACCAAGGAAGCACCGAACTACCATATCGACTGACGTCAGCGACTAACGTCAGCGACTGACCGGCGAACGCCGCGCCCTTCGCGATGCCAGTGATGCGCGGCTGCACGGCCTGAAGGCGGTGCAGCCGCGCGTCATATCCGGGCCGCGTATTGCACGCGTATTGCACGATCCAGCCGGCGTTGCCGACCGGTCCGCCGGCTTCTCGCTGGTTTCAGTTGTTGGTCCGCCTGTCAGTCGGAATCCGTCGACGTCAGTCCGCCTGTCAGTCCGCCAAGGAGAATCGATGAAGGTCCTGCTCCGCGCCGTGTTGTTCTTCGATGCCCTGTTCGATCTCGCGCTCGGCGCCGTGCTGCTGCTCGCGCCGTTCGCCACGTTCTATGCCGCGTTGCAACTGCCGCAGCCGCAGCCGGCGCTGTACGGGCAGCTGCTCGGCATGGCGATGCTCGGCTTCGCCTGGCTGCTGGCGCAGGCCGCCTTCCGCGGCCAGCTGACGGTGCCGGTCGCACGCATGGCCGGGCCCGTCAATCTGGCCAGCGCGGTGCTGATCGCCGTGTGGCTGATCTTCTTCGATCTTCCGGTGCAGGGCGCCGGAAGAATCTGGCTCGGGCTGCTGGCCGCGATGCTGGCCTTCTTCGCGCTGGTGCAGATTCCGCTGGCCAAGCGCATCCGCCATCGCGAGCGAGAAGAACTGCTGCGCCGCGAGGCCGAACTGGCGGCGGCCAACCGTCCCGCGGCCGCTGCGCCCACAACCATTCATCCCTCCCCATCCCCCGAAGTCCGGCGCGAGCCGGTCATCACGCCGCCGCCCGGCTACGGTCCCGGCACTGAAGTGGTGACCGATGTCGAACCGGTCGACACGTCAATCGCTCCCCATCATGCACGACAAAATCCTCATCCTTGATTTCGGCTCGCAAGTTACGCAGCTGATCGCGCGACGCGTCCGCGAGGCGCACGTTTATTGCGAGATCCATCCGAACGACGTGTCGGACGAATTCGTGCGCGAGTTCGCGCCGAAGGGCATCATCCTGTCGGGCAGCCACGCCAGCACCTATGAAGACCATCAGCTGCGCGCGCCGCAGGCGGTGTGGGACCTGGGCGTGCCGGTGCTCGGCATCTGCTACGGCATGCAGACCATGGCCGTGCAACTGGGCGGCAAGGTCGAGTGGAGCGATACGCGCGAATTCGGCTACGCCGAGGTGCGGGCACACGGCCATACCGAGCTGCTGAAGGACGTGCAGGACTTCGTCACGCCGGAAGGCCACGGCATGCTGAAGGTCTGGATGAGCCACGGCGACAAGGTCACCGAGCTGCCGCCGGGCTTCAAGCTGATGGCCTCGACGCCGAGCTGCCCGATCGCCGGCATGGCGGACGAAGCGCGCGGCTACTACGCCGTGCAGTTCCACCCCGAGGTCACGCATACCGTCAAGGGCCGCGAAATGCTCGAGCGTTTCGTGCTGAAGATCGCCGGTGCCAGCCCCGACTGGGTGATGCGCGACCATATCGCCGAGGCCGTGACCAAGATCCGCGAGCAGGTCGGCGACGAAGAGGTGATTCTCGGCCTCTCCGGCGGCGTCGATTCCTCCGTGGCCGCAGCGCTGATCCACCGCGCGATCGGCGACCAGCTGACCTGCGTATTCGTCGACCACGGCCTGCTGCGCCAGGACGAGGGCAAGCTGGTGATGGAGATGTTCGCCGGCCGCCTGCACGCCAAGGTCGTGCACATCGATGCGTCGGAACAGTTTCTCGGCCACCTGGCCGGCGTCACCGATCCCGAGCAGAAGCGCAAGATCATCGGCCGCGAATTCGTCGAGGTATTCCAGTCCGAGGCCAAGAAGCTGACCCGCGCCAAATGGCTGGCCCAGGGCACGATCTACCCGGACGTGGTGGAGTCCGGCGGCACCAAGACCAAGAAGCAGACCACGATCAAGAGCCACCACAACGTCGGCGGCCTGCCCGAGACGCTGGGCCTGAAGCTGCTCGAACCGCTGCGCGACCTGTTCAAGGATGAAGTGCGCGAGCTCGGCGTCGAACTGGGCCTGCCGCCCGAGATGGTCTACCGCCATCCGTTCCCCGGTCCCGGCCTGGGCGTGCGCATCCTGGGCGAGGTCAAGCGCGAATACGCCGACCTGCTGCGCCGCGCCGACGCGATCTTCATCGAGGAACTGCGCGGCACCATCGCCACGGCACAGGACGCCGCCGCGGGCCTGTGCACCGAAGACCAGATCGGCAAGAGCTGGTACGACCTGACCAGCCAGGCCTTCGCCGTGTTCCTGCCGGTCAAGTCGGTCGGCGTGATGGGCGACGGGCGGACCTACGACTACGTCGTCGCACTGCGCGCGGTGCAGACCACCGATTTCATGACGGCGCATTGGGCGCATCTGCCGTATGCGCTGCTGGGGCGGTGTTCGAATCGGATTATCAATGAAGTGCGGGGGTTGAACCGCGTCGTGTACGACGTTTCGGGGAAGCCGCCGGCGACGATCGAGTGGGAGTGAGTTGACGTTCTGCGGCCCGCCACTGGCTACCGCAATGTCCATGAAAAGCCCGCGAGAAATCGCGGGCTTTTTCTTTGGTCGATCCCGGTTGCCGCTTCTATTTACTGCCTGTGGCCCGCTCCGCCACCTCCCGCGCCAACGCAAGAAACGCCTTCATCCCCGCAGAATGATTCCGCCGCCCCGGGTAATAAAGGCAAAGCCCCGGTAAAGCCGGCGTCCAATCAGCCAGCACCCGAACCAGGCGTCCCGCCTTGATATCTGCCAGCACGTCCTGCTCCATGAAATAGCCAAGACCGATGCTGTCGAGCACCGCGGCGCGCGCGAGGCTGGCTTCGTCGAGCGTGATCGGGCCGCGGACGTCGATCTGCACCGCCTCGCCGGCCTTCTCGAATCGCCACCGATACAGCCTGCCATCGGGCAGGCGGGCACGCACGCATCGGTGCTGCAGAAGGTCAGGGGGAACGCGCGGCTTTCGACGTTTTTCGAAGTACTTCGGCGAACCCACCACGGCATAGCGCTGGGGCCGGCCGAGCGATAAGGAGATCATGCCGCTGGGGACGAGGTCGGCGACGCGTACGCCTAAATCGAAGCCCTCGGCAACGATATCCACCAGCCGTCCCTCGGTCACGAGGTCGACGTTCATCTCCGGATAGCGACGAAGGAATTCCAGCACGAGGGGGGAGAGAATCTCTCGCGCAGCAAACGCGGCGGCATTGATCCGCAGCGTACCGGAAGGGGTCTCGCGTTGCGAGCGCACTGTCTCCAAAGCGCCATGCACGTCGTCGAGCGCGGGACCGACGTGCTCGAGGAAGAGTCGTCCGGCATCGGTCAGCGACACGCTGCGCGTCGTCCGATGGAACAGTCGCACACCGAGGTTCGCCTCCAACTTGCCGATGGCATGGCTCAGCGCCGTGCTCGACATGCCCAGATCCACCGCGGCGGCGCGGAAGGTTCCGCGTCGGGCGATCGCGATCACGGCCTCGAGGTCGTACAGGGTGGTTCTTTCCATTGTCCCGTTTTATTCATCATGGCATCCGGCTTTATCTTCTTTATCGGCACAATGGTCAAGCCCTACACTGGCGCGGCAATCTTGCGATGCACGCCGAACAGGAGCAGAACGATGAATCTTCCGACCGTTGTGAACGCGTATTTCGAGGCCGACAGGGGCAACGATGTCGATGCCGTGGTACAGCATTTCCATACCGATGCGGTGGTGGAGGACGAGGGTGCGCGGCATCAGGGAAGCGCGGCGATACGCGCCTGGTGGTTGCGCGTCAAGGAAACCTATCACCATGTCGCGGAGCCGATCGGGGCAAGCGACAGCGAGAACGCGGTGTGTGTCCGTGCCAGGGTCAGCGGGCAGTTTCCCAATAGCCCGGCCACGCTTGAATTTCTTTTCGCCATCCGAGGCGACAAGATCGCCAAACTGAAAATCCAATAGGAGGCGTGGCCGCGCAACCGCGCAACCGCGTCACTACGCCGCGCGCCGCCGTCGCGGCGCCGGCCGCTGGCGCTTCGTCGCGGACGTGATTTCCGACGACGAAAGCGAAAACACGCGCGCACAAAGACAATCGACGAATGCCCGCACCTTGGGAGACGGATGCTTGCTGGCCGGCCATAGTACGTAGAACGTATTTGCCCAGTCCAGGTAGTTGTCCAGCACGCGCCGCAGCTGACCATTTGCCACCAGCTCTCTGACCGCAAAGTCGGGCACGAACGCAATGCCCAGACCCTGCAGCGCAAAGCAAACGCGCGTCTCGATGTTGTTGCAGATCATCGACGTCGGCAGCTGCCATTCCGGTTCGCCGGAGGCACGGCGCAACGGCCACGCTTCGAGCTTGCCGCTGTTCGGAAAGCGATAGTGCAGGCAGGCATGGTTCTGCAGATCGGCGGGTAATTTCGGTGTGCCGCGTCGCGCCAGGTAATCGGGCGAGGCGACCAGCATGCCGTGAAAACTGCCTAGCTTGCGGGCGGAGAGTCGCGAGTCGGTGGGCTCGCCGGTTCTGACCACGGCGTCGAAGCCTTCTTCGATGACATCCACCATCCGGTCGGTGAAATCCAGATCGAGCTCGATCTCGGGATACTCGCGCATGAAGTCGGCAAGCACGGGCAGCAGCAGCGAACTGACCAGCGGAAGGCTGACGCGCAGGCGGCCTCGGGGCGCCTTCGTTGCCTGCGACAACTCCAGCTCCGCCGCCTCGATCTCGGCGAGGACGCGCCGGCTGCGCTCGAGGAACAGCGCGCCCTCGGCGGTCAGCGTGATGCTGCGGGTGCTGCGGTGGAACAGCCGTACGCCGAGCCGTTCTTCGAGTCGAGCGATGCTCTTGCCGATGGCCGAAGCCGACACGCCGAGCGCCCGTCCGGCCGCGACAAAGCTGCGTGTTTCGGCCACCTGCACGAACACCATGAAACCGTTCAGGCTGTCCATGACGCGACCTCCATCCTCATATCCATCTCCGTCGCCATTTCGATTGCGGACATTTCTGTCCGCATAAACCGGAAATCTACCCTACTTTTTCTTCAATGGAAGGCTCTCTATCGTGACGGCGTGATTCCACGAAGGAGTATTTCCATGCGGTTCGCTTCCATTTCCGCGGTGCGTACGGGCGTTTGCCCCGCCTGCCTTTCCGAAAACATCGATGGGGTTGTCCGGCAGGCGCTGGACGGGCGCCGGCTGGTCGGCAGCGTCGTACTGGTCGCGCGGGATGGCGAACTCGTGTACCGCCGCGCGGCGGGCTTCGCCGACCGTGAAAGCCGGCGGCCGATGGCCGTCGATACGGTGTTTCGGCTGGCATCGGTCAGCAAGCCCATTGTTTCGGCGGCGGCGCTCGTGCTGGTCGCACGGGGGAAAATCGGCCTCGACGAAAGCGTCGATCGCTGGCTTCCGCATTTCCGGCCGCGCCTGGCCGATGGACGCGTGCCGCCGATCACGATCCGCCAGTTGTTGAGCCACACCGCGGGCCTGGGCTACCGCTTCCTCGAGGCGGATGGCGATGGGCCGTATGCGCGGGCTGGCGTATCGGATGGCATGGATCAGGCCGGCATCGATCTGGACCAGAACCTGCGGCGCATCGCCAGCGTGCCGCTGCTGTACGAACCCGGCACGGGCTGGGGCTATTCGGTGGCCACCGACGTGCTCGGCGCCGTCATCGAGCGAGTCCATGGCGCCGGGCTTGGCGAGGCGGTGCGTCAGCTCGTGACGGGGCCGCTCGACATGGTCGATACCGACTTCGTCGTCCGCGATGCGCGGCGGGTAGCCACTGCCTATGTCAACGACTGCCCACGGCCGCATCGCCTGCGCGAAGGCGAGATCGTGCCGGTGTTCGACGGTACGGTCGGGATCCGCTACAACCCGGCGCGCATCTTCGACCCGCGGGCCTTTCCGTCGGGCGGTGCCGGCATGGCGGGCACCGCGGAAGACGTGATGCGCTTGCTCGAGGCGTTGCGTCAGCGGAGCGGCGGGTTATTGCCGGCCGAGCTGGTCGCGGAAATGGCTCGGGACCAGACAGGCGGAATTGGATTGCCCGGCGCGCCGGGGTTCGGCTTCGGGCTCGGCTTCTCGGTCTTGCGCGATCCGGCGCTCGCGGGATCGCCGGAATCGCTAGGAACCTGGCGCTGGGGAGGCGCCTATGGTCACGCATGGTTTGTCGATCCGGTGAAGCGGCTCAGCGTGGTGGCGCTGACCAATACGCTGTACGAGGGCATGATGGGCCGATTCGTCAACGATCTGCGAGACGCAGTCTATGGCGCGCTGGAGTCGGTATGAGCGCGCATAGCGAAGGCCTTTCGTCCGAACTGGACGCTGTCCCGGCGCCTGCCAGCGAGAGATTGCCGCTGGGCGCACTGTTGGCGCTTGCGATGGCGGCGTTCATCACCATTCTGACCGAGGCGCTGCCCGCCGGCCTGTTGCCGCAAATGGCCGGGAGCCTCGCGGTGTCCGAAGCCATGGTGGGGCAACTCGTCACTGTTTATGCGGTGGGGTCTCTGGTCGCCGCGATACCGCTGACTGCCGCCACGCAAGGGGTACGGCGCCGGCCGCTGTTGCTGTCCGCCATTGCCGGCTTCGCGATCGCCAATACGGTCACGACGTTCTCGGCCAGCTATGCCTTGACGATGGTGGCCCGCTTCGTGGCGGGCGTGTCGGCGGGGCTGCTATGGGCCCTGTTGGCGGGCCATGCGGCGCGCATGGTGCCAGAGTCCCAGAAGGGACGCGCCATTGCGGTCGCCATGGTCGGTACGCCATTGGCGCTGTCGCTCGGCGTCCCGGCTGGCACCTTTCTTGGCACGCTGGTGGGATGGCGCGTCTGCTTCGGCATCATGAGCCTGTCGGCCGTGATCCTGATGATCTGGGTGCGGATCAAGGTCCCCGACTTCGCTGGGCAGGCCAGCGGCCAGCGATTGCCCCTGGCACGGGTGATCGCCACGCCGGGCGTCGGTGCCGTGTTGTTCGTGGTGCTGGCGTTCGTGCTGGCGCACAACATCCTCTACACCTATATCGCGCCATTTCTCGCGGCGGCCGGCATGGCGGCGAGCACCAGTCGCGTGCTGCTTGTGTTCGGCATCGCGTCGCTGATCGGCATCTGGATCGTGGGTGTTCTGATCGACCGTCATCTGCGCACGCTGACGCTTGCCAGCACGCTGCTGTTCGGTCTGGCGGCAGCGGTGCTTGGCGCGGCCGGACAGGTGCCGCTCTTGGTGTATGCAGCGGTCGGTGTCTGGGGACTCGCATTCGGCGGCGCCGCGACGCTCTTCCAGACCGCACTGGCAAGACGGCCGAAGACGCGGTGAACGTGGCGCAGTCCATGCTCGTGACCGCGTGGAACGTAGCGATCGCGGGCGGCGGTCTCATCGGTGGCGTGCTGCTCGACCGGTTTGGCACCGGCGCTTTCTCCGCCGCCTTGCTGGTGCTGCTCGCCGCCGCACTGGCGATGACGTGGATGGCCAGGGAGCGGGCTTTCCCGCATCGGTGAGTTGATGCGCAGGGAACGGGCTATCGCGGCAGCTTCACCGTGGTGTCCGATGGCCGCACCACCTTGCCATCCGCGGAGCGGGGCTCCATCACCGTGAGCGGTTTCCCGGTCCCCTTGTCCACCAGCACCGAATGCGCGTCCCGCGATTCGAACAGATGCTGTTCCCCCCATTGGCGCAACGCCACGATCACCGGAAATAGCCGCTCGCCTTTAGGCGTCAGCACATATTCCTGGTACGACGTGCCGTCCGATGCCGGGCTGATCTCGAAGATGCCCGCTTCGACCAGCAGCCGCAGGCGGTCGGCGAGGATGCTGCGCGCCACGCCCAGGCGCCGCTGGAATTCGCTGAAGCGGCGCACGCCATCGAACGCATCCCGCACGATCAGCAGGCACCAGCGATCGCCGATCAGATCGAGCGAGCGGGCAACCGGACAGGTTTCCGCCTCGTTGTCGCGACGTTTTGCCATCAACGCTCCTTCAGGAAGGGTAAAGGCCTGAGCCTGACGTGGTTTTGTCGTAGTGGTTTCATTTTAAGACCAGTTTGCCTACAATCCAACCGGTCTTGATTTGAGACTACTTTTGATGTCAACGCGACGAGAGGAGAAACCATGCCGGGCGAACCACCGACAGAGCCTGTACCCAAGCACCAAACGCCGTCCACGCGTCCGATGCCCAGCGCATTGGTCGCGCTGTTCGCCTGCGCCTGCGGCCTCAGCGTGGCGAACGTCTACTATGCGCAGCCCTTGCTCGACGCGCTGGGCGCGGAGTTCGCGCTCGACCATGCCGCGGTAGGCGGCGTGATCACCGCCACGCAGATCGGCTGTGCGCTGGCCTTGCTGCTGCTGGTGCCGTTGGGCGACCGCATGGACCGGCGGCGCTTGATGCTGTGGCAAGCCGCGGCGTTGGTCGGCGCGCTGGTCGCCGTGGCCGCCGCCCGATCGGCACCGGCCCTGCTGGTCGGCATGCTCGCGGTCGGGCTGTTGGGTACCGCGATGACGCAAGGATTGATCGCCTATGCGGCCACCGCCGGTGCGCCGTCCGAGCGGGGAAGGGTGGTCGGCGCGGCGCAGGGCGGCGTGGTCATCGGCCTGTTGCTGGCGCGCGTGCTGGCTGGTCTGATCGCCGATGTGGCCGGCTGGCGCGGCGTGTATCTGTTCTCGGCGCTGGCGATGCTGGTGCTGTCGCTCGTCCTGTGGCGTCGTCTGCCGGCGCAGATCGCTGCGATTTCACGGCTGAGTTATCCACGGCTGATCCTGTCGATGCTGACATTGCTGGGGCGAGAACGCGTGCTGCAGATCCGCGGCACGATCGCGATGCTGATGTTCGCGGCGTTCAGCGTGTTCTGGAGCGGGCTGGTATTGCCGTTGAGCGCGCCGCCCTATGCGTTCTCGCACACGGCAATCGGGGCGTTCGGGCTGGTTGGCGTGGTGGGCGCCTTGGCGGCGGCGCGTGCCGGTCGGCTCGCCGACCGGGGCCTGGGGCAGCAGGCCACCGGCGGGGCGCTGCTGGTGCTGCTGGCCTCGTGGCTGCCGCTGTGGTGGTTCGATTCGCACGGCCTGTGGTGGCTGGTGATCGGCATCGTCGCGCTGGACCTCGGCGGGCAGGCCATTCATGTCGCCAACCAGAGCATGATTTTTGCGGCGCAGCGCGATGCGCACAGCCGGCTCGTTGGTTGCTACATGCTGTTCTATGCGGTGGGCAGCGGGCTCGGTGCCATTGCCTCGACATGGGTCTATGCGGCGGCCGGATGGCAGGCGGTTTGCGCGCTCGGCGCTGCGATCAGTGCTGCGGCGCTGGCGTTCTGGGCGCTGACGCTGCGCCATATGCCAAAGGGTTCGGCGGCCTGCGTGCAGCCGGCCTAAGCTGAAGGGCTCGGAGATGACGCCAAGCGTGAAGCGCAGGTGGCGTCTTCTCCGCGGACCGAACCAACACGCAGGAGTACGCCATGGACGACGACATCGATGCGATGAGCCGCGACCAACTGGTCGAAGAAGTGAAGCGTTTGCGAGCCGGTATCCGCCGCCATCGGGATGCCTCGGGACACGATTTGTGCTGGCATCACCCGGACCTGTGGGCCTTGTTGCCCGACGCGGCCACGCACACCCCAGCGGTGCCGGATTGGCCGCAGTTCCTGCGCGGTTGCGTCAAGTACCGCGAGTCGCTGGATCGGCAGTGCCCGCAGGCGCCGCGCGTGCAGAAGGAGTTCGGTGAATAGTATCCGGGAGTCATTGACGTGAGTCGCCCGGCGCGGTGTCGCGCGTCAGCGCGCGCCACGCGCCACCGCCAGCAGCACGCCAAACGAGACCAGCAGCCCGCCGAAAACCCGATCGATCCAGTGCCGCACGGATAGCAGCCGTTCGCGTACGACGCCAGTAGACAGGCATACCGCGACCAGGCTGAACCAGCCGATATGCGCGAGCGAGATAAAGACGCCGTAGCCGATCTGGGTTGCCAGCGGCGTGTCGGGTCGTACCACCTGCATGAACAGGCTGACGATAAAGATGGTGGTCTTGGGGTTCAGCACATTGGTCAGGAATCCGGTGCGCAACGCGGCGAGCTTCGACAGCGCAGGGCTTTCCTGCTCGGATAGCGGGCCGCCTGGCCTGGCTCGCAGCATGCCGATACCGAGGTAGATCAGATAGAGGGCGGCAATCAGCTTGGCCGCCTGGAACAGCCACAGCGACTGCTGGATCAGCACACCGACGCCAAGGATGGTGTAGCTGACATGAATCAGCACGCCAAGCCCGATGCCCAGTGCCGTCAGTACGCCGGCGCCGCGCGACAGCACCAGGCTGTTGCGCGTGACGATGGCAAAGTCCGGTCCCGGGCTGATCACGGCGAGAACGGTGATGGTGATCACGGCTAGCAGTTCGGTCATGGGTTACTCTGTCGCGTGATGCTGAAGATGGGGTTGCAGTGCGCCATCTTATGCATGCCGATGACAAGAGAGAAACGATGTTTTCTGACCAATATGGTGAGTTCGACTCACAGTCGGCCGACGCCCGCCTGCCTTCGCTGCTGGCCTTGCGCTGCTTCGAGGCGGCGGCGCGGCTGGAGAATTTCAGCCGCGCGGCTGACGAACTGCACCTGACGCATGGCGCCGTCAGCCGGGCGGTGCGGCTGCTGGAGGACGATCTCGGCGTGGCCTTGTTCGAACGGCGCAGCCGCCGCGTTTTCCTCACCGAGGCCGGCCGCCGGCTCGCGCAGGCGGTGCATGACGGGCTCGGGCTGATGCGGCAAGCCACGCGCGAACTGAGGGCCAGCGCCCGCCAGGCGCGGCAATGGGTGCTGTCGTGCGAGCCGACCTTGCTGATGCGCTGGCTGATTCCGCGCTGGCCAGACTTCAGGGCGCGGCATCCCGAGCTGGATGTGCACCTGGTCGCCGGCGGCGGGCCGTTCTCATTCGAGCACGGCATCGATCTGGCCATCCGCCGCGATGACTTCGCCTGGCCCGACAGCGTCCATGTCACGCCCCTGTTCGTCGAGCGCATCGGTCCGGTCTGCCGGCCTGACAAGGCCGCCGACTGGTTCGCGCCGCGCAGGGCCGAAGTCCGCTTGCGTCCGACCGCGCCGCGCCTGCATACGCGAACCAGGCCGGGGGCCTGGCAGACGTGGTCCGGCCTCGCTGGCCAAACGCTGTCTCGCGCGCGCGAGCAGACGTTCGAACACTTCTATTTCAGCCTTCAGGCCGCGGTCGCCGGCCTCGGCGTTGCAATCGGACCGTGGCAGCTGGTGCGTGACGATATCGACAACGGGATGCTGGTCGCGCCGATGGGGTTTGTCGAGGACGGTTCGCGCTATTGCCTGTTATCGCCGTCGGCGGTGCAAGAAGGGACACCGGCGGCCGCGATCGTCGATTGGCTGACATCGGTTGCCTAGTCGTCGCGTCGCCGCATCCGACTGCGGGTGTCCTCGTCGATCAGTTCGCGAATGGTGTGGAACAGGGCATGCGAGCTGGTGTAGCGCTTGCCGTAGTCGAGATTGAAGCCGTAGTCGAAGTCCGGCGCGTTCATGCCCTGGTTGTGTTGCAGCAGCGTCTCGAGCTTGTCCAGCGCCTTGACGGCCTTGGCCTCCGGCGACGCTGCGGCTTCATATTCGTCCCATCGCGACACGATGGTCTCCCGCGCCGCGGCGTCCAGCATGCGGGTCAGCATCAGCAGGTCCTGTCGTTCACGCACGCTCTTGTCAGGGCTGGCCGCTTGCTCGGTGGCGGGAACATCGCCGTGAATGGCTTCGCCGAGATCGTGGACGATGCAGAGTTCGAGCACCTTGCGCCAATCGAGCTCGGGTAGCTGGTCTGCGAAGATCATCGCCATCAGGCACAGTCGCCAACTATGCTCGGCCGTGCTTTCCTCGCGGCCGGTCGAGGTGCGCGCGCTGCGCAGCACGTCCTTGAGCCGTTCCGCGGCGCGCAGGAAGTCCAGCCTGCCCTTGATCAGTTCGATATCCATGTCTTGTCGTGCGAGCGGTGCGGTGTCGTGCCGACGGCAGCGTAAGGCGCCTGCCAAGGCGCTGTCCACGCATAAAACATGCGTCTTCCTAGCGTAGCGTCTCGACCAGCCTCGCCGCGGTACCGTCGGACAGTGTGATGCGGGTCCAGCGGCAGAGGCTGGATCGGATCGGCACGACAGAGGAGTGGTTGGCGCCGCTGCCAAAGGTCAGCGAAGGAGGAGCGACGACGTCACGCCAGCCGATTTGGTCGAGCGCGCGCTCCTGGCAGACGATTTCGTCCGTGGCGAAGCGCCATAACGATTGCCCCAGCAATTGCTGCACGGGCACGCCGAATTCCCGCGCGCGCGATGGCGAACAGGCAAGCAGGCGGTGCGTCAGGTCGCAAACCAGGTGAACGGGCCGCAGACTCTCGTTGATCAGGTCGGCCAGGACGCGGTCGGCGGCGGTTTCGAGCTTGGCCGACAGGGTCTGTTCGATCCGGGCGCGCTCGGCCGGCTCCATTTGCTGGATGCCGGCCTCCCAACGGGAGATGGTCGACTGCGCAACACCGAACAGCTCGGCGGCGTGGCTCTGCTTGATCCGATGCAGGCGCCGCCAGCGGCGCAGCGCGGGTCCGAGCGAGGCGGGGATAGGGGTGCGGTCGATCATTTGGGCATGCCGGTGGGCGCGACGATGGGCAATGCGACGACGATATCGCCATGCCGGCGGACCGGCACGGGCATTGGGGCCGGCACGCCGCCAAGCAAATCTTAGCCCACCGCCTCGGAGAACCGCAGTCCGATGATGCCCACCACGGTCAGCGTCAGGAACAGCATCCGCTGCCAGTGCACGCCTTCGCCGAAGCTGACGATGCCGATGGCGACCAGCCCCAGCGTGCCGATACCGGTCCAGATCGCGTAAGCCGTGCCGACAGGCAGACTGCGCAGGGCTTTGGCGAGCAGGTAGATGCTGGCCAATCCCGCGGCCACCGCGACCACGCTCGGCAGCAGCCGTGTCCAGCCCTGGTTCAACTTCAGCGCGACACCCATCACGATCTCCAGCGCCGCGGCGACGAACAGGAACGTCCACGCCATCGTTCAGGCCTCGGCGCGATCGGGGCTGACAGCGGGGCTGACAGCGGGGCTGACAGCGGTCGGCCGGCGCAATGCCGCCATGCCGCGCTGCACCGCCGGCCGCTCGGCGATGCGATCGAGCCAGCGGACCACATGCCGGTACTCGCGGATGTCGAGCCCGAGTTCATCGTGGGTATGCAGCCAGGGGAAAGCCGCGATATCGGCGATCGTGTACTGGTCCAGCGCCAGGTAGGTCGATTCCGCCAGCCGACGGTCCACCACGCCATAGAGGCGATGTGCCTCCTTGGTATAGCGCTCGATTGCCTCGCGATTGTCGGTGCGCGAGCCATGCCGGAACCACCACAGTTGTCCCAGCATCGGGCCGATGCCGCCGATTTGGAAATGCAGCCATTGCTGGACCTGCCATTGCTCGTGACGGTCTGCGGGATGCAGCGCGCCGTAGTGGCTGGACAGATAGCTCAGGATTGCCCCGGATTCGAACACCGTGATGCCTTCGCCGTGATCGACCAGCGCCGGGATCTTGCCGTTCGGGTTGATCGCCAGGTATTCCGGGTGCCGCTGTTCTCCCTTGTCGAGATCGACGTCGACCTGCCGGTAAGGCAGCCCCGCTTCGTGCAGATAGATGCTGACCTTCTGGCCGTTGGGCGTATTGGCGGCGTAGAAGGTCAGCGCGGGGGTGGTGTCGATGTTGGGGTTCGTGGTGGCGTTGGCCGATACGGCTGACATGGCGGATTCCCTCCGATAGAATGCCGAGTAGTTGCAATTGCAATCGTTGCGATTGCAACTCTAATCGACGGCGCAGCATTCGACAAGCGGCGCCATCACTGGAGCGCATGTATGAGCCCGTCAAGATCCCCAGTTACCCTCGATTCCATCGCCGCCACGCGAGCGGCGGCGATGGCCTGCATCGCCCGCATCGAAGCGGAAGGGGCGGCCGAACCGGGTGCTTCGCCAGCCGCGGCGGTGGCCCGCATTGCCGGCCAGCTGGCCGAAGCCGCGGCGGCCACGGCGTCGTCCGCGTGGGTCGTACGCAGGCCCGAAAACATTGGCAGCGACGACGCCGGCGCACGCGCAGCAAACGTGGCGGACGGCGGCCGTTTCGATGCCAGTGCCTGGCGCTACTGGCTGGGCGCGCGGCGCCAGGCAAGGCAATGGCCATTGCTCTATCTGTTGCGCAGCAGCCGTGCGGAGGTCGTACGGGCGTCGACGGCGGAGGCGGGCCAGAGCGGCATCTTCTGCAATGACATCGAGACGCTGCCATCGCCGTGGCCCAAGGGCGCGCGGCCGGAACTGCCGCTATGGCTGGCGTCGCACGGCCGCTGCCTGCCCTACGATCCGGCTTCGGGCGAGGAGGCGAGGGCCATCGTGCTCCATGCGCTGCGCAGCCTGTATTTGCAGGGCGGGTCCGGCTTCGTCTATCTGAGCGCGCACGGCGACGATGGTCCGGCATGGCCGCCGCTCGATCGCTGCCGCGCGGCCGCAGCGGCCAAAGGGATGTACCGCGTGGAGTCGGCGCTTGCGCAGCGGGGGCCGTGTGTCCGGCTCCTTGGTGCCGGCAAGGCGTTGTGCACGATGTCGGAAGCCGCGCGGCGCTTGCGGGCGGACTGGCACGTCGAGGTCGAACTATGGAGCTGCCCGAGCTATACCCGATTGGCCCGCGACGCCGAGGCGGCGGTGCGCTGGAGCCGGCTGCATCCGCTCGCACCGCCGCGATCGAGCCATCTGCGGCGCTGCCTGCGGACGGGCGGCGGTCCGGTGATCGCGCTGACCGGCTATGGCGCGGCGATCGCGCAGCAGATCGGTCCCTATCTGGCGGATCGTTTCATCGCGCTCGGTGTGGAGGCCGGGGTCAGGACCAGCCAGGATGCCGGTGCCGTCGATGCACGGGATCCGCGCTGGATCGCCGTGATCGCATTGAAGGCGCTGGCTGACGAAAAGATGTTGCCGGCCGGCGTGGTGGCGGACGCGATGCGGCGCTATCGGCTGGCCGGCTATTGAGCCGAGGGACGAAGCCGCGGCGTCAGGAAGGCCGCGGCGTTGCGGCGGCCTGCCGCACTGCCTGCGCGGCGCGGTCGAGCGCGTCGGCGAAGCGCTGCTCGTCGGCCGGATCGAACTGGGTCAGGAACAGGTCGGCGATCGTGGCCTGATAGATCTTCCACATCTTCTTGCGCAGCGCGCGCCCCTCCCGCGTGATGGTGACGAAGGCGGCGCGGCCATCGTCGGCCGAGCGCGCGCGCGTGACCAGGCCCTCGCTTTCGAGCCGGTCGACCAGGCGCGTCAGGTTGTAGCGCTCGATTGCCAGCGCATCGGCCAGTTCGTGCATGCGGCGCGTGCCACCCGGACCACTCTCCAGGCCCCATAGCGCGTCGTACCAGGCATAGGCAGGCAACCCCGCCTCGGCCAGCCGCCGTTCCACCTCGCGAATCATCAGCCGATGGGCTCGCACGAACGAGAACCAGAGGTCGGGCGCGTCCGTCGTCATGATCTTCTCCGATATCGTTGCAGTTGCAATTATGCCGGCGATCGCTACAATGCGCCAGATACGATTGCAATTGCAACGAACAGCGACGCAGGACCGTGCGTGGCATGCCCGCGCTCCGGATCGTCATGCCGTCCCGCCATCCCATCACTCTGACCTGGAGCCCCGCCATGCCATCCTCTCCATTACTCCATGATGCCGACCCGCTCGAAACGCGGGAGTGGCTCGAATCGTTGCAGGCAGTCGTGCAGGTCGAGGGCCGACCGCGCGCGCACTATCTGATCGACCAGCTGCTCGACTTCGATGGCGCGCTGCACGGCGATTTCCGTGGCCGCGTCAATACGCCGTACGTCAACACGATTGCCGCCGAGCGCGAATTGCCGTATCCGGGCGATCCTGCCCTGGAGCGCCAACTGAACGCGTTGATCCGCTGGAATGCGATGGCCATGGTCTTGCGCGCCGGCAAGCATTCGAATGTCGGCGGGCATATCGCAACCTATGCCTCCGCGGCCGTGCTCTACGACGTCGGCTTCGATCACTTCTTTCGCGGTCGAACCGATCGCTTCGCTGGCGACATGGTCTATATCCAGGGCCATTCGGCGCCCGGCATCTATGCGCGCGCCTATCTGGAGGGCCGGATCGACGAAGCGCAGCTCGACAACTTCCGCCGGGAAGCGGGGCGGCGCGGCCTGTCCTCGTATCCGCATCCGCGGCTGATGCCGGACTTCTGGCAGTTCCCGACCGTGTCGATGGGGCTTGGGCCGATCATGGCGGCCTATCAGGGCCGCTTCCTGCGCTATCTGGAAAATCGCGGCCTGCAGGAACACCAGGGCCGCAAGGTGTGGGCCTTCCTCGGCGACGGCGAAATGGATCAGCCCGAGTCGCTGGCCGCGATTTCGATGGCCGGGCGCGAGAAGCTCGACAATCTGATCTTCGTCGTGAACTGCAATCTGCAACGGCTCGATGGCCCGGTGCGCGGCAATGCCAAGGTGATCCAGGAATTCGAGGCGCTCTATCGCGCCGCCGGCTGGAACGTCATCAAGGTGATCTGGGGCGGCGGATGGGACCGGCTGCTCGCCAGAGACCACACCGGCCTGCTGCGTCAGCGGATGATGGAATGCGTCGACGGCGAATACCAGACCTACAAGTCGCAGAACGGCGCCTATGTGCGCCAGCATTTCTTCGGCAAGTATCCGGCGCTGTTGGAGATGGTGGCCGATATGAGCGACGACGAGATCTGGGCGTTGTCGCGCGGCGGCCATGATCCGGTCAAGGTCTACAACGCCTATGCGGCGGCAACGCGCCACACCGGCCAGCCCACCGTGATCCTGGCGAAGACGGTCAAGGGCTTCGGCATGGGCGAGGCGGGCGAGGGCCAGAACATCAACCACCAACTGAAAAAGCTCAACGCCGACGCGGTACGGGCCTTCCGCGACCGCTTCGCGCTGGATCTCCCCGACGCGCGCCTGGACGAGATGCCGTATCTGAAGCCGGCGCAGGACAGCGAGGCGGCGCGCTACTTCGCGTCGCGGCGTCGGGCGCTGGGCGGCCATGTGCCGGCCCGCTTCAGCGATTGTCCACCGTTGCCGGCGCCGCCGTTGTCGACCTTCGCGACGCAGTTGCAGGACTCCGGCGAGCGCGGATATTCGACGACGATGGCCTTTGTGCGGATGCTTGGCGCGCTGCTGAAGGTGCCGGAGATCGGCAAGCGCATCGTGCCGATCGTGCCGGATGAATCGCGGACCTTCGGCATGGAAGGCCTGTTCCGCCAGATCGGCATCTATTCGCATGTGGGGCAGCTCTACACGCCGCAGGACGCGGGCCAGCTGAGCTACTACAAGGAGAGCCGGGACGGCCAGATCCTGCAGGAAGGGCTGAACGAGTCCGGCGCGACGTCATCCTGGATCGCGGCGGGGACCTCGTACAGCAACCACGGCGTGATGACGGTGCCGTTCTACATCTTCTATTCGATGTTCGGCTTCCAGCGGATCGGCGACCTGGCCTGGGCCGCGGGCGATGCGCGCACGCGCGGCTTCCTGCTGGGCGCGACCTCGGGGCGCACCACGCTGATGGGCGAGGGGCTGCAGCACGACGACGGACACAGTCACGTGCTGTCGTCGGTCATCCCGTGCTGCGTGTCGTACGACCCGACCTTTGCCTACGAACTGGCGGTGATCGTGCAGAACGGCATGCGCCGGATGTTCACCGAGCAGCAGGACATCTTCTACTACATCACGCTGCTCAACGAGAACTATCCCCATCCGGCGCTGCCGGCCGGGGCGGAGCAGGGCATCCTGAAGGGCTTCTACCGATTGAAGGCAGTCGGCGAGGACAACCCTACGCCAAGCGTGCAGCTTGCCGGCAGCGGGGCGATCCTGAACGAGGTGATGGCCGCCGCTGAACTGTTGGCGGCGGATTTCGGCATCGCCAGCGAGGTCTGGAGTGCGACCAGCCTGACGGAGCTGCGCCGCGACGGGTTGGCGGTGGAGCGCTGGAACACGCTGCATCCGCAGAGCAAGCCGCGCGTGCCCTACGTCCAGCAATGCCTGGCCCGACATCCGGGGCCGCTGGTCGTGGCGACCGACTACATGAAGATCGTTGCGGACCAGATCCGGCCCTTCGTGACGGACCGCCGGCTGGTTGCCCTGGGCACCGACGGTTTCGGCCGTTCGGACACGCGCGAATCGCTGCGGCGCTTCTTCGAGGTCGATCGGCACTTTATCGCGGTCGCCGCGCTGAAGGCGCTGGCCGATGACGGCGTGTTGCCGCACGCCAAGGTCGCCGAGGCGATTGCGCGCTACGGCATCGACGGGGAGGGAGCGGACCCCGCCGCGGCTTGAGTCAGCGGGCCACCGCCGCGGGAGCGCAGGCTCCCGCGGGCCGGTGCGGCTTACCAGCGATGCTGATACATCGCCGTCAGCGTGATGCCCGATGCCGGCAGCCGGCTGGTATTGCTGCTGTTGCGCAGCAGCTGGCTGTACAGCGGGTAGTAGTCACGATTGAGCAGGTTCTCGATACCGATCGTGATGGTGTCCTTGCGCGTCAGCTGGTAGCGGCTGATCAGGTCGAGCGTCGTATAGCTGCCGGTATCGCGCCGGCCGAAGCTGTTCTGGCCGTTCAGCCGATAGTCGCGCCCGGCGAAATAGCTGACCTGCAGCCGGTTGCTCCATTGGCTGATCGGCCGGTATTGCACGTAGCCGGTCAGCTTCAGCGGCGGAATGCGGTAGCCCGTCATGTTCTGGAAGCTGCCGCCTTGCGGCTGCTCGCGTCCGCGCATCCAGGTGAACGTTCCGCCGACGCCCCATTTCTCGTCGTCGGTCAGGTAGTCGGCCGCGGCCTCGACGCCGAATATCCGCTCCTTGGTGCGCGTCAGGATCAGCCCGTTGTTGAAGCTCTGCACGTCGCCCAGCTTCGAGGTGGTGTAGAACACCGCCACGTTGGCCAGCGTATTGCTGCCGACCGTGCCGCGCCAGCCGAGCTCGTAGTTGTTGGTCTTGACCGGCTCGAGGCTCGATGAATTGATGTCGAAGCCCGGACGCGCGTTGCGGATCTGCAGGCCGATGTCCGGCAGCTGGAAGCCCTGGCTGAAGGCGCCATAGAATTCCTGGCCCTTGACCGGCGCAAAGGCGGCGCCGATGTTGAACAGCCAGGCGCCATAGTCCACGGTGCCGCCCTTGACGCCGACCGGGTTGGCGACCTTCGACTGCGACAGCGGCACGAAGTCGTCGAAGCTCGCGCTGGCGCGCTCGTAGCGCACGCCGCCTTCCATCGACCAGCGCTCGTCGAACTTGTGCTGCAGCTGACCGAATACGCCGCCGCTGCGCGTGGTCAGCGGCGGCATATAGGTCAGCTCGCCGGTGCGCTGGAACACCAGGCCGCCGCTGGCATCGTAGCGGGCCGCGTCGAATACATCGAGCGGCATGTCGCTGCGTTCCTGGTTGTAGTCGGCGCCCCACAGCAGTTTCGTCTGCTTGCTCGCGCCCAGCGGCGTACCGATGGTCAGCCGGCCGCCGAATACGCTGCTGTTCTGGCTGATCTGGTCGACGTTGCCGCCGCGCGTGGCAACCGCGCGCGCATCGAACGGAGGAAAGCGCGTGAAATAGTCGCGATAGTAGAACTGCGTCGAGACCGTGCTGCCGTAGAAGTCCTGGTGCTGGTAGTCCAGGTTCAGCACCGTGTTGCGCAGCTCGTTCTGGTTTTCGAGTTGCAGGCCGCGGATCGCGCGCGCCGTCGCCGAGCCGGGGGGCAGGCGTCCGACGGACGGGTCGGAGGCGTAGTCGGTGTTCTGCTTGGCGTGATAGCGGCTCAGGCTCAGTTGCACGCGCTGCTGGCCGTCGATGCGCCAGCCGAGCTTGCCGCTGACGTTGTAGACGTTCGAATCGAACAGATCGCCCTGGCTGGGCTCCGGCGCGATGCGATGGCCGTGCGCGTCGTAGGGGCTGCCGATGCGCTGCGCGCCGATGTGGAAGGCGTAGTCGAGCGGCCCCTGGCTGCCCGAGAAGTGCTGCTGCACGTTGGCGCTCAAGCCTTCCTTGCTGAGCCGCGTCAGCGGCGTGCCCAGCGTCACGGTGGTGTCGGCGCTGGGCGGACCGCCCGCGGTGCGCGTCGTGATCGAGATGATGCCGCCGCTCGCGCCAGCGCCGTAGAGCGCGCTGCTGCCGCGCAGTACCTCGATCCGTTCGATATTGCTCGGATCGATGGTGGCCAGATTGCGCGCGGAATCACGGTTGGTATTGAGCGGAATGCCGTCGACCAGCACCAGGGCGCTGCGTCCGCGCAGCGTCTGGCCGAAGTCGGTCACGGTGCGGCTCGAATCGGCCATGCCGGGAATCACCTTGCTCAGCATCGTCGCCAGATTGGTCGAGCCGGTCTTGAGCTCCTCGATCTGCTCGCGCTCGATCACGGTGACCTGCCGCGTCGGATTGACCAGATCGCTCTTGATGCGGTCGACCCGCACTTCGACCGTGCTCAGTTCATGCGCGGTACCGGGGTTGGCGGACGCCGCCTCCTGTGCCTGCGTGGTAAGCGGGGCGCCGGCGGTAATGGCCGTGGCGATCAGGGCCGCCGGCGTCAGCCGCGACGGTGGCAAACAGGCCAGTTTTTTCTGTCTCATGGCGCGTGGTCCGGGCTCTCTCGTAATCTGCGGTTACAAAAAACCGTCAATCTTATTGATAAGCATTCTTGTTGGCAACATAAGTCGGCGCCCCATCGGTACTTCGCAACATAGCGAGCGGGTCAGCCTTGCGCGGCGATCCGGCTCAGGGTTTCGCGGAACGCTTGCGCGGCCGGCCCGAGCGGCTGATCGACGCGATGGGCCAGATAGGCTTCGTACAGA
Organism: Cupriavidus sp.; assembly: GCA_031180665.1. Classification (GTDB taxonomy): domain Bacteria; phylum Pseudomonadota; class Gammaproteobacteria; order Burkholderiales; family Burkholderiaceae; genus Cupriavidus. The sequence continues at coordinate 38,185 of JAPSLP010000023.1, read as the reverse complement.
ACGCGCGCGTCGCGGCCGAGCGACGTGGTGGCGACGCGCACCAGCCGGCCTTCGCGCAGGTCGCGCTCGACCAGCCAGCGCGGCAGCCGGCCCCATCCGAGGCCGGACAGGATCAGCGCGTACTTGGTGTCCTGTGTGTTGACCCGACAGGTCTGCGGCGACAGCACGCCGAAGTCGCGGCCGGCGGACAGCGGCGTGGGATCGGACTGCACGATCTGCAGGTGATCGGCCAGATCGGCCAGGCCCAGCGGCGGGCCACGCCGCCGGGACGCCAGCGGATGGCGCGCCGACACGACCGCCACCACCTCGGTCGAAGACAGCGCCTGCAGCGCGACGCGGGGATCGCGAAAGCCCTCGCCGACCATCACCGCCAGCGTGGCCCGCTCCTCCAGCAGCGCGGCCAGCGGGCCGCCGAGCGGTTCGATCGCCAGCCGGATCGCCACCGAGGGATAGCGAGCACGCATCGATTCCAGCGCGGCACTGATCTGCGCCAGCGGGAACAGCGTATCGACGACCACCGACAACTCGAGCTCCAGCTGTTGGCCGAGGCCACGGGCGCGTGCCCGCATCGCATCGACGCGCAGCAGGATGTCGCGCGCATTGACCAGCAGGGCCTGGCCCTCCGCGGTCAATACCGGGCGCCGCCCGCCGCGGTCGAACAGCGCGACGCCGAGTTGCGCCTCCAGATTGGCGATCGCATGGCTGACCGCCGATTGCACGCGGCCGAGCTTGGCAGCCGCCGCACGGAAACTGCCTGCCTCCGCGACGGTGGCGAAGGTGCGCAGCTGGTCGAGGGTCAGGGCGTCGAGCATGTTGGAGGTGGGCGCAGACGGTGGCTGGGACTGATCTATCGGATCGATCGATCGGATCGAACTTATATCACTTCCGTTCATGTACCGCCGATGCGATGCTGTCCGCCATTGCGATGCATGGCCAGGGTTTTAGTGCGGGGGAGAACGAGATGACCGATTGTGCGAACGGGAGGCAGGCATGGTCGTCCGGCGAAGGGCGGGGCGAGGTCACGCCGGTGCCCGCGCCGTCCGGCAAAGCAGCGATGTGGTCGACGGTGGCGGTGGTGGTTGGCGCCGGCGTGGTCGCGGCGCTGCAGGTCGGCAAGGCCGCGATTGCGACGCCGATGCTGCAGGCCGAGCTAGGCGCGAGCCTGGCGCAGGCGGGCTGGCTGATGGCGATCGTGGCGGTGCTCGGTGCGCTCGGCGGGATTCCGGCCGGCGCCCTGGTGGCTGCCTTCGGCGACCGGCGCGTGTTGCTCGGCGGATTGCTGGCGGTGGTGGTCGGCGCCGGCGCCGGCGCGCTGGCACCGACACTGCCGGCGCTGATGGCGTCGCGCTGCGTCGAAGGGCTGGGCTTCCTGCTGATCGCGGTGGCCGGGCCGGCGGTGCTGCAGCGCGTGGTGCCGCCGCAGCGCCGCGATATCGCCATTGCGCTGTGGAGCTGCTTCATGCCAGCCGGCATGGCGCTGGCGATGCTCGCCGGCCCGCTGTTCGGCAACTGGCGCGGACTATGGTGGGGCAGCGCGGCGCTGGCCGTCGTCGCGATCGCGGCGGCGTGGCTGGCAATACCGGCCTCCACACGGCGGCAGGCATCGCCGCGGCTCGCCGCCCGATCGCACGGCGCCACCACCGTCACCGCCACCGCCATCGGCGGCATGCGCGTCGATATCGTAACCGTGCTGCGCGCCGCGCAGCCGTTGCGGCTGGCCGCCTGCTTCGCGCTCTACAGCCTGATGTTCTTCGCGTTGTTCAGCTTCCTGCCGGTGCTGCTGACCGAACGGATCGGCGCCTCGCACCGCATGGTGGGTGCGCTGACCGCGCTGGCGATCGGCGCCAACATGATCGGCAACCTGGCCGCCGGGTATCTGCTCGCGCGCGGCGTGTCGCGGCCCGTCATTGTGGCCGTCACCAGTTTGACGATGGGACTGGCCGCGCTGGGCATCTTCCTGCCGGTGTTCGGCGATGTGCCCACCTTCGCGCTATGCCTGCTGTTCTCGGCGATCGGCGGCCTGATTCCCGCCACCTTGCTGTCGAGCGCCTCCGTCGTCGCGCCGACCGCCGGGCTGGTGCCGGTGGTGGTCGGCCTGCTGATGCAGGGCAGCAACCTTGGGCAAGTGGTCGGCCCGATCACCGTGGGCGCGGCCATCGAGGCGTGGGGCTGGACTGCCGCCGCTGCCGTCGTGGCGCTGTCGGCATTGGCCGCCATGCTGCTGGCGCGCGGCATGCGGTTTCCGCGCGATGCGGGACGTTGATTCGCGCGGCTTTGACATGCGAAGCCCGGATTAGAGCATCTCTTCGGGCAGTGCGTCTGTGTTGCGCGCCAGGTCGTTCGCCTTGCGCTCGATGGTGGCGCAGCGCTCCAGCAGTATGTCGAAGGGCTCCCCGTCGTCAAACAGCAAGCCGTCGTCGATCATCTGCTCGCTCTGACAGAAGGCAAGCAAAGGGCGAGGCGGCCGTCGTTACGGCCGTTCAGGCACAGTCAGGAGTTACGTTTGGCGGCTCGCCGACCGCTTCTTTGGCTCGGGCACGAAGCTGTCCCACACCCGCATCGCACAGTCCACCACCCGATGCAGCCGCTGGCGCGACGCGCCGGTGCGGGCCTGGATCGACAGGCCCTGCAGTACCGTTTCGAAATACGCGGCAAGGGCGCCGACGTCCGTATCGGCCGGCAGTTCGCCGGCCTCGATGCCTTGCTTCAGGCGCTGGCGCACCGACTCGCCGACCGTGCGCAGCTTGCTCGACAGCATCGTTTTCATCTCGCTGTCGTCATCCGGGCAGGCGGCGGCCACCGATACCACCAGGCAGCCGCGCGGCGTCGTCGGGTCGCAATAGGCGTCGACGTTGTCGCGCAGCATCGCCTCGACGGCGGCGCGGGCGGTCGGTCGTGCCAGGGCCGGCGTGGTGAAGTTCATGGTGCGCTGGTACAGCGCGGTCGCCTCGCGGAACAGCTGCGCCTTGTCGCCGAAGGCGGCATAGAGGCTGGGGCGGTTGATCCCCATCGCGGCCGTCAGCTCGCTCAGCGACGCCTGTTCGTAGCCGCGTTCCCAGAACACGCGCATGGCCGCCTGCAGGGCGGTGTCGCGGTCGAAGGCGCGGGGTCTTCCTCGTTGGCTCATGGATGGAACAGTGAATTCTGTACTGACCGGATAGTAAATCCCTTGACCGTCGGCGACAACGTGCCAATAATTCGCTTTAAATTTGTACCGACAAGTACAGATTGCAAGTGAGGCGGGCGACGCCGGTCCGGCAGCCATCGGGGCGACGAACCGGGGAGCCGGCATACCACGTTCACCATCACGTCAAACACCACGTCAAGGAGCAGGACATGGCATCTCTGCAAGGAAAAACGGCATTGGTCACCGGCGGCAGCCGGGGCATTGGCGCGGCGATCGCGCGTCGCCTGGCGGCCGACGGCGCGGACGTCGCGCTGACATACGCGAGCTCGGAGCAGCAGGCGGAGGAGGTCGCGGCACAGGTGCGCGCGCATGGACGCCAGGCACTGGCGATCCGCGCGGACAACGCCGATCCGAAGGCGGTGGCCGATGCGGTGGCGCGCGCGGCCGGGCAATTCGGCAAGATCGATATCCTGGTGAACAACGCCGGCATCTTTCGCGTTGGCCACCCGACCGAACTGTCGATCGACGATTTCGACATCACGATGGCCGTCAACGTCCGTGCCGCCTTCGCCGCGATCAAGGCGGTCGCGGCGGTGATGCCCGATGGCGGCCGCATCATTTCGATCGGCAGCAACCTGGCGGTGCGCGTGCCGGGGCAGGGCATGTCGCTGTACAGCGCCAGCAAGGCGGCGCTGGCCGGCATGACGCAGGGCCTGGCGCGCGACTTCGGTCCGCGCGGCATCACGGTCAACGTCGTGCATCCCGGCTCGACCGCCACCGACATGAACCCGCCGGATGGCCCGCATGCCGAATGGCAGCGCTCGTTGATGGCGGGGCCGCAGCGTTTCGCGTCGCCGGACAATGTCGCGGCGGTGGTGGCCTTGCTGGCCTCGCCCGAGGCACAGGCGGTGACCGGCGCGGCCTGGACCATCGATAACGGCACCAACGCCTGATCGCGCGCACCAGCGGTCGATGCGACCGCGGGAAGGTGGGCGCCGCAACATCGGCGTCCACGCTTCCCGCTTGACATCCGAATTTCCGCGGCGGTATAAAGGCGCCGTGGGTAGAAGCGGTCGATTGAACAAGCAGCGGCGCAATGCCGCGATCGTTCAACTGGAGATTGCTCACTGACGGAGTACCGTCGGTGGCGCATTCTTCCAACGCTCCCCTCGACAGTGCTCCCGAACGCAACGCGAGTCCGGCCCGTCCGCAACGACCGGCCGGTCCCGCATGCCTTCAACCTGCAGCATTGCGAGGAGACACCCGCATGATCATCGACACCAGTTGCTATCCGACCAATCTGGTCGATCTGGCATGGCGGCACGATGGCGAGCCCTTCACCGGCGAGCGCCTGATCCAGATGATGGATGGCCCATTCCTGATCAACGGCAAGCCGCGCCGCATCGATCGCGCCTTCATCCAGCCGCCGCAAGGCAACACCATCTACACCTGGACCGACGGCACCAAATCGGGCAGCGAATCGATCGACGCCTATATGGCCTACACGGTCGAGATGGTGCGCAAATATCCCGACCGCTTCATCGGCTGCTTCGTCTACAACCCGCGCTGCGGCGTCGAGAACGGCGTCAACGCGATCGACCATTACGTGCGCAAGCTCGGCTTCAAGATGGTCCAGTTCCAGGCCAATATGCACGCCTATCGGCCCGACCGCGCGCTCGACTGGCTGCGTCCGGCACTGCAGAAATGCGCGGAGCTCGGGGTTCTGGTCAAGCTGCATACCGGCGACGGTCCCTACAGCATCCCGACCGAATGGGTACCGATGATCAAGGAATTTCCGACGGTCAATTTCATCATGGCCCACTTCGGCGTGCAGACCGGCGGCGTCTATTGCTTCGAGCCGTTCCAGATGGCGATGGACATGCCCAACGTCTATTGCGAATCGGGCTGGTGCCTGCAATCGCGCATCGTCGAGTTCGCCAAGGTGTTGCCCAAGCACAAGATCCTGTTCGGCTCCGATACGCCGCCGAACGAGCCGGGCATGTGGCTGCGCCTGCTGGAGGTGCTGTGTTTCGAGCCGCCGCAGGGGCTCAACCTGGACGAGGACACGCTCGAGGACTACCTCGGCAACAACGTCGCGCGGATGATCGGGCTCGAACCGACGCCGGTGCCGCGCACGGTCGAAGAGGCCCGCGCCAGGCTCGCCGCCTGATGGCGACCTGATGGCCGCCCTGACGGCCGCCCACGACCGCTTCCAGACAACGCAGCCCCGCACGGAGCCACTGCAATGATCATCGACACCCATCTGCATCCCACCAACCTCGTCGACGAGGCCTGGCGCCATACCGGCGAACCGTTCACCGGCGAGCGCCTGCTCAAGATGATGGACGGCCCCTACATCATCAACGGCAAGCCGCGCCGCATCGACATGGGCTTTATTCAGCCGCCGCCCGGCAATACCGGCTATCGCGACGGCAATCGCCGCGGCCGCGAAGGCGTGCGCGACTACATGGCCTATGTGGCCGAGCTGTGCCAGAAATATCCGGACCGCTTCATCGGCAATTTCACCTTCAATCCGCGCTGGGGTCCGGAAGAGGGCGCGCTCGAGCTCGAATACCACGTCAAGGAATACGGCTTCAAGATGATGAAGCTGCATGCCAACATGCACGGCTATCGTCCCGACCGCGCACTCGATTGGCTGCGGCCCGCATTGAAGATGTGTGCCAAGTACAACGTCGTGGTGCTGATCCATACCGGCGACGGCCCGTACACGATTCCGACGATGTTCTATCCGATCATCCGCGAATTTCCGATGGTCAATTTCATCATCGGCCATTTCGGCATCCAGACCGGCGGCAATTATTCGTTCGAGGCGTTCTGGATGGCAATGGACACGCCCAATGTCTATTGCGAATCGGGCTGGTGCTTCCAGTCGCGCATCGTCGAATTCGCCCGCCAGTTGCCGCGCAACAAGATCGTGTTCGGCACCGACACGCCGCCCAACGAGCCCGGCATGTGGCTGCGCGAGCTGGAGATGCTGTGCGGTCCCGCGCCGCAAGGCATGGACCTGGACGAGGACGGGCTGGAGGACTACATGGGCAACAACATTGCCCGCCTGATCGGTCTGGAGACCACGCCGCCGCCGCGCACGATGGAGGAGGCGCAGGCGCGCCTGACCGACACCTACGCCGGTCTTCGCTGAACGGGCCGCTGATCGGGCCGACAACGCGGCCGGGCCGGGCGGCGCCTGCGCGCGCGGCCCGGCCCGGCGTGACAAGGAGAGATCGATGACATCGCGGCTCAACTCGCGGCTCCATTCGGGGCCCCATTCGCGGCTCGGTCCCGGGCTCCATCCCGGGCGCTATTCGTCCTCGCAGGACTTTCGCGACTTTCTGGCGGCCTATCGGGCCGCGCATCCCGACGATGTGCTGGCGATAGGGGAGGAGGTCGATGCGGACCAGGATGCGACCGCCGTGGTCTGGCAACTCGCCGGGCAGGGACGTCACCCGATGCTGGTGTTCGAGCGCGTGCGCGGTTTGGGCGCGCCGCTGGTGACCAATGTGTTCGCCTCGCGCGAGCGCGTCGGTCGGCTGCTCGGCGTCGGCGCCGACGGCATCCATGCCGAGTACCAGGCGCGCAGCCGCAGACTGGTGCCGCCGCGCGAGGTCGACCGTGGACCGGTGCTGGAGGTCGTGCAGACCGACGGCATCGACCTGCGCACGATCCCGGCGATCCGGCATTTCGCCACCGATCGCGGACCCTATATCACCAACGCGATCCTGATCGCGCAGGACCCCGAGACCGGCATCGGCAACGCCAGCTACCACCGCTCGATGGTGCATTCACCGACCGGCATCGCCACCAGCCTGCATTCGCGCGGCCATCTGTGGCGCATGCAGCAGCAGGCTGCCGCGCGCGGTCAGCCGCTGCCGGTGGCGATGGTGATCGGCGCGCATCCGCTGTTCATGCTGGCCGGCGCGGCGCGGCTGCCCTACGGCGTCGACGAGCGCCACGTCGCCGGCGGCCTGTTCGGCGCGCCGCTGGAGGTCGTGCGCACGCCGCGGCATGGCATCGCGGTACCTGCCAGCGCCGAAATCGTACTGGAAGGCGTGATCGACCCGGAGGCGCGCGTCGACGAGGGGCCGTTCGGCGAATTCACCGGCTATTCGTCGGATCGTTCGACCAACAATCTGCTGCGCGTCGAGACGATCCTGCGCCGGCGCGACGCGATGCTGATCGACGTGGTCGGAGGCAATTCGGCCGAGCACCTCAATCTCGGGCGGATTCCGCGCGAGTCCGAGATGGTCGAAAAGCTCAAGGAGCGCTTCCCCAGCGTCACCGCGGTGCACTACCCGAGCTCGGGCACGCATTTCCATGCCTATGTCGCGCTCAAGCCGATGCGGGCCGGCGAGGCGCGCCAGGTCATGCTGGGGCTGCTGGGCTGGGATCCGTACCTGAAGACGGTGATCGCCGTCGACGAGGATGTCGAAATCACGCGCGACGAGGAAGTGCTGTGGGCCGTTGCCACGCATCTGCAGCCGCATCTGGACGTGGTGGTCGTCGACGGCCTGCCGGGCAGCGCGCTCGATCCATCGGCCTCCGGCGTCGGCACCACCTCGCGCATGGGTCTCGATGCGACGCGCGGCCCGCAGTTCGACGGCATCCGCGCGCGCATCGGCGACGATGCGATGGCGCGGGCGGCGCAGCTGCTCGGCGCAGCGATGGGGCGCCCATGAGCCGGCGTCTCGTGGTCGCCATCACCGGCGCCAGCGGCGCGATCTACGGCGTGCGGCTGCTGCAGTGGCTGGCGCAGCAGCCGGACTGGCGCACCGACCTGGTGGTGACGCCATCGGGCTGGCTGACGATCCAGCACGAGCTCGGACTGCGCCGCGCCGAGGTCGAGGCGCTGGCCGACGTCGCGCACAACGTCCGCGATATCGGCGCAACCATCGCCAGCGGCTCCTACCGCTGCGCCGGCATGGTGGTGGCGCCGTGCTCGATGCGCACGCTGGCGGCGATCGCGCATGGCATCGCGGACAACCTGGTCACGCGCGCCGCCGACGTGATGCTCAAGGAAAGGCGCCGGCTGGTGCTGCTGCCGCGCGAGACGCCGCTGCATCTGGGCCACCTGCGCAACCTGACCGCGGTGACCGAGATGGGCGCGATCGTGCTGCCGCCGGTGCCGGCGTTCTACCACCGGCCCGGCACCATCGACGACCTGGTCAACCATACCGTCGGGCGCACGCTCGACCTGTTCGATATCGACCATGCCGGTCTGGTCGCGCGTTGGCAGGGGATGCGTCCCGCGCCAGCCAACGCGATGCCCACCGTCATGGCAGAGGAGGAGACACCATGAATGCCCTTACGTCCTTGATGCCTGAAGCGGTACGCCCGGCCACCGTCGAACCGGTCGCCGCAGCTCATGCCGAGCGCGCTGCGGTGCCGGTGCCGGTGACGATCCTGACCGGCTTTCTCGGCGCGGGAAAGACCACGTTGCTGAACCATATCCTGACCGAGCGGCACGGTCATCGCATCGCGGTGATCGAGAACGAGTTCGGCGAGGTCGACGTGGATTCGGACCTGGTGCTCAGCTCGGACGAGGAAATCTACCAGATGACCAACGGCTGCATCTGCTGCGTGGTCGATGTGCGCACCGATCTGGTTCGCATCCTGCAGAAGCTGCTGGCGCAGCCCGAACGCTTCGACCATATCATCGTCGAGACCAGCGGCCTGGCCGACCCAACGCCGGTGGCGGCGACCTTCTTCATGGATCACGAGGTGGCGCGCGAGGTCGCGCTCGACGGCGTGGTCACGCTGGTCGACGCGCTGCATATCGAAGGCCACCTGGACGATCCGCAGCTGCGCGGTTTCGACAATCAGGCGGTCGACCAGATCGTCGCGGCGGACCGCATCGTGATCAACAAGACGGATCTCGCCGACCTGGCGGCGGTCGACGCGCTCGAGGCACGCCTGCGCCGGCTCAACGAGGGCGCGCAGATTTTGCGTTCGAACTATGCGCGTGTCGATCTGCGGCGGATCCTGGGGATCGGCGGGTTTACGCCGGGGCTGGCGGTGCTCGACGACAGCGAGCACGAGCACGGGCACGGGCATGATCACGACGAAGGCCACATCTGCGACGAGCACTGCGGCCGCGACCATGGCGACGGCCACGATCATGACCACGCGCACCGTCACGACCCCTCGGTTTCCTCGGTCTCGCTGGTGTTCGACCGGCCGTTCGACGCAGACCGTCTCGCCAGCGCGATCCGAGCCTTGCTGGCCGCGCAAGGGGACGATCTGTTCCGCATCAAGGGCATCGTCGCCGTCGCCGGCAGCGAGCGGCGCCATGTCCTGCAGGCCGTGCACCGTCAGCTGGACCTGCATGCGGGCGAGCCGTGGCTGGACGCGCCGCGCGAGAGCAAACTGGTCTTTATCGGCCGCAATCTGGACCGTGCCCGCCTGCAGACGATGCTGGGAATCTGCCTCGCACGTTGAGGCAATGGCGTAGCGGATCGGTGCCGTGGGGGCAGGGCGCACAGCCCTCGCCGCCGCGGCCCTGTCGCACGCTGGATGGCCGCCGCTATCGTTCGCGCCGCTGCGCGCGGCGCAAGGTCTCCGATGGCAGCTCGCCGAATTCGCGCCGGTATTCGCGCGAGAACATGCTCAGATGCGCGAAGCCGTGGCGCAGCGCGATCGCGGTCACCGCGCCGGGCTGCTGCGGCGCCCGCAAGAGGCTGTCGCGCGCGCCCTGCAGGCGCAGCAGCCGCAGATATTCCATCGGCGTCGCGTTCTTGCTGCGCCGAAAGCCCACCTGCAGCGAGCGCTCGGACACGCCGCAATGGTCGGCGAGCTCGCGCATCGTGATCGGGCGATCGAGATTGCGGCGCAGATACTGGATCGCGCGTCGCACATAGGCCGGCAGCGTCGGCTGGAAACGCCGCGGCAGCGTGGCACCGTCGCCGGAGAACTGGTCGAACAGCAGCGTCGACACCACCATATGCTCGATGCTGGCGTCGATGGTCGGATTGGCGGCGCCGGCCCGGCGCGTGCGCATCTCCGCGCGCAGATATCCGACCAGCGCCTGCCAGCGCTCGGGCAGTCCATTCCCTCCATTGCCATTCAGTTCATTCCCGCTGGCCAGCCGCGGCGCGAACGCGATCGGCGCCGGCGGCTCGAAGCCGAAATGCTCGCGGAACGCGTGCTCGATCGCGCGCCGGCGCAGCACCACGCAGAAGCGTTCGCAATCCCCATCGAGCAGCAGCCGCGTGCGCAGCGTCGGCGAGACGACCAGCGTGCTGCCGTGCGGGTAAGGCTGCAACTGCCCGTCGGTAAGCGCCTCGCAATGGCCCGCCAACGTGGTTTGAATCACGTACTCGTCCTTGCCGGGCTGCGGCTCGATCTCCATCGCGGTGCTGTAGCGAATCTCGGCCAGCGACAGCTGCCCGATATGGCATTGCTCGATCTCGACGTGCAGCGGCGCCTGCGCGTCGAGCGGCCGTACCCGCGTGGGTCCGAACAGCCGCGCGCACAGCGCTTCCACATGCGGCAGTTCGCTGGCATGGAATCGATGGACGGCGCCGAGGCCGGGCGCGGAAACGTCGGAAGGCGGCTGCATGGAAGGGCGGAACAAAGGATGCGATGGCAGGCACCCGGAACGGCGGTGCGCGCTATCGTAAGGGCCGCCCTTGCCGGCGGCAAAGCCGGGACAAACCCGCAGCGCGCGGCGGCATCGCGGTCGTCTTCGGCCAGCCATCGCAGGCCACCGGATGTCCACCGCACCGCCATCGCACCACCACCGCATCACCGTCGCACCACCCGCCCCAGCACCACCCGCACCAGCACCGCACGCACCAGCACCGCGTGCCTCACATCGCTGCGCTTTGCGCCTATCGCCTTCGCAATTGCGCTATGACCCCGTGAGGGTGGCCGCTACTGTGGCTGCAGGCGCCGCTTCGAGCGCCTTCAGCCACCACCAAGGAGACGACGATGGCTTCGCCCCAACACCCGGTCGACGCGGTGCTGCCGCCGCGCGCCATGCTCACGCTGGGCTTCCAGCACATGCTGGTCAGTTATCTGGGCGCGATCACGGTGCCGATGATCGTCGCCGCCGCGTTGAAAATGACCCCGGCGCAGACCACGCTGCTGATCAGCACCGCGCTGTTTACCTCGGGCATCGCCACGCTGCTGCAGACGGTGGGCTTCTGGAAGTTCGGCGTGCGGCTGCCGATCATGCAGGGCGTCGCCTTCAGCTCGGTCGGCCCCGTGATCGCGATCGGCACCGATCCGTCGCTGGGCTTCCAGGGCGTCTGCGGCGCCATCATCGGCGCGGGCGTGATCACGCTGCTGCTGGCGCCGGTGATCGGGCGGCTGCGCCAGTTCTTCCCGCCAGTGGTGACGGGTTGCATCGTCACCGCGATCGGCCTGTCGCTGTTCCCGGTCGCCTATCAATGGCTGGGCGGCGGGCGCGGCGCACCCCAGTTCGGTGCGCCGGTGTTCTTCGCGGTGGCGATCGGCGTGGTTGCGCTGATCCTGGCGATCAATCGCTACGGCAGCGAATTCCTGCGCAACCTGTCGGTGCTGATCGGCCTGCTGGCCGGCGCGGCGGTCGCGACTGCGCTCGGCATGGGCGACTTCACCGAGGTGCGGCGCGCGCCGTGGTTCACGATGGTGCAGCCATTCGCCTTCGGCCTGCCGGTGTTCGATATCGGCGCCATCGTGACGATGACCATCGTCATGCTGGTGCAGATGGTCGAGTCGATGGGGCTGTTCATCGCGATCGGCGATCTGGTCAAGCGCCCGGTCAGCGAACGCGAGGCGACCAACGGCCTGCGCGCCAACGGCCTGGCCAGCGCGATCGGCGGCATGTTCGCGGCCTTTCCTTATATCGCCTTCATGGAGAACGTGGGGCTGGTGATCGTGACCGGCGTACGCAGCCGCTGGGTGGTGGCCACCTGCGGCCTGATGCTGTGCGCGGTCGCGCTGGTGCCCAAGATCGGCGCGCTTTTTGCGTCGATTCCGGCCGCGGCGCTCGGCGGCGCCGCGCTGGTGATGTTCGGCGTGGTCGGCGCGGCGGGCATCAAGACGCTGGGCCAGGTCGACTATGAGAACAATCGCTCGAACCTGACCATCGTCGCCATCACGCTGGCCTGCGCGCTGATGCCGGTGATCATGCCGTCGGTGCTGGAGAAACTGCCCGAAGCGCTGCAGCCGTTCGTGCACAGCAGCGTGATCATCGCCTGCGTGGTGTCCGTATTCCTGAACCTGCTGCTCAACGGCCTGCCGGGCCGTGACGCACCGCTGGCCCACGCCGGCGAACATGCCTCGGAGATCTGATCTTGACCCAAGTCCAATGCAACAACGACCACCAGCGCGACAACCTGCTGATCCGCGGCGCCGCTGCGGTGATGACCGGCCTGGCAGGCCCGGCGGCGCGCGCCGGCGCGGCCGATATCCGCATCCGCGACGGCCGCATCGCCGAGATCGCCTCGGGACTCGCACCGCTGCCGGGCGAACGCGTGCTAGACGTCTCGGGCTGCGTGGTCTATCCGGGCTGGATCAATACGCACCATCATCTGTTCCAGAACCTGCTCAAAGCCGTGCCCGCCGGCATCAACGCCGATCTGCAGGCGTGGCTGGCGGCGGTGCCGTATCCGCGCCTGGCGGCCTTCACGCCCCAGGTGCTGCGTGCCGCGGTGCGGCTCGGCATGGCCGAACTGCTGCTGTCGGGGACCACCAGCTGCGCCGATCATCACTACCTCTATCACCACGGCCATGGCGCCGAGACCGGCGACCTGCTGTTCGAGGCGGCCGCGGAAATGGGGCTGCGGCTGGTGCTGTGCCGCGGCGGCGCGATCCAGTCTGCGGCGGACCATCCCGGCATGTCGAAGACCGCGCTGGTGCCGGAGACGCTCGACGAGATGGTGGCCGATATCGAACGGCTGAAGGCGCGCTATCACGACCCGGCCGGTGATGCGATGCGGCGCGTCGCGGTGGCGCCGACCACGCCGACGTTCTCGCTGCCGCCGGCGATGCTGCGCGAGCTGGCCGAGTTCGGCCGCGGCCTCGGCCTGCGCCTGCACACGCATCTGTCCGAGACCGACAACTACGTGCGCTTCTGCCGCGAAAAATATCGCTGCACGCCGGTGGAATTCGTCGGCGAGCATGGCTGGCTCGGCCCGGACGTCTGGTTCGCGCATCTGGTCACGCTGTCTCCCGACGAGATCCGCATGCTGGCCGCGACCGGTACCGGCATGGCGCACTGTCCGGTCAGCAACGCGCGGCTGGGCAGCGGCGTGGCGCCGGTGCGCGCGCTCGCCGATGCCGGTGTGCGGATCTCGCTCGGTGTGGACGGCGTCGCCTCCAATGAATCGGGCAGCATGGTCCACGAGGCCAACTTCGCCTGGCTGGTGCACCGCGCGGTCGGGGGCGCCGCGCAGACCACGGTGGAAGAGGTGATCCACTGGGGCACGGCGGGAGGCGCCGCGGTGCTGGACCTGCCGCAGATCGGCACGCTGGCGCCGGGGCAGTCGGCCGACCTGGCGATCTACGACGTCGGCGGCCTGCGCTTTCACGGCTTCCACGATGTCGCCGCTGCGCCGGTGGCCGCCGGAGAGCCGACGCCGGTACGGCACGTGTTCGTGCGCGGACGCCAGGTGGTGCAGGACGGCGCAATCGTCGGGCTGGACCTGGCGCAGCTGCGTCGCGAGGCGGGCGAGGCGATGCGGGAACTGCAGCGCGTGGCCGGCTGAGCACAGCCCGCATGCGGGCCAAGGCGTTGCCATGCGGCCGCGCTTTGGCAATTCGGGTGCGCGCCGACTGTAGTCTTTACCGGGATCGCGCCCCGTCGCGCTCAGCGATCGGGGCCGGCCGGACCGGCTGCCGGCACGTTGCTGACGACTTCGATCGCCGGCGCGGCGGCCCGCTCGTCATCGGGTGTCAAAGGATGACGGCAGCATTGCCGCAGGGTTTCCGCAAGGCGCCGGCGTGCCGGCGGGCATAGCATGCGGCCCACCACCAGGACCTCGTTGCCGTAGCGCAGCACGATGCCGGGCGTGGCGCCGTCGAGCTCGAAGCGCACCAGCGACGCGACCAGATTGCGGCGCGTGGTCGCATCGCAGACCGTGATCTCGACACACAGTACGTCATGTGCGAGCGACAGACGTTCGTGATCGGTCGCGTGGCGGCAGTATCGCAGCAGCAGGGCGGCCAGCAGCGCGACCTCGACAAAGGCGAACAGCAGTACGGGCCAGTGCCCCATTACCGCGAAGGCGAGCCCGATCCCCACGATGACGACGCTGGCGGCGACGAAGCCGAACACCGTTTGTGCCGGTGTCAGCGAGCAGTTCTTCCTGATCACCCAGACGCGCATGCGTGCTCTCCCGTCCGTGTCCGCGGCTGCGTTGCTGCGAGCCCCGGCGCAAGGGGCGTGCCAACGGCGCACGGGCCGGGCGCCACGGCCAATGGATCAATGGCATATCGATTGCTTGCTTCGCGGTTCCTGCCAACGCGAGCCCGTGTCGAGGGAGCCGACCATGAACAGCACGCAAGACGCCGCCGCCACGCCATCCGGCGGGATCGCCGTCGACCACCCCGCCAGCGACCACGACGCCCATCCGCATCACCCATCGGGATGGCGGCGCTGGGTGTTCGCCACCAACCACAAGGACATCGGCACGCTGTATCTATGGTTCAGCTTCACCATGCTGCTGGCCGGCGGCATCCTCGCCCTGGGCATTCGGCTGGAGCTGTTCATGCCGGGGCTGCAGTTCTTCCGGCCGGAGCTGTTCAACCAGATGGTGACGCTGCACGGGCTGATCATGGTGTTCGGCGCGATCATGCCGGCCTTCGTCGGTCTGGCCAACTGGATGATTCCGCTGATGATCGGCGCCTCCGACATGGCGTTCGCGCGGATGAACAACTTCAGCTTCTGGCTGCTGCCGCCGGCGGGCCTGCTGCTGGCGGGGTCCTTCTTCGTCGAGGGCGGCGCGACCGCTGCCGGCTGGACGCTGTACGCGCCGCTGTCGGTGCAGATGGGCGCGGGCATGGACATGGCCATCTTCGCGCTGCATCTGATGGGCGCCTCGTCGATCATGGGCGCGATCAATATCATCGTCACCATCCTCAATATGCGCGCCCCCGGCATGCAGATGATGAAAATGCCGATGTTCTGCTGGACCTGGCTGATCACCGCATTTCTGCTGATCGAGGTGATGCCGGTGCTGGCCGGTGCGATCACGATGGTGCTGACGGACCGGCATTTCGGCACCACGTTCTTCAATGCCGCAGGCGGCGGCGACCCGGTGCTGTACCAGCATATCTTCTGGTTCTTCGGACACCCCGAGGTCTACATCATGATCCTGCCGGCGTTCGGCATCGTCTCGCAGGTGGTGCCGGCGTTCTCGCGCAAACCGTTGTTCGGCTATGCGTCGATGGTCTACGCGACTGGCGCGATCGCGGTGCTGTCGTCGATCGTCTGGGCCCACCATATGTTTACGACGGGCATGCCCGTGGTCGGACAGCTGTTCTTCATGTACGCCACCATGCTGATCTCGGTGCCGACGGCGGTGAAGATCTTCAACTGGATCGGGACGATGTGGCGCGGCAGCCTGACCTTCGAGACGCCGATGCTATGGGCGATCGGCTTCATCTTCGTGTTCACCATCGGCGGGTTCACCGGCTTGATGCTGGCGGTCACGCCGATCGATATCCAGGTCCACGATACCTACTACGTGGTGGCGCATTTCCACTATGTGCTGGTGGCGGGGTCGCTGTTCGCGCTGTTCGCCGGCGTCTACTACTGGCTGCCGAAGTGGACCGGCTTCATGTATGACGAGCGGTTGGGCAAATGGCATTTCTGGACGTCGATGATCTCGTTCAACGTCGCCTTTTTCCCGATGCACTTCCTTGGGCTGGCCGGCATGCCGCGGCGCTATGCCGATTACGCGCCGCAGTTCACCGACTTCCATTTCGTGTCGTCGGTCGGCGCGTTCGGCTTCGGGCTGTCGCAGCTGCTGTTTCTCTATATCGTGCTCAAGGCCATCCGGGGCGGCGAGCCCGCGGCGGCGCGACCGTGGGACGGGGCGCAGGGCCTCGAGTGGTCGGTGCCGTCGCCCGCGCCGTTCCATACCTTCGAGGTGCCACCGCAATTGCGCTGACGGCACCAGGAGCGCGAGGGACACGATGGGCGATGCGCGCGCCGGCGTGGGCCGCCGGCGCGCTTGCGCAGGGCGCCTAGCGGCCGCTGGAGCCGCCGCTGCTTCCCGAACCGGTCGAGCCGGAGCCACCGCTGGTACCGCCCGAGCCGCCCATGCCGCCGGAACCCATGCCACCCGTACCGAGGCCGCTGGCCCCGCCCGTACCAGTTCCGGAACTGCTGGAGCTGCCGGGGCTTCCCGGGCTGCCGGAGCCGGACGACCCGGTGCCCGACGATCCCGTGCCCGAGCCGCTGGTGCCGCTGCCGGACGTTCCGCCGCTGCCCGAGCGCCCGCGCGGCGCGCTGGCGCCGCTCTTGCTGCCCGAGCCGCTGCCGGACTGGTAGCCGGAGGTGCCGCCGCTGCCGCTGGTGCTGCCGCCGGTCCCGGTGGCGCTGGTCCCCGTGCCGGGAGGCGCGCTGGGTCCGGCGCCGGCACTGCCGCCGCCACTGCTGCCGCCGCTACCGCCACCGGCGCCGCCTTGCGCGAGGGCCGCGCCAGTCGCGAGCGCCAGGCAGGAGGCGAGCGCCGCTGCCAAAGTCGTTGCTTTCATGCTGTCTCTCCGAGATGTGCGATATCGCCGGGCGTCGCCCGGCGTGCTGTCTTTGTCTTTGCGCGCAGACGGGCTAACGCGACGCAAGTTGCATGCCGTGGTGGCATCGGTCACATGCGCGGGGCGGGGCGTAAACGCACTTGAAGCATTGGCCGGCAAGCGGTGCAGATTTCGCGCGTGGCGGCGAGGTTGCCCGGGCCGCCACGCAGGTTTGGCGGGCAGATCAGTGCGACATCGCCCCAGCCGCGCCGCCACCGCGATGGACCACACCGTCGGCGCGATCGAGGCGGCCGCTCCAGGCGGTCAGCGCCAGCGCGACCAGCACCACGACCGCGCCGATCCACGGCGTATGCATCAGGCCCAGATGCGTCACGATCAGGCCGCCCGCCCATGCCGCGCCGGCGATGCCCAGATTGAACGCGGCGATATTGAGGCCCGAGGCGACGTCGACCGCTTGCGGCGTGAAGCGCTCGGCCTGCTTGACGACGTAGACCTGCAGTCCCGGCACGTTGCCGAAGGCGACCGCGCCCCAGGCCAGCACCGTCGCCACCACCAGCCAGCGGTGCGGCGCGGTGAAGTTCAGCACCAGCAGCACCGCGGCCAGCAGCACGAACATCGTCTTGAGCGCCGGGATCGGGCCATGGCGGTCGGCCAGGCGGCCGCCCCAGATATTGCCCGCGGCAACCGACAGGCCGTACACCAGCATCACCAGGCTGACAGCGCCCGCGTCGAAGCCGGAGACGTCCTGCAGGATCGGCGCAAGGAAGGTGAAGGGGATGAACGAGCCGCCGTAGCCGATCGCCGTCTTCGCATAGACCAGCAGCAGCCGCGGCTCGGCCAGCACGCGGGCCTGCTGCATCAGCGAGGCGGGCGGCGTATGGCGGATCCCCGAGGGGACGAACAGCAGGCTGCCGACGAAGGCGACCACACCGAGTGCGGACACTGCCAGGAAGGTCTCGCGCCAGCCGAAATGCTGGCCGATGAAGGTGCCCAGCGGCACGCCGGTCACCAGCGCGACGGTCAGGCCGGTGAACATGATGGCGATCGCGCTGGCGGCTTTCTCACGCGGCACCAGTCCGGTCGCGATGGTCGAGCCGATCGAGAAGAACACGCCGTGGGCGAGGCCGGTCAGCACGCGGGCCGCCACCAGCGAGCCGTAGCCCGGCGCTTGCCAGGCCAGCAGATTGCCAAGCGTGAACAGGGCCATCAGCGACAGCAGCAGGGTCTTGCGCGGCAGGCGGCCGGTCAGTGCGGTCAGCAGCGGCGCGCCGACGGCGACGCCGAGCGCGTACAGGCTGACCAGCAGGCCGGCGGAGGGCAGCGACACGTGCAGATCGGCCGCGACGGTGGGAATCAGGCCGACGATGACGAACTCCGTCGTGCCGATGGCGAATGCGCTGATCGTCAGCGCCAACAGGGCGAGGGGCATGAAGGCCTCCAGGTATCAGGTATCGGAATGGCACGCATTGTGATCCTGGCAGGCTTGCCGATTAATCCGTTAATATGCAGAAAATATTTGCCCGCCAGTCAACAATCGCGCGATTTCGGCTGGCTGTTCCGACGCGCCTCGGCCGGACCGGGGTGCGATCGGTCCCGCAGGAACCCCCGCCATGAAAATGACCCTGGAAGAATTGCTGGCCTTCGTCACCGTGGTCGACAGCGGCTCGATCACCGCGGCGGCCGACCAGCTCGGCCAGACCGTCTCCGGCGTCAGCCGGGCGCTGGCGCGGCTCGAGGACAAGCTCGCCACCGCGCTGCTGCGGCGGACCACGCGCCGGCTGGAGTTGACCGAAGAGGGCGCCGCGCTGCTGGCGCATGCCCGCGCGATCCTCGGCGCGGTGGATCAGGCCGAGGACCAGATCGCGCTGCGGCGGCAGAAGCCGGCCGGTAAGCTGCGCATCAACGCGGCTTCGCCATTCATGCTCCACGTGGTGGTACCGCTGGTCGAAGACTTCCGCCGCGCCTATCCCGAGATCGAGCTGGAGCTGCACAGCAGCGACCAGATCATCGATCTGCTGGAGCACCGCACCGACGTCGCGATCCGCATCGGCGCGCTGCGTGATTCGACGCTGCATGCCCGGCCGCTGTGCCACAGCCGCTTGCGGGTGCTGGCGAGCCCCGCCTACCTGAAGGCGCACGGCCGGCCGCGCTCGGTCAGGGAGCTGGCCGGGCACAGCCTGCTCGGCTTCACGCAGCCCGACAGCCTGAACCGCTGGCCCTTGCGCGACGAGGCCGGCAACGAGTTCGAGATCACCCCGGCGGTGTCGGCCTCCAGCGGCGAGACGCTGCGCCAGCTGGCGCTGGCCGGCCAGGGCGTGGTGTGCCTGGCAGATTTCATGACCGCGCAGGACCGGGCCCGCGGCGACCTCGTGCAGCTGTTTCCCCGCGAGACGCTCGACGTGCGCCAGCCCATCCATGCGGTCTACTATCTGAACACCCAGCTGTCGGCGCGCATTGCCTGTTTTCTGGACTTTCTGGCGGCGCGGATGCAGGACGAAGCCCCGCGCCAGGCCTCGGGCAGCCCGCCGGCCGGGCGTCTGCGGCAATGAGGCGTCTTTGGTATACTGTCGCGTTTCCCCGCGCGACCGGGAACGCCCCCGCCAGGGGCCAGCCGCACCGGTATCCACCCTGCCTGGCAGGGATAGCCAGGGCACCATCCCGTCGCCAATCTTCCAGGTCGAACCGACCGCAAGCATGACTTACGCCGTCAAGGAAATCTTCTACACGCTGCAGGGCGAGGGCGCCAACGCGGGCCGCGCCGCCGTGTTCTGCCGCTTCGCCGGCTGCAATCTGTGGACCGGCCGCGAGCAGGATCGCGAGCAGGCGATCTGCCGCTTCTGCGATACGGATTTCGTCGGCACCGACGGCACGCTGGGCGGCAAGTACCGCAGCGCCGAGGAACTGGCCGCGCAAGTGGCCTCGCAATGGCCGCAAGGTGCGGGCGGTCGCCCGCTGGTGGTCTGCACCGGCGGCGAGCCGCTGCTGCAGCTCGATGCGCCGCTGATCGACGCGCTGCACGCGCAGGGCTTCGAGATCGCCATCGAGACCAACGGCACGATGGCGGTGCCGGACGGCATCGACTGGGTCTGCGTCAGCCCGAAGATGGGCGCCGAGCTGGTGGTCACGCGCGGCGACGAGCTCAAGGTCGTGATCCCGCAACCCGGCCAGGACTTCGCGGCATACGAGGCGCTGGATTTCCGCTATTTCCTCGTGCAGCCGATGGACGGTCCGCTGGCGCGCGAGAATACCGCCCTGGCGGTCGACTTCTGCCAGCGCCATCCGCGCTGGCGCCTTTCGCTGCAAACCCACAAGCTGCTGGGCATCCGCTAGGCGTCTGCCGCACGGGTCCTGGCACCGGTCTTCATGAACAAGCAAGTCTCGATCACGCGCCGCCTCGAATTCGACGCCGGCCACCGCATCCCCAACCATGGCGGCCAATGCCGCAATATCCATGGCCACCGATATCGGCTCGACCTGACGCTGTCGGGAGAGGTGCTGCATCGCGAGGGCGCGGCGGACGAGGGCATGATCCTGGACTTCGGCGACATCAAGGCGCTGGCCAACCAGCATTTGGTCGACAAGTGGGACCACGCCTTCCTGATCCATCGCGGCGACACCGCGCTGCTCGAATTCCTGCGCGGCATGGAGGGGCACAAGACGGTGGTGCTCGAGGCGATTCCGACCGTCGAGAACCTGGCGCAGATCGCCTTCGACATGCTGGCGCCGGTGTTCAAGGACTGCTTCGGGCATCATCTGCAGCTGACCCGCCTGGTGCTGTTCGAAACGCCGAACTGCTGGGCCGAAGTGACCGCGCCCGCCGTCGCCCCGGCGCAGGACTGAGCGCGGCACCGCGCTTTTCACCGCGTCTGTCGCCGCAGTTCACCGCCAAGCCCACCGCCAAACCCACCGCCAGGTTCGCCACCGACGCGCCGATGACCGACACGCCGCCGCCATCGCCCACCGCAACCGCCGCCACGCCCCCCTTCGAGGGACCGCTGGCCGACGAGCGCGACCAGCGCTTCATGCGCGCCGCGCTGGAGGAGGCCCACTTGGCCGAAGCCGCGGGCGAGGTCCCGGTGGGCGCGGTGGTGGTGTGGAACGACGCGATCATCGCGCGCGGCCACAATCTGCCGATCCGCTCGCGCGACCCGTCCGCCCATGCCGAAATGCAGGCGCTGCGCGCCGCCGCGCAGGTGATCGGCAACTACCGCATGCCCGAGTGCGAGCTCTACGTGACGCTGGAACCGTGCGCGATGTGCAGCGGAGCGATGCTGCACGCGCGGCTGCGCCACGTGGTGTTCGGCGCCACCGATCCCAAGACCGGCGCCGCCGGCAGTGTGCTGGACCTGTTCGCCGAGGCGCGGCTCAATCACCAGACCACGATACGCGGTGGCGTGCTGGCCGACGAGTGCGGCCAGCTGCTGCGCGACTTCTTCCGGGCAAGGCGACGCGCGCAGAAGGCCGATCGCACCGCCCAAGTTGGCGCCGAGCCTGGCGCCGAACCGTCATCCGACTCGCAGGGAAAGCCAGACGCATGAACGCGCCCATCGAAGTCCGCCTGATCGCTCCCTCCGGCTATCCGCACGACATGGCTGTCGCCACGCGCGGCTGCGACTGGCTGCAGGCGCACGGCTACCGCGTCGCCAACCCCGAGGTGCTGTCCCGCCGCCATCAGCGCTTCGGCGGCACCGACGACGAGCGGCTGGCCGACCTGCATGGCATCGGCACCGGCGCGCCCGGCGCGCTGACGCTGGCGGTGCGCGGCGGCTACGGCATGGCGCGCCTGCTGCCGCGCATCGATTTCGACCGCATCGCCGCGCAGGCCCGCGGTGCGGCCACGCCAATCGTCGGCCACAGCGATTTCACGGCATTCCAGCTGGCGTACCTGGCCAGGGCCGGGGGCATCAGCCTGGCCGGTCCGATGCTGCTGGCCGACTTCGGCGCCGTGCCGGTCGATTCCTTCATGTGGCGGCATTTCGAAGGCCTGCTGCGCGCATCGTCCTATACCGTCGACATCGACGCCCCGCAGGACGGCGGCCAGCCGTTCTCCGGCGAGCTGGCGGGCACGCTGTGGGGCGGCAACCTGGCGATGCTGTGCAGCCTGCTGGGTACGCCGTACCTGCCGCAGGTCGACGGCGGCATCCTGTTCCTCGAGGACGTCAACGAGCCGCCGTACCGCGTCGAGCGCATGCTGCTGCAGCTCGAGCAGGCCGGCGTGCTGGGCGCCCAGCGCGCGATCGTGCTGGGCGACTTCTCCAGCTACCGCGTCAGCGACTACGACAACGGCTACGATCTGCCCGCCGTGGTGGCCTATCTGCGCGAGCGCCTGCCGGTGCCGATCGTCACCGGGCTGCCGTTCGGCCACTGCACGCGCAAGCTGACGCTGCCGGTGGGCGGGCAGGGCGTTCTGCGGGCCTCGGCGGACGGTTTCACGCTGACGATGTCGGGGCATCCGCGGTTGGCCGGGGTGGCCTGAGCGCCCGGCGCCCCGCGCCTTGCCGTCCCCGCCGCCGTCCCGCCGCCGTCTGCGCGCCGGATGGCGCCAGCAATGGTAAAATCTCCGATTCTTCGCCAGGTGAAGGGCCCAGGCCTGTCCGGCCACCCGCCACGGTCGCTCCGTGGCCCGGCCCGCCGCGCCCATGCGGCTCGCCGTCGGCGGCGTTCCATCCGCTGATTCGCGGATTTGCCGATCCGCCGCCTTCACCGGCCGCCCTCACCGTTACACCGCATTCCAAAAGGTTCTTCGACGTGCTATCTACCGCAAACATCACCATGCAGTTTGGCCCCAAGCCCTTGTTCGAGAATATCTCGGTCAAGTTTGGCGAGGGCAACCGCTACGGCCTGATCGGCGCGAACGGCTGCGGCAAGTCCACCTTCATGAAGATCCTCGGCGGCGACCTGGAGCCGAGCGCCGGCAACGTGATGCTGGAACCGGGCGTGCGCCTGGGCAAGCTGCGCCAGGACCAGTTCGCCTATGAAGACATGCGCGTGCTCGACGTGGTGATGATGGGCCATACCGAGATGTGGGCGGCGGCGCAGGAGCGCGACGCGATCTACGCGAACCCGGAAGCGACCGACGAAGACTATATGAAGGCCGCGGAGCTCGAGGCCAAGTACGCCGAATACGACGGTTATACCGCCGAGTCGCGCGCCGGCGAACTGCTGCTGGGCGTCGGTATCCCGACCGACCAGCATCAGGGCACGATGAGCAATATCGCGCCGGGCTGGAAACTGCGCGTGCTGCTGGCGCAGGCGCTGTTCTCGAATCCGGACGTGCTGCTGCTGGACGAGCCGACCAACAACCTGGACATCAACACGATCCGCTGGCTGGAACACGTGCTCAACGAGCGCAATTCCACCATGATCATCATTTCGCACGATCGCCACTTCCTGAACTCGGTCTGTACGCACATGGCCGACATGGACTACGGCACGCTGAAGGTCTACCCGGGCAACTACGACGACTACATGGAAGCGTCGATGCAGGCCCGCGAGCGCCAGATGGCCGCCAACGCGCGCGCCAAGGAGCGGATCACCGAACTGCAGGACTTCGTGCGGCGCTTCTCGGCCAACAAGTCCAAGGCCCGCCAGGCCACCTCGCGCCTGAAGCAGATCGACAAGATCAAGGTCGAGGACATCAAGCCGTCGTCGCGCCAGAACCCGTTCATCCGCTTCGAATTTGAGAAGAAGCTGCACAACCTGGCGGTCACCGCCGAGAACATCAGCAAGGCCTACGACCGCCAGATCCTGAACAACCTGTCGCTGTCGATCCAGGCCGGCGAGCGCGTTGCCATCATCGGCGAGAACGGCGCGGGCAAGACCACGCTGCTGCGCTGCCTGCTGGACGGCGCGGTGCAGACCGGCGTGCAGCGCGGTATCGAGGTCGACCACGGCAGCGTCAAGTGGGCCGAGAACGCCAACGTCGGCTACATGCCGCAGGACACCTACGAGGAGTTCCCGCAGGAGAGCAACCTGATGGACTGGATGACCCAGTGGACGCAGGCCGGCGACGACGACCAGTCGCTGCGCGGCACGCTGGGACGGCTGCTGTTCTCGGCCGACGACATCAAGAAATCCGTCAAGGTGCTGTCCGGCGGCGAAAAGGGCCGCATGATCTGGGGCAAGCTGATGCTGGGCCGCCATAACGTGCTGGCGCTGGACGAGCCGACCAACCACATGGACATGGAGTCGATCGAGTCGCTGCAGATCGCGCTGGACAAGTTCACCGGCACGCTGATCTTCGTCTCGCACGACCGCGAGTTCGTCAGCGCGCTGGCCACCCGGATCATCGAAATTCGTACCGACGGTACGGTGACCGATTATCTGGGTACCTACGACGAATACCTGGAGTCGCAGGGGATCGCCGGCTGACCGGATTCTGTCCCGCGCCAGGCAGGCCCGCCCCGGTGGGCATGCCTGCGAACGAAGGCCGCAACGCATTGACGCGTTGCGGCCTTTTTTTCATGGCGCGGGAATCGATTCGCGCGCGATTATCGGCGGGATATTGGCCGCAGCGTGACTGATGGTCTCCGGCGAAGCGATATCGGCAGACAAAATCGGCTCTACAATGTCGGCACAGAAAACATGGATAACAACGGCAAACGCCCTGAAACACCTGATTCAGGTTGGAAACGCCAAAGGGCTGTACGCCTGACGGCTCACCGAGGAATTGTGGCTATGCAACAACGAGACAAACTCTTTATCAACGGCCAATGGGTCACCCCGCACGGCACCGGGCAGATCGACGTCATCCATTCCACCACCGAAGAGGTGATGGGCCAGATTCCCGAAGGGCATGCCCGCGACGCCGAGGATGCCATCCAGGCCGCCCGCGCCGCCTTCGACGGCTGGGCCGCGACGCCGCCGCAGCAGCGCGCGGACTATATCCGCAAGATTGCCGAGGGCCTGAAGGCGCGGACCGAGGAACTGGCGCAGCTGATCGCCGCCGAGGTGGGCATGCCGATCAAGCTGGCCCGCGCGATCCAGGTCGGCGGCCCGGTCTTCAACTGGAGCCAGGCGGCCAAGCTGGTCGAGTCCTTCACCTTCGAGGAAGAGGTCGGCAATTCGCTGGTGGTGCGTGAACCGGTCGGCGTGGTTGCCGCCATCACGCCGTGGAACTACCCGCTGAACCAGATCACGCTGAAGGTCGCGCCCGCGCTGGCCGCCGGCTGCACCGTGGTGCTCAAGCCCTCCGAGGTGGCGCCGCTGAACGCCTTCGTGCTGGCCGAGGTGATCGAGGCCGCCGGCCTACCGCCGGGCGTGTTCAACCTGGTGACCGGCTACGGCCCGGTGGTCGGCGAGGTGCTGGCGAGCCACCGCGAGGTCGACATGGTGTCGTTCACCGGTTCGACCCGCGCCGGCAAGCGTGTCTCCGAGCTGGCCGCGCAGACCGTCAAGCGGGTCGCGCTGGAACTGGGCGGCAAGTCCGCCTCGGTGATCCTGGACGACGCCGACCTGCCGGCCGCGGTCAAGGGCACCATCAACGCGTGTTTCCTGAATTCCGGCCAGACCTGCTCGGCGCATACCCGGATGCTGGTGCCGCGCGCCCGCTATGACGAGGTCAAGGAGATCGTCAAGAAGGTCGTGGCGGGCTTCACCGTCGGCGATCCGCTGCAGGAGACCACCAAGCTGGGACCGCTGATCTCGGCCGCGCAGAAGGACCGTGTGACCGGCTACATCCAGCGCGGGCTGAACGAGGGCGCCGAACTGGTGGCGGGCGGCACCGAACCGCCGGCCGGCCTCGACAAGGGCTTCTTTGTGCAGCCGACGGTGCTGGGCAACGTCGATCCCAAGGCGACCGTCGCGCAGGAGGAAATCTTCGGCCCGGTGCTGTCGATCATCTGCTACGACACCGAGGAAGACGCGGTGCGCATCGCCAACGACAGCGTCTATGGCCTGGGCGGCGGCGTGTGGTCGGGCGACGAGGCGCGCGCGATCCGCGTGGCGCGCCGCATCCGTACCGGCCAGGTCGACATCAATGGCGGTCCCTTCAACATGCTGGCGCCGTTCGGCGGCTACAAGCAGTCGGGCCATGGACGCGAGGCAGGCAAGTACGGCCTGGAGGAGTTCCTCGAGTACAAGGCGCTGCAGCTGAAGAAGCCCGCGGCCTGAGCGCCGACCGTTTTGAAGATGCCCGGCCTGTCCGGGCATTTTTACGTCGGCGATAATCGACAACAACACGACACCGCAACGAACGGTTGGACGGGGGAGGGGCAGGCGATGCATTGGCTCAAGCGGCTGGCATGGCTGACGGTGATCCTGGCGGGGCTGGCACTGGCCGCGGCCATCGGCGGCTATGCCTGGTATCGGCAGGCGTCGCAGCCGGCGGTGGCGGGCACCGTCGCGCTGGCGGGTTTGCAGGGGCGCGTCACCATCGTGCGCGACCGCCATGCGATTCCGCGCATCGAGGCAGGCGATCCGCTCGACGCGTATTTCGGGCTAGGCTTCGTGCACGCGCAGGACCGGCTCTGGCAGATGCAGATGAACAAGCGCATCGCGGCCGGCCGGCTGGCGGAGATCCTCGGACCCAGCGCGCTGCCGACCGATCGCTTCCTGCGCACCATCGGCGTGCGCCGCAATGCCGAGGCCGCGTTTGCGGCCAGCACGCCCGAGACGCGCGCCGCGCTGCAGGCCTATGCCGATGGCGTCAATGCCGGCATCGCAAGCCACAAGGGCCCGTTGCCGCCAGAATTCGCCATCCTGCGCACCGTGCCGGAACGCTGGGAGCCGGCCGATACGCTGGCCTGGCAGACCATGATGGCCTGGGACCTGAGCGCCAACTGGAGCCGCGAGGTGCTGCGCATGCGGCTGGCGCAGACCCTGCCGCTGTCGCGCATCAACGAGCTGCTCTCGCCGTATCCGGGCGAGCAGCCGCTGCGCACCGCCGACTACCCCGCGCTGTACCGGCAGCTGGCGCCGCTGACCACGGCGATGGCCAGCGTCGAGGCCGCGGCGCCGCCGGGTCTGGTCGAAGGCATGGGCTCGAACAACTGGGTGGTATCCGGCGCCCATACGCGCTCGGGCAAGCCGCTGCTGGCCAACGATCTGCATCTGGGCCTGCAGGCGCCGGCGCTGTGGTATTTCGCCACGCTGCGTGCGCCGGGACTGGACGTGACCGGCGCCACCTTGCCCGGCATGCCGGTGGTCGTGATCGGCCATACGCCGCGCATCGCCTGGGGCTTTACCAATACCGCGCCGGACCTGCAGGACCTGTATATCGAGCGGCTGCGTCCCGGCCGGCCCGAGCAGTACCAGACGCCCAATGGCTGGGCGGATTTCGCGGTGCGCGAGGAGACCATCCGGGTCAAGGGCCAGCCCGACGTGACGATCCGGGTCCGCTCGACCCGCCATGGGCCGGTGATCTCCGATGTCGCCGACCCGCTTGCCGCCGCCGTCGCGCCGCTGGGCGCGCAGTATGTGGTGGCCTTCCAGTGGGTCGCGCTGCGGCCGGACGACCGCACCGTGCAGGCCGGCCTGAAGCTGAACCGGGCGCACGACTGGACCAGCTTCACCGAGGCGCTGCGCGACTTCCACACGCCCCAGCAGAGCGCGGTCTATGCCGATGTCGACGGCAATATCGGCTTCATCGCGCCGGGCCGCGTGCCGCTGCGCAGCGCCGCCAACGATCTGAAGGGCCTCGCCCCGGCGCCGGGCTGGGACGCACGCTACGACTGGAACGGCTTCATTCCGTTCGAACGGCTGCCGCGCAGCTTCAATCCGCCCGGCGGCATGCTGGTGACCGCGAACCAGAAGATCGTGCCGGACGACTATCCGTACTTCCTGACCAGCGAATGGACCGTGCCGTATCGGCACGACCGCATCCGCGCCTTGCTGGGCGCGCGGCGGCAGCACACGCTCGATACGTTCGCGGCGATCCAGAAGGACGAGCTGTCGCTGGCGGTCAAGGACGCCTTGCCGCTGCTGCTCGGTGCCTCGATCGCGGCCGACGAGACGCGTCCGCCGCGCGAGCGCGAGCTGTTCGCCGCGCTGGCGCGCTGGGACGGCACGATGTCGGCGGACCGCGCGGAACCGCTGGTCGCCACCGCCTGGCTGCGCGAGCTCTCGCGCGGCATGTTCGAAGGCAAGGTCGGCGATGGCGTGTTCGCCCGCATGTGGGAGCAGCGCAATGTGCAACAGGCGATGCTCAATGTCCTGCGCAGCTCGCGCGGCCTCGGGCGCTTCTGGTGCGACGATCCGAAGACGCCGGCCCCCGAGGATTGCAATGACGCGATGGGGGCGGCGTGGAAACGTGCCATCGCCGATCTGCAGCAGCGCTATGGCGACGACCCGCGGCGCTGGCGCTGGGGCCAGGCCCATGCCGCCCGCGCCGAACACCGGCCGTTCGCCAAGGTGCCGTCGCTGGCCGGGTTCTTCAATGTCAAGGTGCCGACCGGTGGCGATACCTATACGGTCAATGCCGGCCGGCACAATCTGGGCGACGAGCAGGCGCCGTTCGAGAACGTGCATGGCGCCAGCGTGCGTGCGATCTACGACCTGGCCGATCTGTCCGCCTCGCGCTTCATCACGCCGACGGGGCAGTCGGGCAACGTGTTGTCGCCGCACTATCGGGACTGGACCGAGCAATGGGCGCGCGGCGAATACGTGACGATCCGCGGTGCCGGGCATCCGGCGGGGGCAAAGGCGTTCGAGACGCTGGTGCTGACGCCCGCGGCGCGCGATGGCGGCCGGGCCAGCGGGGCGAGCCGGTGACGGCGCGCAAGGGTAGTGAGGCGGGCGGGACTAGTCCTCCCGCTGGAAACGGCGTGCGGTGCCTTCGCGCGTGATCCGTTCCCACACCGCCCGCTTTTCCGCGTCGCTCATGAAGACCCAGTTGCTGACCTCCATCGCGGTGCGGCCGCAGCCCTGGCAGACCTCGTCGAACAGCGTCGAACAGATGCCGATGCAGGGGCTGTCGGGACCATCGAACAGGCTGTCGTCGGTGGCTTCGGCGGTGTCAGGCAGGGCGAGCGGGTCTGGGGTGGAATCGGGACGGGTTTGCGGCATGGCGGCTGGGCGAGGCAAAGGCGGCCATTATAAGCGGCGGGGTGGGGCGGTGCCGGCGGGCGGTGCTCTGGGCAGGACCCGACCGAGGTTGCTGTCCTCCGCGTCGTCGATCGGATTACCTGTCGGGTAATTGAGCGTCGGCCGCGCCGGCCGCCATCATGGACTCGACACGACTGAACCACGATCCCTCTTCAGGAGCCCGCATGATGTCTTCGCTGACCCCACTCTCCGCCACCGGCAGCCACGCCGAGGTCGCGCCCCGCGTCCGCGCGATGGTCGAGGAAATCCTGATCGGTTCGCCGGTGGCCCGCACGCTCGGCGTCGCGCTCGACGTGCTGGCGCCCGAGCATGTCGAACTGGTGCTGCCGTTCAGCCCGGGCAATGTCACGGTCGGCAAGACGGTGCATGGGGGCGTGATTGCGACGCTGATCGATATCGCCGGCGCGGCCGCCGCGGCATCCGGCGCGGACCCCGACAAGGTGCGCGGCGGGGCGACCAGCGCGCTGTCGATCCAGTATGTGGCGCCGGCCGAATCAGCCGCGCTGCGCGCCGTGGCGACGGTGGTACGCCGCGGCCAGCGGCAGGTCGCCACGGAGGTCACCGTCTATGCCGAGCAACCGGAGGGGGGCACCGTGGTGGCAAAGGCGCTGATGAACAGCGTGCTGTTCGGTTGACGCCGGGGCGCGGGCCGTGCCGTCTTGCGGTGGGCCTTCGCCCTTAGCTACGGTGTGTAAATGCAATTAACCGCCAATCTTGCCGCTCACCACCGTTTGATGCCGGGGCCGACCAGCGGCCCCGGCATCCCGGCCATCAGGCAAGGGGGTTCCAGTCGCCGGGCACGCGCACCCAGCCTTCCATCAGGATCCGCGCGCTGCGGCTCATGATGGCTTTCTTCACCGCCCATTCGCCGCCCACCTGCGCGGCCTCGGCGCCGACGCGCAGCGTGCCCGACGGATGGCCGAAGCGCACCGCCTGGCGTTTGCCGCCGCCGGCCGCCAGATTGACCAGTGTGCCGGGAATGGCCGCGGCGGTGCCGATCGCCACCGCCGCGGTGCCCATCATCGCGTGGTGCAGCTTGCCCATCGACAGCGCCCGCACCAGCAGGTCGATGTCTTCGGCGCGCACCGGCTTGCCGCTCGACGCGGTATAGCTTGCCGGCGGGGCGACAAAGGCCACCTTGGGCGTGTGCAGGCGCCGCGCGGCCTCGTCCACGTTCTGGATCAGGCCCATGCGCACGGCCCCGTAGGCGCGAATGGTCTCGAACGTCGCCAGCGCCTTGGGATCGCCGTTGATGGCCTCCTGCAGCTCGGTGCCGGTGTAGCCGATCGCGTCGGCATTGACGAAGATGGTCGGAATGCCGGCATTGATCATCGTCGCCTTCAGCGTGCCGACGCCCGGCACCTCGAGGTCGTCGACCAGGTTGCCGGTCGGGAACATCGCGCCGCCGCCGCCTTCCTCCTCGGCCGCCGGGTCCATGAACTCGAGCATGATCTCGGCGGCAGGGAAGGTCACGCCATCCAGTTCGAACTCCCCGGTTTCCTTGACCATGCCGTCGACGATCGGCACATGCGAAACGATGGTCTTGCCGATATTGGCCTGCCAGATGCGCACGGTGGCGACACCCTCGCGCGGGATGCGCGCCGGGTCGATCAGCCCGGCGGCGATCGCGAACGGGCCCACCGCGGCAGAGAGATTGCCGCAGTTGCCGCTCCAGTCGACGAAGGGCTCGTCGATTGCGACCTGGCCGAACAGATAGTCGACGTCGTGGTCCGGCCGGCTGCTGCGCGACACGATCACCGTCTTGCTGGTGCTCGACGTCGCCGCGCCCATGCCGTCGATCTGCTTGCCGTACGGATCGGGGCTGCCGATCACGCGCATCAGCAGCGCATCGCGGGCGGGGCCGGGCGCCTGCGCCGCCTCGGGCAGGTCCTGCAGGCGGAAGAACACGCCCTTGCTGGTGCCGCCACGCATATAGGTGGCCGGGATGCGGATCTGAGGAAGGGAAACCATGGATGCCTCGTGCGGAGTCAGAGCGGGCGGCACCTTGCGGTAACGCCCGGGGGCGAGCCCGGCGCCGTTTGCGCCGGGCTATCGCCGAGGGTTGGCCTTTGCGACCATGCGCTCAGGCCGCCGATTGTGTCGATGGCGCGGCCGCCCGCGCGGCGCTGGTCGAGTCCAGGAAGTCCTGCGCGAAGCGCTGCAGCACGCCGCCGGCCTCGTAGATCGAGACTTCCTCGGCGGTATCGAGGCGGCATGTCACCGCGGTCTCGACACGCTCGCCGTTCCTGCGGTGGATCACCAGCGTCAGGTCCGCGCGCGGCTTGCGCTCGCCGATCACGTCGAAGGTCTCGGTGCCGTCGATCTGCAGCGTCAGGCGGTTGGTGCCCGGCTTGAACTCCAGCGGCAGCACGCCCATGCCGATCAGATTGGTGCGGTGGATGCGCTCGAAGCCTTCGGCGACGATCGCCTCGACGCCGGCCAGCCGCACGCCCTTGGCCGCCCAGTCCCGCGACGAGCCCTGGCCGTAGTCGGCGCCGGCGATGATGATCAGCGGCTGCTTGCGCTCCATATAGGTCTCGATCGCCTCCCACATGCGCACAACCTGGCCGTCCGGCTCGATGCGCGCCAGCGAACCCTTCTTGACCTTGCCGTCGACCACCGCCATTTCATTGACCAGGGTCGGGTTGGCGAAGGTCGCGCGCTGGGCGGTCAGGTGGTCGCCGCGGTGGGTCGCGTACGAGTTGAAGTCTTCCTCGGGCAGGCCCATCTTCGCCAGGTATTCGCCGGCGGCGCTGTCGGGCAGGATGGCGTTGGACGGCGACAGATGGTCGGTGGTGATGTTGTCGCCGAGCACCGCCAGCGGACGCAGGCCCTTGAGCGTGCGCTCCCCGGCCAGCGCGCCTTCCCAGTACGGCGGGCGGCGGATATAGGTGCTCTGCGGCCGCCAGTCGTACAGCGGGCTGATGGTCTCGGCGTTGGCCGCCTGCACCGCGAACATCGGCTCGTAGACCTTGCGGAACTGCTCGGGCTTGACGCTTTGCGCGACGATCGCGTCGATCTCCTCGTCGCTCGGCCAGATGTCCTTCAGCGTGACGGGTTGGCCGTTGGAGTCGTGGCCCAGCACGTCGCGCTCGATATCGAAGCGGATGGTGCCGGCGATCGCGTAGGCGACCACCAGCGGCGGCGAGGCCAGGAAGGCCTGCTTGGCGTAGGGATGGATGCGGCCATCGAAATTGCGGTTGCCCGACAGCACCGCGGTCGCATACAGGTCGCGCTCGACGATCTCCTGCTGGATCGCCGGATCGAGCGCGCCCGACATGCCGTTGCAGGTGGTGCAGGCAAACGCGACGATGCCGAAGCCGAGTTGCTCGAGCTCGGGCAGCAGGCCCGCTTCCTCGAGATACAACTGCACGACCTTGGAGCCCGGAGCCAGCGAGGACTTGACCCAGGGCTTGCGCGTCAGGCCGCGCGCGTTGGCATTGCGTGCCAGCAGGCCGGCGGCGATCACGTTGCGCGGATTGCTGGTGTTGGTGCAGCTGGTGATGGCGGCGATGATCACGGCGCCGTCTGGCATCTGGCCGGGCACCTGCTGCCATTGGCCGGCGATGCCGCGTTCGGCCAGCGCGGTGGTCGGCAGGCGCTTGTGCGGATTCGACGGGCCCGCCATGTTGCGGACCACTGTCGACAGGTCGAACTCGAGCACACGCTCGTATTCGGCGTGCTCGAGCGTGTCGGCCCACAGGCCCGCGGTCTTGGCGTAGGTCTCGACCAGGCGCACCTGCTCGTCGCTGCGGCCAGTCAGGCGCAGATAGTCGATGGTCTGGCCGTCGATGAAGAACATCGCCGCGGTGGCGCCGTATTCGGGCGCCATGTTGGAGATCGTCGCGCGATCGCCCAGCGTCAGGCTGGCGGCGCCTTCGCCGCGGAATTCGAGATAGGCACCCACTACGCGCTGGCTGCGCAGGAACTCGGTCAGCGCCAGCACGATGTCGGTCGCGGTGATGCCCGGCTGCGGCTTGCCGCGCAGCTCGACACCGACGATGTCCGGCAGCCGCATCCAGGAGGCGCGGCCCAGCATCACGTTCTCGGCTTCGAGGCCGCCCACGCCGATGGCGATCACGCCCAGCGCGTCGACATGGGGCGTATGGCTGTCGGTGCCGACCAGCGTGTCGGGGTAGGCCACGCCGTCGACGGCATGGATCACCGGGGACATCCGCTCCAGATTGATCTGGTGCATGATGCCGTTGCCCGGCGGAATCACGTCGACGTTCTTGAACGCCTTGCGGGTCCACTCGATGAAATGGAAGCGGTCCTCGTTGCGGCGCTCCTCGATCGCGCGGTTCTTGGCGAAGGCATCCTTGTCGAAACCGCCGTGCTCGACCGCCAGCGAATGGTCGACGATCAGCTGGACCGGCACCACCGGATTGACCTGGGCCGGATCGCCGCCCTGGTCGGCGATCGCATCGCGCAGGCCCGCCAGGTCCACCAGCGCGGTCTGGCCGAGGATGTCGTGGCAGACCACGCGCGCGGGGAACCAGGGAAAGTCGAGGTCGCGCTTGCGTTCGATCAGCTGCGTCAGCGCGGCGCTCAGCAGCGACGGGTCGCAGCGGCGCGCCAGATTTTCGGCCAGCACGCGCGAGGTGTAGGGCAGCTTGTCATAGGCGCCGGGCTGGATCGCATCGACCGCGGCGCGGGCGTCGAAATAGTCCAGGCCCGTGCCGGGCAGCGGTTTGCGGTAGGCAGTATTCATGGGGTGGGGATCGATACAGGGTCGTGCTCGGCGCGCCGTGGAAAGGCTTGGGGACTGCCAGGCGGAAGCGGTGCGCGTGGCGTGGCCGCTTCCGCCTGCTTTCTACCGCATCAGCGGCGTTTCTCGATCGGCACGAACTTCAAATTGTCCGGGCCGATGTAGTTGGCGCTCGGGCGGATGATCTTGTTGTCGACGCGTTGCTCGATGATGTGCGCGGCCCAGCCGGAGGTCCGCGCGATCACGAACAGCGGCGTAAACATCGCGGTCGGCACGCCCATCATGTGGTAGCTGACCGCGCTGAACCAGTCGAGATTGGGGAACATCTTCTTGATGTCCCACATCGTCGTCTCCAGCCGCTCGGCGATGTCGAACATCTTCATCGAACCGGCGTCCTTCGACAGGCGGCGCGCGACTTCCTTGATCACCTGGTTGCGCGGATCGCCGGTCGTGTAGACCGGATGGCCGAAGCCGATCACGACTTCCTTGTTCTCGACGCGGCGGGTGATGTCGGCCTGGGCCTCGTCGGGCGTGTCGTAGCGCTTCTGGATCTCGAACGCGACCTCGTTGGCGCCGCCGTGCTTCGGGCCGCGCAGCGCGCCGATCGCGCCGCAGATCGCCGAGTACATGTCGGAACCGGTGCCGGCGATGACGCGGCCGGTAAAGGTCGACGCGTTGAACTCGTGCTCCGCGTAGAGGTTCAGCGAGGTGTGCATCGCGCGCTCCCACAGCTCGCTCGGCTTGCGGCCGTGCAGCAGATGCAGGAAGTGGCCGCCGATCGAATCGTCGTCGGTTTCGACCTCGATGCGCCGGCCGTTATGGCTGTAGTGGTACCAGTACAGCAGCATCGAGCCGAGCGAGGCCATCAGGCGGTCGGCGATGTCGCGCGCTCCCGGCAGATTGTGGTCTTCCTTCTCGGGCAGCACCGTGCCCAGCACCGACACGCCGGTGCGCATGACGTCCATCGGGTGGGCCGAGGCCGGTACCCATTCGAGCGCCGCCTTGACGTTGGCGGGCAGGCCGCGCAACGCGCGCAGCTTGGCCTTGTAGCCGTTCAGCTCTGCCTGGGTCGGCAGCTTGCCGTGCACCAGCAGATAGGCGATCTCTTCGAACTCGCAGGTCTCGGCGACGTCGAGGATGTCGTAGCCGCGATAGTGCAGGTCGTTGCCGCTGCGGCCGACCGTGCACAGTGCGGTATTGCCGGCGACGACGCCGGACAGCGCAACGGATTTCTTGGGCTTCGGGGTGGCTTGCGCCGGAGTGGCTTCGGACATGTCGTCTCCTTGCTTCGCTCTGTTCTGGTTACTTGGCCTTGGCTTGCGCAAACAGCGCATCCAGCTTCTGTTCGTATGCATGGTAGCCGATGCTCTCGTAGAGCTCGGCGCGCGTCTGCATGGTGTCCAGCACGTTCTGCTGGGTGCCGTCGCGGCGGATCGCCGCGTAGACGTTCTCCGCGGCCTTGTTCATCGCGCGGAACGCCGACAGCGGGTAGAGGATCATCGCGACGCCGGCGCCGGCCAGTTCGTCGCGCGTGAACAGTGGCGTGGCGCCGAATTCGGTGATGTTGGCGAGCACCGGCACCTTCACCGCGTCGACGAACTTGCGGTACATCGACAGGTCGGTCATCGCCTCGGGGAAGATCGCATCGGCACCGGCCTCGACGCAGGCCACCGCGCGTTCGATCGCCTTGTCCAGGCCCTCGACCGCCAGTGCGTCGGTGCGCGCCATGATGACGAAATGCTCATCGGTGCGGGCATCGACCGCGGCCTTGATGCGATCGACCATCTCGTCCTGCGAGACGATCTCCTTGTTGGGCCGGTGGCCGCAGCGCTTGGCGCCGACCTGATCCTCGATGTGCATCGCGCCGGCGCCGAACTTGATCAGCGAGCGCGTGGTACGGGCCACGTTGAAGGCCGAGGCGCCGAAGCCGGTGTCGACGTCGACCAGCAGCGGCACGTCGCAGACGTCGGTGATGCGGCGGATATCGGTCAGCACGTCGTCCAGGTTCGAGATGCCGAGGTCGGGCAGGCCCAGCGAGCCGGCTGCGACGCCGCCGCCGGACAGGTAGATGGCGCGGTAGCCGGCGCGCTTGGCCAGCAGCGCATGGTTGGCGTTGATGGTGCCGACGACCTGCAGCGGCTGTTCGTCGGCCAGCGCTTGGCGGAAGCGGGCGCCCGCCGAGCGGGCCAGGTCTTGAGAGGTCAGGGTCATGGTGGCGTCCTGGGTGAGCGGAATGCCGGGAGAGCGCAAGCGGCGTGCCAACGGTGGGCCTGGCGGCGCGGCGCCTGGTTTGGCCAGTCCCTGCAAGGGATAGCGGGTGCTCCTGTCGGTTCAGGTGATGTGTCAGGCTCTCAATTTGCAATTCATTTGTGAAATCCATTGTGCGAATTGAAATGCAACGCCGGAGGGCGCAGAATGCAGCGACAGCCTGTCAACATCCTATTGTGAGCGCTTTTGTTCGGCCGCTGGCCATGGCTTGCGACCGTCGCTTTTTTCTTCCCATCCATGACTCCCGCTACTCCGATTCCTCCCGGCAGGCCCCGCATCTGGGCCGTCGGCATCAGCCGGCTGTCGCGCGCCTTCGCCGATCTGATTCCTTCCTATGCCGCGCAGGCCGACTTCCGGCTCGTCGGCAAGGGCTACGAGGCGGCCGCCAACGCGATCACCCGGGAGGCCAGGGAAGGGCGGCTCGACGCGGTGGTCGCTGCCGGGTCGAACGGCGCCTATCTGCGCCAGCATGTGGACGTGCCTGTCACGCTGGTCAAGGTGACCGGGTTCGACGTATTGAGTGCGCTCGCCACGGCGCGGCGCATCTCGCCGCGGGTCGCACTGGTGACTCACGCCGCTACCTACCCGGAAGTCGACGAGTTCGCCCGGGCGTTCGACCTGCCGATTCCGTCGTATACGTATTTGACCGAGGACGACGCCACGGTGCGCGTCAAGGCGCTGCGGCAGGAGGGCGTCGAGGTCGTGGTCGGACCCGGACTCGTGACCGAGTTGGCGGACCGGCTCGGGCTGACCGGGGTGTTTCTGTACTCGGGCCAGTCGGTCAAGCTCGCGCTCGAGGATGCGATCGAGGCGGCGCGGCTGCGGCGCATCGAGTCGAGCCGGCGCGAGTATGTCAACACGATCCTCGCGCATCTGAACGAGGGCGTTGCCGCGGTCGATGCCGACGGGCGGATTCAGTCGTTCAATCCGGCGATGGAGCGCTTCCTCGGCACGCCGGCCGCCGATGCGGTCGGCCGCAAGCTGCAGGGCCTGGCCCCGGATCTGTCGCTCGACAGCGTGATGCGCACCGGAAGCAAGGAACTCGAGGCAATCCACAAGCTGGGCGACCGCATGGTCGTGGTCAACCGGATTCCGATCCTTGGCGAGGGCGGTCCCGCGGGCGCGGTGCTGACGATCCAGGATGCCAATGCGATCCAGCGGGTCGACCGCCATCTGCGCCGACGCGCCAGCGCCCGCACGGCCGGTGTTCGCTATCGGCTCGACGACCTCGCCGGTGCATCGCCGGCAATGTGCCAGCTGCGCGAGCTGGCGCGGCGCTATGCGGCCGTCGATTCAACCGTGCTGATCAGCGGCGAGAGCGGCACCGGCAAGGAGGTGCTGGCGCAGGGCATGCACGACGCTAGTCCGCGCCGCGCGTTTCCTTTCGTGGCGATCAATTGCGCGGCGTTCCCGGAGGCGCTGCTGGAGAGCGAGCTGTTTGGCTACGAGGAGGGCGCGTTCACCGGCGCGCGGCGCGGTGGCAAGGCCGGGCTGTTCGAATCCGCGCATAACGGCACGTTGTTCCTGGACGAGGTCGGCGATATGCCGCCGGCCCTGCAGACCCGGTTGCTGCGCGTGCTGCAGGAAAAGCAGGTGCTGCCGATCGGCGGCGTGGATGCGGTGCCGGTCAACGTGCGCGTGATCGCCGCCACCCATCGGGATCTCGCGGCGCTCGTGCGCGACGGGGCGTTCCGGCAGGACCTCTATTACCGGCTGAATATCCTGCGTATCGCCATGCCACCGCTGCGCGAACGCAAGGCGGATCTGCCGGAACTGGCCGAGCTGCTGTACCGGCGCGCGCAGCAGAGGCTGGGATTGCCTCGTCCGGACAGCCTGCCACAAGCGGCGCGCAGCCGGCTGGCGGCATATGGCTGGCCGGGCAATATCCGTGAGCTGGAGAACGTGGTGGAGCGGATCGCTGTGCTGCTGGCGGGAAGGGCGCTGGACGAGGAAGCATTGCTGCGCGAACTGCGGGCGACGGTGCCCGAGCTGTTCGGCGGCGAGGGAATCGAAGTGACGCCTGCAACCGTGAGTGCCCGGTCGGGCAACCGTTCGCTCGCTGGCGTGGCGCGTTCGTCCCAGGCGGAACATATTCGCCGCGTGCTGGACGAATGCGGTGGGGATCGCGCGGCGGCGTGCCACCTGTTGGGTATCAGTTCGACGACCTTGTGGCGGCGGCTCAAAGAGGCCGCCTAGCGCACTTGGGCGCTCGTGCAAAAAAGCGCTTGCCATGGCTGTCATGCTCCCTTAATATTCGCCCCCTCGCAGCCGAACGGCGGCGGGGTTGGCGGGGAAGGCGAAGGCGCTGCGGTGCTGGAGCCGCAGCAAAAAAGTGCTGA
>JAPSLP010000061.1 GCA_031180665.1 Cupriavidus sp. | reverse complement strand
AGGACCGCGAGTTCCTGACCCGCGGCGGCGTGTTCAGCAACACGATGATCGACGCCTACATCGAACTGAAGATGGAGGAAGTGACCCGCTTCCGCATGACCACCCATCCGCTCGAGTTCGAGATGTACTACTCGCTGTAAGCGCCGGCTGTCAGCACGCGCTGTCAGCACACCGTGCTTGATGCACCAGGAAGGGGCGGCCTCGGCTGTCCCTTTTTGTTTGGCTCGCTAGAATTGGGCTTCCTCCGACTTCGATCCCTGCCGATGCGACGCCCGTCCATGCCCGCGACCCTGTTTTCGTTCCGTGTGCCGCACCGTCCCGGTGCCGAACCGGCGCCTCCTGCCCGGACCGGTGCATCGGCTGCCCGGTTGTTGGGCATGGCGGCGTTCGTCGCGGCGGCGCTGGGCGCGGCGCCCGCCACGGCGCAGTCAGCGGCGAACGGCGCGGAGATCTACGTCTGCAGCGGCCCGAAGGGCGTGCCCGAATACCGCAACGGCAACGGCGGCAAGGGCTGCAAGCGGTTGGACCTGCCCGACGTGCTCAGCGTGCCGGTGACCCGGCAGGCGGCGCGCGGCGGCAGTGGCGGCGTCGGTGGTGCCAATCCGGCGCCGATGGATGGCGCCACCGCGGCGAACTTCCCCCGCATCGACGCGGCCACGCAGCGCCGCCGCGACGGCGAACGCCGCGCGGTGCTGGAAGAGGAGCTGCGCAGCGAGCAGGCCAAGCTGGCCGCGCTGCGCGCGCAATTCAACGACGGCCAGCCCGAGCGGCAGGGCGACGAGCGCAACTACCAGCGCTATCTGGATCGCACCGCCGCGCTGCGCGAGGACATCGCCCGCAGCGAGGCCAATGCGGCGGCGCTGCGGCGCGAGCTGGCCAACCTGAAGGATTGAGGATCGATCGATGCGCCGCCTGATTCGCAGCGTTTCACGCAAGGTCGGCGGCGCCGACCGCGCGCCGGCCGAAGAGGACGCCGCGTCGTCCGGCCAGCCGATGCCGCCGACGTCGCCGGCATTGGCCGCGCTCGCCGCGGGGCTCGACATGATGCCGAACCCCGTGCTGCTGGTCGCGCAGCCCGGCATGCGGATCGTCTATGCCAACCCGGCGGCCGAGGCGAGCTTCGGCATCTCGCGCAAGTCGATGCTCGAGCTGTCGCTGTCGGCGCTGTTCGGCCGCGCCGACGAGCTCGACGCGATGATCGATTCGGTGCTGGCTCGCCAGGTCGATGCGCGGCGCCAGGACGTGGTCCTGCAGCCGCCGCTGCGCGAGCCGATGCACGCGCATGTGGTGATCGGCGGCATCGACGCGAGCCCCGGCACCGCGCTGGTCGAGGTGCTGCCCAACGAGCAGAAGGTCCGCAGCGAACGCGAGGAACGCATCCTGGACCTGACCTCGGCCAACAAGGAGCTGATCCGCAATCTGGCCCACGAGATCAAGAATCCGCTGGGCGGCATCCGCGGCGCGGCGCAGCTGCTCGAATTCGAACTGCCCGAGCGCAGCCTGCGCGAATACACCCAGGTCGTCATCAAGGAATCGGACCGGCTGCAGACGCTGGTCGACCGGCTGCTCGAGCCGCACCGGCATCCGCATATCGTGCGCGAGCTCAATATCCACGAGGTGCTCGAACGCGTGCGCTCGGTGGTGCTGGCCGAATTCCCCAACGGCCTCGAGATCGTGCGCGACTACGATGCCAGCTTGCCCGAGCTGTCAGGCGACATCGAGCAGCTGATTCAGGCCGTGCTCAACATCGTCCATAACGCGGCGCAGGCGCTCGCCGAGCGTATTGCCCGCGGCGATGCGCAGATCGTGCTGCGCACGCGGGTCGCGCGCCAGGTCACGATCGCCAAGCGGCTGTACAAGCTGGCATTGGACTTGCATGTGATCGACAACGGTCCGGGCATTCCCGAGGATATTCGCGAACGCATCTTCTACCCGCTGGTGTCGGGCAGGGATGGCGGCAGTGGGCTCGGTCTGACACTGGCGCAGACCTTCGTGCAGCAGCACGAGGGTCTGATCGAATGCGAAAGCCGGCCCGGCTGTACCGATTTCCGCATCCTGCTGCCGCTGCGCTGAACGGCCCGGGACTGGCCCACCTCCATGGCCACGCGCCGGGCGGACAGCGCAGCGAAGGCGGACCTCCGAAACACCGAGCAGACAAGCGACGCACATGAAGCCGATCTGGATAGTCGACGACGATCAATCTATTCGCTGGGTCCTGGAAAAGGCCCTGGCCCGGGAGAGCCTGCTGTCCCGCAGCTTTACCAACGTGCGCGACGTCCTGTCGGCGCTCGAGGAAGACGAGCCCCAGGTCCTGATCTCGGACATCCGCATGCCCGGCGGTTCGGGGCTCGACCTGCTGCAGGCGATCAAGGGCCGCCATCCGGGCCTGCCGGTCATCGTGATGACCGCCTATTCGGATCTCGATAGCGCGGTGGCGGCCTTC
Organism: Cupriavidus sp.; assembly: GCA_031180665.1. Taxonomy (GTDB): domain Bacteria; phylum Pseudomonadota; class Gammaproteobacteria; order Burkholderiales; family Burkholderiaceae; genus Cupriavidus. Next base: position 12,750 of record JAPSLP010000061.1, on the reverse strand, counting down.
CAGGGCGGCGCCTTCGAATACCTGGCCAAGCCCTTCGACGTCGACAAGGCCGTCGAGCTGATCCGCCGCGCGCTGGAGGAAAGCCTGCGCGAGGAGGAGATGGAGGACCGCCTGCTCGACGCGCCGGAAATCCTGGGCCAGGCGCCGGCGATGCAGGACGTGTTCCGCGCGATCGGCCGGCTGTCGCAGTCGAACGTGACGGTGCTGATCACCGGCGAGTCCGGCACCGGCAAGGAGCTGGTCGCGCGCGCGCTGCACAAGCACAGCCCGCGCGCCAACGGCCCCTTCATCGCGCTCAATACCGCGGCCATTCCCAAGGACCTGCTCGAGTCGGAACTGTTCGGCCACGAGCGCGGCGCCTTTACCGGCGCGCAGACCATGCGCCGCGGCCGTTTCGAACAGGCCGAGGGCGGCACGCTGTTCCTCGACGAAATCGGCGACATGCCGTTCGACCTGCAGACGCGGCTGCTGCGCGTGCTGTCGGACGGCAACTTCTATCGCGTCGGCGGCCATAACCCGCTGCGCGCCAATGTGCGCGTGATCGCCGCCACCCACCAGAATCTCGAAACCCGCGTCAAGGAAGGGCTGTTCCGCGAGGACCTGTTCCACCGCCTGAACGTGATCCGGCTGCGGCTGCCGCCACTGCGCGAGCGGCCCGAGGACATCACGTTGCTGGCGCGGCATTTCCTGCAGAAGAGCGCCAAGGAACTGGGCGTCGAACCGAAGCGGATGTCGGACGAGGCGCTGGCCTATGTCAGCACGCTGCCGTTCCCGGGCAACGTGCGGCAGCTGGAAAACCTGTGCAACTGGCTGACCGTGATGGCGCCCGCGCAGACCATCGAGGTCAAGGACCTGCCGCGCGAGATGATCGGCGGCGCGCCGCAGGGGCAGGCCGGCATGGCGAACTACGGCGTCGCGCGCGTCGCCGAACCCGGCGGCGATGCGGCCGAGGCGGGCGCAATGATTGGCGCTTCGGTTGGCGCTTCGGTTGGCGCTTCGGTTGGCGGCATGGCCGGTGGAATGGCTGGCGGCATGGCCGGTGCGGGGGCGGGCGGATTTGCCGCCGACGGCGCGGCCACGCTCGCCAACGATGCGGAAGCCCCAGGCTACGGCGCCCGCATGGCGCCGGCCGGGTTTGGCACCGCCGGCATGGCGGGCCCGGCCTCGGCCGCCGCGCCGGCGCCCGGCTGGGAAAGCCTGCTGGCCGGCGAGGCGCGCGCGATGCTGGAAGCGGGCCAGCCCGAGGTGATGGACGCGCTCACGCGCCGCTTCGAGAAGGCGGTGCTGGAGGCCGCGCTGGGCGTCACGCGCGGCCGCCGCGTCGAGGCCGCATCGCGGCTCGGCATCGGCCGCAACACCATCACGCGTAAGCTGCAGGAGCTTGGCTTCGATTGAGGGGTGCCGGGGAATCGCGCAACACAAAACGCCACGGTGCAAGCCGTGGCGTTTTTTTCTGACAGCGCTTGTCGTCCCCGCGCTTGTCGTTCCCGCGAAAGCGGCGACCCAGCGGCTCGCAAACGACGCTGGATTCCCGCTTGCGCGGGAATGACAGCGATGTTCCCGTCCGCGTTCAGCCCCGGCGCGCGCCGACCGTGAAGGCGAATTCGCCCAGTCCCGCCACGCCGCCGCGCACCACGTCGCCCGGCTGCAGCTTGCCGACGCCGGCCGGCGTGCCGGTGAAGATCAGGTCGCCGGGGGCGAGCGCCACGCTCTGCGAGATATAGGCGATGACATCGGCCACCGGCCAGATCATCTCGTTCAGGTCGCCCTGCTGGCGCACCTGGCCGTTGACCTCCAGCCAGATGCGGCCCTGGGCCGGATGGCCGACCGCGCCGACCGGCTGCAGCGGCCCGCACGGACCGGACGCGTCGAAGGCCTTCGACCAGTCCCACGGCCGGCTCATCGATTTGGCGACATCCTGCAGGTCGCGGCGCGTCAGGTCCACGCCGACGCCATAGCCCCACACATGGTCCAGCGCGCGCTCGACTGCGATGTCGGTGCCGCCCTTGCCGATCGCCACCACCATTTCGATCTCGTGGTGCAGATTGTCCGTCAGCGGGGGATACGGCACGGTACCTTGCGCGGGCACCACGGCATCGGCCGGCTTGGTGAAGAAGAAGGGCGGCTCGCGGTCCGGGTCCTTGCCCATCTCGCGCGCATGGGCGGCGTAATTGCGTCCCACGCAGAACACGCGGCGGATGGGGAAGCGGGCGCTGCTGCCGGCGACGGCGACGCTGGCCTGCTCAAACGGTGGAATCACGAACTCGGTCATGGTGCGATGGGATGGAGAGGGATGCGGGGCGTTCGACGAATCGAAGACATCGACGAAATCGGAGCCGATTTTACTGAGCAGGACTCACAATATGAAACGAATCATTTTGGCGCTGAGCATCGAAAACTCCGATGGATGATGCGCGATGGGAGTACGAGCGCGACTACGCCTATGGCCGCGACTATGTGCCGGTGCAGCGCGTGCCGGCGTCGCGCCAGGCGATGTTCGACGGCATCGTCCGCGCCGATGGCCGCGTCGCGACGCGCAACTATGTCGGCATCCTGTCGACGGTCAACTGCTCGGCGACCGTGGTGCGCAAGATCGCGGAGTGGTTCACGCCCGGGCGGTGGCCGACTATCCGAATGTCGACGGCGTGGTGGCCTTCAGCCATTCGCTGGGCTGCGGCATGGAGATGACCGGCGAGCCGATGGATCTGCTGCGGCGGACCATGGCGGGCTACGCGCGCCATGCCAACCTCGGCGGCGCGCTGATCGTCGGGCTCGGCTGCGAGCGCAACCAGCTCAAGGGGCTGCTGCAGACGCAGTCGCTGCAGGAAGGACCCTTGCTGCGGACCTTCGTGATGCAGGACAGCGGCGGCACGCGCAAGACCATCGAGGCCGGCATCGCCGCGGTGATGGCGCTGCTGCCCGAGGCCAACCGCGTCGCGCGGCGGCCGGTGCTGGCCAGCGACCTGACAGTGGGCCTGCAGCGCTCGAAGAGCGAGCTGTTGGGGCTGGGCGACAACGAGTTCGTGCCCTGGCACATCGGCATCATGAGCTGATGTGGGTGCCTAAGCCGGTAACTCGGCCGGTATCTTGGGCGGTAACTTGGCCGGTAACTTGACCGGTGCCCAGGCCGGTGCCGGTGTCGACGCCGCTGCCGGCAGCAGGCGGGGTCGGGCGGCGGTGCGGTGATGCGGCGTGCGACGGTTGGGGCAGTGCGGCAGGGCGCTCCTAGCCGGCGTCCCGCGCCGCCAGCAGCGCGTCCACCATCTGGGCAAAGCCTTCGCCGCCGGCGGCCTCGGTCACATAGGCCGGCGGCACCGGCAGCAGCGGCAGGATCTCGCGCACATTGGCCACGCCGACCGACAGCGGGAAGTGGGCGAACATCGCCGCGTCGTTGGCCGAATCGCCGATGAACAGCCATTCGTCGCGCTCGGCGTCCAGGTCGGCGCCGAGCAGCTCGGCGGCGCACAGCCGGCTGGTGGTGAGCTTGTCGTGCCGGCCGAACCAGCCGTTGACATGGATCGAGCTGACGGTGGCGGTCATGCCGGCCTGCTCCATCAGCGCGACGATGCGGTCGACGGCCTGCGGCGGCAGCGGCGCGACATCCTCGGCGTGGTCGATCGCCAGGTCGGCCGCGTGCCAGTGCTGGTCGGACGCCAGCGCGCAGCCGGGCACCTCCCGCAGGATCCGCTGCGCCAGTTCGTCGATGCGCCGCAGATTGCGCGCGCGCGTCTCGGCGTCGTCGATGAAGCGCGTGACCAGGCGCCCGTCGCGCAGATGCGAGTAGAACGCGCCGTTCTCGCCGATGATCGCATCGACCGGCCACAACCGCGTCAGGATCTCCGCCCAGGCGATGCAGCGCCCGGTGACCGGAATCACCTGCAGCCCCGCGTGCCGCAGGCGCTCGATGGCCAGATAGGTCTGCGCCGGCAGGCGGCCGGCGGTGGTCAGCGTGCCGTCGATATCGGTCAGCACGCCGCGCACGCGGCGCAGCGCCGCGGCGGGCAGCGCGGCCGGAAAGACGGGGAGGTCGGGGAGGGCTTGGGCAGTCGGCATGGCGGCGCATTGTACCTCGCGTGCGGCGTCGCCTAAGCTATGTCACGGCGCTGTCATCCTGCCTTCGCCCCGGGCCGATTCGACCCGAACCCGCGTGGACATTGGTAGAAACGCTCGGTTTCTCGGCGCGCGCTGGCGGAGTAACATCCGCTTGTCACAAAAAATGCATACATTCAGCCGGTTTCCGACTGCATGACGCAATAAACGAGGAGAGCCGCCGATGACCACCCGCCGCACCATTACCGTCAAGCTCGCCGCCGCGGCTGCCGCCGTGGCCGCGCTGTCCGCCACCGGCGCCGCGCACGCCGCCGTCGAAGTCCAATGGTGGCATGCGATGCAGGGCGCGTTGAACGACAAGGTCAACGAGGTCGCCAGCAAGTTCAACGCCAGCCAGACCGAGTACAAGATCGTGCCGGTCAACAAGGGCAACTACGACGAAACGCTGGCGGCCGGCATCGCCGCCTTCCGCGCCGGCGGCGCGCCGGCGATCCTGCAGGTGTTCGAGGTCGGCACCGCCACCATGATGAGCGCCAAGGGCGCGATCAAGCCGGTCTCGACCGTGATGAAGGAAGCCGGCGAGAAGTTCGACCAGAAGGTCTACATCCCGGCGGTGGCGGGCTATTACACGTCCGCCAAGGGCGAGATGCTGTCGTTCCCGTTCAACAGCTCGACCACGGTCTTCTACTACAACAAGGACGCCTTCAAGAAGGCCGGCCTCGATCCCGAGAAGCCGCCCAAGACCTGGCCGGAGGTGATGCAGTACTCGGCCAAGATCAAGGCCTCGGGCGGCAACTGCGCCTACACCACCGACTGGCAGGGCTGGGTCCACCTGGAGAGCTTCTCGGCCTGGCACAACACGCTGTACGCCACCAAGAACAATGGCTTTGGCGGTACCGATACGCGCCTGGTGTTCAACAGCCCGCTGCACGTCAAGCACATCGCGAATCTGCAGGACATGGTCAAGAAGGGCTACTTCAGCTACGGCGGCCGCAAGGCGGAGTCCGGCGCGAAGTTCTTCAACGGCGAATGCGCGATGTTCACGGGCTCGTCGGCGACGCTGGCCAACGTGCGCAAGAACGCGAAGTTCGCCTTCGGCGTGGCGCAGCTGCCGTACTACCCGGACGTGCCGGGCGCCCCGCAGAACACCATCATCGGCGGCGCCTCGCTGTGGGTGATGGCGGGCCGCAAGCCCGAGGAATACAAGGGCGTGGCCAAGTTCTTCACGTTCCTGTCGCGTCCCGAGGTCCAGGCCGACTGGCACCAGGCGACCGGCTACCTGCCGGTCACGACGGCGGCCTACGAGCTGACCAAGAAGTCCGGCTTCTACGAGAAGAACCCGGGCGCCGACGTGTCGGTGCAGCAGATGGTCGTCAAGACCACCGACAAGTCGCGCGGCGTGCGGCTGGGCAACATGGTCCAGGTGCGCACCGTGGTCGACGAGGAACTGGAAGCGGTCTGGGCCGGCAAGAAGGAGCCCAAGGAAGCGCTCGATACCGCGGTCAAGCGCGGCAACGAGCTGCTCGAACGCTTCCAGCGCACCGCCAAGGAATAGGCGGCGGCCAGCGTCGGGCGGCGGGCCGTGCCGGTGCGCCGCCCGCGATCCGTTCCGGCCTCTGCCGCCGCCGCGCCATCGAGGCGGGCGGCAGGTCCGATTCTCCCCGGGGCGCCGCGACGGCGCTCCTTTGCCTTCGCCACGCATGGAAAAACGCGTCGTCTTCCGTTCGCCCTGGCTGCCGTATCTGCTGGTGCTGCCGCAGATCGCGATCACGCTGATCTTCTTCTTCTGGCCCGCGGGCCAGGCGCTGTACCAGTCGGTGCTGCAGCAGGACGCCTTCGGCATCAGCCTCGAATATGTCGGCGCGGCCAACTTCATGACGCTGTGGAACGACCCGAACTACATCGAGTCGTTCCGCGTGACCGCGATCTTCGCGGCGGGGGTGGCGCTGCTGGGCATGTCGTTCGCGCTGCTGCTGGCCTATTTCGCCGATCGCGCGCTGCGCGGCGCGGTCGCCTACAAGACGCTGCTGATCTGGCCGTATGCGGTGGCGCCGGCGGTGGCGGGCGTGCTGTGGATGTTCCTGTTCAATCCGACGCTGGGCATCGTCTCGTACGTGCTGCGCCAGATGGGCGTGGACTGGAACTTCCTGCTCAACGGCGACCAGGCCATGCTGCTGGTGATCATCGCCGCGGCGTGGAAGCAGATCAGCTACAACTTCCTGTTCTTCCTGGCCGGGCTGCAGAGCATCCCGCGCTCGCTGATCGAGGCCGCGGCGATCGACGGCGCCGGACCGTGGCGCCGCTTCTGGTCGATCGTCTTCCCGCTGCTGTCGCCAACCACGTTCTTCCTGATGGTGATCAACGTGGTGTACGCGTTCTTCGACACCTTCGCCATCATCGACGCGGTCACGCACGGCGGGCCGTTCAATTCGACCAACACGCTGGTCTACAAGGTCTATCACGACGGCTTCCGCGGCATGGACATCGGCGGCTCGGCGGCGCAGTCGGTGGTCCTGATGGCGATCGTGATCGCGCTGACGGTGGTGCAGTTCCGCTACGTCGAGCGGCGGGTCCAGTATTGAACGTCGACGAATGAAGACCGCAGACAGGTATCCCACATGGTAGAACGGCGTCCCTTCCTCGATTTCCTGACCCACGTGGTGCTGATCGTCGGCATCCTGATCGTGGCCTTTCCGGTCTATGTGACCTTCGTCGCGTCGACGCTGACCGCGGAGGAGGTGCTGGACGCGCCGATGACGCTGATCCCCGGACCGCATCTGCTGGAGAACTACCGCACCGTGCTGTTCGCCGGCGTCGGCGTGGCGGCGGCCCCGGTGTCCACGATGCTGATGAACAGCATGATCATGGCGCTGGGCATTTCGCTGGGCAAGATCGCGATCTCGATCATCTCGGCCTTCGCGGTGGTGTACTTCAAGTTCCCGCTGCGCAAGACTTTCTTCTGGATGATCTTCATCACGCTGATGCTGCCGGTCGAGGTGCGCATCCTGCCCACCTACGAGGTGGTGTCGGACCTGGGCATGCTCGACAGCTATGTCGGCCTGACGGTGCCGCTGATCGCGTCGGCCACCGCGACCTTCCTGTTCCGCCAGTTCTTCCTGACCGTGCCGGACGAGCTGGCCGAGGCCGCGCGCATCGACGGGGCAGGGCCGATGCGGTTCTTCCTCGACGTGCTGCTGCCGCTGTCCAAGACCAGCATTGCGGCGCTGTTCGTGATCCAGTTCATCTACGGCTGGAACCAGTACCTGTGGCCGCTGTTGATCACCACGCAGAAGTCGATGACGCCGGTGGTGGTCGGCGTCACGCAGATGATCTCGCGCTCGGGCGATGCCGCCACCGAGTGGAACCTGGTGATGGCGACCGTGCTGCTGGCGATGATCCCGCCCGCGGTGGTGGTGATCCTGATGCAGAAGTGGTTTGTGAAGGGATTGGTGGAGACCGAGAAGTAAGGGGAAGACTGTCACGATCCTCCATCCGCGATGGTTTTCTCCCCTCTCCCGCTCGCGGGAGAGGGGCGGGGGAGAGGGCAACGGGCGCTTGACATCGCGAACGCGTTCGCAGAACCGCCGCCGTTTCCCTCTCCCCCAACCCCTGTCCCGCTGGGCGGGAGAGGGGAGTAAATGATCAAGGCCGACTCGATCGATATCGAACAGAACAACAGAAACACATGGCAAAACTGTCGCTCCGAAACGTTCAGAAGACCTACGCCGGCAATGTCACCGCCGTGCACGGCATCGACATGGAGATCGACGATGGCGAGTTCATCGTGATCGTCGGCCCGTCGGGCTGCGGCAAGTCGACGCTGCTGCGGATGGTCGCGGGGCTCGAGACCATCACCGGCGGCGAGGTCCATATCGGCGAGCGCGTGGTCAATCGGCTGGAGCCGGCCGAGCGCGATATCGCGATGGTGTTCCAGAACTACGCGCTGTATCCGCACATGACGGTCTACGACAACATGGCGTACGGCCTGAAGATCCGCGGCATGCCGAAGACCGAGATCGAACAGCGCGTGCGCCATGCGGCCGGCATCCTCGAACTCGCGCCGCTGCTCGAGCGCAAGCCGCGCCAGCTGTCGGGCGGCCAGCGCCAGCGGGTCGCGATGGGCCGCGCGATCGTGCGCGAGCCAGCCGTGTTCCTGTTCGACGAGCCGCTGTCCAACCTGGACGCCAAGCTGCGCGTGCAGATGCGGCTGGAACTGAAGGAGCTGCATCGGCGCCTGCGCACCACCAGCCTCTATGTCACGCACGATCAGGTCGAGGCGATGACGCTGGCGGACCGGATGATGGTGCTCAACGGCGGGCGCGTGGAGCAGATCGGCACGCCGCTCGAGGTCTATGCGCGGCCGGCCAGCATCTTCGTTGCCGGCTTCATCGGCTCGCCGCCGATGAACCTGATTCCGGTGCAGCGCAACGAGCCGGGGCAGGGCACCGTGCCATCGGATGCCCAGATGCGCGTGCTCGGGCCGGATGGCCAGCCTTCCGAGGCCACGCTGGGCCATCTGCCGATGGGCTTGCATTTGCCGCAGCAGGCGCTGCTCGGCCTGCGGCCCGAACATCTGGAACCGTGCGCGGCCCACGAGGCCATCGCGCAGATCGACGTGCGCGTGGTCGAGGCGCTGGGGGCGGACTCGTTCGCCTACGGCACGCTCGGCGGCCAGCAGGTGGTGGTCCGGCTCGACGGCCACATGCACGTGCAGGCGGGCGAGAAGCTGCCGGTGACCGCATCGAGCGACCACCTGCACTTCTTCGACCACGCCAGCGGCAAGCGGATCGAGGCCTGAGATGGCAGCCGAGCGCCAATCCACCGACGCCAACCCCGCAGCCGCCGGGACCGCAACCGCCGCGGCCACGCTGCCGCCCTGGCCGTATCCGCGCACGATCGCCCATCGCGGCGCCGGCAAGCTGGCGCCCGAGAACACGCTGGCGGCGTTCCGCCACGGCGCCTCGTTCGGCTATCGGATGTTCGAGTTCGACGTCAAGCTGTCGGCCGACGGCAAGCCGGTGCTGCTGCACGACGCGACGCTCGAGCGCACCACCAGCGGCCGCGGCCGGGCCGACGCGCTGACCCTGGGCGAGCTCGCCCAGCTCGACGCCGGCAGCTGGCACAGCCCGGCCTATGCCGGCGAACCGATCCCGACGCTGGCGGCGATCGCGGCCTACACGCGCGCCAACGGCCTGCACGTCAATATCGAGATCAAGCCCGTGCCGGGCACCGAGGCCCGCACCGGCGCCGCGGTGGCGCTCGACGCGCTGGCGCTATGGGCCGGCGCCGCCGTGCCGCCGCTGTTGTCGTCGTTCTCGGAAGCGGCGCTGGAAGCGGCGCGCCGGGTCGCGCCCGACCTGCCGCGCGCGCTGCTGCTCGATACGCTGCCGCCCGACTGGCTGGACCGGCTGGCGCGGCTGGGCTGCGTCGCGCTGGACGCCAACCATCGGGAGCTCGATCAGAATGTGATTGATGCAGCCCATCGCGCTGGCTACCGGGTCGCCTGCTATACGGTCAACGATCCGGACCGCGCCCAGGCCCTGCTGGCGTGGGGTGTCGATGCGGTGATTACCGACGCGGTGGACCGGATCGCACCACGCGACGGAATATAAAGCGGTGCAATGAAAGCCGGCTGAAAGAAAGCGACGGTATTTCGCAACAACCATCCCCGTTGCGAACGGGGTTTTGGACCCGGAAAACCGGCAGGGCGCGCAATACCGCCGGAATTCGTTGGATCGGTGTTGCACTACAGGAAAACAGCGGTGGACGTTTGCACAAACGTGCTATTCTTACGCGCAGTGAAGACTTAGGTCCTTCCCCGCACAACTTGCCCTTCCGGGCTTCTGCGCGCCGGCACCCCAGTGGTGCCGTTTGCTTAGGGTCCTTCAAGAGTTGTTTGCAATCCGCTAACCGGTCAAGCCGTGTCGCGGAAGGTTGATAAACCCGCTTAACTTCGGCATACCCGAAGAATAGTGAGCGCCCCATGATGCAGCAGTATCAGAGCAATTCGTACCTCTTCGGCGGCAACGCGCCGTACGTGGAAGAGCTGTACGAAGCCTACCTCCAGAATCCCGCCTCCGTCCCCGACAACTGGCGCGCGTATTTCGACGCGATGCAGAACGTGCCGGCCGCGAACGGCACCGCCTCCCGAGACATTCCCCACGCACCGATCGTCGCCTCGTTCGCCGAGCGCGCCAAGCAGGGCCCGATCCGCACCATCGTCGCCTCGGCCGATGCCGACATGGGCCGCAAGCGCGTCGCCGCGACCCAGCTGATCGCCGCCTACCGCAACATCGGTTCGCACTGGGCCGACCTCGATCCGCTCAAGCGCCAGGAGCGTCCGCCCCTGCCGGATCTGGATCCCGCCTTCTACGGCTTCTCCGAGGCCGACCTCGACATCGTCTTCAATGCCAGCAACACCTATTTCGGCAAGGAGTCGATGAGCCTGCGCGAGCTGCTGCAGAACCTGCGCGAGACGTATTGCAGCAGCATCGGCGCCGAATTCATGTACATCAGCGACCAGGCGCAGAAGCGCTGGTGGCAGGAGCGCCTCGAATCGACGCGCGCCCGTCCGGTGTTCACGGCCGAGAAGAAGAAGCACATCCTCGACCGCCTGACCGCCGCCGAAGGCCTGGAGCGCTTCCTGCATACCAAGTACGTCGGCCAGAAGCGCTTCTCGCTGGAAGGCGGCGAGAGCTTCATTGCCGCGATGGACGAGCTGATCCAGCGCGCCGGCAAGCAGGGCGTGCAGGAAATCGTCATCGGCATGGCCCACCGCGGCCGCCTGAACGTGCTGGTCAACACGCTGGGCAAGATGCCCGCCGACCTGTTCGCCGAATTCGAAGGCAAGCACGTCGACGATCTGCCGGCAGGCGACGTCAAGTACCACAAGGGCTTCTCCAGCGATGTGTCGACCGAAGGCGGCCCGGTTCACCTGTCGCTCGCCTTCAACCCGTCGCATCTGGAAATCGTCAACCCGGTGGTCGAGGGATCGGCCAAGGCGCGCCAGGAGCGCCGTGGCGAAGCCGGCCATCGCGAGGTGCTGCCGGTGCAGGTGCACGGCGACGCGGCCTTCGCCGGCCAGGGCGTCGTGATGGAAACGCTGAACCTGGCCCAGACCCGCGGCTACGGTACCGGCGGCACGATGCACATCGTGATCAACAACCAGATCGGCTTCACCACCTCGGACCCGCGCGATGCCCGTTCGACGCTGTACTGTACCGACGTGGTCAAGATGATCGAAGCGCCGGTGCTGCACGTCAACGGCGACGATCCCGAGGCCGTCGTGTTCGCGATGCAGCTGGCGGTGGACTACCGCATGGAGTTCAAGAAGGATGTCGTGGTCGACATCATCTGCTTCCGCAAGCTGGGCCACAACGAGCAGGACACGCCGGCGGTCACGCAGCCGCTGATGTACAAGAAGATCTCGCAGCATCCGGGTACCCGCAAGGTGTACGCCGACAAGCTGGCCACGCAGAACGTGGTACCGGCCGATTTCGGCGACGAGCTGGTCAAGGCCTACCGCGCCGCGATGGACGCGGGCAAGCACACGGTCGATCCGGTGCTGTCGAACTTCAAGAACAAGTTCGCCGTCGACTGGATGCCGTTCCTGAACCGCAAGTGGACCGACGCCGCCGACACCGCCGTGCCGGTGACCGAGCTCAAGCGCCTGGCCGAGCGGATCACCACCATCCCCGAACAGTTCAAGCTGCATCCGCTGGTCGAGAAGGTCATCAAGGACCGCGCCAACATGGGCCGCGGCGACCAGCCGCTGGACTGGGGCATGGGCGAGCATCTGGCCTTCGCTTCGCTGGTGGCATCGGGCTATCCGGTGCGCATCACCGGCCAGGACGCCGGCCGCGGCACCTTCACGCACCGCCACGCCGTGCTGCATGACCAGAATCGCGAGCGCTGGGATGCGGGCTCGTACGTGCCGCTGCAGAACGTGTCGGAAGGCCAGGCCCCGTTCACCGTGATCGACTCGGTGCTGTCCGAGGAAGCGGTGCTGGGCTTCGAATACGGCTACTCGACCGCCGAGCCGAACGCGCTGGTGATCTGGGAAGCCCAGTTCGGCGACTTCGTCAACGGCGCGCAGGTCGTGATCGACCAGTTCATCTCGTCGGGCGAAGTCAAGTGGGGCCGCGCCTCGGGCCTGACGCTGATGCTGCCGCACGGCTACGAAGGCCAGGGCCCGGAACACAGCTCGGCGCGCATCGAGCGCTTCCTGCAGCTGTGCGCGGACCACAATATGCAGGTCTGCCAGCCGACCACGCCGGCGCAGATCTTCCACCTGCTGCGCCGCCAGATGATCCGGCTGTTCCGCAAGCCGCTGGTCATCATGACGCCGAAGTCGCTGCTGCGTAACAAGGACGCGGTGTCGCCGCTGTCGGATCTGGCCAAGGGCCATTTCGAGACCGTGATCGGCGAACACGAGGAACTGAACGCCAGCAAGGTCAAGCGCGTGATCATGTGCTCGGGCAAGGTCTATTACGACCTGGTCGCGACGCGCAAGGAGCGGGGCGCCAGCGATGTCGCCATCATCCGCCTCGAGCAGCTCTATCCGTTCCCGCACAAGGCGGTGGCCGCCGAACTGAAGAAGTATCCGAACGCCACCGAGATCGTGTGGTGCCAGGACGAGCCGCAGAACCAGGGCGCCTGGTTCTTCGTCCAGCACTACATCATGGAGAACATGACGGAAGG
>JAPSLP010000022.1 GCA_031180665.1 Cupriavidus sp. | reverse complement strand
CGGCGGTCATCTCGTCGAGCGGCACGCCCTTGGCGATCGCGAAGTGGTGCGGGCGGTGGGCGCCGACCACGGTGTCCTCGGTGCGCAGATGCGCGCAGACGCCGACCGCCACCGGTTCCTGGCCCGCAGCCAGATGCATTTCGCCGGGCACCGGGCCGGCGCCGATGTCGAAGGCCAGGCCCTTCTGGATCTTCGGCGGCAGCTTTCCTTCGAGATACACCTTCGCCATGGTCTCCTCGTAATGGCGAATCTCGACCATCTTTTCGTACATCCACAGCAACTGGTCCGTGGTCGGTTCCATCGTCGTGTCTCCTGTTTCTTTCGCTTGGCGCGGTGCCCGCGTCCGCGTGGGGAAGCGCGGGTGCGACGGGCGCCGCGGCTGCCAAGTCATTGCAAGCGCGATGCCAGTGCGAAGAAACAGGGGGATGGCGGTGGGCCGCCCGGGTCGGGGGGGAGGCCGAAAAGCCTTGTGTGGGGCGGCTTTGCGGGAGATCGGGGAGGGGAGATCGGGGACGGTGCGGCGCGCTTGGACGTCGCGGCTGGGGCCCGGCACGTCGCGACGCCGTCGCGGCATGCGACAGGTGTCGCGTCCGGAATGCGACAGGTGTCGCGCACCGCGGGTGGCGTCTCAGGGGCGGCGGTGGAGCCTCGCGCGCGCGGGTGGTCCCTCGGGCCTGCGGTGCGCTGGTTTTCCCCCTCTCCCGCTGGCGGGAGAGGGGGAAAATCCCAGGCATCCGCAGCCGCCGCGCGCGGTTCAGCTCTGCAAGCTTCGAACCGCCATGCGCAGCGGCATCGCGATGTCGGCGGCGCGCGTTTCGACGCGGTGGATCGGGCCGGCCACCGACACGCCGTAGACCACGCCGGCCAGCGTCAGCGGCACCGCCACCGCGCCGAGGTCGGCCAGCGACTCGCCGAAGTTCTGCGCCCAGCCGCGCTCGCGCGACAGTTCCAGTTCCGCCTCCAGCGCCTGGCGCGAGCCGAGCGTGCGGGCGGTCAGCGGCGCGAATGACGCGCGCGCAAGCAGCGCGTCGCGGTCGGCGGCCGGCAGCGCGGAAAGGATCGCGCGTCCGATCGAGTTGGTATGCGCCTGCCGCAGTTCGCCGGCGGTGGCGATGTAGCGCACCGGATTGCTGGACTCGACCACATCGAGATAGAGCACGCGGCCATCGTCCTGCAGCTTGCCGAAGATCACGGTCTCGCCGGTCTCATCGCGCAGCGATTCGAGTACCGGCTGCACCCGTTCGAGCAGCGGGTCGTTGGCTGCGATGCGTTGCGCGATCGCCAGCAGGCGGCCGGTCGGATAGTAGCCCTGGCGCCGCCCGGTCTCGTACAGATAGCCCAGCGCCGCCAGCGTGCGGATCAGGCCCAGGCAGCTCGACATCGGCGCGCCGAGCAGCCTGGCCAACTCTGTCAGCGTCAGCGAGCGTCCTTCGCGCGCGTAGATCTCCATGATCTCGACCACGCGCAGCGCGGTCTTGACGTTCGAACTCGCGGCTTTGTCGGCGGGTTCCACGGCGGTCATCTGCTTGTTCCTGTCGGCCTGTTGATCGGGGGCATGCTGCGCAAGGCCGACAGTGTAAGGCCTCGGCCGGCGGTACCGGCACTACGCGGGATCGATCGCCGCCTCTGCGCCACGCCTGGGCAGCGGCTGCGGCCAATGGCGGATATTGCCGGGCGTGCGGGAGAAGCGGGTCGGAATCCCGACCGCGCGCAACTTGCCCTCGGTCGGATGCGCGTACTCGAACACCATGCCGGTCGCGCGCAGATGGGGGTCGTCCAGCACGCTGTCGAAGCGCGGCACCTCGCTGTGCGGGATGTCGGCGTCGCGCAGCAGGTCCAGCCATTGCGCGGTGGTTTTCGTGCGCACGATGTCCGCCAGCGTCGCGTACAGCGAATCGATATGGGCGCTGCGGCCGGCAGGGTCGGCGTAACGCGGATCGGCGGCAAGCTCGGGGCGCCCGGCCACCGCGAAGAAGCGGGCCCATTGCGCGCTGGTGTACGGCAGCAGTGCCAGATGGCCGTCGGCGGTCTGGTACGGCTTGCGGTGCGGCGACATCACGCGCCCGTAGCCCGCGTCGCCGAGCGGCGGCACGAACGTGCGCGCGGCCAGCTGTTCGACCGCGAGAAAGGACACCAGCGTCTCGAACATCGGCACCTCGATCGCCTGGCCCTGCCCGGAGCGCTCGCGTTCATAGAGCGCCATCGGAATCGCGTAGGCGACGGTCAGTCCAGCGACCTTGTCGGCCAGGATCGTGTTGACGTAGCGCGGGCCCTGCTCGCCGTTCGCGCCCTGGAACTGCGCCAGTCCGCTGCGCGCCTGGATGATGTCGTCGAACGCCGGCTGTCCCGCATACGGACCGTCTTCCGCATAGCCGTAGGCGCCGCAATAAATGAGGCGCGGATGGTCTTCGCGCAGCGACGCGTAGTCCAGGCCGAGCTTGCGCAGCGAGGCGGGGCGGACGTTGGAGACGAACACATCCGCCTCGGCGAGCAGGCGCTTGAGCGCGGCCAGGTCGTCCGGCCGCTTCAGGTCGAGCACGACGAAGCGCTTGTTGCGGTTCAGGTTCAGGAAGGCCGCGCCCATGGTCGGATGCCGCGCCGGCTCCGCATGGCGGAAGACGTCCCCTTCCGGAGATTCGACCTTGATCACCTGCGCGCCCATGTCGCCGAGGATCTGCGTCGCATACGGGCCCATGCCGACCGAGGTCATGTCGACCACGCGCACGCCGGCCAGCGGACCGGTGGCGGCGGTGGCGCCGCCGTCCGGCGCGTCCCAAGGCGAATTCTTCATGCCGTGATCCATCACGGGTTGTCCTCCGGCGCTCAGTACGATTTCGGCAGGCCGAGCACGCGCTCGGCGATGAAGCACTGGATCAGCTGCGGGCTGACCGGCGCAATGCGCGGAATATACGATTCGCGCAGCAGCCGCTCGACGCGGTACTCGCGCGAATAGCCCATGCCGCCGAGGGTCAGGATCGCGGTCTGGCAGGCGTTGTGGCCCCCTTCGGCGGCCAGGTACTTGGCGGTGTTGGCTTCGGCGCCGCAGGACAGTCCCGCGTCGTAGCGCGCCGCGGCCTTCATCACCATCAGGTTGGCCGCCTCGAGCTGCATCCAGGCCTGGGCCAGCGGGTGCTGCACGCCCTGGTTGGCGCCGATGGGCCGGCCGAACACCACGCGGTCCTTGGCGTATTGCGTGGCGATCGCCAGCGCCGCGCGGCCAAGGCCGACAGCTTCGGCGGCGATCAGGATCCGCTCGGGGTTCAGCCCGTGCAGGATGTATTCGAAGCCGCGTCCCTCCTCGCCGATCAGGTCTTCGTCGGGGACGAACAGCTCGTCGATGAACAGCATGTTCGAGTCGACGGCGCCGCGGCCCATCTTGTCGATCTCGCGCACCTCGATGCGGTTGCGGTCCAGCGCGGTGTAGAACAGCGACAGGCCCTCGGTGGGCTTGCCGACCGACTCCAGCGTCTGCGTGCGCGCCAGCAGCAGCATGCGGTCGGCGACCTGCGCGGTCGAGATCCAGATCTTGCGTCCGCTGACCTGATAGCCGCCGTCGACCTTGCGCGCGAAGGTCTTCAGCCGCGTGGTGTCGAGCCCGGCGTCGGGCTCGGTCACGGCGAAGCACGCCTTCTCGCGGCCCGCGATCAGCGGCGGCAGGAAGCGGGACTGCTGCCCGGGCGAGCCGAACACCACCACCGGGTTCAGGCCGAACACATTCATATGCACCGCCGAGGCGCCGCTCATGCCGGCACCCGACTCCGAGATGGCCTGCATCACCAGCGCCGCTTCCAGGATGCCCAGGCCGGCGCCGCCGAGCGCTTCCGGCATCGCCACGCCAAGCCATCCGCCTTCGCACATCGCCGCATGGAAATCGTGCGGGAAGGTGTGGTCGCGGTCGAGCCGGTCCCAATATTCCATGTCGAAGCGGGAGCAGACCGTGCGCACCGCTTCGACAATGGCGGTCTGCTGGTCCGAGAGTTCGAAATTCACGTCGCTGTCCTCGTGTTGCGGCTGTGGTTCGTTGGCGGGTGCCGTGGCGGCGTTCGCGCTGGTGTCAGGAGCGGCGCCGCGGCGCGGCACGATGGCCGGTCATTCGGGCTGGATGCCCGCATCCTTGACCAGCTTCGACCATTTGCGCAGTTCCGCCGTGACGAAGCTGCCCAACTCCGCCGGCGTGCTGCCGAAGGGTTCGAAGCCGAAGGCGTAGTACTGCGCGGCGTGCTGCTTGTTGGAGACGATCGCCACCAGTTCGCGATTGAGCCGCTCGACCACCGGGGCCGGCGTGCCGGCCGGCGCGAACACGCCGTTCCAGGACGTGATATCGAAGCCCTTGAGCTCGGGCACGCTGGCCAGCGGCGGCACCTCGGGCAGCAGCTCGCTGCGCTGTGCGGTGGTCACGCCCAGGGCGCGCAGCTTGCCGGCCTTGACGTTGGCGATGCCGGCGGCGAAGTCGACGAACATCAGCTGGATCTGACCGCCGATCACGTCGGTCATCGCCGGCGGCGTGCTCTTGTAGGGGACGTGCAGCATATTGAGGCCAGCCATCCGCGCCAGCGTCGCGCCGGCGACGATGCCGGTGCTGTTGCCGCTGCCATAGGACAGGCCCGGATGCGACTTGGCGTAGGCGATGAACTCCGGCAGCGTCTTGACCGGCAGCGAGGGGCTGACGACCAGCATGAACGGCAGGTTGCCCATGCGTGCGACCGGGGTGAAGTCCTTGACCGGGTCGTAGCGCAGCTGCTTCATCAGCGACGGATTGGCCGAATGCGTGGTGTTCGTCGTCATGAATAGCGTGTAGCCGTCCGGCGCGGCCTTGGCCACGTATTCGGCGGCAATGGTGCCGTTGGCGCCCGGCTTGTTCTCGACCACGACCGACTGGCCGAGCGACTCGCCCAGATATTTCGCCGTCAGCCGGGCCACCGCATCGGTGCCGCTGCCGGCGGCGAATGGCACCACCAGCTTGATCGGCTTCGAAGGGAAGGTGTCGGCCAGCGCGGCGGGCGCGGCCACGGTCAACGTCATCGCCAGGGCCGCCGCGGCCCCGCTCACTAGGCGGCCCAAGCCCTGCCTGGTCAGCATGTTCATCGTCTGTCTCCTCGTTATGGTGGGATGGCCCGACTGGCGCGGGCTCATGGTTGGGTGCGGCTCAGGCGGGCCGCACCACGCGTTCCGACGATTCCTCGTACGGCGGCGAATAGATGACCAGCACCTTGACCGGTTCGTCGCTGACCACCGTGAACACATGCATCTCGTCGGCGGGAAAGAAGCAGCAGTCGCCCGGACCCAGCTCGCGGCGCTGCCCGCCGACTTCGGCCAGGGCGCGGCCTTCGAGGAGGTAGCAGACCTGCTCGATGCCCGGGTGCGCATGCGGCAGCGCACCCTTGCCCTTTTCGATGGTGCCGTGCACCACCTCGAGATGCCGCGCGCCCACCGTTTCGGGGCCGATCAGGCGGCGGTTCAGCGTGCCGACGTGGTTGGCGGGGTGATAGCCGGGGACGTCGTCGAGCGATACGAAATAGGTGGGGCGGTCTGGCACGGGTAAGCCTCGGTATGACTTCAGAATTCTAAATGATGAATCACAGTTTATATCTGTGAATTAACGGGTCAAGCCATTTATGCCGCGATGCGGGTTTACGCCTATCGATGCAAATGCACGGCGAACGGCGACGCGCCGCCGCGCCGACCGGCGAAAGGCCGGCGGCGTACGTGCCGGGCGGGGAAAGGAGAAGAGAAGGGGGAAGGCGGGCGCGGGGCCCGGGACGTAGCGGCCACGCCGCGCAGGCGTGCCGCTACGCCTTCGTTCGGACGGGGGCTACGGTGCTGACGGTGGATTGCCGGCCGGGCCGGCATCGGCGATCGTGCCCTGCTCGACCATGGCCAGCAGCATCTGGAGTTTGGGCAGCTCGACCGGCTTGACGATATGGAAGTGAAAGCCCGCGGCCTTGGTTTCGGCCCGGTCGCTCGGCTGGCCGAAACCGGTCATGGCGGCGAACACGGTGCCGGACCAGCCGCGCATGTTTTTCAATCCGCGCAGCAGTGCGAAGCCATCGACCACCGGCATCGCGATATCGATCAGCGCCAGTTGCGGCACGAAGCTGCCCGCGATCTCGACGGCGCCCTCGGCGTCGTAGGCGATATGGACCTCGTGCCCCATCGCCTGCAGCAGCATGCCGAGGCTGTCGGCGGAATCGCGATTGTCGTCTACCACCATCACGCGCAGTGCGCCGGCCGGCAGCGGCACCGCCGCTTCGCGCTTCTCGTCAGCGCTGTCCAGGCCCAGCGGCAGGCGGATCGTGAAGGTGCTGCCCATGCCTTCGCCCGGGCTGTTGGCGCGGATCGAGCCGCCGTGCAGTTCCACCAGCGACCGGCACAGCGACAGGCCGATGCCCAGCCCGCCCTCGTCGGACACCTTGCCGTGCTTGTGCTGCACGAACAGGTCGAAGATGCTCTCGGTCTCGCTGGCCGGAATGCCGATGCCCTCGTCGATGACGCGCAGTTCCACCGCCTGCGGCTGCAGCTGCGCCTCGATCGCGATCCGGCTGCCCGGCGGCGAGAATTTCGAGGCGTTCAGCAGCAGGTTCTGCAGCACCTGGATCAGGCGGATCGGATCGGCCCGCATCGCGATGTGCTCCGGCACCTGCAGGTCCAGCCGTTGCCGCCGGCGCCCCAGCGTCGGCTTGGCGGCTTCGGCCGCCCGCGTGACGATGTCCGCCAGGTCCACGCGGCTGTACTGCAGCTCGACCTTGCCCGAGGTGATGCGGCCCATGTCGAGCAGGTCGTCGACCAGCCGCGTCATATGGGACAGCTGCCGGTCCAGTACGCTCTGGCATTGGCGCAGCGTCGCGCTGTCGCGCGGCGCCCGTTGGTCGCCCGAGCCCAGCGTCTCGAGCCGCATCAGGTTGACGGCGTTGCGCATCGGCGCCAGCGGATTGCGCAATTCATGCGACAGCGTGGCGAGGAACTCGCTCATGCGCCGGCTCGACTGCTCGAGTTCTTCCAGGCGCTTGCGCTCGGTCATGTCGCGCGTGACCTTGGCAAAGCCCTGCAGCACGTTGTGCTCGTCGAATATCGCCGTGATGGTGACGTTGGCCCAGAACAGCGTGCCGTCCTTGCGCACGCGCCAGCCTTCGTCCTCGAAGCGGCCATCGGCGGCGGCGCGGCGCAGCTCGTAGTCCGGCCAGCCGCGTGCGACGGCATCGGGTGTATAGAACACCGAGAAATGCTTGCCAATGATTTCGTGCGGGGCATAGCCCTTGATCTTGGTCACGCCACGGTTCCAGCTGGTGATATTGCCGGTCACGTCGAGCGTAAAGATCGCGTAGTCCTGAATGGCTTCGACCAGGGCCCGATACTTCGCTTCCAGCTGCTTGGGCGTGCCTTCCGCGTTGGCGGAGGGCTCCGTACCGTGCGCCGGCTCTGTGGGGTGTGTCATGTTCAAGCTCCGGGCTGGGATGACGCAAAGGATACAGCCAGCCCTGGCGGCGCGCCAAAAAACCGCAGGCGGCACAAGGCCGCCTGCGGTGGCTTGCCTGCGTACTGGCGATCCACGATCGATCCGCACGATCGATCCGCCCGATCACGCAGGCCGGTTGGCGCGCGCCTCGCCCGCGCCCGGTGCGAGGCTCAGGCGGCCCGCGCGGCCGGTGTACGGCCGTCTTCCTCTGCGCTCTCGCGGTACAGCGTCGAAGCGCGCTGCACCAGCGTGCTCAGGCTCGGGGTCATCGGCTTGAGCTCCATCCGCTCGGCTGCCAGCGCGCAGGCGAGATTCGCCCGGCCACCGCGCAATGCCGCCTCGATCAGCGTCAGGTTCAGGATGTCGCGCTGCGCGTGGCTGCCGCCGAAGCGATGCGCGATCAGCCGCACCGGCATCAGCAGCTCGATCGCATGGTCGTAGTCGCAGGCCTCGAAGGCATACAGCGCCTCGATCACCGGCAGGCCGACCTCGCGCGTCATGGCCGCATTGGTACCCGAGCCCGCCGCCGCCCGCCGCATGTTGGCCATCAGCCTGGCGAAGGACGCGGGGCGGTCGTCGCCGAGATAGGCGATGCCCGCGTGCACGTCGTTGAACGCATAGGTCCCCTCGGCGCCGCGCGCTTCGCAGGTATCGGCCAGTTCCGCCCAGCGCGAGCCGACATCGATGCCGCGCAGCTGCAACCGCCACAGCATCGCGCTGGCGTCGATCACGTCGAGCGCCACCGCCGAGCGTGCGGCGCGGATGCGCTCGTCGTACAGGGCCAGCACCTGGTCGGCATGGCCGAGCTCGAGGTGGAACAGCGCCAGATGCCACCAGTTGTGGACGGCCATCATGTTGCCGGTCGCCCAGTCGTCGGTGCGCGACTGGAGCCAGCCGATGCCCTGATCCGGCCTGCCCTGCATCTCCATCACATGCGCGACCGCATGGATTGCCCACGGATCGCGCGGATTGAGCCCCAGCGCGAAGCGCCCGCGTTCCTCGGCCTGTTCGTACAGATGGGTTTCCTCCAGGCCGAAGGCATGCATGCCCAGCACGTGGCTGAAGCCCGGCACGCGCGCATTCCAGTTCGGCAGCACCTGCGCGATGCGATCGCGCAGCATGCTCGACTGGCCCAGCAGGAAGTCGGTGATATGCGCGACCTGCAGTGCCAGGGCATCGCGCGGGTAGTCGATGACGATGTCGCCGTAGAGCTGGTTGGCGCGGGCGAATTCGCCGTCGAGCCAGGCCCGCGCGGCGGCGATGTGCCGGCGCTCGCGCTCGTTGGCGATCCGGTGCAGCGCCTCGGCGGCCTCGACGGTCTGGCGCAGCATCGGCGCCACGGTGCCATCGCCCGCGGTGATCAGCATCCCCGCGCGTAGTGCATGCCCCATCACGAATTCGGGGTCTTCGGCCAGGGTCTCGTCGATCATCGCGAGCGGATCGCCGTAGTAGCCCTGCAACAGTTCGAGGGCGGATTCAAAGCGCTCCATCGAACGGCTATTGCCCGACGAAACCTGCAGGTGCCGGGAATCAGTGTGTGCCATGGAAGTCATCCTTGTTTCTAATGCGCAAATCCAGCAGCCCGGTGGTCTTGTCGCTGTCTGCGCCGCATGGTGCGGCCGGCGGGCGTCGCGGCTGGCCTCGCCATTGGAGAATCTTGGAAGCGGGGCAGTAGCGAGGTTAGGGGACCGGCGTGATATGGCCGTGCGCGCCGGCGTGAAAGAAGCGTGAAAGTTCTGGGGCAGCAGTCCCGCGCTGCGTCAATCCGTGGCCTATAAAAGAGCTTTCCAGGCCAGCTTCGCACGCCGATGCCGCCGCGCCTGCCTCCGACATCGGCAACGGCAAGGACACCAAGCGATGGCGGCGGTCCGTCTCGATCTGTTCGGCGGCTTCACGCTGAGTTCGCCGGACGGCACTCCCATCCCCCTATCCGCGCGCAAGGCGCGTGCGGTGCTGGCCTATCTCGCGCTGGCCGACGGCAGGCCGCAGCCGCGCGACAAGCTGGCGGCGCTGCTCTGGCCAGACAGCCATGCCGAACAGGCGCGCACCAGTCTGCGTCAAGCCCTCAGCGCGGTGCGCCGGGCGGTGGAGGGATACCCCGTGGTGCTGGCCGATGCCGACCGGGTGGCGCTGGGCGGCGTCGCGGTCGACGTGGTGGCCTTCGAAGATCATCTGCGCGCCGCCACGCCGGACGCGCTCGAGGCCGCGGTCGCGCTGTATCGGGGCGACCTGCTGGAAGGATTCGACGCCGCCGCGCCGACCTTCGACCATTGGCTCGCGGTCGAGCGCGAACGGCTGCGTGGGCTGGCGCTGCAGGCGCTGGCGCGGCTGATGGATCGGCACGAGCAGGCGGGCGAGCTGGAGCGTGCCATCGCCTGCGCCACGCGCCTGCTGACGCTCGATGCCCTGCAGGAGTCGGTACACCGGGCGCTGATGCGGCTGTACGACCGGCAGGGCCGGCAGGCGCTGGCGCTCAAGCAATACCGCCTGTGCCGGATCGCGCTGCAGCGCGAACTGGGCGTGTCGCCCGAGGCGGAAACCGAGGCGCTGCATCAGCAGATCCTGCGTGCGCGACGGCAGCCGTCGTCGGCGCGCTCCACCGCACTGGCGCGGGATGCACCGGCCGACGCCGGCCAGTCTGCTGCCTCTGCCGCGCCGGTGGCGGACGCCGGAGGCGCCGCCGCGGCGCCCGCGCCAAGCACACCTGAGCCACGCCATGCCGTGGTCGTCGTCGCCAGCGTCGACGATATCGGCGCCCATGCCGCCGGCCTCGACGCCGAGCAGATCCACGGTCTGCTGATGCGCTGGCGCGAACGGGCGCGTGCGCTTGCGGCCGCCTGCGGCGGCGCCGTGACCGACGAGATCGGCGCCCGGCTGACCGTGGTGTTCGGCGTGCCGGTGGCCCATGGCAACGATGCCGAACGTGCGATGCACGTTGCCGTCGGCCTGCACGACAGCGTTCGACGCCTGTGTCCGCAGTGCGCGACACCCCCGGCGGTGCGGGTAGGCGTCGCCAGCGGACAGGTGCTGTTCGCCGCGTCCTCGACCGCGGGGGGCGCCATGACGCTGACCGGGCCGCCCGTCAATGTCGCCGCGCGCGTGATGGAGCACGCGCAGACCGGTGAGACCGTGGTGTCGAATCGGGTCTTTCTCGCCTTGCCGGGGCGCCTCGAGGTCGAGCATCTGACCGATGTGTCGATGCCGGGCATCCCCGAACCGATACCGCTATGGCGCGTGCGCCGGTTTCTCGACGCCTCCGAGACCCCGCCCCAGCACGCCTTTGTCGGACGGCAAGCGGAACTGGTGCAACTGGCCGGCGTTGCCGGCGATTGCCTGCGCTCCGCGCAAGGCCGCGTGGTGGTGATCCGCGGCGAGGCCGGCATCGGCAAGAGCCGGCTCGCCGAGCGCTTCGTCGCGCTGGCGCGCGAGCACGGCATGGAGGCGCTGCGCGCGCTGGTGCTGGATTTCGGCGTCAGCGCTTCGGGCGAACCGCTGCGTGTGCTGGTGCGCGGGCTGTTCGGCGTCGACCCGTGCGCCGGTGTCGATGCGCGTGCCGCGGTCATTGCGCAAGCCGTTGCGAGCGGCCAGATCGACGACGACGACGTGCCGTTCGCCTTCGATCTGCTCGAGGTGCCGCAGCCAGAGGCGCAGGCGGCGGCGCTGGCGGCGATGGACGCCGGCGCGCGCCAGCGCGGCGTGCAACGCTTCCTGCTGGCGCAAGTGGCTCGCCGCAGCGCGTTCAAGCCGCTGCTGATCGTCGTCGAGGACGTGCACTGGGCCGAGCGCGCGCTGCTCGATTGCCTGGCCCGGCTCGCGGCGGCGACGCGGACCTGCCGGCTGGTGCTGGCGATGACGGTGCGGCCCGAACAGGACCCGCTGGACAGTGCCTGGCGTGCGGCCGGGGGCAGCGCGTCGCTGACCACGATCGACCTGGGGCCGCTGAACGATGCGGAGGCGCGCGAGCTGGCGACACGCTATCGCCATGTCGACGAGCAGCTGGCCGATTCCTGCATCCGTCGCGCCGATGGCAATCCGCTCTTCCTGGACCAGTTGCTGCGCAATGCGGCGCCCGGCACGGATGCCGACGCGCTGCCCGGCACGCTGCAGAGCATCGTGCTGGCGCGCATGGATCGCTTGCCCGAGCCCCATCGGCAGGCACTGCAGGCGGCCGCGGTGCTGGGGCAGCGCTTCTCGCCGGTGGCGCTGCGCCATCTGCTGGGCACGGCCGACGACCCCTGCGATGCGCTGGCGCGGCAGGCGATGTTGCGGCCCGAGGGTGAAGACTACCTGTTCATGCACGCGCTGATTCATGAGGCCGTCTACGCGTCGCTGCTCAAATCGCGCCGGCTGGCGCTGCATCGGCGCGCCGCCGACTGGTATCGAAGCCGCGATCTGATGCTGCATGCCGAGCATCTCGACGCGGCAGGCGATGCCGACGCCCCGGCGGCCTACGAAGCGGCGGCGCGGCACGAGGCGGGCCACTTCCGCAACGAGCGGGCGCTGCGCCTGGTCGAACGCGCGCTGCAAATCGTCGGCGATGGCGCCATCAGGCAGTCGCTCGCATGTCTGCGCGGTGAGCTGATGCTGAACCTGGGGCAGCCGGCCGAAGCGTTGAAGGCGTTCGAGCATGCGGTGGCGCTGGCCGACGACCACAGCCAACGCGCCCACGCCTGGCTCGGCGTGGCCTCCGCCCTGCGGCTGCTGGACCGCTACCAGCGCGCGTTGATCGCCCTGCAACACGCCCAGCGCGGCGCCGCGGCGATCGGCGACGCCGACATGCTGGCCCAGATCGAATCGCTGCGCGGCAACGTCCATTTCCCGATGGGCGACCTCGACGCCTGCCTGAGCGCACACCAGCGCGCGCTGCAGCACGCCAGCACCGCGGGCTCGGCGCTGGGCGAGGCCCGGGCGCTCGGCGGCCTGGGCGATGCGTACTACCAGCAAGGCCGGATGGTCACCGCCCGCGCGCATTTCGTGCGCTGCGTGGAGCTGGCCCGCGCGCGTGGCTTCGTGCGCATCGAAGGGGCGAACCTGCCGATGGTGGGTGCGGTCGACCTCCTGTGCAATGCCCTGTCGTCCGCGCTGGCGCGCTGCGAGGAAGCGCTGCGCATCGCGCGCCGGATCGGCGATGCGCGCATCGAACTGCTGGCCTATGACGTGATGGCGTCCACCGAGCAGCAGACCGGCGAGTGGGCGAAATCCCAGGCGCATGCCGAGAGGGCGTTGGTGCTGGCCCGGCGCCTCGGTGCCCGTCGCTTCGAAGCGGAACTGGCCGGGCGGCGGGCGCTGGCCATCGGCAAACAAGGGCATCCGGAAGCCGCGGAGCAGCTGCTGGACGAGGCGCTGGCCCTGAGCCGCGACACCGGTATGCGCTACTCCGGCCCGATGATCCTGGGGTTCCTCGCCCGCACCTCGCGCGATCCGGACAAGCAGCGCCGTGCACTGGCGCAGGGCGAGGCGATCCTGGCGCAAAGCTGCGTCAGCCATTGCCACCTCGATCTCTACGAGGCCGCGATCGAGGTCTCGCTGCGCAATGGCCGCTGGGACGATGCCGATCGCTATGCCGACGCGCTGCAGGCCTATACGCGGCCGGAGCCGTTCCCGTGGGCGCAGTTCCTGATTCGTCGTGCCCGTGCCCTCGCCGCGCTGGGCCGCAGCCGAAGCCACGCCAGCCAGAACGGCCTGCGGGCCGAACTCATGGCGCTGCGCAAGGAGGCGGCCGGCGCCGGTATGCTCGCGGCCCTCCCTGGCATCGAGGAGGCGCTGCGGCGGGTTCGTGCTTCTCACTAGCACGCGCAGCGGCCAAGTCGTCCCTTTTGGCGATGTACCACAACTGAAACAAAAATCCGCCAACGATTTCCAATAGCGCCACGGCATTGCCACCCCGCACTATCTGACGAGCATCGGCGGTCCGCCGCGGGTGCGCCCCCTCCCGCCATCGTCCGGCGGTTTCCACCCCAATTCGTCAGGAGCAATCATGGCTGGCAATCATACTGTCGCTTCGTCTGCCATCGTGGACTCGAGGCCACCGCCCCATTCGGGCGTCGATGCGCCACGCGATCATGGCACGATGGCCGTGCAAGCAGGCGGGCACTCGGCTCGCATCCAGTATGTCCGCGCTACGGACGGGCAGGCCGGTCCCTGGGAAAAGGTCCTCTCCTTCTTCGGTATCCGAAAGCCCGCTCCCCATCATGATCGGCCGCTCAGGGTGGAATCGCGGCCAGGTACCGAGCAGCCCCCGCGCGAGGACCGGATCGAAAGGACGGAGGTCAGATCGGACCTTCCCTCTCCAGCCAAGGCAAAAACGCCGGCACCGTTTCCAGTTCTGGATCTTCCCTTCGAGTTGCTTTGCGAGGTGATGGCGCGCGTGCCCGCGGGCGACCGGCATTTCTTCCGCGGCGACGCGCCACTCGGCACCACATGTAAAGCGTTCCACAGCGCTATCAACGCCGTATCTGCCATGGAGCAGCATCGCGACAGCGATGCCATTGCGCGACGGGTTGCGGGGATGAGACGGGGCGGGCATGTCCCACCGATGATCGAAGAGCTTGTGAACGCGAAGCCGGCAGCTCGTGAGTGGGCGCTGAAAGCTGTGGTGCTCATGGCCGGCGGGATGTCGGTAGCGGGTAGGCGAGAAACGATGATGGCGGTGCTTGAGCGTGCGAAGCAGCGCTCGACATTGTGGGAGTTCGAGTTGATGCGCCACCTTGCACGCTGGCTGCCTGATACGGACAACGAGTTGTTGTCCCTGCTGACGGAGCGCGCGCTACGGCGCGATGCGCAAAGCGATGATGAACATCTGGCCAAGGCAAGAGTTCTCGCACAGCTCGCTCAACGGATCAGCCCCAACGATCTTCCCGGCACCGTGCGCCGGTGGGAGTCGATATACGAGGCCGTCTCGGCTCAGCGCCGCCCCCAGGATGTTCTGGCCGTGCGCGGCCTGAGAGCCGGATTCGATCATCTGAGCAGCGACACATTCAATTGCAAGTTCAATGTCGATTCTGAGGGAATGCTCCTTTGCAACTTGATCTGGCTTTACCGCGTCGTGGACAGCGTGCAATCGAAGCAATACATGGCGGCCTGCAGCGCAGACGAGCTGGTGCTGCGACAGCCGCCGAAGCCATTACCCGGCACAGTAAAGCCTCGCGATCCACTGCGCGCTTACAGCAGCATCATGACTCGCCCCATACCAAAAATCGATCATTTGCCATCCCACATCATGTAGCAGTGCGCCGTTGAGTAGGTTGCAAAGAATAGCAACAGCCGGAGGAGACAATGCGAATTGGTGGGCCAGGTTCCAGCGCTCAGTCGAATGTCAACGCGTCACTCGACACGGAGAGCGGGCCATCCAGTAAAGATTCTCGATATGACTCGCAGATCAGCGGCATAAGCCCAGCCGAGCATGGTATCGGAGCCATGCAACAGGATGAAGTGGACATCGGAGAGGCTCCGAATACGTCGATCCGATCAGAGAACGACCTTCTGGATCTTGCGCCCAATATCGATGATCCAGATACTGCGCCCGTCGCTTCCCGCGATGCTGCCCGGCCCTCCCAGGCAACGACATGGCCTCCCCCATATCTCTCTCATGCGAAGCTCTCAGAGACGAAGGGATGGCATTTACTCAATGAAGTTACCTACGGCCTATGGAGTGCTGCAACAGTGGGACGAGAGGCGATGCACATCGCCGCATCGTCAACGAACGGGTTGAAGCCGCTATCGGTTACTTCGCACTTGCCTGCAGTCAATGAAGGTGCCTTGGTCGGCGGTGCGTTTGCGCTGATCGAGGCCATTGGAACCGGCCATCTGGTATGGAAGGCAGGGCGGAAGAAGTCGGAGCTGGATCAGGCACTGGTCAAGCATGCCGCTGGGCGCGACCGCTTTGTCGGTGGCAATCCGGAAATCGCGAGCCTGCTTGGTGAGAGGCACGCGCTTTCAACGTTGCTCAATACCTGGCCGCGCGATGCGGAAGCGAAGTTGCTGCCGGATTGGCAACGGGATTTGCCCGAGTCACCGTTGAGCCTCGAGAGAACCCAGGCCGATCTGAAGGGAGTGGAAGAGAAACTCGAGAAATTGGCCCTCGACCTTGCTGAGGATTTCGAACACTACATTCGCTACGAGCAGGCCGCCAATCAGCTTGCGGAGGCGACTGACAATCTTCATTCCCTGGGCGTGTCCGCGGCACGTGACAGTGTCGTTCAGTTGGGTGGCACCGCGTGTAACGCCACCGCCGCGGCGGTGAAACTCGGCGCACAGGGTGTCAATATCGCGGCAACCAGTGTCGCCAGCGGCGCCTTTGGTATTGCAATGGGCGCATTTCATATCGGTGCAGGCGTGCTTGCGCTGTATCAATCGGAACGACGGCTCCTCGACCTTGACGCGGCTCGTCGCCAAGGACTGGACCTGCGGACTGCCGAGGGTGCAGAGCGGGTGGTTTCGGACGCGACGGCGCGTCATCGGCAATCGTTGGTTGAGCAGGCAGCCCGGACCGAATCTGCCGCCGTGCGGCAAGCTCACGCTGCTGGCGCCGCCGTACCCGCATCGGCGCAAGTGGAAGACGCCGCGAGCGCGAAGGAACTGATCGAGATCGTGATGCATCATCGGGAGAAGGCGTTCCAGGCGATCGAGGCGGATGAACGGAAGAAGATATCCCGAGCGAAATTGCGCATCGGGTACGGCGCGACATCGATGGTGATAGGGGCTGGTTTCGTCGTCTTGGCAGCGACCGGCACCGGAGGGATACTCGCCACGGTATTGCTCGGCGTCGCTCTTGCCTTCGGGGCCTTCTGGCTCACCTCGGCAGTCGTACGCTTTGTGAAGGACCGCAGGGAAGCAAACCGCGTAGCGAAACGCGATGCCGAAGCCATGGCCATGGCGCAGCGCATTCTGCGGGAGCGGCGGCAACCCACGACCGAAGAGATGCGGAGCAACAGATTTGTCGCCATTGACGCGATGCTGAGTGCGCTGCTCAACGGCGATCGTCCGATCACGGGATGTGCGTTGACGGATGCGCTCGTGTCGCTCGGGATGGACGCGAACCTGCTCGAAGCCATCAGACTGCGTTCATCGATCCGGCTGGATTCGACCTATGCGAAGGACCGAGAGGAAATCTCGCAGAAGCTGCGTTGTTTCGCATCGCAGGCGCAGACCGAAGCGCTGAAGACCGCAATCGAAGGGATGGCGCTGCGAAGCGACGAAGCCATGCTGAAGCCCTTGCGGCAGTTGTTCCAGGATTTCATCGAAGGAAAGACTGCCATGCGACAGCAGTACGAGGGCCGGCCAGGCGTGCTGGCGTTCCTGCGAGAGAGGTTGCCAGAACCGATCTGGAAGAAGGTCGGCGTTGGCAAGGTTGTCTACCGGCCGGCGGAGCCGCTGTAGGCGCACGCCGCGCCCACCATGCAAACGGTGTTCAGCCCTGACAGGCCTTCAGCACCCGAGCCGCATGCATGTGTCCGGCTGCGGTAGCGTAAGTCAGTGCGGTTCGTCCGGAGTTGTCCCGCAGTTCCCAGTGGGCTCCGGCACCGAGCAGCACGGCCAGAATTTCGATATGGCCATTGCCCGCGGCATGCATCAGGGCCGTAGCGCCGCGAATATCTCTCGCATCGACCGCGGCACCGTGGTGCAGCAGCGTCTGTGCGGTGTCGCGGTGTCTGCCAGGGGCGAGTCCGGCAGGAACCCGGCGACGCTCGTTTGCACTCGACGGTGTGCCGGACCGGGCAAAGGCGGCGAACGAACCCATGGTATCGACACGGATTGCCCTGACGCGCTCCTGTAACGACGACCCGGAATACAGCGTTGCCGAATGCAGGGCGGCGAAGGCCAGGGCGGTACGCCCTTCGCCGTCCTTGGCATCGACTGCGGCGCCATGGCGCAGCAGGACGTCCACCGTGGCCTGGTGCCCGGCCACGGCGGCGAACATCAACGCCGTCCGGCCCAGCGCATTGCGGCTATCGACGATCGCACCGGCATCGAGCAGCCGCTCGACGATGTCGTGGTGGCCAGCGACTGCCGCCGCCATCAGCGCGGTGTCGCCGCACTGGCTTGGCACCTCGGTAGCCGCCGAGGCGGCGAGCAGGCGCTCGACGACGGCAACATGTCCGTGAAAGGCAGCCAGCATCAAAGCGGTATCGCCGCTGTCCGCCGCGCCCAGATTCAACTGCCGCATGCCGTGCTCATCGGCATGGACGAGCAGCATGTCGACGACGGCCTCGTGGCCCAGTTCGGCAGCGACCATCAGGGCCGTCTTGCCGCGCTGAACGGCAAGATCCAGCGGCATCTCGCACGAGAGCAGCCTCGCCAGCTCGGTGAGATCTCCCAGCGACACTGCGCTGGCCATGTTGGCGAGGTAGGCCCGATACCAACCGTCCTGTCGTTGCAGCGCGGCCATGACAGGCTCCATGCCGGGTCTGGGCTGCCGCTGTGGCCCGAGTCCATGTTCATAGGCATAACGGCCATCGGCATCGGGTACGAAGGCGGCGAGCCACGCGCCGGCGTCCCCTTTGCGGTCGGCATGGCCAAGCAACCATGCCAGGCGAGCCGGATCGGTGTGTTGCTGGCCGAAGGCGATATGCAAGGCGGTTTCTCCGCGCATATTGCGCTCATCGAGACGGGCGCCGTGTTCGAGCAGGCATGCCAGCACGGCGATCGGCGCTGCCGAGCGGACTGCGTAATGCAGGGGTGGGTCGCCCTGGCCATCGCAGGTCCGCAGCGCGTCGGGCGCGGACGCGAGGGCCTGTCGTATCAGCGAGAGTTTGCCGCTCCGGATGGCCGCGTGGAGCGCCGGCAGGGAACCGTTCGCAGTGCCGGACGCAGGGGTACCGGGATATGGCGATGCGGACGGCGACGCGGTGGCGGGCCGGGCCGGATGACCGCTGGCATTCGCATCGTCGGGAAAGGGCTCGAATGGGTTGCCATGCATGGCGGCGTCCTCCGTCGGGACTGGCTCGCCGTCCGCCGCAAGGGATCGGGCGGGAACGGTGGCGGACTTGGGGGAACGCCAGCCTACGCACGCCGTAGCGCGATTTCTTACAAAAATGTGTCTGCAGTTCAATCTTTCGCAATAACGGGCCGGAGCACTGTTGTGCGAACGCAGCGAACTGCGGTTGGCGTGCCGGTGTGCGAGGACCGGGTGCCGGTAGGTAGGGAGCGGCCCCGGAGGCGGGGCGGGGGCAAAAAAAACGATGGGCGAGGCCGCCAATGGCCCCGCCCCTTGGACAAGCGTCAGGCTCTGCGCCGCACCAGCCCGTAGATCACCAGTAGCACGATCGCGCCGATCACCGAGGCGATCCAGCCGGCCGGCTCCCCGGGGCGATACCAGCCGAGCGCCTGGCCGACATATCCGGCAACCAGCGAACCCGCTATGCCAAGCAATATGGTCAAGATCCAACCCATCTTGTCGTCGCCAGGCTTGATGGCCCTGGCGATCAGCCCGACGATCAGGCCGACGATCACCGTACCGAGGAATGACAGCATACGCATCTCCCAGTTTCGAGCGGCTGGGGGGTCCAAGCCGCTTCGGCGCCATCTTGCCACGGCTTGGGGCGCAGGGCGAGCGGTCCCGGGCATCGGACATTCAGAGTTTTTGAAACGATCGTCCAAGCCAGGACCGGCCGCAGTGGCCGGGGTGCTGGCAAACTTCGCCCATATCGCGAATCATTGCGCCATCGATCATTCACCGGGAGACCGCCGTGGGCGAATTGCAGGCCCTGCTGGAGCAGCACGGGCTGACGCTGGTATTTCTGAACGTGCTCATCGAGCAGGCCGGCCTGCCGGTGCCCGCCTATCCGCTGTTGCTGGTCGCCGGAGCGCTGGGCATGCGCGAGACCGGCCCGTCGAGCGGCGCGGTGCTGGGCGCCGTGGTGGTGGCCTGCCTGATTGCCGATTCGCTGTGGTACCTCGCGGGCCGGCGCCTGGGCCAACCGATGCTGCGCACCATCTGTAAGGTGTCGCTGTCGCAGGACAGCTGTATCCGGCAGACGCAGTCGCTCTATCTGCGGCTGGGGCCGCGCTCGCTGATCTTCTCCAAGCTGTTGCCGGGCGCGGGCGCCCTGTCGACCGCGATGGCGGGCATGACCGCCACGCCCTTCGCGGTCTTCCTGTTCTACGACGCGATCGGCGCGGTGGTCTGGGCCGGCGGGGCGCTGATGATCGGCGCAGCGTTCAGCGATGCGATCGACGCCGTGCTGGACGCCTTCGGCACCTATGGCCACCTGGCGCTGATGCTGGCGCTGCTGGCGCTGGCGCTGTTCATCGTCTGGCGCTGGTGGAAGCGGGTCCGGCTGCTGCGCCGCACCCGGCTGATTCCGCGCATGAGCGTCATCGAGCTGGAGGCCCGTCGCCAGGACGGCCGCCTGCCGCTGGTACTGGACGTGCGTGCGCCGGGCAGCGCGGCGCTCGAGCGCATCCCCGGCGCGCTGGCGGTGGACCCGGATGCCCCGCTCGACCTGCTGGCCCAACATCCCCCGGCGGCGGAGATCGTGATCTATTGCGCCTGCCCCAACGAGCTGTCCGCCGCGATGCTGGCCGAGCGGCTGCGCGCGGCCGGCTATGCCAATACCTGGGCGCTGCTGGGCGGCATCGATGCATGGAAGCAGCTGCACGGGGACCGGTCGGTGGCCGTCTAGCGGCACCGGCGCGGTCCGGATCGCCGCAGGAGACCCTTCCGACAACGCGGGAAGAGAACGGCTATAGTTGCCGTTCCAACTCGATCGCCGACCACGGCAGCGCCCTGGCGGCGCCGCGGCGTGCGATGGGTCGACGTGCCGATGGGCCGTCGATCGCGCCACGCCCGGCCACAACCGTTCCCGCATCGCTTTCCCGCATGACCGCTCCCACCACTGCCTACTCTCTGCTCGACCTTTCGCCGATTCCCGAGGGAAGCGACGCCGCCCAGTCGATGCGCAATTCGCTGGACCTCGCGCAGCACGCCGAGCGCTGGGGCTATCGCCGCTTCTGGCTGGCCGAGCACCACAACATGCCCGGCATCGCCAGCGCCGCCACCGCGGTGCTGATCGGCTACGTCGCCAACGGCACCTCGACCATACGGGTCGGCTCGGGCGGCATCATGCTGCCCAACCATTCGCCGCTGGTGGTCGCCGAGCAGTTCGGCACGCTGGCCTCGCTGTTTCCGGACCGTATCGACCTGGGGCTGGGCCGTGCGCCCGGCACCGATCAGTTGACGGCGCGCGCACTGCGCCGCAGCGCGACCCACGACACCGCCGACACCTTCCCGCAGGATGTCGAGGAGCTGCAGGCCTATTTCGACGAGCCCCGCCCCGGCCAGCGGCTGCGCGCGGTACCCGGCGCGGGCCTGAAGGTGCCGTTGTGGCTGCTGGGCTCCAGCCTGTTCAGCGCGCAGTTGGCGGCATCGATGGGTCTGCCGTTCGCCTTTGCCTCGCATTTCGCGCCGGGCTTCATGCGCCAGGCCGTCGATCTGTATCGGCAGACCTTCCGGCCGTCGGAGGCGCTGTCCCGGCCCTACGTGATGCTCGGACTGAACGTGTTCGCCGCCGATACCGATGCGCAGGCGACCCGGCTGTTCAGCTCGCTGCAGCAGCAGTTCCTGGCGCTGGTGCGCGGCACGCCGGGGCGCATCCGTCCGCCGGTCGACGATATCGAATCGATGTGGAACGAGACCGAGGCGGCCCATATCCGGCGCTCGCTGTCTTGTTCCGTGGTCGGCGACCTCGATACGATACGCGAGGGCATGCAGCGCTTCGTCGACGATCTGCGTCCGGATGAGTTGATGCTGACCGCGCAGATCTACGACCACCTGGCGCGGCTGCGTTCCTTCGAACTGGCCGCGCAGGCCGCGCAGCAACTGCGGCCGGTGAGTGGCGCGAAGACGCTGTAGCGCAGGCAGTCGTCATCGTGCCATCGGCGAGGCGGTGGCCTAGGCTGCCGCGGTGGCAGCCCCGGTGGCCGCGCCGCTCTGCGCCTGGCGATGGCGGCGCACGTTCTCGATCAATTCGCGCCGTGCCGCGTCGAGCCACGCGGTGCGGTGCCTGACCGGGTCCTTGGGCGAGAGCTTCGCCGCGCTGATCTCGCCAAGGAAGTAG
Organism: Cupriavidus sp.; assembly: GCA_031180665.1. GTDB lineage: Bacteria > Pseudomonadota > Gammaproteobacteria > Burkholderiales > Burkholderiaceae > Cupriavidus. The sequence continues at coordinate 69,232 of JAPSLP010000022.1, read as the reverse complement.
CGCACCATGCTGCCGGCACGCGCGGGCACCGGCATCATGCCGAGCAACTGGCCGGCCCCGATCACGCCCGTTTCAGCGGCGTGGCACAGGCCCGCCCACGCGGTGCGGCCGAGCGCCAGATAGAGCGCATCGTCGCGCACGCGTGTCAGCCGCTCGAGGAACTGCGCCTCGAAGGCGCGGCGCAGCATCGGTACGGCGAGCAGCGCTTCGAGCGTGCCATCGAAGGCCAGTCCACGGCGCATCGTCGCCTGGGGCAGCAGGGCCAGCGGCTGCAACAGGTGGAAGCCGTCTTCCCACAGAACGGTCGCTCGTTCGGCGCCGACCAGCCCGGGAATGCCGAAATGATCGAGCATGCGGATCAGGTTGGGCCGGACCAGCGGCCCGCCCAGTTCGATCTGGCGTTTGTTTTCCAACTGGAGGATGCGGCCCGGTGCATGCGCGCGCAGCAGGGCCTCGGTCAGTTCGGCGGCGAGCCGCACATGCATGTGTCCCGGGGTAGTGCTGACCAGCACCAGCCGCGCCGTGGCGTTGACGTGTTCGAACGGCACGTAGCTCATTACGTAGGTGCCGTCGTTGTCCACGATGACCGGATGTGCGATCACGGCGTTTGCGCCGCCTTGCCGGATGCGCGCGCAATAGTCTTCGATGTAGCTGCTCAAAGGTGCCCCCGTTCCACAGCGACGTATTTTCTGCCTGCGTGTCGGCGGTTGCCGATGCTCGTCGTTTGCTTGCATGGTAAGCGCAGGCACGGTGCGGGCAAAGTCGCGGCGCGACGTTTCGGGCGCGGCGCAGCCAGGAATTGGTGGGGCAGCGAACAGATGGCGTCAACCGCGCGTGAAGACGCCCGCGCCATTGGCACGGCCCGGCTCGATCAGCCGCCGGTGCAGGCCAGCGTGGCCGGTCCGGCCTGCGGGTCCATCGCCACGACGGTCGGTGCCAGAGCGCGCAGCAGCTTGACCGACAGGGCGCTGGTGAAGTTGTAGCGCGCCGCATGAGGGCCGCGCACATGCAGCGTGACGGTGCCGAAGTAGCGCTCGCCGATGGTGAACACGAAGGTCGCCGAGCGGCTGACGGCGCGCGATGCGATCACGTAGCCGCCGCGGCCGAACACCATGTGCCGGTGATCGCCGGTACCGGTCTTGCCGCCGAGCGCCATGCCGCGGTCGGCCGGAAAGACGCCCTGCGCTGAACGCGCGGTGCCGCCCTCGACCACGTCCAGCATCGAGCGGTGCGCCAGTTCCGCAACGTCCTGTGGCAGCAGGCGCTTCAGTTGCCCCGGTCGCAGCACGAAGCGCGTCTCGTAGGGCGTGCCGGCAGCGAAGTCCAGCCAGCGCACCGTCTCGGTGTACGGCTGCACGCCGCCGCTGAGCAGGATGCCGGTCAGCTCCGACAGCGCCGCGGGACGATCGCCGGAGGCGCCGACCGCGCTGCCATAGGAAGGAGTCAGCGTATCGAACGGGTAGCCCAGCCGGCGCCAGCGTTCGCCGATCCGCTCGAAGGCATCGCGCTCGAGCAGGATGCGGATGCGATTGTCCTGCCCCGCCTTGCTGCGCGTGCGGAACAGCCAGGTGTAGACCTCCTGGCGAACGTCGGCGCTGGCCTCCAGCACCTGTTTCAGGTCGGCCTCGGAGTGGTCGTCCAGATAGTCGATCAACCACAGTTCGAGCGGGTGGATGCGCGACAGGTAGCCCCGGTCGTTGAGCGAGAATTTGTCCTTGCCGTACTTGTCGTAGAGCTTGTACACATCCTCGTCGTCCAGTTTCGTGCCGAGCTTGGCGCGCAGGTGGCGGGCGAAGGTCGCCTCGTCCATGGTCGGGTCGGCGCTGCGCAAGGCCACCGCGACACGCACCGCGACAGGCTTGACACGCTGGAGCAGCAGCGCGATACGCCCATCCTTGTCGAGCGCGTTGTACTTGCGATAGAAGCCGGTCAGGAAATGGCTGCCTTCCTCGTCGGCGAAGCGCTCCAGCCATTTGCGCCGGCCAGGCGCATCGCGATCGGCCAGCAGCTCGCTGGCATCGGGATGCGCGCGGTGGACCTCGTAACGAACGATGTCGCGCATCATGCGGATGAACACCAGATTGACCGAGTGCTGGAAGGCCCGGCGCACCGTCATGCTTTCCACGCTGGCCGAGCGCTCGAAGTTGGTGAAGGTCTGCAGTCCGCCGCCGGTGAAGAACGCCTCGCCGGCGCCGCCGGCGTACTTGCGTTCAAGCGCGGCCTCCAGCATCGCGCGGCGATCGCTGCCGGGGTTCTTCAGCAGCCAGTCGATCGTCCAGCGCGTCAGCCCATCCTGCGGCGAGACCGGGACGCGCTGCAGCTCGGCGCGCGTCATGCCGGCGTAGCGGTCGTGCAGTTCGGCGAGGATCTCCAGATAGGTCACCAGCGTGCGCAGCTTGGCGGTCGATCCGAGATTGAGCCGCGCGCCGCTGTTCAGATCGAACGGCTGGTCGATGTTGTCGGCCTGCACGCGCAGATAGCTGGCGTTGCCGACGCGCTCGAACAGCGTGAAGCTGGCCACCAGCTTCGACGGGTCGTCATGATCGCGCAGCATGTTGTGGCCATAGAGGCCGAGCTCGCGCGCGCCTGCCTTGTCGCGCAGCTTCATCAGCGTTGCGGTGACTTCGCGCTGTGCTTCGGTATTGATCGTGCTGGCGACGGTCAGGTCGAGCCGGTCCAGATCATAGCGGCTGGATACGCCCAGCAATCGCGACAGATCGGTGCGTACCTGATTGATGGCCTTGCGTGTGACGAAGGGATCGGCGGGCGGCAGCGACGGAATGGGCGCCTTGTCGAGCCGCGCGGCCAGCGCGGCGTCGCGCAGGCGGGGCGAGATCACGCCGGCGCCCGCCAGCAGGCGCAGATAGCTGTCGGTCAGCGGCTCGAGGTTGGTGTCGTAGCGGCGCAGATGGTACGAGGGACGGCGCTGCGCGATGATCAGCGACAGCGCCTGCTTGAAGACCTGTGCCTCGCGCGGCGTCGGTGGCCTCGACTCGATCTCGTGCAGCATCCGGTTGGCTTCGTCGAAGTCCTCGCCGTACCAGTAGTACATGCCATCGCCGATGCCGTGGATTTCGCCGCGGCCGTTGCGCGCCGACAGCGGTACGGTGTTCAGGTAGTCCACCACGATGCGTTCGCGCGCCCGCACGGTATCGCGCCCGTCGAGATAGGCGCGCACCGAGGCCGAGCCCATCTGGCGCAGCTTCTCCGAGATCGACGAGGTGCGTCCCTGCGGCGAATGTCGGTATTTCTCGATCTGCGTGGCCAGCGTGCTGCCACCCGGCGTATCGCGCTCGCGGTCGACGATGGCAAACAGCTGGTCGACCCCGGCGCGCGAGAGCCGGCGCCAGTCGAGGGCGGGATTACGGGTCGGATATTCGGGATTGAGCAGCCCCTGGTTCTCGACGAACAGCAGCGAGTTGGCCAGGACCTGCGGGACCTCGCGATAGTCCTGGTACTGGCGTTCGGGAAAGCGCTGCACCGACACGCTGCGGTCGTTGCAATCGAGCAGCGCCAGCCCTGCACGGGTCTTTTCGCGATAGGGCGCATACAGGCCAAGATCGAGGTATTCGAGCATCGCCTGGGACATCCGCGCCTGATGCTCGCGCACGAAGCCGCGCGATTCCAGCAGTTCGGTGTAGTGCGGAATGCGGGCATAGCCGAGCCGCATATCGTAGGGCCCGGCGTCGGGGAAGCGGATGCGGTCGCTGGCGCCCGGCGCGACGGTGTAGGTCAGGCGCTGACCCCAATCGTGGAAATAGCGCGCCTGCCACCGCGAGGTGCGAACCTCGTCGGCGATCAGATGGGCGGCGAAATAGCAGGCGCCGCCAACCAGGACCAGCAGGACAACGATAGGCCAGACACGACGCGACACGGTTCGTTTCCGGTGCTTGGGGTGGTCGATCGAAGCGTCATTGCGCACTACGGGCCGCGCGCCTCCGATCTCTAGTATTGGCGCTAGTCGGCGTTTGCACAGGGGCAGCCGACAGAAAATTTTCTGGCCGGGCCGTCGAGGTCGGGCAATGCAGGCAGGCGATCGGCTCGCAGGGCCAAGTATGCCTTGGCCGTCGCTCGCGGTGAAGGGTGCGGTCAGCAGGCGCGGCGCACGCGGCGCGCCGGACTAGTGCCGTCCGGCGCCGCGGCCGGCCTGGCGCTTGACCTCGGGCGCAACGCCCAGGCGCCGCGCCAGCCGGTGGAAGTTGCTGCGGTCCATGCCGGCCTCGCGCGCGGCGGCGGCATAGGCGCCGCCGTGCCTTGCCAGCGCGGCTTCGATCCAGCGGCGCTGGAAGTCGTCGGTGGCTTCGCGCAGGGTGCCGACCCCGATCGGCTGGAGAGCCGCCGCGGCGCCTGCCGGCAGGGACTGCACCGGACGAGGGGCCTGACCATCGTCCAGTTGCGCCATGGCGGAACGACCGTGCTGGCCGACTTCCACGTTGCCATGCGCGAGCCTGCTGGTGCCGCTGTCCAACCCCAGGTGGCGCGGGTCGATTGCGATCCAGCGCGCGCCACGGCGCGATTCGGCCAGCGCGCGCAGCGCCGCCCGGCTGATCAGATGTTCGAGTTCGCGAACATTGCCGGGCCAGGAATACGCCATCAGCGCCAGCGCCGCGTCGGGCGAGAGCCGCAGGTTGCGCGCACCGAGCCGGTGCTGGTTTTCCTCGAGAAAGCCGCCGGCGAGCGCCAGCACGTCGCGGCCGCGCTCGCGCAGCGGCGGCACGCGCAGCGGATAGACCGACAGCCGGTGATACAGATCGGCGCGAAAGCGCCCCTCGGCCACCGCTTTGCCGAGGTCGCGGTTGGTCGCCGCCAACACGCGGACGTCGACCCGCAGCAGCCGGTCGCTGCCGGGCCGCTGCACTTCGCCGCTCTGCAGCACGCGCAGCAGCTTGGCCTGCACCGGCAACGGCAGCTCGCCAACCTCGTCGAGGAACAGCGTGCCGCCGTCGGCCAACTCGAACTTGCCGACGCGGTCCTGTACCGCGCCGGTGAAGGCGCCGCGCTTGTGCCCGAACAGCTCGCTGTCGGCCAGCGTCTCGGGCAAGGCCGCGCAGTTGATCTGCACCAGCGGACGCTCGCGCCGCGCGGAACGGGCGTGCAGTCGCTGCGCGACCAGCTCCTTGCCGACGCCGGTCTCGCCCAGGATCAGCACGCTCAGATCCGACCCGGCCACGGTGTCGATTTCCTGCTTGAGCCGCTTCATCGCCGCGCTCTTGCCGAGCAGCTCGCGCGGCTGGCCGTGGGCCTGCAGGGCACGGCTCATTTCGCGCTCGCGTGCCGCCCGTTCGGCCAGCGTCCGGATCGTCTCGTCGGCCTCGATGCCCGATTCGAGCATCGTCACCACGGCCTGCATCTGCGCCGCCGAGATGTCGGCGAAGGCGCCGGGCTGCAGCGCGTCCAGCGTGACCAGGCCCCACAGCCGGCCGCCGCAATGCAGCGGCGCGCCCATGCAGTCGTGGATCGGCAGGATGTCCGGCTGACCCTCGATCAGGCCGTCGTATGGGTCCGGCAGGCCGCAGTCGGCGGCGAACCGCACGCCGTCCTCGCTGTCGAGCAGTTGCGCCAGGCGCGGGTGGGCCGAGACCGGAAAGCGGCGTCCCAACGCATCGTCGCTGAGCCCGTGCACGGCGACCGGCACCAGCACCTCGCCTTGCAGCCGCAGCAGGGCCGCGGCGTCGCAATGGACGATCCCTCGGGCGGCGGCAAGCAGTTGGCGGAAGCGGCCTTCGTCGGCGAGCGCGGGAGTGTCGGTGTTTGTGGTCATGTGGACAACGATGTGGTCGTTTAGACCTCGTCCGTTGCGTGGTCGTTTGGACAACTGCGCAACATGGTGCCATGAAAATCAAGGGTTTGCGCCGGCCCTCTGGCCTGGCATGCCGCTTGATATGACATCGGGACCCATCGACGTCCAATCACAGGAGCGTTTTCATGCTGTCCCCGAACACCATCGCGCTGGTCAAGGCCACGGTGCCCGTGCTGAAGCAGCACGGCGAAGCGATCACCCAACACTTTTATCGGCTGTTGCTGACCGGGCATCCGGAACTGAAGGCCTTTTTCAACGAGGCCCACCAGGTCCATGGCACGCAGGCGCGCGCCCTGGCCGGCGCCGTCCTCGCCTTCGCCAGCCATATCGACCAGCTCGACGCGCTGGCCGGCGCGCTGCCGCGCATCGTGCAGAAGCACGCCGCGCTAGGCGTCCAGCCCGAGCACTACCCGATCGTCGGCGGCTGCCTGCTGCAGGCGATCCGCGACGTGCTCGGCGAAGCAGCGACCGACGAGATCATTGGCGCCTGGGGCGAGGCCTATGGCGTGCTGGCGAAGATCCTGATCGATGCCGAGGAGGCGGTCTACCGCGACAACGCGGCCCAGCCCGGGGGCTGGCGCGGGACGCGCGGCCTGCGCATTGCGCGCAAGGTGCAGGAGAGCGAGATCATTACCTCGTTCTACCTGGAACCCGCCGACGGCGGCGCGCTGCCCGCCTTCCGGCCAGGCCAGTACCTGACGCTGCTGCTGACCATCGACGGGGCGCCGACCCGGCGCCACTACTCGCTGTCCGATGCGCCGGGCAAGCCGTGGTATCGGATCAGCGTCAAGCGCGAGCCGGGCGGCCGCGCGTCGAACTGGCTGCACGACCATGCCGCCGTCGGCGATGTCCTGCAGGCGCTGCAGCCTTGCGGCGATTTCGTGCTGGAGCAGGCGGCCAACGACCGGCCGCTGGTGCTGGTGACAGGTGGAGTTGGCATCACACCCGCCATCAGCATGCTGGAAGCGGCCGCCCCGGCTGGCCGCCCGGTCCATTTCATCCATGCGGCGCGGCACGGCGGCGTGCATGCGTTCCGCGAGCGCGTCGATGCGATCGCCGCCAACCACGCCAATGTGAGCGTTTGCTACGTCTACGATACGCCGCGAGAAGGGGACGAACCCCACGCCGTCGGCTTCGTCACGCGCGAACTGCTGGCGAGCCGGCTGCCGGCCGACCGCGACGTCGATTTCTACCTGCTGGGCCCCAAGGCCTTCATGCGCGCGGTCTATGCCGATGGGCGCGCCCTGGGCATCGCGCCCGAGCGCCTGCGTTTCGAGTTCTTCGGACCGCTGGAGGACCTGCAGGCGGCCTGAGCGCCGTCAACCCAAGGCGGTCGCCGGCGCTACTGCCCGCCCTCCGGCATGCCGATCGCGGTGGTCTCGATGACCTGCTGCTGGTCGCCCTGGCGGATCTCCGTGCGCAGCACGAAGGCTTCGCTGGGGCAGTACCAGTCGGTCACGGTCATGTTGTACGGGTCGGGCCGCTCGACGTCGTCGCCGATATGGACCTCGCCCAGCGACGCCTGCTTGTCGTACCGGATCGGCAGGCATTCACGCCGGCCGAGCGGCGTGTCGATGTGCTGTCGTCGGCCGACGCGCCGCTCGCCGATGTGGATCGACGCGCGCGGCACGCGGATGGTGGTCACCGCTTCGCCCGAATGCAGGCTGTTGATCTGCAGGCTGGCGCTGGAGTGCAGCGACTCGCCGGGCAGCGTGATGCCCTCGCGGATATCGTGGCCGGCATAGGACAACAGGCCGGTGCCCTCGAACGACGCCTCGCCGAACAGCCGGGCATAGCGCGCCTGCGCGTTGATGGTGGCGTGCTGGCTGCTGATCCGGCCATTGGCCGAGCCCGCATCGCGCAGCAGGGTCAGTCGGTGCATCTGATCCATGACCACCGGCGGGCCCATCATCGCCGCCAGTGCGGATTTGGAATGGATGTCGAGCCAGGCCGCGCAGCCGCCCGGCACGGGGCCGGGGTGGCGCACCGTCATCGTGATCGACATCGGCATCTGGCCATCGGCCTCGAGCTGCGCGCGCGCACCGCTGCGAAACCAGGGCGCCTGGCAGATCGGCGGAGCGATGCCGGCCTCGGCGGCGGAGGCGGCGGGAGCGGGAGCGGGAGCGGGGGCAGGAGCGGGAGCAGAGGCGCCGGCAGGCGCGGCGGACGCCTCCGCCGGGCCGGCAGGTTGCGCGTGCGAGCCCAATGTCCAGGCTGCGGCCAGGATCGCCGGCAGATGCCGCGGCCAGCCGCGTCGCCAGTGGATGCCGCGTCGGTCAGCCAGCGCGGCTGCTGTCATCTCCGCCCCCCCTCGGTTCGTGCCGCCACATTATGCAGACGAGGGGCGGGACTGCCTATGCGGGCCGATCCCGACGCAGGCGCTCGGGCATGTGCTCCAGCTCAGGCGTGTGCGGCCTCGGCCAAGGCCGACGGAACCAGTCCGGGCAGGGCGCCGTGGCGGGCGGCGCGCCGCAGCTGTTGCAAGCGTGCCTGCAGGCGCGGGTCGGGCTGCGTCGGCGGGTACATGCCGTTGGGGCAGGCCACGCCGAGCAGGTCCAACGCCTGCTTGAAGTCGTCCAGCGTCAGGCCCTTGGCCGGATCGAGCGCGATCAGGCGGGATTGCAGCGACGCGTCGACGGAGGCCCCATCGGCCGTCAGCACCACGTAGTTCTGCGCAGTCGTCCGCGTCGTCGCAAGATAGGCGGCCACCTCGGCGCCAAAGCCGCCCGAAGCGGCCGGCGCGAATGCATGCACCTGCAGGTCAAGCTGCTGCACCAGAGCCGCGCGGGCGCTGGCACCCCAGGCGTGCGGCAGCACCACGCGGGCGCCGGCGAGTCCGAACAGCCGCCGTACGAAGCCCAGGGCGACGGGGTCGAACAGGCGCAGCTCGCGCACCAGGCCGGCCTCGGGTTTGCCGCCCAGCCGCGCGGCGGAGCGCTCGGAGAACAGCACCCCGGGCACGTCCAGCATGATCAATCGTTCAGACATGAATTTCCTCTGCATCCATTGGAGCGGTAGGGGAGCGTTCAGGTTACGACGCACGATTGGGCCTGCGGCCGGCCTCGGCGGCGGCGACATGAAACAGTTGTGTAACTTGTGGTTCGGTGACGTAAAAACCGCCTGCCAGTGCCGACTTTTGTTTCCCGTCGACACAATTTCAGGCACTTACGATCCCGTCGATCATGCCCGCTCGTGGTGCACGATCCTGCATCCACAACGCGCCAGGCCTCGTTTCGGACGACGAGTCCGGGTTCTCCCTAGGTGGGGGAAAAACGAAGGGTTGCGGTATGGTTACGCCTTTTTCCAGGGGGGCGGTTTTGCCTCGACCCCGAGGCGACTCGACCGCCGACATGACGGGCACCATCTCGCCCGAACCCGACTCGGAGATTCGCCATGAACGAAATTGTCGATGCCATCAACGGCATCATCTGGAGCTCGGCACTGATCTATCTGTGCCTGGGTGTCGGCCTGTATTTCTCGATCCGCACCCGGTTCGCCCAGGTGCGCCACTTCTTCGGCATGATCCGCCTGATGCTGGACGGCAAGTCCTCGGCGCAGGGCGTCAGTTCCTTCCAGGCCCTGGCGATGTCGCTGTCGGGACGGGTCGGCACCGGCAATATCGCCGGCGTGGCGACCGCCATTACCTTCGGCGGTCCGGGCGCGGTGTTCTGGATGTGGGTGATGGCCTTCCTGGGCGCGAGCACGGCGTTCGTCGAATCGACGCTGGCGCAGATCTACAAGGAAGAGGTGGACGGCCAGTATCGCGGCGGCCCGGCCTACTACATCGAGAAAGGCCTGGGCACCAAGTGGTACGCCTGGATCTTCGCGCTGGCCACGATTGTGGCGTGCGGTGTGCTGATGCCCGGCGTGCAGTCGAACAGCATCGCGGCCGGCATGACCAATTCGTTCGGCATCGACCCGGCGGTGACCGGTGCGGTGCTGGTGATCCTGCTGGGCCTGATCATCTTCGGCGGCGTCAAGCGCATCGCCAGGTTCGCCGAGATCGTGGTGCCGTTCATGGCGCTGGGCTACATCCTGGTGGCCTGCGTGATCATCGCACTCAATATCGGCAAGCTGCCCGAGGTCATGAGCCTGATCCTGCGTAGCGCCTTCGGACTGGAATCGGCCTTCGGCGCGGTGCTGGGCCTGGCGATCCAGTGGGGCGTCAAGCGCGGCGTCTACTCGAACGAAGCCGGCCAGGGTACCGGCCCCCACCCATCGGCGGCCGCCGAAGTCTCGCATCCGGCCAAGCAAGGCCTGGTGCAGGCGTTCTCGATCTATGTCGACACGCTGTTCGTCTGCTCGGCGACGGCCTTCATGATCCTGATCACCGGAGCCTACAACGTGGTCGGCCCTGCCAAGGAAGCGCTGCACACCGGGCTGGCCGGCGTGGAGGCGGGCCCCGGCTTCACCCAGCATGCGGTCGAAAGCGTGCTGCCGGGCTTCGGCGCGGCCTTCGTCGCGATCGCGCTGTTCTTCTTCGCATTCACGACCATCGTCGCGTACTACTACATCGCCGAAACGAACGTCGCGTATATCAACCGCAAGATTCACCGCCCGTGGATGGTGTTCCTGCTGAAGGTCGCAATCCTGGCCGCCACGCTGTACGGCTGCGTGCGCACCGCGACGCTGGCATGGGCGCTGGGCGATATCGGCGTGGGCCTGATGGCATGGCTCAACATCGTCGCGATCGTGATCCTGCAGAAGCCTGCGCTGAAGGCACTGCGCGACTACGAGGCGCAGAAGCGGCAGGGCATCGACCCGAACTTCGTGCCCGGTCCGCTTGGCATCGATAACGCGGTCTTCTGGGAGCAGCGCGCGGCCGGCGGCAAGCAGCGCCGCCCGGGAGACGACCAGGATGGCGGCGAACCCGCCGTGTCGCCGGTCATCGCGGCGCCACGCTCCGCCGAATAAGGGCGCATCCCCTCCGTACGCCGTCGGCTAACCCGCCGACGGCTGCGGCAGCATCAAATCCTGGCGGGCGGCGAAGTCGAACAGTTCCCTGTCGTTGCTGGCCCCCAGCTTTTGCATCGCGCAGTTCTTCTGCCGGCTGATGGTCTTGACGCTGCGGCTCAAGGCCGTGGCGATCTGAGTCACCGATTTGCCGCTCAGATAGAGCCGCAGCACCTCCGTTTCCCGTACCGACAGGCTGCCAATGCCGGCCCGCTCCTCCGCGCAGGGGTAGCGCGCACTCGATTCCGCCAGAATGCGCGCCGCCGATTTGCCGATATAGGTCTGGCCGCGCTCGACCTGGACCAGGGTATGGACCAGCTCGTCGAGCGGCGAATCCTTCAACAGGATGCCTTGCACCGGCACCTCGGCGATGGCGCGCAGGATCAGCGGGTTGGTCATCATCGTCAGCACCACCACGCGCATCTGCGGATGCTGCCGTCGCATCTGGCCGAGCATCCGCAATCCATCCTTCGCCTGGCCGCCGGGCATGTGGTAGTCGGTGACCACGACGTCCGGCGTACAGCTCGCGATGGCCCGAAACAATGCCTCGGGCGTCGTCACGTCGGCGCAGACTTGCCAGCCGGCGTGCCCCTGCAGAACGCTACGGATCGCCAGGGAGATCGCGGGGTGGTCGTCCGCGACGACGATGTTCAGTGCCATGCCATTGCTCCTGCGCCGCTTGCCGAGCAGCATTGCAGAGCGCGGCTGGTGCCCGGGGCGTGCGGTCCATCGGAAAAGAAGCGCCGCGCGACAAATGCCGTGCGGCGCAAAGCGCGTCGGATCTGTATCGGGAGGCCGGTAACACAAAGGAGATACGGACGGGACGACGACGGCTCGACACAGCGACAGCGCGCATGCCCACCCCCAGACCAAAAACGGGAAATAGTCGGAAAGCGCTGCAATGCCCCGCCAGATTAGCGGGGAAGGGCGCGCGAAGGGATAAGACCAGTCTCAAAACGCGGGTCTCAAAACGCGATCGGCGGCCAGGCGGGTGGGCTGGTTCCCGTCGGCACGCTCCCTCAGCTCGACAGCGTCCTCGCCCACCGCGCCAGCGCCGGCACCAGCTGCGCCATCGCGGCCGCGACCCCGGCAGCATCACCATCCCGGCATGCGGCCTCCAGGGCCTCGCAACGCTGCGCAACGGCATCGGCCGATACCAGCCGGGCGGCACCCTTGATACGGTGCGCGACGGCGTGAGCCGCCTGCCAGTCGGCGCGGGCCACCGCGACCCGCAGTGCGGCCAGGTCTGCCGTATTGCCGGCCAGCAAGGCGGCCCGTACCGCCGCATCGGAGTCCGGCGTGACGGTCGCCGCGCCGAACGTCGTCGAGGCGCATCGCACGCCTGGCCGGTCGCCCAGCCAGTGTTGCAATGCGCGACCGAGGGCGTCGAGATCGATCGGCTTGAACAGGCAATCGTCCATGCCGGCTGCCAGGGCCTGCTGGCGATTATGCGGCCGGGCGTCGGCGCTGTAGCCGAGCACGGGCACGCGCGGCCGTGCCAGGGCGCGTTCCTGGGCGCGCAGCTTGTGCGCCAGTGTGAAGCCGTCCATCCCGGGCATATTGCAGTCCAGGATCACCAAATCGAAGGCGGCGTCCGGCGCCGCGCACCGCACCAGCGCCTCGTGCGCATCGCCGGTACCGACTGCCTCCACGCCCAGATGGCGCAGCTGGCGGGCCAGCAGCATCCTGCCCGCCGGGTGGTCATCGACGATCAGCGCGCAATAGCCCTTGTGCAGCGGCGCGATCGCGGGCCGGCCGGCCTGATGGCCGTTGCCGCGCAGCGCGCGTCCGGCGCACGCCTCTGCGGCCAGCGTCAGGGTCAGCACCGCCGTCGTGCCGTGGCCCGGCCGGCTGATCAGTTCGAGGTCGCCGCCCATCTGTCGGGCGAGCTGCCGCGAGATCGACAGGCCCAGGCCGGTGCCGCTGGTGCCGCCCGCTTCCGCGGCCCGGTAGAAGGGTTCGAACAGCCGCGGCATCTGGTCCGCGGCGATGCCCGGGCCGCGGTCGCGAACCACGATGCGCACGGTTTCCCGATTGACGTCCTCGCCCGCGCTCTCCAGCTTGACCGTGATGTCGCCATGGCCGCCGAACTTGATCGCATTGCTGAGCAGATTGCCGACGACCTGCCGCAGCCGCTGCGGATCGGCCCGATGGCGCCGGGCCCGCAGCGCGCCAAGGTGCAGGCGGATACGCAGACCGCGCGATGATGCCAGCGGGCGGAATGTATGGACCCATTGCTGCAACAGCGTATCGAGCTGCACCGGCTCGGGCCGGATTTCCATCCGGCCCGCCTCCAGTTTCGCCATGTCGAGCAGATCGCCGACCAGGGCGACCAGCGATTTGGCGCAATCGTGCGCGGTGTCGATGTAGTGGCGAGCCTCGCCATGGACCGCGGTCTTGTATTTCAGCAAGTCGAGGATGCCGATCACCGCGTGCATCGGTGTACGGATTTCATGGCAGATGGTCGCCAGGAAGCCCAGGCGATCCGCGCCCGACGATGCGCCGGACGCAGCGCCAGACGCTGCGCCAACGCCAGGCACGGGCGCGCGGCGCCCGTCCGCCGACGCTCGCATGCGGGCTGCGCCTCGGCGGCTGGCCGGGCGCGCGCTGCCCAGGCGCCGGTGCAGCGTGTGGGCGGCGCGGGCGATACGCCGGCCATGGCGATGCAGGGCGACCGCGCATGCGCCCATTGCGGTCATCCACAGCATGGTGCCGAGCGAGCAGGTCAGTAGCCATGGTCGGTGTCGGTGTCGCGCTGTCACGGGCGCCCGCACCGCGGCCGGCATCGGCGCCGCCGACGCCCAGTCGGCCTTAAGCGCGTCCCAGTGCGTCGGCGGGATGGCGGCCAGCGCCTTGTTCAGGATCATGCGCAGTTGCGGCGCTGCTGGCGAGACGCCAAAGCCGATCGCGGCAGGCTGTGGGCCCAGTGGAGCGGCCACGCGCAGCCATGGCGCGAAGGCGTACCGGACCATGTAATGCGCACAGGTCAGCGTGTCGACGGCGGCGTCAGCCTGGCCGCGCGCAACCATGCGGTAGGCCTCGGTCGTGGAGCTGGTGCGGATGATGGTGGCGTTGGGCACCTGCGCAAGCCGCTCCGCCAGGCCCGGGCTGCTGCGGCGCACGGCGATGCGCATGCCGGCCAGGCCGGCGGCGTCGCGGATGGCGCCGTTGGCGACGTGCGTCGTGATGACCCAGGGCGTGATCAGATAGGGCAGCGATGGCTGCAACCGGTGCGTCCGGCGTGCCGATTCGCGCATCGCGGCGGCATCGGGCGGCGCGGATGAGTCCGCCGCCACCGCCGGCACCAGCAGCACCGTGCCGTCGCGCAGCGCCGCTTCGCGGGCCGCGGGGTCTTGCTGCCAGACCGGTTCGAAGCGCAAGCCGGTGATGCGGCCGACCTGTTCCAGCGTCTGTACGGCGATGCCGGCCGCGTGCCCGCCAGTGCCGACGAAGGCCATCGGTCCCCCGATCGGCGACGCGCTGTAGCGCACCACCGGATGCGCGGCCAGCCAGCGCCGTTCGGCGCCGGTCAGCGTGTCGGCGAGCCGCTCGCGCACCGCACCGGTGTCGTCGCGCTGCGTCTGGGTGCGCCCGAACTCGGCTGCCACCAGCGCCGCCCACAGCAGGCAGCCGCACGACATCAGCCCGCACAGCCGGCGCTCAGAGCGCTGCATCGGCAGGCCGGCGCATCGTCGCCGCCATGCACAGCGTGCGGTTGGCAAGAGGGGATGGCATCGAGGCGACCTCCGGACGGACACGGTGAAGCGGAGGAATCTAGCCAATGCGCCATGCCGCGACTATCGCAGTTCGACGCGGACGGTGTTCTATCGGACGAGTTGCCCGGAATCCGATGCCGCGATCAATCCTGTTCGCAGCGGCCGGGCGCGATCGCAATCTCACCGACCGGCCGGTCTCCGATGCCGGTGTAGCGAAACACCAGCGCGATGCCCAGGCGGCCCAGCACCGGCACATCGGGATTGCGGCAGATGCCGCGCACCAGAGCCGGCGTGGCGCTGGCCATGAAGCCCGCGGTGCCCTCGCGGGAGGCGTCGAAGCGAACCAGATTCAGATGGAAGACCACGCGCTTGCCGCTTTCGCCGCGGCAGCCGTCCAGACGCGTGGCGCTATCGAGCAGGATGGGGCCGGAACGCGTCAGCTCGCGGCAGGCGCTGCGCAGCGCCACGTCGGTACTGCTGCCGGAACCGGTCAGCCGCGTCACACCGTTCATGCCGGTGGGCCGGCCATCGGCCACGCCGACCAGCAGTCGGGCCAGCGCCGACATGCTCGATGGCGCGGCGGTCGAGGCGGCGGCGTCGCCATGCTGGGCCACGGCCGGCCACGATGCACAGGCGATCAGCGCGGCGGCGCGCCATGGGTGGGGCAACGAAAGCAAAAGCGAGTTCCGCATGAAGATACCGGTATCGAGGACGCCTCGAACGGCGGTGCGGGCGGGCTGCCCGTTCGCCATGGCGAAACCATAGCGAGCCGATTGCCGGTGTGCTGTCAGTCACTGTCCTACATTGGTAAGCGAAATGCGTTCAACTTCATGTGCTATGCTGCAACGCAGCAAAATGAACCGAAGCGTTCGCGCGCTTCCACAATCCGCGCATGGCAAGAAGCTTGATGGGAAATTGGCAGCGTCCGTGGCGGCAGGTCGGCACGCTGCCCCGCCAGTCGGCCCGTCACCTGGGCAGCTGGCTGGATCGACTGCAGAGACTGCGTCCGGCGGCACCGGCGGCCCGCACACGAGTCCCCCCGCCGCTCGCGCTGCCCGCCGGTCCGCTGCCGGGCCAGTGGTCGCAGCGGCGCTTGAAGCTGCCGGCAATGCCTGGCGAGCTGGTATCGCAACTGAGCTACTGGCTTTACGAGCCGTCGCGCCGGCACAGCGGGCCGCTGCCGCTGGTGGTGATGCTGCATGGCTGCCGGCAGACCGCCGAGGACTTCGCGGCCGGCACGCGCATGAATGCCCTGGCAGAGCGCGAGGGTTTCCTGGTCGCCTATGCCGAGCAGCCGCTGCGCCGGCAACTGCAGCGCTGCTGGCAATGGTTCGACCTCGCCGCCAGCGAGGGCGCGCGCGAGGCGCAGGCGATCGCCGCGCTGATCGACGCGCTGGCCCTGCGGCGCGATGTCTGCCCTGAACGGGTCTACTTGGCCGGCCTGTCCGCGGGTGCCGCGATGGCCGCCGTGGTGGCCTTGCGCTATCCGGACAACATCGCCGCGGTCGGCCTGCACTCCGGCGTGGTGGTCGGTGCCGCCGATTCGGCGCGCTCGGGCTTGCGGGCCATGCAGCAGGGCTCACGGGCCGAGCCGGCGGCCTTGCTCGACGCGGCCGGCATCGGGCTGGCTGGCAAGCCGATGCCGGCGCTGATCTTGCATGGCATGCAGGACGAGGTGGTGCACCCCGTCAATGCGCGCCTGCTGGCGCGGCAGTTCCTGGCCTACAACCGCTTGCCGGATCGGGTCGACGGCGAGCGTCGCGACGGTGAGCCGGTGCTGGCTGCCGGCGCGTCGACGCGCCACGAGCACGGCCGCGCGCGCGGCGAAGGCGATGGCACCGCCATGCCCGCCGGCCACTACCTCGAGTCGCGCTTCGGCTACTCGCGCCGCGACCTCGTGCAGCTATGCGAAGTCGCGGGGCTCGGCCATGCCTGGAGCGGCGGCGACCCCGCCTATCGCTATCACAGCGACACCGGACCGGCGGCCAGCATGCTGATGTGGGAGTTCTTCCGCGAGCATCGCCGTTAAGGCGCCCGGGGGGCGCAGCCCCCGGGCAACGGCGCCCGGTTCGCTTACAGCCTGGCGGGCTTGCGCGCGAACAGCGCGGTCACCATGCCCAACGCGCACAGCGCGACGACATAGTGCGCAGGGGCCAGCGGATCGTTCTTGAGCATCAGCGTCACCGCCATCGGCGTCAGCCCGCCGAAGATCGCGTACGACAGGTTGTACGAGAACGACAGGCCCGAGAAGCGGACATGCGCCGGGAAAGCGTTGACCAGCACGAACGGCACCGCGCCGATGGTGCCCACCGCGAAGCCGGCCAGCGCATAGAGCGGCAGCAGCAGGTCGGGGCGCTGATGGATCACCGTGTAGAACAGATAGCTGCTGACCGCCAGGAACAGGCCGCCGAAGAACAGCGTGCGGCGTGCGCCGATGCGGTCGGCCAGCGCGCCGGCCACCACGCAGCCGATCGACAGGCACAGCGTGGCCACGCTGTTGGCCACCAGCGCCGTGCGCGCGTCGAAGCCATAGAGCTTCTGCAGGAAGGTCGGCGTCATCAGGATCACGACGACGATGCCGGCCGACAGCATCCACGTCAGCAGCATCGATACCGCCACCGCGCCGCGGTGATCGCGCACCACGGCCTTCAGCGGCATTTCGGCCGCCAGCGCCTTCTTGCGCTGCAGCTCGGCAAACACCGGCGTTTCATGCAGCCAGCGGCGCAGATACATCGATGCGATGCCGAACACGCCGCCCAGCAGGAACGGCACGCGCCAGCCCCAATCGGTCAGCTGCTCCGGCGTGAAGATCGTGTTGATGCCGGTCGCCACCAGAGAGCCGAGCAGGATGCCGGCGGTCAGGCCTGCCGTCAGCGTGCCGCAGGCATAGCCGACGTGGCGGTTGGGCACGTGTTCCGAGACGAAGACCCAGGCGCCGGGGACCTCGCCGCCGACCGCGGCGCCTTGCAGCACGCGCAGCAGCAGCAGCGCGACAGGCGCCAGCAGGCCGATCGCATGGTAGGTCGGCAGCAGGCCCATCAGCAGCGTGGGCACCGACATCAGCAGGATCGACAGCGTGAACATCTTCTTGCGCCCGAGCAGGTCGCCGAAGTGGGCCATGATGATGCCGCCCAGCGGACGCGCCAGATAGCCGGCGGCGAAGATGCCGAAGGTCTGCAACTGCCGCAGCCAGTCCGGGATCGAGGGCGGGAAGAACAACTGCCCGATCACGGTGGCGAAGAAGACGAAGATGATGAAGTCGTAGAACTCGAGGGCGCCGCCCAGGGCGGCGAGGGACAGGGTCTTGTAATCCTGACCGGTCAGCGGGCGCGCGGCGCGTTCGAGCGACGCGCCGCCGGTGCCGACAGTACTGCTGGTGGTGGACATTGAGAACTCGCAAAAACTCGCATGGAGCGGATCGCATGCGAAGCGTGGAACACGGGTAAGTGTGAGAGTACGGCCGGCGGGTACAGCGCGGAATAGAGGCAGGGCCTGAGAACGGGTGCGCCTCGGGCATGCGACGGAACGCTTCGCAAAGGCGAAACGATACCAGATCGGCCGCGCTGATGCCGATGCGCCGGCCGCAATAATCCCCCGCGCCGTGTCATGAAGCATTACCATAATGCCCAAAAAAGTGGGATCCAGAGCACAACTGGGGCCAAGGACGTGCAACGCAGGGCGCAAGGCCGCAATGGCGGCAAGGCGAAACCGCCGGGCACGTGCGGCTGTGGGGGTCATTTTCTTCGGGACGACATGGCATTCAAGATTTCGATGCAGGCCGCCACCGCGACGCCGCGCCGGCGTACGGGCCTGCGCGTCGCGGGCGGCATTGCGGCGGCAGTGGCGATCTTCGGTCTGGCGGGCTACTTCGGCGGGCCGCCGCTGATCCGCTCGCTGGCCGCGAGCCAGGCCAGCGAGGCGCTGGGGCGCAAGGTGACGATCGGCACGGCGCAGGTGCGGCCGTTCTCGCTGGCCGCGACGGTCGGCGATGTCACCATCTTCGAGCCGGATGGCACCACGCCGATGCTGACGCTGGGCTCGGCCGATATCGACGCGTCGATCGCCTCGCTGTGGCGCCTCGCCCCGGTGGTCGACGCGGTCCATATCGACCGGCTGGCCGTGCATGTTGTGCGCGAAGCCGACGGCCGGCTCAGCTTCGACGACATCCGCGACCGGCTGGCCGCCAGGCCGAAAAGCCCGGACGATGGCGAACCGGCCCGCTTCTCGATCAACAACATCGCGCTGACGGGAAGCTCGCTGCGCTTCGACGACAGGATGCTCGGCGAGACGCAGCGCGTGGACCATCTGACGGTCACGTTGCCCTTCCTGTCCAATCTGCCGCACGACGTCAATATCGTCACGCAGCCGACCATCAGCGCCCATATCAACGGCTCGCCGCTGGCGGTCAGCGGCACCATGCTGCCGTTTGCCGATGCGCGCGAAGCGAAGTTGAACCTCGATCTGAACGGGCTCGATCTGGTCCGCTTCATGCCGTTCGCGCCGCGGCTGACCGACGCCGAAGTCAAGGCGGGCAAGCTCGATACGCGGCTGGTGGTGGGCTTTCGCCAGCAGCAGGACCAGCAGCAGATCGAGGTTTCCGGCACTGCCACGCTGCGTGAGGCCGATGTGCGCAAGCGCGACGACGCGCCGCTGCTGCAGGCTGGCAAGCTGACGGTCGATATCGCGCGGCTGGCCCCCGCCGACAACCTGATTCATCTGCGCGCCGTGACGCTGGACGGGCTGGACCTGCGCGCGCTGCGGCGCGCCGACGGCACGCTGGATCTGGCGACCGCCTTCCTGCCCCGCGCGGCGACGCCCGCCAAGACGGCCGCGGCATCGGCGCCGGCCTCCGCGCCGGCGGCCGCTGCGCCTTCCAGTTCGGCTACAAACTCGGCTTCAAATTCGGCGTCAGCGCCGCTGGCCGCCTCGGCACCGGCTGCCTCCGCCCCGGTGGCGCGACAGCCGGCCGGCGATGCGAAGCCCTGGCGCTACACCATCGATCGCCTCGCGCTGAAGCAGGCCCGCGTGGCGCTGCGCGACGAGGCGGCATTCTCCGGCCCCGGCACGCTGGCGCTCGGACCGGTCGACGTGCAGGTCGACGGCCTGTCCGGCGACAGCGACAAGCCGGCCAAGCTCGACGCCACCCTGGTGGTGGCCGACGGCCAGACCATCGCGCACCAGGGCACGCTGTCGCTGCGGGACGCCACGCTGGCCGGCACGCTGCGCGCCGACGGATTGCAGCCGCAGACCTTCGCCGCCTGGTTCCCGGGCGAACTGCGCATCCAGCTGGGCCAGTCCGCGCTCGACGCCGAGCTGAACTACCGGATGTCGTGGGCCGCGCCGGCCTTTGCGCTGTCGCTGGACAATTCGCGCGTCGCCATGCGCGACGTCCATATCGCGCTGCGCGATCCGGCAGCGGCGCCGCGTGCCGCCGCCACCCCTGCGGACGATGCCGTGGCCAGGCGGCGCGAGCAGCGTGCGCGCCAGCGCGGCGATCTGGTCGGCGACAAGCTGCCGCTGCTGAGCGCCGACAAGCTGACGCTGGACGGGCTGCGTTTCGATCTGGCCGGGCAGTCGTTGCAGGTGGCGCAGATCGGCCTGAGCAACCCGCAATTGGCCGCCGTACGCGATCGTCGCGGCCAACTGGTGGAAGCCTCGCGCATCTGGGTCGCGCAGTCGCGCGCCGCCAGTGCCAAGGCGGCCCAATCGGCCCCATCGGCCCAATCGGCCCAATCCGCGCGCTCGGCACCGCGGACGAACGCCGCCGCAGCGCCCGCCAAACCGTGGCAGGTCGACGTCGGCAGCGTGGCGATCGAAGGCGGCAAGCTGCGCCTGACCGACTACCAGCCGGCCGCCGCCAACGGCAACCGCCCGGTGGTCCACCAGCTGCGCGGCATCGACGTCAAGACTGGCGCCGTTCGCTGGCCGTTGGCCGCCACGCCGATCGCGCTCAAGGCCAAGGTGGAATCGGGCCGCCGCGGCGTGCTGTCGCTCGACGGCACCGTGCAGCCGACGCTGCCGGCGCTGCAGATGCGCGTCGATGCGCGGCAGTGGGACCTGACACCGTTCCAGCCCTATCTGGCCGATCGCTTCAATGCGGCGCTGCGCGCGGGCAACGCCACGGTCAACGGGCGGCTGTCCGTCGCGGTGCCCACCGGCAAGCCGGTGGCCGCGGCCTTCGCCGGCACCGCGCAGCTGAGCAATGTGCGCACGGTCGACCGCCTCAACGGCGAGGACTTCATCCGCTGGCGCTCGCTGGGCCTGAGCGGCATCGACTTCCATATGGACGACAGCAAGGGGCCGTTGCGCCTGGCGCTGGGCCAGATCGCGCTGAACGACTTCTATGCGCGCGTGATCCTGAACGCGAACGGCCGGCTGAATCTGCAGGACGTGGTTTCCGGCGGGGCGCAACAGGGCCAGCCGGCACCGACCACCAGCCTGACGCAGGCCAATACCGCGCCCGCACCGGCCAGCGCGCCCGAGGCCCGGCCCGCGTCGGCGACGGCGGCCGCCAGCGCCTCCGCGCCGGCGGCGGGATCGGCCAAGGGCACCGCGGCCGGTCCGCAGATCCGCATCGGCGGCGTCAAGATCGACAAGGGCAACATCAACTTCTCCGACTTCTTCGTCAAGCCGAACTACACCGCCAACCTGACCGGCATGCATGGCTCGATCTCCAAGGTGTCGACCGGCGATCCGGCGCCGGCCGACCTGGTGCTCGAGGGCCGGCTCGACGACGATGCGCCGGTGACGATCGGCGGCAAGCTTAATCCGCTGGGCGAGCAGCTCTACCTCGATATCGCAGCGAAGGCGGCGGGCGTCGAGCTGACGCGGCTGACGCCGTATGCGACCAAGTACGCCGGCTATCCGATCACCAAGGGCAAGATGACGGTCGACGTCGCCTACAAGATCGAGAACGGCCATCTGAACGCGAGCAACCACCTGTTCCTGGACCAGTTGACGTTCGGCGACAAGGTCGACAGCCCCACCGCGACCAAGCTGCCGGTGCTGCTGGCGGTGTCGCTGCTGAAGGACCGCAATGGCGTGATCGACGTCAACCTGCCGGTATCGGGTTCGTTGTCGGACCCCGAATTCAGCATTGGCGGCGTGATCATGCGCGTGATCGTCAACCTGCTGACCAAGGCGATCACCTCGCCGTTCTCGCTGATTGCCTCGGCCTTCGGCGGTGGCGACGAACTCGGCTATGTCGAGTTCACCCCGGGATCGGCGAACCTGACCGATGCGGGGCGCAAGAAGATCGAGACGCTCGGCAAGGCCCTGAACGATCGGCCTGGCCTGCGGCTGGAGATCACCGGCCGCATCGATCCGGCCACCGACGCCGCGGGCGCGCGCCGCGCCTGGCTCGACGAGCAGGTCGCCGAGCAGAAGGTGCGCGAACTGCGGCAGTCCGCGCGCGAACAGCGGGTGGCCGACGACGAGGACGACGAGCAGGGCGCCAAGGTGACCGTCAGCCCGCAGGAGTATCCGAAGTACCTGGAGGCGGTCTACCGGCGCTCATCGATCAAGAAGCCGCGCAACCTGATCGGCATGGCCAAGTCGCTGCCGACGGCCGAGATGGAGGCGCTGCTGCTGCAGAACGCGCCGGTCACCGACGGGGGGCTGCGGCAGCTTGCCGAACGGCGTGCGCTGGCGGTCAAGCAGGCGCTCGAGCGCGAGGGCAAGGTGCCCGAAGCGCGCCTGTTCCTGACGGCGCCCAAGCTCGATACCGAGGGCATCAAGGACAAGGGTTCCCCGAATCGGGTCGACTTCACGATCCGGCAGTAGGGGCGCCGGCTCGCCGGTGCACCAGCCGCACGTCGCGAATCACCATGCGGTCGCGCGGCAGCGCCGGCAGGCGGGCGAAGTCCAGCGTCAGGTCCTGTTCCGGCACGGTGTAGCGCAGCGCGCGCAGCAGGAACAGGACCGCCTGCTTCATCAGCGCCACGGTGATTCCCTCGCCGGGGCAGCGATGATGATCGGCGGCCTGCGCGCCGCCCTGCGGGATGAAGTCGAATGGCGTCGAGGCGCGCGCCAGGAAGCGCTCGGGCGCGAAGGCCTCGGGGTCGTCCCAGCTGCGCGGATCCCGGTTGGTGCCGTACAGGTCCAGCATCGCGCGCCGGCCGCGCACAAAGCGATAGCCCTTCCATTCGAAGTCCTCGCGCACCCGCGCCACCACCGCCGGGAAGAACGGATACCACCGGCGCACCTCCTGCACGAAGGCGTCCAGGTACGCGGGATCGCCCTGCTGCAGGCGCTCGCGGCATGCCGGATGCAGGTGTAGCGCATGCGCGACGAATACGATGAAGACGGAGACCGCCACGGTCGGCCGCAGCAGGTTCGCCAGTTCGACGGCGGCGATGCGCGGCGGCAGCAGCTGGCCATCCGCGTCGTGGTGCCATGCCACCGTGTGCATCGGCGTGTGCTCGAGAATTTCGAACTGCCCGGCCCGAGCCTGATCGATCAGCCGCGACAGCCACGCCTCGACGCGGTCGCGCGCCCGCCGCGAGCGGAAATGGCCCAGCCCCGGCGCGGCCGCCTGGTCGAACAGCGCGGTCAACTGCCGGCAACGCGGCTCGACCTCATGCTCGCGTAACGGCACGCTGGCCCAGCTGCATACGGCCCGGGTCAGCAGCGGATGCAGCGCATCGTACAGCGCCACCGGCTGACCATCGGACCACGAGCGGGCCGACAGCAGCCATTGCTGCGCAACCGCGTCGCACAACGACGCAATGCGCTCCGGCTCGGTTGCGTGCATGAACAGGGCCTTGCGCATCCGGTGCGCGTCGCCGTCGAGCGTCTGCACGCCGCCCTTGCCGAACAGCGTCGCGCGCAGCGGCTCGGGCGCGGCACCGCCACGCTGGAAGCGCTGCGGGTCGTAGAACAGTGCGGCCGCCTCGGGCCCCGTCATGCACAGCGTGCGGCGCAGCAGCAAGCGCGTTTCGAAGACATCGGATTGCAGGGCGCGGCAGCGTTTGGCGATGAAGCGGTAGGGGTCGGCCAGAAAGGCCAGGCTATGGTCCCCGGTCGTGTCGCGTGGAATGGCGGGCATTGGCGGTGCTCGGATCGGAGGCGTGATCGCCAGTCCGCTGCAACGTGCATGCCAGCGCGGTGCGCTTGCGGCGCCAGGTCACGCGCAGGCGCCTTCGACCACGATCTGCTGCGAGGCCGGCACCGTGGCGCCGCAGCAAAAACGCGTATGATTCGCTCCGGATTGAATAAAGGAGTTCGTTTTGCAGCAGGAAACCGTCGACTACAAGACCTGGGTGTGCCTGATTTGCGGTTGGGTCTACGACGAGGAGCAGGGCTGGCCGGAAGACGGCATCGCGCCCGGCACGCGCTGGGAAGACATTGCCGACGATTGGCGCTGCCCGGAATGCGATGTGGCGAAGGCCGACTTCGCGATGATCGAGATCTGACGCAGCGCGTCGCGGATCGACGCGCGTTCTTCGGAACCTCTTCGTTCGAATGATGCCCCGCAAGGCGCTTCGCTAACCTTGGTGCAGGCCGCGTTGCAGGCGGCCTTGCAGTGTCCCGTGCGAGCCCGCGTGCGGCCGGCTGTGTGGCCGGTTGCGCGGCGTCGGCATGGCGCGCCGCCGCATCCGTCGGCAGCGGCGCCAGCGCATGCGCGCGGGCCGGATGCTGCGCCACAGCGCACGCCCCACCGTCAAGGCCAGCGCGGCAGCGAGCAGGATGGCGATCCAGAACAGGGACATGTCAGCCTCCCTGCCGGTCGCGATGCATCGCACCGGCAAGTGCCGAGTCGGCGGTGGACCGGCTCGGATCCGTGGCCAGCTGGTCCGCTCAGATCAGCAGCGGGATCGCTTCGAGTACGGCCATGCCCAGCAGCGCGCCGGCGATTGCGCCGAGCGTGCGGCAACTGATCTGCAGTGGCCGCGCTGCAACGGGCACCATGCCCATCACGATAATCCCAACCAGCGCCATCGGAATCAGGAACACGAGGTCGTGCATGTCCAGGGTCGGCATGGCGGTCTCCTTTCCTCTCTCTCTGTGGGGAATGCTGTTATGCCTGCAGTATAGGCAGCGAGGCGCACTATCCAAGGCCTTTGCGGCTCGGGGTTGACCCGGGCATGCGCGCCTTCGCGCCGATTGCCGCCGCGTGTCCTATGCTGTCCAAATGAACGAGACCCGGTCTCGTCACAGCAGACGGAGGTGGCAATGGAACTTCACATGCATTCGCACCACTATGTGCGCCGCGTGCCTGACTGGAGCGCGGCCGCGGTGTCCGGCCTGGCCGCCGGCGCGCTGTTGCTGGTGCTCGAACTGTTCTGGTCGACCATGATCGCGGGCACCAACCCGTGGCCCACCACGCGCATGATCGCGGCCATCGTGATGGGCCCCGACGTGTTGCAGAGCGGCATGTTCAGCGTGGCCACGGTCACGGCCGCACTGGTGATCCACTTCGTGCTGGGCGCGGTGCTCGGCATGATCCTGGCAGCGATCATGGCGCCGTTCCAGCTCGACTCCAGCCTCGGCATGGCGCTGCTGGTCGGCGCGGTGTTCGGCCTGGTGATCTACGTGATCAACTTCTACGGCATGACGCGCTTCTTCCCGTGGTTTGCCGATGCGCGCGGCTGGCACACGCTGTTTGGCAACATCGTGTTCGGCATGTGCGCCGCGGCGGCGTACTGGAAGCTGGAAAGCAAGGACGTCACGCACTGAGCCGCGACGGCGAATGCACGGCGGTCCGGGTTCGACCCCGGCCGCCGTTTTTTATGGACACCCCATGCGCTTGTGCGTTGCGGCACGGGCCGCAAGCGGCGTCGCCTTGAATCGAGCGGAGCGGATGCACTAGTCTTATCCTAGCTGCGTGACTTGGGCAGCCCTCGTGCCGGCGGCACGGAAGGAGGGGTCGATATGGCGCTCGCCATCGCACTCGTGGTCATGGTTGTCGCTTCGGTGCTCTTCCACTTCCTGAGCCCGTGGTGGGCGACGCCGCTCGCGTCCAACTGGAAACAGATGGACGACACGCTGACCATCACGATCGTCATCACCGGCGCCTTCTTCATCGGCATCAACCTCTTCGTCGGCTACATGGTCTGGCGCTATCGCCATCGCGACGGCAGCCGCGCGGCCTACCAGCCAGTCAATCACAAGCTCGAACTCTGGCTGATCGGCGGCACCACGCTGGGCATCATGGCGCTGCTGGCGCCTGGCCTGTTCGTCTATGCGGACTATGTGCGCCCGCCGCGCGATGCGATGCTGGTCGAAGTGGTCGGGCAGCAGTGGTCGTGGGGCTTCCGTTTCCCCGGGGCGGGCGGGCAGTTCGGCACCACCGATCCGCGCTTCGTCGGCCCCGGCAATCCGCTCGGACTGAACCCCGACGATCCGAACGGGCAGGACGACATCATCGTCGCCGGCCCCGAGGTGCATCTGCCGCTCGGGCGGCCGGTCAAGATCCTGGCGCGCTCCAAGGACGTGCTGCACGACTTCTATGTGCCGGAATTCCGCGCCCGCATGAACATGGTGCCCGGCATGGTGACCTCGTTCTGGTTCACACCGACGCGCGCCGGCACCTTCGACGTGCTGTGCGCGCAGCTGTGCGGTGTCGGCCATCACAACATGCGCGGCAAGGTGGTGGTGGACGAGCCGGCCGCCTTCACCGCCTGGCTGCAGAAGCAGCAGACCTTCGTCGCGATGCGCGCGGGGCAGCCCGCCGCGGCGGCCACGGTACCGGCCCAGCCGAGCGGCACGCGCGGCCCCGGTCCGGCCGCCACCGATCTCGCCGAACAGGGCAAGGCGCTGGCGCAGAGCAAGGGCTGCGTCGCCTGCCACAGCGTGGACGGTTCGCCCAGCGTCGGGCCGACCTGGAAGGGCCTGTACGGGCATACGTCGACGTTCGCCGACGGCAGCAGCGCCAAGGTCGACGACGACTATCTGCGCACCGAGATCCGCGAGCCGCAGCAGCGCGTGGTCAAGGGCTTCGCGCCGATCATGCCGAAAATGCCGCTGAGCGACGACGAAGTCAACGCGCTGATCGCCTATATCCGGGCCACCGCCGGGCCGCCCCGCGAGGCGGCGGGCAAATAGGCGCAACGCTGGCGCTGCGCAACCCCAGCGCGACGAGTAAAGAGAGCAGCGCCGCATCCGGAGCCGGATGTGGCGCGCCACGACAGGTCACTGACCGCAGGAGAGATCGCCATGGCCTACGCCGACGATGCCGTCCACCACGGGCCCACCAGCTTCTGGACGCGTTATGTCTGGAGCCAGGACCACAAGGTGATTGCGGTGCAGTACACCATCGTCGCCATCGTGGTCGGACTGGTCGGCGTCGTGCTGTCGAACCTGATGCGGATGCAGCTGGGCTTTCCGGGCCGGTTCGACTTCATCGACCCGAACGCCTACTACCAGTACGTGACCATGCACGGCATGATCATGGTGATCTATCTGCTGACCGCGCTGTTTCTCGGCGGGTTCGGCAACTACCTGATCCCGCTGATGGTCGGCGCGCGCGACATGGTATTCCCCTTCCTCAACATGCTGAGCTTCTGGGTCTACCTGCTGTCGGTGATCGTGCTGCTGGCCAGCTTCTTCGTGCCGGGTGGACCGACCGGCGCCGGCTGGACGCTGTATCCGCCGCAAGCGATCCTGCCCGGCACGCCCGGCCACGACTGGGGCATCATCCTGATGCTGGTGTCGCTGCTGATCTTCATCGTCGCCGCGACCATGGGCGGCCTGAACTACGTGACCACGGTGCTGCAGGCCCGCACCGAGGGCATGACGTTGATGCGGATGCCGCTTGCCGTCTGGGGCATCTTCATGGCGACGATCCTCGCGCTGCTGGCATTCCCCGCGCTGTTCGTCTCCGGCGTGATGATGCTGCTCGACAAGACCATCGGCACCAGCTTCTTCATGCCGTCGATGGTGTCGATGGGGCAGCAGCTGGACTACAAGGGCGGCAGTCCGCTGCTGTTCCAGCACCTGTTCTGGTTCTTCGGCCATCCCGAGGTCTATATCGTCGCGCTGCCGGCGTTCGGCATCGTGTCCGACCTGATCAGCGTGCATGCGCGCAAGAGCATCTTCGGCTATCGCACCATGGTGTGGGCCATCCTGGCGATCGGCGTGCTGTCGGTGGTGGTGTGGGCCCACCATATGTTCGTCAGCGGCATGAACCCGTACTTCGGCTTCTTCTTTGCCACCACCACGCTGATCATCGCGATTCCGACCGCGATCAAGGTCTACAACTGGGTGCTGACACTGTGGCGCGGCGACATCCACTTCTCGGTGCCGATGCTGTTCGCAATCGGTTTCATCAGCACCTTCCTGATCGGCGGACTGACGGGGCTGTTCCTGGGCAACGTCAGCGTCGATATCCCGCTGTCCAACACCTACTTCGTGGTCGCGCACTTCCACATGGTGATGGGCGTGTCGCCGATCCTGGTGGTGTTCGGGGGGCTCTATCACTGGTATCCGAAGGTCACCGGGCGAATGCTGAACGACACGCTGGGCCGCGTGCATTTCTGGGTCACCTTCGTCGGCACCTACGCGATCTTCTTCCCGATGCATTACCTCGGCATCCTGGGCATGCCGCGCCGCTATTACGCCTTCGAGAACTACGCCTTCATCCCGGAATCGGCGCATGTGCTGAACGCCTATATCTCGGTGGCGGCCTTCGTCGTCGCGGCCGCGCAATTGCTGTTCGTCGCCAACCTGATCTGGAGCGCACGCCGCGGCGAGCCGGCCGGCGCCAATCCGTGGCGCGCCGCCTCGCTCGAATGGCAGACGCCCCATACGCCGCCGGAGCACGGCAACTGGGGCCCGCATCTGCCGGTGGTGTATCGCTGGGCCTATGCCTATAGCGTGCCTGGCGCGCGCGAGGACTTCATCGCGCAGAACGCGCCGCCCGAAGCCGGCGGCGCCGAACCCGAACCGCATGCTAGCCAGGGAGCCGTCGCATGAATACCGGAGCACTGTACCGCGTCGCGCGCGGCGACGATGGACCCGCCCCGCGCGGCGGCGACGCGATGCGCCAGCACGCTTCCGGGTCGACGCCCGCCAGCGTCGCGCTGTGGGTCTTCATGGGCGTGGTCACCTCGCTGTTCTCGTTGTTCGTCGTCGCGTTCGGCCTGCGCATGGACTCGGCCGACTGGCATCCGATCGCGCTGCCATGGCAGGTGTGGCTGTCCACGGCACTGCTCGTCCTCGGCAGCGTGGCGATGTGGCGGGCGGCCCGTGCGGCGCAGGCAGGCGAACAGTCGAACGCGCGGCGCACGCTGATGCTGGGCGGGATCGGCGCGCTCGGTTTCGTCGCCAGCCAGTTGTGGGCATGGCAGGCGCTGGGCGCCGCCGACATCCTGCCGGCCAACAATCCGGCAGGCAGCTTCTTTTACATGCTGACCGGGATGCATGGCCTGCATATGGTCGGCGGTCTGGTGGCGTGGCTGGCCGCGTGGCAGGGCCTTCGCGCCGGCGCGCGGGCTGGCGCCGCGCTGCGCGTGCGGCTGCTGGCGCGCTACTGGCACTTCATGCTGGCGGTATGGCTGGTCCTGCTGGCCGCGCTCGGCTGGCTGACCCCGGAAATCGTGCGCTACATCTGCGGCACCGCCTGATCGCGTAGTACGTGGACAGGCAAGCGAAGGAGGCGATATGGCGACCCAACTGCATCCCGGCGAACGCGTGGCGGATTCCGCGGCACAGACTGCGGCGCATACCGCGGCGTCCGTGCACGGCGGCTGGCGCGGCATGCTGGCCGACTGGGGTTCGGACCGGCATGCCTTCCAGGTGTCGTGGGGCAAGGCCATGATGTGGATCTTCCTGTTGTCCGACACCTTCGTCTTCAGCTGCTTCCTGATCAGCTACATGACGGTGCGGATGACCACCACGGTGCCGTGGCCCAATCCGAGCGAGGTGTTCGCGCTGACGATCGGCGGCGAATCGATTCCGCTGATCCTGATCGCGATCATGACCTTCGTGCTGATCACCAGCAGCGGCACCATGGCGATGGCCGTCAACTTCGCCTATCGGCGCGATCGCGCGCGCTGCGCGATGCTGATGTTCGGCACCGCTGCGCTCGGCGCCACCTTCGTCGGCATGCAGGCGTTCGAATGGACCAAGCTGATCGAGGAGGGCGTGCGCCCCTGGGGCAATCCGATGGGCGCGGCGCAGTTCGGTTCGTCGTTCTTCATGATCACCGGCTTCCACGGCCTGCACGTGTCGTGCGGCGTCATCTATCTGCTGGTGGTCGCCACGCGTGTGCTGCGCGGCCGCTACGAGCGCACCGGCAACTACCAGATCGTCGAGATCGCGGGGCTGTACTGGCACTTCGTCGATCTGGTCTGGGTGTTCATCTTCGCGTTTTTCTACCTGTGGTGAGGTCCCTGCCATGTCCGAGCCCATCCTGCACGATTCGCCGATGCCTGCGCACGGTGGTGCGCCGGCCGCCGACCAGGCGCACGGCGCCACCGGCCAGGCCCATCCGATCGGCCTTTATCTGAAAATCTGGGGCCTGCTGTTCGTGCTGTCGGCCATGTCGTACGCGGTCGACTACTTCCATCTGCAGGGCGCCCTGCGCTGGACGCTGATTTTGATCTTCATGGTCGCCAAGGCCGGCCTGATCGTCGCCGTGTTCATGCATATGGCATGGGAGCGGCTGGCGCTGGTCTACGCGATCCTGCTGCCGCCGCTGTGCCTACTGGTGCTGGTCTGGCTGATGGCGGTCGAGGCCGACTATACGTTCCTGATGCGGGGCGAGTTCTTCCGATAGCCGCGCATTGGCATTGACCGATGGCGGGCAGAGCGCTCACACCGTTTCCGCCCGCCCAGCCGGCTTCAACGCATCCTCCGCCGGCGTCCCCATGCTGGTGTCCGGCGCCTGGCCGACGACTTCACAGGCGGATGGCGCGGCTGGGAGTATCTGGCTGGCGCGCCAGTTGCCGAAGCGGTAGTACGCGGCCGCCAGCGTGATCGACACCACCGAGCCGAGCGGGAAGCTCCACCACACCGCGTCCGCGCCCATCGTGCGGCCGAGCCACCAGGCGAACGGCAGGCGCACCACCCACATCGAGACGAACAGCACCGCCAGCGGCGCCATCACCGCGCCCGTCGCGCGGACGGTGCCGAACAGCACGATGGTGAAGCCGAACAGGATGAACGACCACAGCACGATGGCGTTGATATGCTGGGCGGTCTCGATCGCGCCGCCGTCGTCCGGCAGGAACAGGCCCAGCGAATGGCGGTTGAACAGATAGACCAGCCCGACCAGCGCTCCCGTCATCGCCAGATTGAACGCCAGTCCCATGCCGGTGATGCGCGCAACGCGGTCCCACCGGCCGGCGCCCACGTTTTGCGCGACCATGGAGGAGACGCTGGCGCCCACGGCCAGCGCCGGCATCTGGACGTAGGTCCACAGTTGCGAGGCCACGCCATACGCGGCCGCGGTCTGCGAGCCGTACTGGTTGACCAGCGCCATCATCACGATCGCGGACGACGAGATCACCACCATCTGCAGGCCCATCGGCAGTCCCTTGGCCACCAGCGAGCGCAGGATGCCGAGGTCGGGCCGCAGGTAGCGCAACTGATCGCGATGCAGCGTCAGGAAATGCTTGCGGCGATAGAGCAACCACATCATCGCGGCCAGGCTGACCAGCTGCGCGATCAGCGTCGCCAGCGCGGATCCGGCGATGTCCATGCGCGGGATCGGACCGAGGCCGAAGATCAGCAGCGGATTGAGCGCAACGTCGAGCACCACCGACAGCAGCATGAAGTAGAACGGCGTGCGCGAGTCCCCGGCGCCGCGCAGGGTCATCATCACGAAGTTGTAGAAGTACATGAAGGGCAGCGCGAGGAAGATGATCCGCAGATAACGGATCGCCAGTGGCCGCGCGTCCGCCGGTGTTCCCATCGCGCTGAGGATGTCCGGCGTGAACAGGTAGCCCAGCGCCGCGGCGATGACCGACAGCAGCACGAAGAACGTGGTGCTGGTGCCGACCACGCGCCGGGCCTCGTCGAGATCGCGCGCGCCGACCGCCTGCCCGATCATGATGGTGTTGGCCATGCTGATGCCGAACACCACGCCGAGCAGGAAGAACAGCACGATATTGGCGTTCGACGTCGCCGTCAGCGCTGCCTCGCCGAGATAGTGGCCCACCCAGATCGAATTGATCGAGGCATTGAGCGATTGCAGGATGTTGCTGCCGAGCACGGGCAGCGAGAACAGCAGCAGGGTGCGGCCGATCGGGCCGGTAACGAGTCGGGCGTCGGGCTTCATTGTTGTTGGTGGTAGCCGAAGGGGACGGAACGCTGAGCGAGTTCGTATAGCGAGTTCGTATAGCGAGTTGGTATAGCGAGTTCGTATAGTATTCCCGCTTGACCGAAACCGTAGTCGGCAAGAGACCGACATTGGCCGACCCTCACCGACATCCCGCTCTCCCATGACCCAGCGCATCAGCTCGGCAAGCGCCGCCCCCGCATGGCTCAAGACCGCGCCCGCGCTGTTCCTGCTGCTGTGGTCCAGCGGCTTCGTCTTCCTGAAGCTGGGTCTGGCCTACGCCGATCCCCTGACCTTTCTGGCGCTGCGCTACGCCTGCGTGGTGGCACTGCTGATCCTGCCGTGGCTGTGGGTGCGGCCGACCTTGCCGCCGACGCTTGCGGCATGGGGGCATCTGGCGATGGTCGGCCTGCTGATGCAGGCCGGCTATTTCTCGTTCACCTATCTGAGCCTGAAATACGGGCTGTCATCGGGCACGGTGGCCTTGATTACCTCGCAGCAGCCAATCCTTGTCGGCCTGCTGGCGCCCGCCATTGCCGGCGAACGCGTCGGCCGGGTCCGCTGGATCGGCCTGCTGCTTGGCGCCAGCGGCGCCGCGATGGTGATTCTCGCCACCTCGTCGATCGATCTGTCGTCGCGGCTGGCGCTGGTGTTCGCCTTGCTGGCCTTGCTGGTGATGACCGCCGGCACGCTGTGGGAAAAGCGCTTCGGCCGGGACACCCATCCGCTGACCGCCAATCTGGTGCAGTACACCGTTGCCCTCGCCGTGACCGCGCCGCTGGCGTGGTGGCTGGAGCCGATGCAGGTGCAATGGACCCCGGCGCTGTTCGGCTCGCTGGCCTATCTGGTGCTCGCCAATTCGATCGTCGCGATGACACTGCTGTTGGCGATGGTTCGCCACGGCGAGGCCTCCCGCGTCTCGGCGTTGTTCTTTCTTGTGCCACCCATGACCGCGCTGATCGCCTGGGCCGTGCTCGGCGAAACCATCCCGCTGGCCGCCTGGCCCGGCATGGCGATCGCTGCGGCAGGGTTGTATCTGGTGATGCGCCGATCAGCGTAGCCACCCCATCCATTCGCACGGAGAACGGCTTGTCCAACGGATCGATTCGTACCATTCTGCCGCTGGCCACCATCACGGCGGCCAGCATGCTGACCATGGATCTATACCTGCCCGCCGTGCCGACGATGCAGGTGGACCTCGGCATCACGGTGACGCAAGGGCAGCTGACCATCGCGATCTTCCTGCTCGGCCTGGCCGCTTCGCA
Source organism: Cupriavidus sp. (assembly GCA_031180665.1). Classification (GTDB taxonomy): domain Bacteria; phylum Pseudomonadota; class Gammaproteobacteria; order Burkholderiales; family Burkholderiaceae; genus Cupriavidus. Next base: position 36,277 of record JAPSLP010000022.1, on the reverse strand, counting down.
ACTGGTCTGGGGCGAGATGCTGCACCGGATCGGCCCGAAGCGCTGCGTGCGGACAGGCCTGCTGGTGCTGATCCTGACCAGCTTCGGTTGTGCGTTGGCGCCCGATCTGCCGATGCTGCTCGGCCTTCGCCTGCTACAGGGCATCGCGGCCGGCGCCGCGACGGTGGTGGTGCCGACCGTCGTGCGGGCGACGCTGCCCGAGCAGGACGGCGTGCGCGGCATCGCGGCGATCGCGATGATCGAGGCGATCGTGCCCGCTGCCGGGCCGGTGCTCGGGACCGCGCTGCTGCTGATCGCCGATTGGCGTACGACCTTCGCCATCATCGGGATCGTCGCGGTGGTGTCCGCGCCGTTCGCGCTGCGGGCCACGCCCGTGGCGTTGCCGGCGACCGAGGAGAAGACCGGACGGGTCGGCTATCGCGCGCTGCTGCGCAATTGGCATTTCGTCGGACTGGCGCTGGCCCATTCACTGTCGTTCGGCGCGTTGATCGCCTTCGTCGCCAGCGCGCCGCAGGTGCTTCCCGCGATCGCCGGCACGGGCCAGAGCGGTTTTGCGCTGGCGCAGGTGTGCGGCGTGGCGGGCTTCATCGTGGCCGCCAGCCAAGCGGGCAGGATCAGCAACCGGCTGGGCCCGCGCCATGCGATCCAGCTGGGCGCGCTGCTGCACGGGCTGCTGTGCACCGTGCTGTGTATCGCGTGGTGGAGCGAAAGCCTGTCGTTCCCGTGGGTGCTGGCCTTCTGGGCCGCCTTTTGCGCGGTGCTGGGCGTGCGTGGCCCGACCGCATTCAGCGAGGCGCTGGCCGTACCCCAGGCCCAGCTCGGCCGTGCCTCCGCCGTCATGGTGCTGGCCCTGCTGGCAGCCGGTGCCGTCGCGACGCAGGCAACGGCGCCGTTTCTGCCGACCGGCCAGCTAGGCGCCGTCGCCTTGACGATGACGGTCCTCAGCTGGGCCAGCTATGCGCTGGTGGCGCGCTATCCGGTGAAGCAGGCGTCGGTTCGCCCGACCGCCGGCTAGAGGACGAGGTCGGCTCAGCGGGGCGGGGCAGCGCGCGGGCGCTGCAGCCCCACCACGCTCCAGTGCACGTCGGCGCGCCCTTGCGCGTCCTCGCGGCTGGCGCAGTGGCATTGGACCAATCCATGCGCGCGTCCGAGCGCAATCGTTTCTTCGGCCGACACGTCGAACATGCGGCGCCCCGCCGGCACCGGCCCGTGCCGCAGCGACAGGATCGCGATGCCGCCGGGCGCAAGCAGTTCGGCCAACGCGGCCATGCCTTCGGCCCGTTCCGCTTCGTCCAGATGCATCCATACCGCGCTAAGTAGAATCAGGTCGTGGCGGTCGCCCTCGGCGCGCAGGGTTCGCAGCGCCGGCAGCGAGTCGTCGATCCAGCGGATCGGCAGCCCGGCATGCAGGCGCTCGCCCTCGCTGCGCAGCGCGTCGGTGGGCTCGACCGCGATCACGCGATGACCGCGTTGTGCCAGCGCGGCGGCATCGCGCCCCGATCCCGCGCCGATATCGACGACATTGGCTGGCACCGCCGGCAGCAGATGCAGCACGTCGTGATGGACCTGTTCGAATTGCAGGCGCTCGTACCGCTGCGCCAGCTCGCCGGCCTCCTCTTCGTAGCCGGCGCTTCCCGGCACGGCATTGGCCATCTCGTCTCCTTGTCGTCGAAGGCGTCGCGTTCGCCGCGGCGTCACGGCGAACGATACCAAACCAGAACGAGGGAGAGCCAGGCATCGAGGCGGACCAAACCGCCCCGGCGATCACGCGGACCGGAACGTCATGCCGCCGGCACCTCGATCTCCAGCGCCACGCCGTCGCGGCCGGGATCGGCGCCGCCTTCCAGCCGCCCGTCGATGCTCCGCACCGCGTGGACCCAGCCGATCGTGTAGTTGTACGGGTTGCGGATCACCTGATAGCCGTCCTGCTCCAGCTCGCGGGTGACATAGCGCGGGATGCGATTGCAGACGTCGATCGCGTTGCTGGTCGACGAGAAGCGCGGCGCGGACACGGCGGCCTGCATCGGCATGTCGAAGTCGACCACATTGACGATGCTCTGCAGCACGCCCATCGCGATCTGCGTGCCGCCTGGCGCCCCGAGCACAATCTCGGCCTTGTCGTCCTTGAAGACGATGCTCGGGCACGACGAGGTGAAGCGGCGCTTGCCCGGTGCGATGCTGCCGGCGCGTCCCGGGCGCGGGTCGAACACGCCCATGCAGCCGTTGTACATGAAGCCCAGGCCCGGTGTGATCACGCCCGACGGCATCGCCAGCGAGTGCGTCAGCGACACGCAATTGCCGTCGCCGTCGACCACCGACAGATGCGTGGTATCGCGCGGCACCGCGTGACCCGGATTGACGCGCGGCACTTCGGCGCGCTGTCCGTCGCGGATGCGCTGCGCGACCTCGCGGGCGTAGTCCAGCGATAGCAGCCGGTCCAGCGGCACGTCGACGAAGGCCGGGTCGCCGATGAAGCGGTCCTTGTCGATGGTCGCCTGCTTCATCGCTTCGCAGACCACGCGGATATAGTCGGGGCTGTTGTGCCGCAGCGCGCGCAGATCGAACTGCTCGAGGATGGCCAGCATCTGCAGCAGCATCGCGCCGCCGCCCGGCGGCCGGTTGGTGGTGACGCGGCGATCCCGGTAGCCGCCGACCAGCGGCGCGGTGCGCACGGCCTGGTAGCCGGCCAAGTCCTCGCGCGACAGCAGCGCGCCGTGTTCGCTCATGTCGGCGACGATCTGCTCCGCGATCTCGCCGAGATAGAAGGCATCGACCCCGCCGGATGCGATCCGCTCCAGCGTGTCGGCGTAGTGGCGGTTCTTCAGCGGGGTGCCGATCGTATGGGGCGAACCATCGGGCCGGCAATACAGTTGCCGCCCGCTTTCGCTGAAGGCCAGGCGCTCGCGGTTGCTGGCGCGGCCCAGCGTCGCCTCGTCGATCCAGAACGCGTACATGCCGGGGCGGACGAAATAGCCGTCCCGCGCCCACTGGATCGCCGGCTGCACCACCTCTTTCCACGGCAGTCGGCCGTGGCTGCGATGCAGCGCCTCCAGGCCGCGCAGCGTGCCCGGTGTGGCGATCGATTGATAGCCGATGTCGTTGAGGCGGTCCTTGATGAAGAAGCCGAAGCCGTCGCGCGCTTCGCCTTCCAGCAGGTGGGCCCACATGTCGGGCCGCGCGGCCGCCGGCGCGGTGGCATGAAAGTCGATGTACTCATGCGCGCCGCTGCCGGGCATATAGACCGCGGCGGTGCCGAAGCCCGCGATGCCGCACATCAGCGGATCGACCACGGTTTGCGCGAGGGCGCAGGCGACCGCGGCATCGGCCGCATTGCCGCCCGCGCGCAGGATTTCGATGCCGGACTCCGCCGCTTCCGGCTGTGGGCAGGACACCATTCCACTACGGGTCATTTGCTTGTCTCGATGGATTGCGCCGGGATGCGCCCGCGGCGATGCCGTTGGCGCATCCCGGCGCGGGATTGTGGCGATAACGGGATTGGCGCGACCTATTTCGCGCTCAGATCCAGGTCGCCGATCGCGCCCTGCCACTTGGCGGTGTCGCGCACGGTCAGTTCCATCAGCTGGTCGGACGGGCCCGGCATCGGCAGCACCTGCATCGACTTGAGCTTGTCGACCACGGCCGGCTCGGCCAGGAAGGTCTGTGTGGCGGCATGCAGGCGCGCGATGACGTTGGCCGGCGTACCCGCCTTCGCCGCGATGCCGCTCCAGCCGATGTTCTCGAAGCCCTTCAGGCCCAGCTCGGCGGCGGTCGGTACGTCCGGCAGCTCCGGCACGCGCTTGGAGGCGAACAGCATCAGCGGCACCAGCTTGCCAGCCTTGATCTGCGGCAGCGCGGTGCTCAGCACGGGCGCCATCACCTGCGTCGCACCGGAGACGGTCGACACCACGCCATCCGGTTCGCCGCGATAGGGCACGTGCAGCATGCGGATGCCCTGCTGCTTCTGCATCAGCTCGACAACCAGATGGGTCGAATTGCCGTTGCCGGACGAGGCGAAGCTGATGCTGCCGGGCTTGGCCTTGGCGGCATCGACCAGCTCGCGATAGTTGCGCAGGCCCGCTTGCGGATTGGCAACCAGCACGAACGGCACGGTGGCCAGCATCGATACCGGCGCGAAATCGGCTTCCGGCTTGTAGGCCAGCGGCGCGTAGACGAACTTGTTCAGCACCATCTGCGACACGCCGGCCAGGAACAGCGTGCAGCCGTCGGCGGGCTGGCTCAGCACGTACTTGGCGGCGATGATGCCGCCGGCACCGGCCCGGTTCTCGACCACGATCGGGGTGTGCAGCGTCTTGCCGACCCGCTCGGCCCACATGCGAGCCAGGGTGTCGGTGCTGCCGCCGGCCTGCTGGGAAACGACCAGCCGGATCGGGCGCGACGACGCGCCGGGCTCACCGCAACCGTAGCTCGGTGCGGCCACGCCGAAGGCGAGCGCAAAGGGAACAGCGAAGTGAAATAAGGCAGTTTTTCTCATAGGTCGTGGCAGGTTTCCGGGTCCGTCGAATGCCAGGTCTGGCGCCTGGATGCCGGGAAATTATTGGGCCCAATGGCGAACTCACCTAGTGAATTGTTTCGAACCATCTATTAGTATTCGCTCATGGATCCATCCGACCACAGCATTGCGTGGGCGCGCCGATTGCGGGTGCGGCACCTCGAGTCCTTCCTGATTCTTCACGATGCGGGCACGCTGTCGGCCGCCGCTACGCGGCTGCATATGACGCAGTCCGCGGTCTCGCACTGGCTCAGCGAAATGGAGGAACTGGCCGGCGTCCGGCTGGCGATCCGCGGGCGGCGGCTGCAACTGACGCCGGCCGGCGAGGCGGTGCGCCGGCTGGCCGTGCGCGTGCTCGGCGAGGTATCGCGCGCCCACGACGAACTTGGCGCGATTGCCAAGGGCGCGGTCGCGCGCCTGCATGTGGGCAGCGTGCTGGCCGGCGTCGCGCACCTGATTCCGTGGGCCATCGTCGCGTTCCAGCGGGCCCACCCCAACGTCTCGATCCAGGTCACCGAGGGCGCGTTCAATACGCTGCTCGATCGCCTGGAGACGCGCGAATTCGATCTGGTGGTCGGCTCCATCGATGCGCGCGCCTATGGCCCGCATCTGGCGCACGAGGTGCTGTTCGAGGACGCGATGGCGGTGGTGGTGGGGCCGCACCATCCGCTGGCACAGGCAAAGCGGTTGCGCTGGGGACAGCTGTTTTCGTATCCGTGGGCGATGCCGCAGCGCGAGACGCTGATGCGCACGCGGCTCGATACCGTGCTGCTCGAGCACGGCGCCGCCGGCCTGCGACCGGCAGTCGAGACCGGTTCGATCGTCACCATGCAGGCGGTGCTGCGCGAGACCGACTATGTCGGCGTCTGTTCGGCGGCGATGGCCGAGCACCTGGCCTCGCTGGGGCTGCTGCATATCCTGCCGCTGGGCGACCGCGAATCGTTCGGGCCAGTCGGGGCGGTATGGCGCAAGGGCGGCGACGACGAGGTGTTGCACGCCTTCATGCAGGCCCTGCGCGACGAGGCGGGCCGGATCCGTGCCGCGGAGGTGGGAACTGCCGCGCGGTAGCGCGCGCCGGCCCTTGCTGCCGCGGCACGGTGGCAAAGGCGGTGCGTCAGCGCGGCACGCGGATATTGTTCCTGACCTCCTCCACGCCCATCACTTCCTCGGCGATATCCTCGACGCGGTACTTGGCGCGGCGATCCGATACGGTGCCGCTGAGCGTGACGATGCCCGAGCCGACCTCCACCGTGACCTCGGATACGTCGAGTTCGCGCGCCTCGGCCAGGCGTTCGCAGACTTCGTCGCAGATGCGCTCGTCGGTGCGCCGGAAGCCCTTTGGCATGCTGCGCGGACGCCGTGTGGCCGTATTGCCGGCGCCGGTGCGCTGATCGCCGAACTCGTTGAAGCCGACGCTGCCGCCGCCGGAGCCCATCGCTCCGGTGTCGCCGCGCCGATAGTGGTAGGCGTCACGCATGCCGCGCGAGCCGCCATAGCCGCGATGGCGCCAGGTTTCCGCGACCTCGCCGGTGCGCGGATCCTCGGGGAACCACTCCATGCCGCCGGTCACGGTGCCGCGTCCGCGGCGGTCCTCGCCGGTTTCCCGGGGCCACATCTGGCGCGTATTGCCGGTGTCCTTATTGCCGGTGTTTCTGCTGCCGTTCATTTCGGTCTCCATCGATCAGGGACGTAATGGGCAATGGCCGCAAAATCCGTACCGCCGCCGCACGTTGCCGGCGCGCTCGCATGGCGCCATCCGGGCATGGGCGGTGCAATCTTTGCCGGAATGGTTGTAAATAAATCGCGCGGTTCTGCCCGGTCCACGTCCGGGCGCGATGTAAAAAGGCCTTCCCGTGTGGGAAGGCCAGGATTGCCGCAGAGCGTCAACCAACCATCACGTCGGCCGGCGCATCACACTTGCGTGATGAATTTGGTCACCAGGTAGCCATCGAAGGTCTCCGTGCCGCCTTCGCTGCCGATGCCGGAGTCCTTGATGCCGCCGAACGGCGTCTCGGCCAGCGCCATGCCGAAATGGTTGATATTGACCATGCCGGCCTCGAGTCCGTTCGATACCAGCGTCGCGGTCTTCAGCGAGTTGGTGAAGACGTACGAGGCCAGGCCATAGGGCAGGCTGTTGGCGCGCCGCAGCGCTTCCTCGGCGTCCTTGAAGCGCGTCACCGGGGCCACCGGGCCGAAGGGCTCGTCGACCATCAGCCTGGCGTCGTCCGGCAGGTCGGTGACCACGGTGGGGGCGAAGAAATAGCCCTTGCTGCCGATGCGCGCGCCGCCGGCGACGACCTTGCCGCCGCGATGGCTGGCATCGTCCAGGAACTGTTCCATCGAGGCGATGCGGCGCTCGTGCGCGAGCGGACCCATCTGCGTGCCGTCCTCCAGGCCGTCGCCGACCTTGATCGAGCCCATCACCTCGGTGAAGCGGGCCAGGAAGCGGTCGTAGGCCTTCTCCTGGACGTAGAAGCGGGTCGGCGACACGCAGACCTGGCCGGCGTTGCGGATCTTGAAGCGGGCCAGCATCTCGGCGGCCGGTTCGATATCGGCGTCGTCGAACACCAGCACCGGCGAGTGGCCGCCAAGCTCCATCGTCACGCGCTTCATATGGGCGCCGGCGAGCGCGGCCAGCTGCTTGCCGACCGGCACCGAGCCGGTGAACGAGATCTTGCGCACGATCGGCGATTCGATCAGATAGGTCGAGACTTCGCTGGGCACGCCCCAGACGATGTTCAGCACGCCCGGCGGCAGGCCGGCATCGTGGAACAGCTGGGCCAGTGCGACCACTGCGCTGGGCGAATCCTCCGGGCCCTTCAGGATCAGCGTGCAGCCCGCGCCGAGCGCCGACACGATCTTGCGGATGGCCTGGTTGAAGGGGAAGTTCCACGGCGTGAAGGCCGCGCAGACGCCGATCGGCTCGCGCACGACGATCTGCCGCACGTTCGGATTGCGCGGCGGAATGACGCGGCCATAGATGCGGCGGCATTCCTCGGCATGCCAGTCGGCGTGCTCTGCGCAGATCATCACCTCGGCGACCGCCTCGGCCAGCGGCTTGCCCTGGTCCAGCGTGATATTGCGGCCGATCTCCTTCGCGCGTTCGCGGGTCAGCTCGCCGACGCGCCGCAGGATCTTCGCGCGCTCCAGCGGCGAGGTCTTCTTCCAGCTGTCGAAGGCGCGCTGCGCAGCCGCCAGGGCGCGATCCAGATCCGCGGTGCTGGCGTGCGGCAGCTTGCCGAGCACCTCCTGCGTGGCGGGATTGATCACGTCCTGCTCGCGGCGCCCGCCGCCTTTGACGAACTCCCCATCGATATAAAGGGCGAGGTCCTGGTACATGGCTTCTCCTGTGTCCTGTGTCCTGTGTCGTAAGTCCTGGGTCCGCTGTCGGGAACCGGGCGCGCGCCGCGCGGGCACCCCGGCGTTCCGAACCCGTTAGCTTACCGCGTCGGCCGTGGCGGCGTGCGTGGCCCTTCGGTGGCCGTTTCTTTCAACGAGCCTACATCTCGCTTTCACGTCCCTTTCAAAATGCATCACGGCATGATGCAAATGCGCATTCCTCACCGTGGTTAACCCTGAAACCAGACAACTGAAAGGGCGCTGAAAGCACGCTTCTCTAACGTTGCATCCGCTTTCGGCACAGATGCTGGTGCCGTGCGGCTTTGTATTTAACGAGGAGAATCATGTTGCGCATACGCAGCCAAAAGGACTTCGCCTCCGGCCTGATGTTCGTGCTGGTCGGCCTTGGCTTTTCCTTTGTCGCTCGCGGCTATTCGATGGGGACAGCCGCGAAGATGGGTCCCGGATATTTCCCCTTCCTGCTCGGCCTGGTACTGGCCGGGCTCGGCGCGCTGGTGTTGCTCAGCTCGCTGTCGAGCAAGGGCGAGCAGGACCGGATGGAACGCTGGGACATCAAGATCCTGCTGTGGATCCTGGGCTCGGTGGTGCTGTTCGGCCTGTTGCTCAAGCCGCTCGGCATGGTGCTGTCGGTCTTCGTGCTGGTGGTCGTGTCGTCGATGGCCAGTCATGAATTCAGCTGGAAGGGGGCGCTGCTCAACAGCGTGGTGCTGGTCCTGATCAGCCTCGGTGCCTTCGTCTACGGCATCAATCTGCAGATGCCGGTGTGGCCGGCGTTCATTACGGGCTAAGGAGCGCGCAGATGGAATTGCTTGAACATTTGACGCTCGGGTTCTCGACCGCGCTGTCGTTCCAGAACCTGGCCTACGCCTTCCTCGGCTGCCTGCTGGGCACGCTGATCGGCGTGCTGCCAGGGCTCGGTCCCCTCGCGACCATCGCGATGCTGCTGCCGATCACGTACACGCTGCCGCCGGTGGCCGCGCTGATCATGCTGGCGGGCATCTACTACGGTGCGCAGTACGGCGGCTCGACCACTGCGATCCTGGTCAACCTGCCTGGTGAATCGTCCTCGGTCGTGACCACCATCGACGGCTACCAGATGGCACGGCGCGGCCGCGCCGGCGTGGCGCTGGCGACGGCCGGCATCGGCTCGTTCTTCGCCGGTTGCGTGGCCACGCTGATCCTGGCGGCCTTCGCCGGTCCGCTGTCGGAACTGGCCTTCAAGTTCGGCCCCGCAGAATACTTCTCGCTGATGGTGCTGGGCCTGATCGGTGCCGTGGTGCTGGCCTCGGGCTCGCTGGTCAAGGCGATCTCGATGATCGTGCTCGGCCTGCTGCTCGGCCTGGTCGGTACCGACGTGAACTCGGGCGCGGCGCGCTTCTCGTTCGATATCCCCGAACTGACCGACGGCATCGACTTCGTCGCGCTGGCGATGGGCATGTTCGGCTTCGCCGAGATCATCGCCAACCTGGAGCAGAAGGAAAACCGCGAGACCTTTACCGATCGCGTGACCAACCTGTTCCCGACCAGGGCCGACTTCAAGCGGATGATCCCGGCCGTGCTGCGCGGCACCGCGCTGGGTTCGGCACTGGGCATCCTGCCCGGCGGCGGTGCCTCGCTGGCTTCGTTCGCGGCCTACACGCTGGAGAAGAAGTCGTCGAAGTACTCGCACGAGTTCGGCAAGGGCGCGATCGAAGGCGTGGCGGGTCCCGAATCGGCCAACAACGCGGCGGCCCAGACCTCCTTCATCCCGCTGCTGACGCTGGGCATTCCGCCCAACGCGGTGATGGCGCTGATGGTCGGTGCGATGACGATCCACAACATCCAGCCGGGTCCGCAGGTGATGACCAGCAACCCGCAGCTGTTCTGGGGCCTGATCGCCTCGATGTGGATCGGCAACCTGATGCTGATCATCCTGAACCTGCCGCTGATCGGCATCTGGGTCAAGCTGCTGACCGTGCCGTATCGCTTCCTGTACCCGGCGATCCTGGTGTTCTGCGGCATCGGCGTCTACTCGGTCAACAACCAGACCTTCGACGTCTTCATGGCCGCGGGCTTCGGCGTGGTGGGCTACCTGTTCCTGAAGCTCAAGTGCGAACCGGCGCCGCTGCTGCTCGGCTTCGTGCTCGGACCGATGATGGAAGAGAACTTCCGCCGCACGCTGCTGCTCTCGCGTGGCGACTTCTCGGTGTTCGTCACACGTCCGCTGTCGATGGGGCTGCTGATTGCCGCCGCGGCGCTGGTGGCGGTGGTGGCGCTGCCCTCGATCAAGGCCAAGCGCGAAATCGCCTTCCAGGAGGAGTAGAGAAAACCGGGCCGGCCGGTGCCCCGGAGCCATTCCGGGCGCCGAACGGCCCGGTCGTTTTGCGCATGTCTATCGTTGCATGAAAAGACCGACCATCGATAGTCTCGTTTCCCGGCTCTATATCCTGAAGTTCGTGCAGTCCAGCCCGGCCACGGTGCTCGCTCTCGTCGAGCGGCTGCGCGAACATGGCATCGAGAAGAACATCCGCTCGCTGCGCCCGATCCTGCGCAGCCTGCTGATCGCACGGGCGATCACCGCGGAACTGGTCGAAGGCAACGGCCGGGTCTACTCGATCACCGACAGTGGGCGCGAAGAGCTGGATGCCTACCTGGCCCATCTCGATGTGCTGCAAAACGAAATCGGCGGCGACCGTTGAGGCCGCCGCCGATTTTCGTTTGGGTGGTTTATCTTCCCCTCTACCCCTGAAGCGAAGAGGGGGAATCCAGTCGGGTCCTCGGTCTCCCCGACCGATTTACTGGCTTACTGGCTCACCAGCTCGATCGCCGTCTGCGAGTCGTCGTTGGCCTTGGCCACCAGCACCTTGATGTTGTTCGGCGCGGCGGACGCGATGCCGTCGACCGGGATCGGCATGATCAGCCAGTCGGCGTTGTTGTCGATGGTGATCGACCCGGAGCTGAAGATCACCTGCTTGGTGCCTGCCGTGGTGATCCGGATCTGGTAGTTGTTGCCGCCGTCGAACTCGTTGGAGTCCTGGCCGGAGGCCGGCACTGCCGTCTTGTACGCAACGTTGGCAAAGGTCGGGCCGACCGTATTGAGGTCCACCGACGGGGCAGTCACGTAGATATCGACGTTCTGCGCATTGAACGCGGCGTTCACCGCGCGCACCCGGGCCTTGGTCGACAGCAGCCCCTTCTCGTACGGATCGTCGATCACCAGCGTGTCGGCACGGTCGTCGCCCGGCAGCGCCACGATGGTGTACTTGTGGCCGGTCGCGGCATCGATCTGGGCGCGGCCCACTTCGGTCTGCGTGCCGGCGGCATTGAAGGTGAACAGGTGATTGCCGTCGTCGACGTCCGAATAGCGGGCGACGAACTTGTACGGAATATTCTGTAGGGACGTCTTCGCGCCGTTCTGGTAGACGTCGAGATTGAGTGTGGTGGGGATCGGAGGCACGGCGTGAATCACGCGCGTCTGTGGTTCGTTCAGGCCGAGACGATCGTCGATGCCATCGTCGCCGCCGCCGCATGCCGCGAGCATGGCGGTAGCCGCCACCATCAGTCCCAGTGCAATCCCGGATTTCGAGAACAGCTTCATGGATTTCCCCTTGCAGGTGAAATGAAAGCGAAGAACTTACGGGGCCGACCGCGTAGTGCCACAGGATGGCCAAGGGGTTTGTCATTCCGCTGGCATGCAGAGCCAACGCATCGCAACGATCCCTGGTGTGGTCGGGGTCCGGCCGCGTGCCGTGATGGAACGATAGTGTTGGGGCCGATGGCCCGAAACGCTGCGCTCTCCGATATAGATGTCGGAGGAATCCGACAGCCTTGTTCGTCACACCCGCCAGCCCAGGCGTGGCAACGCCTTGCACCATGGTTCCGCATGGCGGAATCGAATCAATCGCAAGAGTTCAGGTTGTCTATCGCCGTTTGCCATTGTTTTAACTAGATAGGCATCTCATCCTTCACCCTGCTTGATTTTTTCCAATTTTTCGTCACACTTGCCGGGATAGCTGACCGAGCACGATGTCGACAATCACAAACGGGGCGGGGATAGTGGCCAGGTCGGAAGCGATGGCGGCTGGCGCGGTTCCGGCGGCGGACACCGATCCGTTGACCGGGGTAGCAAGCCGCCCATTCTTCTTGGGCAAGCTCCAGGCACGCCTGCAGAACGAGGCCGTGCCGCGCTGCGCATTGGTCCTGCTCGGCATCGACGACTTCCGCGCCTTCAATGACATGCACGGTCATGGCGAGGGCGACCGCATTCTCCAGCAGATGGCCCGTCGGCTGCGCGACGCCTCGCCGCGCGATGCCGTGATCGGGCGTACCGGCGGCGACGAGTTCGCGGTGCTGCTGCCCTCGATCTACGACCCCACCCTGGTGCGCCACGTCAGCGCCGCGATCCTGTCGCTGCTGTCCGAGCCGTACGATTGCAATGGCCGCCGCCACTATGTGCTGGCCAGCCTGGGCGCCTGCGTGATGCCGGCCGGCGGGGACAACGCCTCCGATGCGCTGGCTTCCGCCAGCCTGGCGCTGGCACGAGCCAAGCGCGACGGCGGCCGCACCATCCGTTTCTTCAAGCCGCAGATGCGTGCCGACGTGACCAGCCGGCTGTCGCTGGTGCAGGCACTGCGCGAAGCCTATGCGAAGCGGCAATTCGAGCTGCTGTACCAGCCGCAGGTCGATCTGCGCGATGGCCGCATCGTCGGCGCCGAGGCCCTGATGCGCTGGCGCCATCCGACCCAGGGCCTGCTGGCCCCCGCCGTCTTCATCGATGCCCTGGCCGCCAGCAGCGTCGCCATCGACGTGGGCATGTGGCTGCTGCAGACGGCCTGCGCGCAGGCACGAGCGTGGTCGCTGCAGTTCGACCAGGCGCCGCGCGTGGCGATCAACCTGTTCGCCGCGCAGCTGGCGGAGAGCCGCCTGCTGACCGAAGTCCGGCATGTGCTGCGCGAACTGGCCCTGGAGCCGAGCCGGCTGGAACTCGAAATCACCGAGACCATCGCCCTGCAACAGGGCGACGAGGTGTCCGGCCAGCTGCAGACGCTGCGCCGCGATGGCGTGACGCTGACCTGCGACGACTTTGGCACCGGCTACGCGTCGCTGAGCTTCCTGAAGACTTTCCCGGTCGACCGTATCAAGATCGACCAGTCCTTCATCCGCAACGTGACCCAGGACCCGGTCGATGCGGCGATCGTCCGCTCGGTGATCAACGTCGGCGCGAGCCTGCGCATCGGCGTGATCGCCGAAGGCGTCGAGACGGTCGACCAGCGCGACTTCCTGCTGGCGAACGGCTGCCACGAGGTGCAGGGCTATCTGTATGGCAAGCCGATGCCGGCGGACCAGCTGACGGACCGGCTGTACGAGCAGCAGCGGCTGGCCAGGGACTGAGGTAACATCTGCCGTTCGGTTGTTCTCGTCGTTCCCGCGAAGGCCGCAACCCAGCGGCTTTCGCTGACGAATGAAGACGCTGGGCCCCCGCTTTCGCGGGGGCGACCAGTTTTACCGCAGCGCGCTCTTGCTGTTACTTCGCCAGCTCCGACAGCCGCACCTGGCTGATCTTGCCGCCCTGGACCCAGCCGACCACGGTATCGGCCATCGAGCCGCCCTTGGCGTCGATGCCATCGATCTCGTTCGGGTTCAGCTCCTTCGGCAGCGTCTTCATCGCGTCGGGCATCTTGGCGCGGATCGCCGTCGCATCGGTGGTGGTGCCGGCCAGCTTCATCGCGTTGGCCAGCGTATGCACCATCGTGTAGTTCAGCGACATCTCGGTGGTCGCGTCCTTGCCGTCGTGCAGCTTCTTGTACTTGTTGTTGAAGGCCTGCGTGGCCGGCCGGCTGTCGCTGTTCAGCGGCAGCACGCCGATGGCGCCCTCCAGCATGCCAAGCCCGTTGGTCACGCGCGCCATCTCATCGAGCTTGGCCTGGTCCATCACGATGAAACCGCCCTTGAAGCCCAGTTCGCGCGCCTGCTTGACGACCAGCGCGGTCGGCTCCGACGGGCCGCCGACGAACAGCACGTCGGGCTTGTCGGCGATCACGCGCGACACGCCGCTGTAGAAGTCGGTCGCCTTGGTATAGGACATGGGGTTGTTGCCCACGACCTTGCCGCCTGCCTTCTCCCAGGCCGGCACGAAGGCCTGCACCCACGCCTTGGCGTAGTCGTGGTCGGCCGGCACCAGCGCCACGTTCTTGCCGAAGCGCTTCATCTGCGCCTTGACGAAGGGTTCGATATAGCCGGTGTATGCCGGCGGGATGCGGATGGTCAGCTTGTTGCCGGCGTCGGTGATGCGGGGCACGCTCGAGTACGCCATCACCATGAACTTCTCTTGTTCGTTGAAGGCCTGCAGCGCGAAGATGCCTCCCGAATGCGGCACGAACACGGCCGGCGTCTTGTGCTGCTGCACCAGCCGGCGCGCGTTGATCGCCGATTCGGCCGGCGCGTACTTGTCATCGAGCGCGACCACTTCGAACTTGACCTTCTTGCCGCTGACCTCGACGCCGCTGGCGTTGAGCTCGTCGACCGCCATCTGGATGCCCGACAGCACGTTCTTGCCGTACAGCGCGGCGCCGCCCGACAGCGGGCCGGTATAGCCGAGCTTGACCACTTCCTGCGCGAAGGCCGCGCCGGAGGCGAGCAATGCGGCCAGCGCGGTGGCGGCCAGCGGCAACAGCTTGCGGCGGGGTTTGGTGGCGTTCTGCATGTTCCGTCTCCTTAAACGATGAAAGTGCCATCGGGTCGTGGCCCGGATGGTCCTGGTTGAATCTCGATCAGCTTCGATTCCAGTGCCTGGGTCCCCGCCTTCGCGGGACGATAGCGCCTATCCCGTCGTCCCCGCGCCTGCGGGGACCCAGCGGCTTGTGCATTCCGGACGGCATCACCCGCCGATATAGGCCCGGCGTACGCCCTCGTCATTGAGCAGCGAATCGCGATCGCCCTCCATCACGATGCGTCCGCCCTCGATCACGTAGCCGCGATGGGCGATGCCCAGCGCCGCGTAGGCGTTCTGCTCGGCCAACAGGACGGTGGTGCCGGCGCGGTTGATGCGCTGGATCACCTCGAACATCTGCTTGACCACCAGCGGCGCCAGGCCCAGCGACGGCTCGTCGAGCAGCAGCGCGCGCGGCCGGCCCATCAGTGCACGGCCGAGCGCGACCATCTGCTGCTGGCCGCCCGACAGCGAGCCGGCCGGATCGTCCTTCTTCTGCTGCAGGATCGGGAACAGCTCGTAGACCTCCTCGAGCGAGCGCTTGATGCCGGCGCTGTCGCGGCGATGCACGTAGGCGCCCAGCGTCAGGTTCTTCTGCACGCTCATCGCCGGGAACAGCTTGCGGCCCTCGGGGCAATGCACCAGCCCGGCCTGCACGATCTGCGACGGCTTCATGCCGGACAGCTCGCGGCCGTCGAAGCGCATGCTGCCGCCGCTGGTCCGGTGGATGCCGCTCATCGCCAGGAAGATCGAGCTCTTGCCGGCGCCGTTCGCGCCGAGCAGCACCACCAGTTCGCCCGCCTTGGCGTGCAGCGTGATGTTCTCGAGCGCGCGGAAGCTGCCGTAGGAAAGCGATACGCGTTCAAGCTGCAACATGGTCGGCTCCCAGATAGGCTTCGATGACCTGCGGATTGCGCTGGATTTCCGCCGGCGTGCCTTCGGCGATCTTCTCGCCGTAGTTCAGCACCATGATCTTGTCGGCCAGCCGCATGATCATGTCCATCTTGTGTTCGATCAGGCAGACCGTCTTGCCGTGCCGGACCATCTTGCGGATCAGCTCGGCCAGGCCCACGGTCTCCTCGGGGTTGACGCCGCCGGCCGGCTCGTCGAGCAGCAGCAGTTCGGGCCCGGTGGCCAGCGCCAGCGCAAAGGCGACGCGCTTGCGCTCCTCTTGCGTGATGTCCGACGCCACTTCATGCGCGAGATGGGACAGCCCGACGAAATCCAGCGCCTCCTCGGCCTTGTCGCGGCACAGCCGTTCTTCCTCGCGCAGCCGTTTCGTATTGAACAGCACGTCGCGCAGGCCCGCATGCGTGCGCAGACGGTGGCCGACGATCAGGTTGTCGAGCACGGTGGCGCGATCGAACAGCGCAGTGGCCTGGAAGGTTCGCGCGATGCCCATCCGCGCGATGCGGTCGGCGCGCATGCCGGCCACGTTCGTGCCCTTGAACAGTACCTCGCCCGAGCTCGGCGCATGGGTGCCGGCGACCAGGTTGAAGAAGGTGGTCTTGCCGGCGCCGTTGGGGCCGATGATGGCGTTGATATGGCCGGCCTCGAAGGTCACCGAGACGTCGTTGACCGCGGTCAGCCCGCCGAATTTCTTGGTCAGATTGCGGATCTCAAGCATGGTCGGCTCCGGCGGAAGCGGGGGCGGGGGCAGCGGCCTTGCCGTCGGCCGCGTCATCTGCGGCGGCGCGGCGTGCCGGCTGGCGCTGGCCGCGGCGCGCAGCGGCGGCACGGCGCGCCTGGCGCTTCAGGTACGACCCGACGATGCCGTCGGGCAGGAAGATGATCAGCAGGACCAGCACCGGGCCGAACACCAGCATGCGGTAGTCCTGCAGGAACTGCAGCGTCTGCGTGACCCAGGGCACCAGCAGCGCGCCCAGCAGCGGCCCGAGCAGCGTGCCGATGCCGCCGACCAGCATCGCCATCACCATGTCGAAGGTCAGGTCGGTGCGCGCGATGTCCGGGCCGAGGAAGCGGACGTGGCCCGCATACAGTGCACCGGCGAAGCCCGCATAGGCCACCGACAGCACGAACGACAGCACCTTGGTGCGCATCAGGTCGATGCCCAGTGCCTCGGCCAGCGCGTCGCTGTTGCGCACGGCCATGAAACTGCGGCCCAGCAGCGAGCTGACGATCCGGTGCATCAGGAAGGCGCCGATCACGAGGAAGAACAGCACCAGGTAGTACTGCGCCTGCACGCTGTCGAAGGTCAAGGGACCGATCGCGGCCGGCACCGGAATGCCGATCAGACCCACCGTGCCGTGCGTCAGGCTTTCCCACTTCTCGATCAGCAGGTAGATGATGTAGCCGATGCACAGCGTGAAGATCGAGAAGTAATGGCCCTTGAGCCGCAGCGATACCACGCCGACCACATAGCCGACGATCATGCAGACCACGCCGGACAGCACGAAGGCGGCCCAGAACGGCATCTGGTGATCGACAGTCAGGATGCCCAGCGTATAGGCGCCGATGGCCATGAAGCCCCCGTGCGCGAGATTGAGCTGGCCGGTGTAGCCGGTGATCAGGTTCAGGCCCAGCGTCGCGATCGCGTAGATGAAGGCCAGCGTCATCACCGTCAGGTAATAGCTGTTGGTCGTCAGCAGCGGAAACGCGATGGCCAGCGCCAGCAGCAACGCCCAGCCGGTCTTGCCTTGCAATGCGTTCATGTCGAGAGTTCTCCTACCTTGTGCGCTTCGATGCGGCGGCGGCCGTCATGCGGCCTTGCCGGCGAACAGGCCCTGCGGCCGGATCGAAAGGATGATCACCAGCAGGACGAAGGCGATGATGTCCTTGTAGTCGGTCGACACGTAGAAGCCGCCGAAGCTCTCCGCCATGCCGATGATCAGGCCGCCCAGGATCGCGCCGGGGATGCTGCCCATGCCGCCGAGAATGATGATCACGAAGGCCTTGGTGATGACCAGGTGCCCCATCGCCGGATAGACCAGGTTGATCGGCGCATACAGCGTTGCCGCAATCGCGGCGAGCGCGCCGGAGATCGCGAACACCAGCAGCGTGACGCGCGTCGCGTCGATGCCGACCAGCGCCGCGCCTTCGCGGTTCTGCGCCATCGCGACGATGGTCGAGCCGGTTACCGTGCGGGTCAGGAACAGATGCAGCACCACCATCAGCGTGAAGGCGGCGGCGATGATCAACAGCCGCTGCAGCGGGGCGGTCAGGCCGAACACCTCGACCAGCTGGCCGTACGGGGTCGGCATGCGGTGGAAGTCGGCGCCCCACAGCGCCTGCGCGCCGGCCTCCAGAAACAGCAGGATGCCGATCGCCGCGATCATGTCGTGCAGCTCGGGGGCGTTGCGCAGCGGATGGAAGACCAGCCGCTCGGCCAGCATCGACAGCAGCGCCACGGCCAGCGCCGCGGCGACCATCGCCAGCCAGTAGTTCACGCCCAGCGACGTCATCATGTAATACGAGACGTAGGCGCCGGCCATGTAGAAGGCGCCGTGCGCGAAGTTGGGTACGTGCAGGATGCCGTAGACCAGCGTCAGGCCGAGCGCAACGAGGCTGTAGACCCCGCCGAGCGTCAGCCCGTTCAGAAACTGTTGGAAGAACATTGACACCGACTCACCTCATGCAGATCGAAATCGCAAACGGGGGCGCGCTTCGGCGAACCGACGCGCATGGCAGGACAGCGCCGCGTAAAACCGCGGACTGCCGGTCAACCGATGTGGGGGTCAACTGCGCGGCGTTGCGCGCATCGGAAAGGGTTGCATGACGGTCTCCTGAAACGGTCGCGCCGGGCCACAAAATGCCAAGCGTTCATACCGGTTATTCGTGCCGTGACTGGCCGCCGCGCGCTGTGTCGCAGCGTCTCCGCACGATCGTTCGTTTTCGTTGACTGTTGCATAGGGCTTGAGGCACAGTCAAGGAATACGGAATAGTCTTTCGCACAGCGAAATAGGGCTTTCCGGCCCGGCGCGCAGGCGTTTTGCGGGGATGTCGCCGGGGGAAGTTTCGCGCGGGTTTTCCCTGTTTTTTCCACCGCCGCCGCCGCTGTCGCCGCCTGACTTTCCGCCTGGACCGTCGATCATGAAGCGCACCGCCACCGTGATTCCCGTTGTCGCCGATCCGCCCTCGCCGGTGCCGGCGGGCGCATTGCGCGATGCCGCCGAGACGGGTCCGGCAAATTGCGCGGAGGCGGAGGATCGCAGCTTCGTCACCGCGCTGGCACGCGGCCTGGATCTGCTGCGCGCGTTCGGACCGCACGACGACTACCTCGGCAATGCGGAGCTGTCGCGCCGTACCGGCATTCCACGTCCGACGGTGTCGCGGCTGACCTATACGCTGACGCGCCTGGGCTACCTGGTCTATGTCGAGTCCTTGGAGAAATACCGGCTGGGGCAGGGCGCGATGGTGCTCGGCCATCGTTATCTGGCCACCTCAGGCATTCGCGAGGTCGCGCAACCGCTGATGCAGTCGCTGGCCTTCGCCACCGGCTGCACCGTTGCCCTTGCCACCCCCGATCGCCACGAGATGGTCTATCTCGAAGTGTGCCAACCGCGCGGCGCGCTGGTGATGCGCCTGACGCCGGGCTCGCGCCTGCCGATCGCAACCTCGGCGATCGGCCGCGCCTGGCTCGCGGGCCTGCCCGCGGCGCGGCGTGCGGGCGTGCTGGCCGATCTGGAGCGCCACTATCAGACCCGCTGGCCCACGATCCGCAGCAAGCTCGAGCGGTCCTTGCGCGATTACGGCCGACGCGGCTTCTGTGTCGCGCATGCCGAATGGGACCGCACCGTCAGCGGAGCCGCCGCGCCGGTCGTGCTGGAAGGCGGCACCGAAGTGCTATCGATCAATATCGGCGGCGCGGCCTCGCGGCTGACGCCGGAAATCCTCGAGGCGAATCTCGGGCCGCGCGTGCGCCAGCTTGCCGAGGCGCTGCAGGGACGGCTGTGGCGCGTTCACGGCTGAACGGGCCTGGCCATCGGGACCATCACCAATATCCACGACATCTCGACCACCACAATCATCAGCACAAGGAGACAGGCATGGAGATCAGCAACAAGACCGTCGTCGTCACGGGCGGCGCCACCGGCATCGGGCGGGCGCTGGTACTGGCGTTTGCCAAGGCGGGCGCGCGCGGCATCGCGGTCGCCGATCTGGACGAGCGCGGCGCGCAGCAGGTCGCCGCGGAAGCGGCCGAACTTTCGCCGTCGTGCCAGACCTTCGGCTGCCGCACCGATGTCGCCGATGCGGCGGCGGTGCAGGCCCTGGCCGACGAGGCCACGCGCCGCTTCGGCCGGGTCGACGTGTTCTGCTCGAACGCCGGCATCATCCTGCGCAAGGGTCTCGATGCCACCGCCGACGAATGGCAGCGCATCTGGGAAATCAACGTGATGGCCCACATCCACGCCGCCAATGCGGTGCTGCCGCAGATGCTCGAACGTGGCGAGGGCTATTTCGTCAATACGGTGTCGGCGGCCGGCCTGCTGTCGCAGATCGGCTCGGCGCCATACGCGGTGACCAAGCACGCCGCGATCGGCTTTGCCGAATGGCTGGAGATCACCTACGGCGATCGCGGCATCAAGGTCAGCTGCATCTGCCCGCAGGGCGTGCAAACCAAGATGCTGTTCGGCGAGAACGGCGAGCGCAAGGGCTTCCTGCAGGAAGGCTCGGTCACGGCCGAGCACGTGGCCGCGGTGACGCTCGAAGGCATGCGCGACGAACGCTTCCTGATCCTGCCGCATCCCGAGGTGCTCGAGTACTACCGCCGCAAGGGACAGGACTACGACCGCTGGCTCAAGGGCATGCGGCGCCTGCAGGAGAAGGTGATGAGCGAGTTCGGCGGCATCGGCAAGCAATGACCGCACCGACGCCGGCATTCGATGTCGATTGACCGACAGAGACGACAGAGACGATAGAGACGATACAGACGATAGAGACCGAACAAGCGTCCCACACGAAGGAGACAAACATCATGCGAATTTCCCCATTCAAGGGCGCGTTGTCCGTGCTCGCCACGGTGCTTGCCACCGCCGTCACCGCGCCGGCGGTACAAGCCGAAACCTATCCGGGCAGGCCGATCCGTATCGTGGTCGGCTTCCCGACCGGCGGCGCGCCCGACACGCTCGCGCGCATCGTGTCGGAGAAGATCTCGCCGTCGTGGGGCCAGCCGGTGGTGGTCGACAACAAGCCGGGCGCCGGCGGCAATATCGGCGCCGAAGCGGTGGCACGCGCGCCGGGCGACGGCTACACGCTGGCGCTCGGCACGGTCGGCACGCATTCGATCAATGGCG
The DNA here is from genome assembly GCA_031180665.1 of Cupriavidus sp. Lineage (GTDB taxonomy): Bacteria > Pseudomonadota > Gammaproteobacteria > Burkholderiales > Burkholderiaceae > Cupriavidus. Next base: position 15,465 of record JAPSLP010000022.1, on the reverse strand, counting down.
CGGTCTACAGCAAGCTGCCGTACGACATGGTCAAGGACTTCACGCCGGTGATCCTGCTGGCGACGACGCCCAATGTGCTGGTGGTCCATCCGGGCGTGCCGGCCAAGACCACCGCCGAGCTGATCGCGCTGGCCAAGTCCAAGCCGGGCGCGCTGACCTTCGGTACGCCGGGCATCGGCACCTCGCCCCACGTGGCCGGCGAACTGTTCAATACGGTGGCCGGGGTCAAGATCACGCACGTGCCCTACAAGGGCCGGGCGATGGCGATTCCCGACCTGCTGGGCGGCCATATCACGATGATGTTCGACAACCTGCCGTCGGCGCTGCCCGTGATCAAGGAAGGCAAGCTGCGCGCGCTGGGCGTGACCAGCCTGAAGCGCTCGGGCTCCGCCCCGGATATTCCGACGCTGGCCGAACAGGGCCTGAACGGCTTCCAGGCCGACTCGTGGTTCGCGATCTTCGCGCCGGCCACGACGCCCAAAGACGTGGTGGCCAAGCTCAATACCGAGCTGAACCGGATCTTCACGCTGCCGGACGTGCAGGCCAAACTGAAGACCCTCGGCCTCGATCCGGTGCTCGGCACGCCCGACGCGCTGGCCTCGTTCCAGAAGGCCGAGATCGCGAAGTGGGCGAAGGTGGTGAAGGATTCGGGAACGACGCCGCAGTAATTGGCGGCATTGGCGCTACCGGGCGTTACGTCATGCGACGTTGTTCTCCCGCCCGCTACCTGATGTCGTTCTCCCCTCTCCGCCCGATGTCGCACTCCCCTCTCCCGCTTGCGGGAGAGGAGTCGGGGGAGAGGGCCGGGCGCTAGCCATTGCAAATAGCGTTGGCATAACCACCGCCTTTTCCCTCTCCCCCAGCCCCTCTCCCGCGGGCGGGAGAGGGGAGCAAACCTGGCGCTATTCCTCCAACGCCGTCGTGCCCCGTTCGGCCAACCGATCCGGCACGCCGCGCAACCGCGCAAGACTGACCGCCGCGCCCACCGCCGCCACGCCGGCCGCCACGCCCAACGCCGTGCGCGAGGCCGACGTCCCCACCAGCGCAAACAGCAGGGCCACCACCGCCGTGCCCGTGGTCTGACCGAGCAGCCGAGTGGTTGCCTGCGCGCCGCTGGCGCCGCCGCTGCGATGCGGCGGCGTGGCGCCGATCAATGCGCGATTGTTGGGCGACTGGAACAGGCCGAAGCCGAGCCCGCACATCGCCATGCGCCACAGCACGTCGATGCTGCCGCTGCCGCGATCGAGCATCGCCAGCAGGACCAGACCCGTGCACAACAGCGCGAGCCCGAGTCCGGCCAGCACGCTGGCGGGAAAACGGTCGGAAAGCCGGCCGGACAATGGCGCCATCACGGCCACCATCAGCGGCCACGGCGTGATCAACAGCCCCGTCTCCTGCAGCGAACGCCCGAGCTGGTATTCGAGATAGAACGGCAGCGCGACGAAAGCCAGCATCTGCGCCATGAACGAGCAGAACGATGTGCCCACCGCCAGCGTGAAGGCGCGGCTCGCGAACAGGTCCACCGGCACCAGCGGCGCCGCCTTGCCGCGTTCCATCCGTGCGAGCCACCAGCCAAGCAGCAGGGCCACGACCAGCCCGCCGACCGCTGCCTGGCGCAGGCGGTCATGGCCAAGGCCATCGACGCCGAGCACGAACAGGCCGATCACCACGGCCGACAGCAGCGCGCTCGGATAATCGAACGCACGCGGCTGCGGCGGCGTGACCGGCAGTGCCCAACGGCTCAGGCTCAGCGCGATCACCGCCACCGGCACGTTGATGGCAAACAGCCATTGCCAACTGGCGAACGACAGGATCAGCGCGCCGACCGACGGGCCGATGCCGGTCGTGATGCCGACCACCAGCGCATTCAGGCCGATGCCGCGGCCAAGCTTGGTCGGCGGATAGATGTAGCGCACCAGCGCCGTATTGACGCTCATGATGCCGGCGCCGCCGATCCCCTGCAGCACGCGCGCGGCCACCAGCATCGGCAGATTGACCGACAGCGCGCACAGCAGCGAGCCGACCAGAAAGGTCGCCAGGCCGATGCGATAGACGCGCTTGTACCCGAGGATGTCGCCAAGCGAGGACAGCGGCAGCAGGCAGACGGTCACCGTCAGTTGATAGGCGTTGACGACCCAGATCGTGTGGCCCGGGTCAGTGCCGAGCTGACGCGAGATCGACGGCAGCGCGATATTGGCGATCGAGCCGTCGAGCACGGCCATGATCAGGCCGCAAAAGACGGTGAGGATCGCCCACTGGCGTTGCGGATGGGGAAGACCTTGATCTGAATGCATCGACGGTACGGCGGGGAAGGCAGGGATGGCGGCTGGCCGGCCTGTGCGATCGCGCATGCACTGCGCCGCGGCGAGCGGGCCGATGGCCGGCCCGATGCTGGCCGGCGCCGGGCGGCGACATTATCGGCGCACCGCCGCGCGCTCGCAAATCGCCGCGTTGTGGTATATCGCGCGCGCCGGAATCACGCACCGATGCAGCGACCTGGGCCAGACAATGCAGACATGGCGGCTTCCCGCGCACGCGCAACGGGCACCGTGGCGGTGTGCGGCATCAGCGCGCCAGCTGGCCCAGCACGCTCTCGAGCGACGACAAGCCGGTCTCGATCAGATGCGACATGTAGACGTTCATCTGCGGCATCACCAGCATCAGCAGCAGCAGGCCGCCGGCCAGCGTGACCGGGAAGCCGACCGCGAAGATCGACAGCTGCGGCGAAGCCCGGTTCAGGATGCCCAGCAGCAGGTTCAGCGTCAGCAGCGCGGCCACCAGCGGCAGCGCCAGCAGCAGGCCCGACGAAAACACCGTGCCGCCCGCACGTGCGACGGCCGCCCAGCCTTCGGCCGACAACGGCGTGCCGCCGATCGGCAGCGCCGAGAAGCTGTCGACCAGCGTGGCCAGCATCAGCAGGTGGCCGTCCATTGCCAGGAACAGCAGCATCGCGACGATGCCGAGAAAGCGTCCCAGCACCATGGTCTGGCCGCCGGCGCTCGGATCGAAGAAGGAGGCGAACGACAGGCCCATCTGCAGGCCGATGATTTCGCCGGCGTATTCGACCGCGGCGAACACCAGCCGCATCGTGAAGCCGAGCGCGATGCCGATGCCGATCTCGTTCAGGATCAGCAGGAAGCCCTCGAAGGAATAGACCGGCACCACCGGCAGGCTGTCGATGGTCGGCGAGATCGCGATCGCGATCAGCGCGGCCAGGCCGATCTTGGCCTGGCGCGGAATGGTGCTTTCGCCGAACAGCGGCGCGGTGGCGATCAGCGCGAGCAGCCGGAACAGCGGCCACAGGAAGGCGGCGATCCATTCGTAGAGCTGGGCCGTGGTCACCGCTACCATCGCGTCTCGCCTCTTGCCGTGGTTGTCGTTAGCGCACCAGCCCCGGAATGCTCTCGAACACCTCGCGCATGTAGTCGACGAAGGTGTTGATCATCCACGGGCCCACCAGCACCAGCGTGATAAAGAGCGCCAGCAGCTTGGGAATGAACGACAGGGTCATTTCGTTGATCTGCGTGGCGGCCTGGAACAGGCTGATTGCCAGGCCGGCGACCAGCGCGACCAGCAGCAGGGGGCCGGCCAGCAGCAGCGTCATCTTCATCGCCTGGGTGGCGATGGTCATTACGGTTTCCGGCGTCATCTGGCCTCCGGTGCGCTTGCGGGGTCGGCGTGGAACATCAGGGCTGGCCCATCACGTCAGGAAACTCTGCGCCAGCGAGCCGAGCAGCAGCTGCCAGCCATCGACCAGCACGAACAGCATCAGCTTGAACGGCAGCGAGATCGTCGCGGGCGGCACCATCATCATGCCCATTGCCATCAGCACGCTGGCGACCACCAGGTCGATGATCAGGAAGGGAATGAAGATCGTGAAGCCGATCTGGAACGCGGTCTTGAGCTCGCTGGTGACGAAGGCCGGCACCAGCACGCGCAGCGGCACGTCCTCGGGGCCCTGCATTTCCGGCGTCCCGGCCATCTGCGCGAACAGCGCCAGGTCCTTCTCGCGGGTCTGCTTCAGCATGAAGGCCTTCATCGGCGCGGCGGCGCGCTCGGCGGCCTGCTCCAGGCTGATGCGGTTTTCCGACAGCGGCTTGTAGGCCTCGGTGTAGACGCGGTCGAGCACCGGCGACATCACGAAGAAGGTCAGGAACAGCGACAGGCCGATCAGCACCTGATTCGGCGGCGAAGTTGCCGTGCCGAGCGCGGTGCGCAGCAGGCCGAGCACGATCACCACGCGGGTGAAGCCCGTCATCATCAGCAGCGCGGCCGGCAGGAAGGACAGCGAGGTCAGCAGGACCAGCGTCTGGATCGACAGCGACCAGGTCTGGCTGCCGCCCGGGCCGGGACGGCTGACGATGCCGGGCAGGGCCTGCGCGGCGGCGGGATCGGTGCCGAGCGCGAGAGCGGCGGCCAGCAGCAGGCCGAGCGCCAGCGTCAGCGGCGCTGCGGACCGACGCCGGCTGGCGGCGTACATGGTGTTCATGACTTCAGGGTCTGTTGCAGGTTCTGTTGCATCGAGCGCAGCAGCTTCTGCGCGAAGGGGGCCTTGTCGTCGAACGGGGCCTGGGGGGACACCTTCGTCGAACCCATGCCACCCGTGCCGGCCGTCGCGGCGATCGCCTCGCCTGGCGCGGCGGCACCGGCCGGCAGCGTATGCAGCGTGCGGATTTCGCCGGCGCTGACACCGAGCACCAGCCAGGTATCGCCGACCTCGACCAGCAGCAGGCGCTGGCGTGCGCCCAGGCTGGTGCTGCCGACGACTTTCATCACGCCGCCCTGTACATGCCGCACCAGGCCGGCGCGACGCGCCAGCCAGGCAAGGCCAAGGATCAGCGCGATGATCGCGAACAGGCCGAGGCCGGCCTGCGCCAGCGCGCCGGCACCGGTCGCGCCGGTCACGGCATCGGCCGCGTGCGCGAGGACCGGCAGGCCGGTCGCCGCACCGCAGATCGAGCGGGCCGCGCAGGAGCGCGTGCCCGGCGCGGGCCGCAATGCGCGGCCCCGAGCGGGTTTCATTTGTTCAGCTTCCGGATGCGTTCGGACGGCGTGATGATGTCGGTCAGGCGGATGCCGAACTTGTCGTTGACCACCACCACTTCGCCCTGCGCGATCAGATAGCCGTTGACCAGCACGTCCATCGGCTCGCCGGCCAGGCCGTCGAGCTCGACCACCGAACCTTGCGCCAGTTGCAGCAGGCTCTTGATCGGTACCTTGGTGCGGCCCAGTTCGACCGTCAATTGCACCGGGATATCGAGAATCATCTCGATATCGTTATGGAAGCCGCTCGACGCTTCGCGCTCCAGCGGCTGGAAGACCGTCGCGGCCGCGGGCGTGGCCGCAGCCGTCGTGGCGGCGGCCGGCGCGGCGGTCGCGCTGGTCTGCTCGGCCAGGGCGCTCGCCCAGTCGTCCATCGGATCGGCCGGCTTGTCCTCTTTGCCGTCAGTCATGGTCGGTTTCCTTGTTGGAATCGCTGTCTTGATGATTGAACATGCGCTGCACACGCAACGCGTACTGGCCGTTCATCGTGCCGTAGCTGCACTGCATGACCGGCACGCCGTCGACCTTGCCGATCACGTTCTCGGGCAGCTCGATCGGGAGCACGTCGCCGGCGCGCAGCGCCAGCACTTCGGCCACGGTGCTGCGCAAGTGCGCGAATTCGGCCACCAGTTCCACCTCGGCGGCGCGCAGCTGTTGCGACAGCTGCTGCAGCCAGCGCTTGTCGACCTCGACTTCATCCTGCAGCGGATTCATCAGCAGATCGCGCACCGGCTCGATCATCGAGTACGGGAAGCAGACGTGCATCTGCCCGCCGACCGCGCCCAGCTCGATATGGAAGGCGGTGGTCACCACGACCTCGTTGGGGATCGCGATGTTGGCGAATTTGGTGTGCATCTCCGAGCGAACGTATTCGAACTCGATCGGATGGACCGCCTGCCACGCGTGGCCATAGCTGGCCAGCGCCAGATCCAGCATGCGGCGGATGATGCGTTGCTCGGTCTGCGTGAAGTCGCGGCCCTCGACGCGCGTATGGAAGCGCCCATCGCCGCCGAACAGGTTGTCGACGACCAGGAACACCAGATTCGGGTCGAACACGAACAGCGCGGTGCCGCGCAGGGGCTTCATGTGGACCAGGTTCAGGTTGGTCGGCACCGGCAGGTTGCGGACGAACTCGCCGTACTTCTCTATCCTGATCGATCCGACCGAGATATCCGCGCCCCGGCGGATGAAGTTGAACAGCGCCGTGCGCAACTGCCGCGCGAAACGCTCGTTGATGATCTCCAGCGTATGCAGCCGGCCGCGGACGATGCGTTCCTGGGTCGCCAGGTTGTAGGGCCGTACGCCGTCTTCTGCGACCGGCACGGTGGCCTCGGGCGTTTCGGCTTCGCCGGATACGCCCTTGAGCAGCTCGTCTACTTCATCCTGCGAGAGGAATTTGTCGTAAGCCATTTAGTGTCCTGCCCCAATGAACGACTGGATTAGAGAAGCGCCGCACGCACGCCGGCCTGGGCGCGCGCGAGGTGCGCATCGGCGGGCGAGAGTCGGGTGGTCGGCTTCATATCGGGTTGGCAAGCGGGGCAGGGCACGGCACGGGCTTACTGCACCACGAAGGAAGTGAACAGGACATCCACGATCTGCTGGCTCGGCAGCGCCGGTGCGAACGGCTTTGCCAGCGCCTGCTTGATTTCTTCGGCGAGCTTCTGCTTGCCCTCCACGGTCGACAGCTCCGGCGGCTGCTTGGCCGAAAGCAACAGCAGAATGCGGCTGCGCGCCTCCGGCAGGTATTCGGCGATGCGCGCCTGGGTCTGCGTGTCGGCCACCTTGACCGACAGGCCGGTGTGCAGGAAGCGGTCGCCGTCCTCACCCTTCAGGTTCACGGTGAAGGCGTCGAGCGCAACGAAGATCGGCGCCGGAACCACGGGGGCGGCCGGCGCGGAGGGTACGCGGTTGTTCAGCAGGCTGCCGAGGAAGAAACTTCCCGCGCCCAGCACGGCCGCGACCGCGACACCGGCGAGAATCAGCACCCCGCGCTTGCTGGAGCCGGATGCCTGGGGAGTCGTGAGCGTTTTCGCCATGAGATGCCTGTATCGGAATGCCCCGCCATTCTGGGTGAATCGGTCGCGGGCAATGGGCCGAAAAAAAGGGGGAAACCCGCTCAGCTTGGCCGTTTGAGTCGAGCGGGAGCGACCGTCGGCGGCAGCGGACGGTCATCTCATGGGTTAACGTTGGTGGGCGGCGGAACTTGAGCGGTGCTGCGCTCGGCTTGTCATCGGCGGGTCATCGCCGGCCGACAGACTGGCGGGATTCCATCCCGAGCCGAGCCCGCGCATGCCTCCGTCAGCCGTTCGTGTTGCCGATGTTTCGGCCGCCTCTTCTGTCGCCTCTCCCGCCGCCGCTCCCGCCGGTCGTTGCACCGATCGCTGGGGCGCGCCGGGCCTCGATCGCCCCGGCCATGTCGGCCGCAGCCGCGCCGGCCGGCTGGCCGGCCTGGCGGCGCTGTCGATGGCGGCCGCGCTGCTCGCGGCCTGCGGTGGCGACGACGGCGACGAGGTCCCGCGGCGCTCGATCGGCGCGGTCCGCCTGATCGGGGAGCAGACGCTGCCCAACGACCTGCAGTTCGGTGGCACCACGGTCGGCGGCCTGTCCGGCATCGACTACGATCCCGCGGCCAATCTCTGGTATCTGGTCTCGGACGACCGCTCCGACAAGCAGCCCGCGCGCTTCTATACCGCGCGGCTCAGCTATGACCTGAACCGGCTGCAGCCGGTGCAGATTGCCAGCGTCGTGACGTTGCGCCAGGCCGACGGCAGCGCCTTTCCGAACCGCGCGGCGGGCGGCGTCGTGGCCGATCCCGAGGCAATCCGCTTCGATCCGTCCACCCGCGGGCTGTGGTGGACCAGCGAGGGCGACCGCGCGCTCGGCCTCGATCCCTTCGTTGCCCGGGCCCGCACGGACGGCATGCTGAGCGGGACCTTGCCGCTGCCGGCGGGGTTCAGGATGTCGCCCACGCAGGAAACCGGCTCGCGCAACAATGCGACGTTCGAGGGCCTGTCGCTGTCGCCCGACGGCAAGTCGCTGTGGGTCAGCATGGAAGGGCCGCTGTATCAGGACGGTGCGCTGCCGACGCCCTCATCCGGCTCGGTCTCGCGGCTGCTGCGCTACGACCGCAACGGCAACGTGCTGGCGCAGTACGTCTATCCGCTCGACGCGATTCCGGCCGCGCCCGCCCCAGGGCGCAGCGCCGACAACGGCGTGACCGAGATCCTGGCGATCGACGACAACCGGCTGCTGGCGCTCGAGCGCGCCGGCGTGCAGGGCGCCGACGGCAACTTCACCACCTATGTGCGGCTGTACCAGATCGATATCCGCGGTGCGACCGACGTGCGCAGCCTCGATCGGCTGACCGGCGCCAGCTACGTGCCGGTGCAGAAACGGCTGGTGCAGAACCTGAACGCGCTTGGGCTGAGGACCGTCGACAACATCGAGGGCATGGCCTGGGGGCCAAAGCTGCCCAATGGCCGCGACAGCCTGGTGCTGGTCTCGGACAACAACTTCAACGCGACCCAGATCACGCAGGTGCTGGCGTTCGAGGTGCTGCCGGAGTAAGGCAAGCGATGTCGTCCCCGCGAATGCGGGGACCCAGTGGCTCGCAAAGACGCTGGATTCCCGCCTCCGCGGGAATGACGGGAGACGGGATGGTGGTTGCCGGCCTTGTCAGCGCCCGTAGCCGTACCCGTCGTAGCCGCGCCCGTCATAGGGCTGGTGCGGATAGCCCTGCTGGTAGGCGGGCGGATAGCCGCGGCGGTCCTCGCCGTATTGCCGCTGCCGCGCCGGCCCGTCGGCACGGATGCGGGCGGCACGGATCGGTCCGGCCGCTTCCAGCGGCCCGTTGACGATCAGGTCACCTTGCACGCGCAAGGGGCCGTGCACGGTCAGCGGACCGTTGAAGGTGCGCTGCGGCGCCCCGCGCATCGACGGGCCGTCGTCCGTCTCGAACCATTGCCCCGTCACCGGTCCGCGTACCCGCACGCGGCCATCGACTTCGACCGGCCCCTGCACAGTCACCGGACCGTTGACGACCAGCGTGCCGGCCACCGTCATCGGCCCGGATTCGACCGGTTGCGCCTGGACCTGGCCGGCCAGCATCGTCGCGCCGCACATGGCCATCACGGCCAGCCCTCGGCGCAGGGCAAAAATTCCTGCATTCACACCGTTCTCCCATGATTCGGCAGCCTCCGTTGTACCGCGCGGCGAGGCGGTCCGGGGCCGCCGTTTCCCTTTGTTGCCAACGACTTACGGCCGTTACACCCGGTAACGGAGGGGAACTGTTGCGCGGCCGTCAGTCCTAAGTCTTATATAAGATATAAGACGTTTGACCCCGGACCGGCGTTGCGCGTACAATCGCGACCACAACGGTGTTTTTTAACCCTATTACCCCGCAGGCTCCCATGCTCGAAAACTATCGCGCCCATGTCGCCGAACGCGCCGCGCTTGGCATTCCTCCGCTGCCGCTGTCCGCGCAGCAGACCGCCGAACTGATCGAACTGCTGAAGAACCCGCCCGCCGGCGAAGAGCAGACCCTGCTGGACCTGATCACCTACCGCGTGCCCGCCGGCGTCGATGACGCCGCCAAGGTCAAGGCCTCGTACCTGGCCGCCGTCGCCCTCGGCAAGGAAAGCTGCAAGCTGATCGACCGGGCGCGCGCCACCGAACTGCTCGGCACGATGCTCGGCGGCTACAACATCTCGCCGCTGATCGAACTGCTGGACGACGCCGAAGTCGGCACCGTCGCCGCCGACGCGCTCAAGAAGACCCTGCTGATGTTCGACGCCTTCCACGACGTCAAGGAAAAGGCAGACAAGGGCAATGCCAACGCGCGCGCCGTGCTGCAAAGCTGGGCCGACGCCGAATGGTTCACCAGCCGTCGGGAAGTCCCGCAAAGCCTGACCGTGACCGTGTTCAAGGTCCCGGGCGAAACCAATACCGACGACCTGTCGCCGGCCCCGGACGCCACCACCCGTCCCGACATCCCGCTGCACGCCCTGGCGATGCTGAAGAACAAGCGCGAAGGCGCCGCGTTCCAGCCCGAGGAAGACGGCAAGCGCGGCCCGGTCAAGTTCATCGAATCGCTGAAGGAAAAGGGACACCTGGTCGCCTACGTCGGCGACGTGGTCGGCACCGGCTCGAGCCGCAAGTCCGCCACCAACTCGGTGCTGTGGTTCACCGGCGAAGACATCCCCTTCGTGCCGAACAAGCGCTTCGGCGGCGTGTGCCTGGGCGGCAAGATCGCCCCGATCTTCTACAACACGATGGAAGACGCCGGCGCGCTGCCGATCGAGCTCGACGTGTCGAAGATGGAAATGGGCGACGTGGTCGAGCTGCGTCCCTATGAAGGCAAGGCGCTGAAGAACGGCGAAGTCATCGCCGAATTCCAGGTCAAGTCCGACGTGCTGTTCGACGAAGTGCGCGCCGGCGGCCGCATTCCGCTGATCATCGGCCGCGGCCTGACCGCCAAGGCGCGCGAAGCGCTGGGCCTGGCCCCGTCGACGCTGTTCCGCCTGCCGCAGAATCCGGCCGACACCGGCAAGGGCTACACGCTGGCCCAGAAGATGGTCGGCCGCGCCTGCGGCCTGCCGGAAGGCAAGGGCATCCGCCCGGGCACCTACTGCGAACCGAAGATGACCTCGGTGGGCTCGCAGGACACCACCGGCCCGATGACCCGCGACGAGCTGAAGGACCTGGCCTGCCTGGGCTTCTCGGCCGACCTGGTGATGCAGTCGTTCTGCCACACCGCCGCCTATCCGAAGCCGGTCGACGTCAAGACGCACCACACGCTGCCGCAATTCATCAGCACCCGCGGCGGCATCTCGCTGCGCCCGGGCGACGGCGTCATCCACTCGTGGCTGAACCGCATGCTGCTGCCCGACACCGTCGGCACCGGCGGCGACTCGCACACCCGCTTCCCGATCGGCATCAGCTTCCCGGCCGGCTCGGGCCTGGTGGCGTTTGCCGCCGCCACCGGCGTGATGCCGCTGGACATGCCGGAATCGGTGCTGGTCCGCTTCAAGGGCAAGATGCAGCCGGGCGTCACGCTGCGCGACCTGGTCAATGCGATCCCGCTGTACGCGATCAAGCAAGGTCTGCTGACGGTTGCCAAGCAGGGCAAGAAGAACATCTTCTCCGGCCGCATCCTGGAAATCGAAGGCCTGCCCGACCTGAAGGTCGAGCAAGCGTTCGAACTGTCGGACGCCTCGGCCGAGCGCTCGGCCGCCGGCTGCACGGTGCGCCTGAACAAGGAACCGATCATCGAATACATCAACAGCAACATCACGTTGCTGAAGTGGATGATCGCCGAGGGCTACCAGGACGCCCGCAGCCTGTCGCGCCGGATCAAGGCCATGGAAGCCTGGCTGGCCGATCCGAAGCTGCTGGAGCCGGACGCCGACGCCGACTACGCCGCCGTGATCGAGATCGACCTGGCCGACGTGCATGAGCCGATCGTCGCCTGCCCGAACGACCCGGATGACGTGAAGACGCTGTCCGACGTCGCCGGCGCCAAGATCGACGAAGTGTTCATCGGCAGCTGCATGACCAACATCGGCCACTTCCGCGCGGCGTCGAAGCTGCTCGAAGGCAAGCGCGACATCCCGGTCAAGTTGTGGGTCGCCCCGCCGACCAAGATGGACCAGAAGCAGCTGACCGAGGAAGGCCACTACGGCGTGTTCGGCACCGCTGGTGCCCGCACCGAAATGCCGGGCTGCTCGCTGTGCATGGGCAACCAGGCACAGGTGCGCGAAGGCGCGACGGTGATGTCGACCTCGACCCGCAACTTCCCGAACCGCCTGGGCAAGAACACCAACGTGTATCTGGGCTCGGCGGAACTGGCCGCCATCTGCTCGCGCCTCGGTCGCATCCCGACCAAGGAGGAGTACATGGCCGACATGGGCGTGCTCAACGCCAATGGCGACAAGATCTACCGCTACATGAACTTCGACCAGATCGAGGATTTCAAGGGTGTGGCGGATACGGTGACGGTTTGATAGCGGGGATGAAGTAGGTCTTCGGGTTTGAGGTCGTTGTTTGTCCCGAGCCCCAAGGACCGAGCTGAACTGCTTTTGGATTCGTTGCTGTTGGGAAAGCCTCGGAGGCGAAAGTCTCCGGGGTTTTTTTGTTTTGGGGGGTTGGGTTGTTGGGGCGATCCTGGTGCGGTGTCTTCCAGGTCAGCGTTGCGTCGCTGGCAGTACGGTGCTCGCAGCTTGGCGTGATATCGAAGGCCGCCTACGGGCGCCTGTGGGGACAAATTCGCGGAATGGGCTGGAACAGCCCCGGATCCAATGAACCTCACAAGCTTCCCGCCGAAGTCCCGCAACGCATGGAGCGCATGTGCCTGCGAGCTGTTGCAGAGCAGGCCATTTCGGAAGCGAAAGGCGCTGAGCTGCTCAATATCAGCGTCCGCGAATTGGATCGCCGCTTGATGGGGCACATCCAATGACTCGTCATGATCATCCTCGTTTCGGATACGCCTGTTCTGATCGACTTGGAACGAGGAGGATTGCTCGAAGCCGCGTTTTCGTGCGGCTTGACGATGGTTGTGCTGCCGCAAGTTGAGGTGGAACACGGTTGAGCGATTGGGCTTCCAAGTAGCTGGATTGCCCTAGCCCAATGTTGGTGTGGGACAATCGTGGCGTAAGGAGATCGGCGGTAGCGTGGCGGCCCTGGCGGTCAATTCCTTCACGAGGTAGCTGTGACCGCATTCGACCCAAGGCGGTCCCTGAGTTTTAAGTCATAGCCTGGAAATACTCAAAATGATGGATTGGTTCCCTATCGTCTTTATCGTGTTCAAGGTTCTCGTGTTAGGCACGGGCATGTTCTTCGCCGTCAAGTGGCATCACGATCAAGGGAAGAAGAAACGACGGAAACCAGCGGACCCTCGCTCGGAGCGGGCGGTTAGCGTGAAGTCCTGAGGTACTCGGCCATATTGAAAATTGGCGAGAAACACTGGCGCCAAATGTGGACGAAAAATTCCTCCACAGAAGATTGAAAACCGCACGGGTCTGGAAGAATGTTGCGCCTCGTGGCCCCCATTGCTACTTCGACGCGTCTTTCGGAAGGCAGACTTCTGGGCGGAAATCAGCGTCGTCCCGCGCGCCGACTTCGGTTACGTCCACCACCTCCACCGTGCAGGTCTCCGCGTTCGTCTCCGAGACATGATTCTGATGGTTGATCCGCAACTCATAGGAGCCGAGTTTGCGGGGCTTGAACGAAGCACTCAGCCCACAAGCCGGCCAACCGTCAAGCACGGATATCGCGGTGAACGTAAAGCGCTCTTCGGCAGGGATCCACACACCGTCGCGATTGATATCCGTAGCGAGCGCTATGCCTCGGTTAGCCAAAAATACCGTTTGAGGGTTAGGGATAGCTTCACCGCAAACGACGGGGCCGTCTATCTTGTAGACCTTGGCAAACCCAGAGACCAGGCTCTGTTCAGTCAGATTCAGTCGAAGGTGCGCGCGCGCTTGAGCGTTGTCCGGCTGCCTGTAAAGCGGTGCTTGTGTGCATCCTGCGAGCGCGATGCATGCCCAGGCAATGACCGGTGTACTAAATTGCATTCTTCGTTTTCCTATTGTCGTTAAGGGAAAACTCGGGCTTATGGTCCCAGCTTTCGTGTAGAGGCTGCATCATACCGGGGGCAGCACCCGAATCTCATGATCTGGTCCAACACACCTACCTTGGTTGGGTGTCAATATTTCATCCGCTAAATACAATCCATACGCCTTCACACAAGGCGAATAAATACAAAACGAATAAAAGGCAGACCTTGGGGGGTCATCTATGCGTCTTGTTGTTCCATTGCTGTTGGCGACGACTGTCGGCTTTGCCGGATGCGCGCAAACGCCTGAAGAACAGTTGGCTCCGCGGTCGTCCACGGTGCGCCTGTGCGACGGGAACGCCTGTACCGAACAGGATCGACGCGTAGCGACCGCGCAGCTCGGGGCGAGCGAAGCCGATCCGCGTATGCAGGCATTGGCCAACGTAGCCGGGAAGAATCCGGACGCCGCCTACGACCTGGGCCTGCGCCTGCTGCGTGGCGACGGTGTGGAGCGCAACAGCTATCAAGCCCTGGAATGGCTGCGCAAGGCCGGCGACAACGGTCATATGCAGGCGCAACTGGCGCTTGGTCGAATTTATCTGATGGGCTTTGAGGAAATGGGTTCGGACCCTGCCGAAGCCGAGGCCTGGCTGATGCGAGCTGCAGCCAAGGGCAGCAAGGAAGCCAAGGATTTGATTCCGCAAGCGCAGGCTGCCAAGAAAGACGAACAGAGCGCGTACCGGGTCCGCGAGGCTTATCGCACCTCCTGGGTGGCCTGGTACAGCAGCTATCCGTATTACTGGGTCTGGGGCCCTTCCGGCTGGTATCACCGCTAAGCCTTCCCACCCGGAATTTTTTCGTCAATTTCCTCGACAGGAACGCCCTATCATGCCCAAGAATATTTCCTTGCGCGCGGCCGCATTGGCCGCGTCCCTCGTTCTCGCCGGCTGCGCCACGGCCGGCGGCGGTCTCATCAGCACCGGCACCGCGCCCACCGCTGCCACTGGCGCCGCGGGTGGAGCCACCAGCGTCAATGCCAATGCTTCCCTGGAGCGCTGCGACGCGCCGCTGGGCACGCTGGCGGTGGACGATGGCCGTGGCAAGGAGTGGTATGCGAGCTTTGGCGCGGCCACCAAGGTCACCAGCATCGAGCCGCTGATCCGCCTGGCCGTGCAGCAGTCGAACTGCTTCGTGATCACGTCGATCGGCAACAATCGCACCGAAAGCAAGCTGTCGAACATCACCGACAAGCAGCGCAATTCCGGGGAATTCCGCGCAGGCTCGCGTCAGCAGAAAGGGCAGCGCGTAGCGGCCGACTACTTCATGGAGCCGGCCATCATCATCGATAACGACTCCACCGGCCAACTGGCGGCCGGTGTGGGCAGCCTGTTCGGCAGTGTCGGCGCGCTCGTCGGCGGCGCCATGCAAAGCAAGGCATCGGTCGTGACCCTGACCATGTTCGACATCCGCTCGGGCGTGCAGGTGTCCATCTCGGAAGGCAACTCGACGGCCACCAATTTCGGCGCGGTCGTCGGCGCCTTTGGCGGCAATACGGCCGGCGGCCTGGGCGGGTTCTCTCGCACACCGGAAGGCAAGGCCACCGTCGCGGCATTCATGGACGCGTACAACAACATGGTGATCTCGCTGCGCAACTACAAGGCGCAGGAGGTCAAGGGTGGACTGGGACGTGGTGGGCGGCTGAAGGTCGGCTCGTAAACTGCTTCGACGATTTCCCGCGTCTGCAGCGCCCCGACAAGGCCTCATGGCCTTGTCGGGGCGTTTTCCATTCGGGCCAGGAAGCACGGCGGCTCCTGCTGAGGGATGAGGCAGAGGGCCGCAGTGATGCCACCCGTCAGCAAACATCCAGAGCC
>JAPSLP010000060.1 GCA_031180665.1 Cupriavidus sp. | reverse complement strand
TCATGGTGATCCAGCAGAACACCATCAGCGCCAGCGGCGCGATCCACGAGCGGTCGCCGTGGATGATGCCCTTGGCCTGGTCGTCGACCATCTCGACGATCATTTCGACGAAGGCCTGGAAGCGGCCGGGCACGCCGGCGGTGACGCGGCGCGCGGCCAGGTACAGGACCAGCACGGCGATCGCGCCGCACAGGACCGACCAGATCACGGTGTCGTAGTTGATCACGCTGAAGTCGACCACGGAGGCCTGCTTGCCGCCGATCGAATTCAGGTTCTGCAAATGTTCGGCAATATAGCCGGATGGGGTGAGCGCGTTTTCAGCGCCTTGAGCAGTTGCCATGTCGAATCGAACCGTATATTGCGAAACCTGTTTGACCTGCCTTCGCCATCGCGAACGCTCGGTATGCTTCTTGCACCGCCTTCGGCTCGTCGGCCGGTCACCGCAATGCAAGACGCCTCGTAACTTCCCGACGCCGCGCCCGATTCGAAATCGGTCCGGCATCCAAATCTTGTTTTCTCGAAACCGGCCCTCAATTGCCCTGAATCAGAACAACGCGGCACCGGTTCGAGGCATGGCGATCCGCAATTCGACGAATCGAACATCTATCGAATCGCCAGCGCCACCCAGTACGTCTTCAACGCAAGCAGGAACGTGACCAGCATCGGTACCCAACGCAGATCGCGGTACAGCACCACCACCAGCACGAACAGCGCGACGGTGGCCATCACCTTGATCGCCTCGCCGACCACCAGCCCGCCGATCGACGCGCGGTCCCGTGCGAGCCAAAGCCGGAAGGCGAAGAACGCGCTGGGCACGCAGCACACCGCGCCGCCGAACAGCGCCGACCAGCCGTATGGCCCGGCCTCGGGCCCGAACACCGCCCAGCCGATCGCCGAGAGCAGCGTCACCGCGACTTGCGCCAGCACGACCTTGCCCGGTGTCATCCGCGACGGCCGCAGTGCGCGTTCGCCGAACAGCGACACCGCATCGTCGTGCGACAACGGCTGGATCGGGGTGGCGGCACCGTCGTCGTCGAACGCGTCGTCACGCCAGTCGTCCCGGTCCCAGTCGTCCCGATTGTCGCGGCCCCGCTCGTCAGCCTGACGTTCGGAAATCCGCTCGGCACGGCCGGTATTCGATCCCGCTCGAGGCGGCTTGGGGTTTGTCGCCACTACAACTTGTCGGTCTGCCTGCTTGCAGTTCTGACCGGGAACTTTTCGTCCTCGGCCAGTATTCAAACCGCACGATTTTACGGGGAATGCGGATAACGAGTCAATCTGCTTACAGTTGCCTTGCAAGGTAAAACACCACAACTCTTGCTATCTCGCTTCGATCATGCTTGCGCGGATATTGCGCGGCAATGACCTGACACGTAATCGGATTGCGTAGCAAAAAAATGGCGCCGGGGGAAGAACCCGGCGCCATTCGCGCTGTTCCATTGGGCGATCATCGCCCAGCGGCGATCATGCGACCTGCCGCCCCGCGGCCGGGTCGCGCAAGCGGGCCAGCACGCCGTCGAGTGCATCGTTGCTCGAGAACTGGATCGTCAGCTGGCCCTTGCCGCGCGCGCCGAGCTTGATCTGCACCGGCATGCCGAGCGCGTCGGACAGCTCCTCTTCCAGCCGCGCGACATCGCGCGCGCCCTGGCCGGTCTTCTGCTTCAGCGACTTCAGATCGAAGGGCTTCAGCGTCGAGGTCACCAGCTTCTCGGTCTCGCGCACCGACAGCCGCTTGTTGACGATCTGGTTGGCCAGCGTGATCTGATGCGCGCCGTCCACCGCCAGTAGCGCGCGCGCATGGCCCATGTCGAGATCGCCGGCCATCAGCATGGTCTGCACCGGCTGCGCCAGGTTCAGCAGACGCAGCAGATTCGACACCGCGCTGCGCGAGCGGCCGACCGACTCGGCGGCCTGCTCGTGGGTGAACTTGAATTCGCGGATCAGGCGCATGATGCCCTGGGCCTCTTCCAGCGGGTTCAGGTCCTCGCGCTGGATGTTCTCGATCAGCGCCATCGCCGCCGCCGCCTCGTCGGCCACGTCCTTGATCAGCACCGGCACCTTGTCCAGCCCCGCCAGCTTGGAAGCACGGAAGCGGCGCTCGCCCGCGATGATCTCGTAGCGGTCCGGTTCGGCCACGCGCCGCACCAGGATCGGCTGCATCAGCCCCTGCGCGCGGATGCTCGCCGCCAGTTCCTGCAGCGCGCCCTCGTCCATCCGCGTGCGCGGCTGGTACTTGCCGGGCTGCAGCTGGTCGACGCGCAAGACGGTGGGCGCGCCGTCCTGGCGCGCCGCCTCGACGATCTCCGCCGGGCCGCCCAGCAGGGCTTCCAGCCCACGGCCCAGGCCCTTCTTCTTCGCGGTACTCATGGTGGTGGCTCCTTGCTTGCTGCCGCTCGCCGGCTCAGGCGATCTGGCCCAGTTGCTTGACGCGCGCGATCATCTCGGCGCCGAAATCGAGGTAGGCCTTGGCGCCTTTGGAGGCCGGATCGAAGGCCACGCCCGGCATGCCGTACGACGGCGCCTCCGCCAGCCGCACATTGCGCGGGATCATCGTCTTGAACACCTTGTCGCCGAAGTGCGCTTCCAGCTGGGCGGAGACCTGCTGCTGCAGCGTGACGCGCGGATCGAACATCACACGCAGCAGACCAATGACCTTCAGGTCCTTGTTCAGGTTGGCGTGTACCTGCTTGATCGTATTGACCAGATCGGACAGCCCTTCCAGCGCGAAATACTCGCACTGCATCGGCACGATCACGCCATGGGCGGCGCACAGGCCGTTCAGCGTCAGCAGCGACAGCGACGGCGGGCAGTCGATCAGCACGAAATCGTATTCGCCCTCGACCTCGGCCAGCGCCTGGCGCAGACGGCGTTCGCGGTGCTCCAGCTCGACCAGTTCGACTTCGGCGCCAGCCAGTTCGCGGTTGGCCGGCAGCACGTCGTACTTGCCCGACTCCGAACGCTGGCGCGCCTGCGCGATCGTGGCGAAGCCGACCAGCACCTGATAGACGCTCTGCTGCAGCCCCTGCTTGTCGATGCCCGAACCCATCGACGCATTGCCTTGCGGATCGAGATCGACCAGCAGCACACGCTGCCCTTGCGCGGCAAGGCCAGCGGCGAGGTTCACCGTGGTGGTGGTCTTCCCCACCCCGCCCTTCTGGTTCGCGATCACGAATACCTTTGCCATGGGTTCTGCAGCTCCTCGCTTGTATTCAGTCGGCGCGCGCATCGCTGCGCTCGCCACGACGCGACAGCACCACCAGGTGGCGCTGCGCGTCCAGTTCGGGCACCGCCAGCTGCGGTACCGCTTCGACCTGCCAGGCCGACATCAGTCCGGCCTGCTCCATCCGCTCCAGCTCAGCCTGCGGGTAGACCCCTTTCATCGCGATCATGCGGCCGCCCGGCGCCAGCAGGTGACCGGCGAGCGTGACAAAGTCGGTCAGCTCGGCGAAGGCCCGCGACGTGATCACGGCGAAGCCATCGGCGTCCGCCAGCTTTTCCACCGGCCCCCAATGCGCCGCCGCATTGGCCAGCCGCAGCTGCGCGCGGCACTGGGTCAGGAAGGCGGTCTTCTTCTGCACGATATCGACCATCAACACCGAGACGTCGGGGCAGGCGATCGCCAGCGGCAGGCCCGGCATGCCGCCGCCCGAGCCGACGTCGAGCACCCTGCCCCGCGCGCCCGTGGCGACCTCGTGCCGGCGCGCCGCGTCGGCCAGCGCCGGCACGGCGGCCAGCGAGTCCAGCAGATGATGCGTCAGCATCTCGTCCGGATGGCGGATCGCGGTCAGGTTATAGGTGCCGTTCCATTTGCGCAGCAGCGCCAGATAGGCGAGCAGCGTCTCGATACGGGCGTCGTCGAGGGGCAGGCCGATGGCGGCCAGCCCCGCCTCGAGGCGGCGGCGCTGCGCGGCCTCATCGACCACGCCGTGGCGCCGCGCCTGGGATGCGTGCGGACCGCCCACTCAGGCCGCCTCGCGGCCCGAGCCGGCCGCCTTGCCGCGGCCCATGCCCTTCTTCTTCAGATGAACCAGCAGCAACGAGATCGCCGCGGGCGTGACGCCGGAGATGCGCGAGGCCTGGCCCAGCGTCTGCGGTCGGTGCTGGTTCAGCTTCTGGCTGACCTCGAAGCCCAGGCCGCGCACTTCGGTGTAGTCGAAGTCTTCCGGCAGCCGGGTCGATTCGTTGGCCTCCAGCTTGTCGACTTCCGCAGCCTGGCGGGCAATATAGCCGTGATACTTGATGCCGATCTCGATCTGCTCGCGGATCTGTTCGGCCTGCAGCGGGTCGTCGGCCAGCGGCTCGGCGGGGGCATGGCGGCCATCCTGCAGCGCCATCAGCGCTTCGTAACCGACGCCCGGACGCCGCAGCAGGTCCGCCAGGCTGTACTCGCGTTCGATCGCCTTGCCCAGCAGCGGCACGGCGTGTTCGGCCGGCAGGCTGGCCGGGTTGACCCACGTGCTCTTCAGCCGCTCTGTTTCACGTGAAACAGCGTCGCGCTTGCGGTTGAAGGCGTCCCACCGCGCGTCGTCGACGACACCCAGTTCGCGGCCGATCTCGGTCAGCCGCATATCGGCGTTGTCCTCGCGCAGGCTCAGCCGGAATTCGGCCCGGCTGGTGAACATCCGGTACGGCTCGGTCACGCCCCGCGTGATCAGATCGTCCACCAGCACGCCCAGATACGCCTGGTCGCGGCGCGGTGCCCAAGCCTCGCGCTCCTGCGCATAGCGGCCGGCATTGATGCCGGCCAGCAACCCTTGGGCGGCAGCCTCTTCGTAGCCGGTGGTGCCATTGATCTGGCCTGCGAAGAACAGCCCGCCGATCGCCTTGCTCTCGAGCGATGCCTTCAGCGCGCGCGGATCGAAGTAGTCGTACTCGATCGCATAGCCGGGACGGAGGATATGGGCGTTCTCGAGGCCGCGGATCGAATGCACCAGCTCCAGCTGGACGTCGAACGGCAGGCTGGTCGAAATGCCGTTGGGATAGAACTCGTTGGTCGTCAGCCCTTCCGGCTCCAGGAAGATCTGGTGGCTTTCCTTACTGGCAAAGCGATGGATCTTGTCCTCGATGCTCGGGCAGTAGCGCGGCCCCACCCCTTCGATCACCCCGGTGTACATCGGCGAGCGGTCCAGCCCGCCCCGGATGATTTCGTGGGTACGGGCGTTGGTGTGGGTGATCCAGCACGGCAGCTGTTGCGGATGCTGCTCCGGACGGCCCAGGAAGGAGAACACCGGCACGGGATCGAGGTCGCCGGGCTGCTCTTCCATCACGGAGAAGTCGATGGTGCGGCCGTCGATACGCGGCGGCGTGCCGGTCTTCAGGCGCCCTTGCGGCAGCTTCAGCTCCTTGAGGCGGGCCGATAGCGTGACCGCGGCCGGATCGCCGGCACGGCCGCCGGTGTAGTTGTCCAGGCCGACGTGGATCTTGCCGTCCAGGAAGGTACCGGCGGTCAGCACCACCGCGCGGGCACGAAAGCGAACGCCGACCTGCGTCACGGCGCCGACCACGCGGTCGCCCTCGACCATCAGATCGTCGACGGCCTGCTGGAACAGCATCAAATTGGGCTGGTTCTCCAGCCGGGTGCGGATCGCCTTGCGATACAGCACGCGGTCGGCCTGGGCACGGGTGGCACGGACGGCCGGCCCCTTGCTGGAGTTCAGGATACGGAACTGGATGCCGGCCTCGTCGGTGGCGGCCGCCATGGCGCCGCCGAGAGCGTCGACTTCCTTGACCAGGTGCCCCTTGCCGATGCCGCCGATCGACGGATTGCAGCTCATCTGCCCGAGCGTCTCGATGCTGTGGGTCAGCAGCAGCGTCTGGCAGCCCATACGGGCCGCGGCCAAGGCCGCTTCGGTGCCGGCATGGCCACCGCCGACGACAATGACATCGAATTCTTTCGGGTAAAGCATGGGGACACCTCCTCCGGGAGGCTGGAGAGGGAAAAACGGGATGCCGAATTATACCGGCATTCATTAGGGCATTCGGGACACACTCCCGTTCCACGTGAAACATTGTGCTTCGACGGAGTCCTGTTTCACGTGGAACAACGCAGACATCACATGCACATCATCCCGCGCACACCGCCCTGTTCCACGTGAAACATTACGCATAGCCACCATCTGTTCCACGTGAAACAAAAAAGCCGGGCACTCGGCCCGGCCATTCTTATTAACTACAACCCACCGCCCTCCTACTCCGGGTTCCGGGGATCATCGCTGCTGCCTCAGGTACGCCGCCACCCGCTCCAGCAGCCGCCCCATATCCCGCTGCACCGCAGCGAAGTTGGCATTGCGCTCGCGAGTCCGCTCGTCCATATACAGCGGACGCCGGATCTCGATCTGGAGGCTGTGGCGGCGCTCCGCCGGCCTGCCGATCTGGGCGATCAACTGCACGCCCTTGTACGGATCATTGCGCGCCACGGTGTAACCCATGTCGCGCAGCCCCAGCTCGATCAGCCCGACGAATTCCGGATCGCAGGTCGTGCCGTCGCGGTCGCCCAGCACGAAGTCCGCCAGCGGATGCGGGCTGACCTTCTTCAGGCGCTCGTAGGCATTGTTTGGCATCGAGTGCAGGTTCAGATGCCAGACCGCGCCGAAGCGCCGATAGGTCGCCTCCACCGCTTCCGCCAGCGCCGCATGGTAGGGCCGGTAGTAGTGCTCGAGCCGGTTGCGCACCTCGGCCACGCCGAGCTGGCGCGCATAGATCGGCGTATTCGCATCGATGTTGCGCCACACCAGGCCGAAGCCCAGCTGCGTCTTCTCGCCCGGGGCCAGCGGCTCGGGCCACGGCCCGTCCAGCAGCGTCGGGTCGAGGTCGTCCGGCATTCGGTTCGGATCGATATAGACACGCGGGAAGTTCGCCGCGATCAGCGTGCCGCCGACTGCCGGCACCGCTTCCCACAGCGCGTCGACGTGGGTGTCCTCGCCTTCGCGCAGCCGGGCCATCGGCACGGCCGCGCCGAAGTCGTCCGGATAACGCGTGCCGCTGTGGGGCGAATCGCAGACCAGCGGCAGCGCTTCGCCCTCGGGCAGGCGGCGGACGATGGGTTCGAACGCCGCCACCATCAGTTCAGCTCGATCTTGGCCGCCTTGGCCACGCGCGCATAGCGGGTCATCGCCTGCTCGATCTGCGCCTTGAACTGCTCGGGCGTGGTCGGCACCAGTGTGCCGCCGGATTCCTCGACCTTGCGCTTGAAGTCCGGGCTCTGCATTGCCTTGTGGATCGCGGCGTTGAGCTTGGCCACCACCGGGGCCGGCGTGCCGGCCGGCGCGACGATGCCGAACCAGCCGCCCTCGCCCATGTCCTTGAAGCCGAGTTCGGCGTAGGTCGGCACGTCCGGCAGCTGCGCCGAGCGGCTTGCGCCCAGCACGGCCAGCGCGCGGAGGCGGCCGCCCTTGACGTGCGGCAGCGTCGACGACAGGTTGTCGGTGATCGCATTGACCTGGCCCGCGACCGCGTCGTTCAGCGCGAGGCCGGCGCCCTTGTACGGGACATGCAGCAGATCGATACCGGACAGCATCATGAAGTTTTCGATATTCACGTGGCCCAGCGATCCCGCGCCCGGCGAGGCGAAGCTGTACTTGCCGGGGTTGGCCTTGGCCAGCGCGACGAACTCCTTCATGGTCTTGGCCGGCACGCTTGGGTGGACCGCGAACACGCTGGGGATCGCCACCACATTGGTGACCGGCACAAAGTCCTTGATCGGGTCGTAGCTCAGCTTCGGATAGACCGCCGGATTGGAGCCATGCGTGCTGACCGTGGCCATGCCGATGGTGTAGCCGTCCGGCGCGGATCGGGCCACCTCGCCCATGCCGAGCGAGCCGCCCGCCCCGCCCTTGTTCTCCACCACGATGGACTGGCCCAGCTCGCGGCCGGCGTATTCGGCAACCAGGCGTGCCGACAGGTCGGTGGAACCGCCGGCGGCAAACGGCACGATCAGCCGGATCGGGCGGCTGGGATAGTTGGCAGGCGCGGCGCTGGCCGCGGCGGGCAGCAGCACGGCGGCGGCGATGGCGGTGGTCGCGGCGGACAGCACAAAGCGACGACGCGTGGTCACGGCTCGGTTCATGGCGATGTTCTCCTTGGATTTGCCTTGTCTTTTATGCGGCGGACGGTGCCGGCTCGGGGCCGATTCGGGGCCGATTCGGGGCCGATTCGGCGCTGATGGATGCCCGCGACGCGTCAAGTGTCGGCCAGTTTACCGAGCGTGCACAAACGACTATATTGCACGCTTCCATTACCTCAGTT
Organism: Cupriavidus sp.; assembly: GCA_031180665.1. Classification (GTDB taxonomy): domain Bacteria; phylum Pseudomonadota; class Gammaproteobacteria; order Burkholderiales; family Burkholderiaceae; genus Cupriavidus. The sequence continues at coordinate 8,177 of JAPSLP010000060.1, read as the reverse complement.
CATTCTCGCCGCGCCCCGTCTACCGGCGAGCGAAGACCCCGCATGCGCCTGCGATCGCCGTCGATGTCCGAACTGCACGCCTTCGCCACCGCGGCGCGACTGGGCAGCTTTACGCGGGCCGCGCAGGAGCTGTGCGTCACCCAGGGCGCCATCAGCCGCGCGATCGCCCGGCTGGAGGCGCACTTCGGCCAGCCACTGGTCCAGCGCAACGCGCATCGGCTGGTGCTGACCGCCGCGGGCCGCAGCTTCCTCGAGGCGGTGGCCCAGCCGCTGGCCGCGATCGAATCGGCCAGCGCCGCGCTGCTGGCCGGCGACCGACAGCACCATCTGACGCTGTCCGCCCTGCCCACGCTGGCCAGCGTCTGGCTGGTACCGCGCCTGCCGGATTTCCATCGGCGCCATCCCGATATCCGCCTCGACTTCGTACCGTACCGGCGAGACGAGGATTTCTCCGGCCCCGCGCCCGATGCGGCGCTGCTGGCGGGGACCGCTGGGAGCTGGCCCAATCTGCAGGTCGACTATGTGATCGGCAGCGAGATGGTGCCGGTCTGCCATCCGGAGCGCGCGCGGCTGCGGCGCGAGGCCGGTCAATGGCGGACGCCGGCGGATTTGCTGCAGGAGCCCCTGCTCTTTCACACCGGCGCGCCCGCCAACTGGCAGCACTGGTTCCATGCCGCAGGCGTACCCAACGCTGCGCCCACGCTCGCCACGGGTTTCGACCAGGTGTCGATCCTGGTGCAGGCGGTCAAGGCGGATATCGGCATCGCCGTGCTGCAGCGCTGCCTGGTACGCGACGAGATCGCCGCCGGCCGCGTGGTGGCGCCCTTCGACCTGCCGATCCGGCTGGCGCGCGGCTACTTCCTGTGCGCGCCGCGGGAGCGGCGCGACCATCCGGCGCTGAACCGCTTCCGGCAGTGGCTGCTGGAAACTGCGGCGCAGGACCCGGATGTGGTCCGCACCCGCGACAATGATTCGCCGGATAGATGGCGTAGCGTCATCCAATCCACGAAACATTAGACACACCGATTGCGGGACCACAACCATAAGAGCAACAAATGAAAACGGCGCACCGAAGCGCGCCGTTATTCATCCGTCATATGAAAGCGGCAGACAACGCTGCCTGGTCCCGCCTTCAAGCCGCCTTTTTCGCCAACCCCAGATACGTCTCGATGACGCGCGGGTCCGCCGCCAGTTCGCCGGCCGGCCCGGCCATCGCAATCTCGCCCGTCTCGATCACATAGCCGTAGTCGGCCACCTGCAACGCCGCGCGCGCGTTCTGCTCGATCAGCAGCGTCGCCACGCCGGTGCGGCGCAGGTCGTTGATGATGTGGAAGATCTCCTTGACGATCAGCGGGGCCAGGCCAAGGCTGGGCTCGTCCAGCATCAGCAGCTCGGGCTTGGCCATCAGCGCGCGGCCGACCGCCAGCATCTGGCGCTCGCCGCCGGACAGCGTGCCGGCATCCTGGCGCGCGCGCTCGCGCAGCCGGGGGAACAGTTCGTAGACCACGTCCATCTGGTCCAGGAAGTTTTTCTCGCCGGCGCGCTTGCGGCGAAAGGCCCCGAGCCGCAGGTTGTCCTCGACGCTCATCGAGCCGAACAGCTCGCGCTTCTCCGGCACCAGGCACATGCCGCGCGCGACCCGACCCTCGACCGGAATGCCGGCCATGTCGTGGCCCAGGTAGGACACCGTGCCGCTGGCCGAACCGGTCGGCGGCAGCGCTCCCATGATCGCGTTCAGCATGGTGGACTTGCCCGCGCCATTGGGGCCGATCACCGTGACGATCTTGCCGGCCTCGACCGACAGGCTGGCGCCGTGCACCGCCTCGACCTTGCCGTAGCGGACATGCAGGTCCTTCACTTCGAGAATCACGCTCACCGATCGCTCCCTTATTCCACGCCGCCCAGATAGGCCTCGAGCACCGCAGGGTTCTTCTGCACCTCCTCGGGCACGCCCTCGGCGATGCGCGTGCCGAATTCCATCACCACCAGCCGGTCGGTCAGGTTCATCACGAAGTCCATGTCGTGCTCGACCAGCAGCACGCTCATGCCCTCGCCCTTGAGCTTGCGCAGCAGCTCGGCCAACGCCTGCTTCTCCTTGTAGCGCAGGCCTGCGGCCGGCTCGTCGAGCAGCAGCAGCGCGGGATCGCAGCACAGCGCGCGCGCGATCTCGAGGATGCGCTGCTGGCCCAGCGCCAGGCTGCCCGCTTCCATATACATGCAGTCAGCGAGGCCCACGCGTTCTAGCTGGCGCTTCGCCTCGAACAACAGCTTGGCCTCCTCGCCCCGGTTCATGCGCAGGATCGCCGCCGACACGCCGCCCTGCGGCCGGTAGTCGCCGCGCAGATGCGCCCCGATGGCGACGTTCTCCAGCACCGTCATGGTCGGCAGCAGATGCACGTGCTGGAAGGTCCGGCCGATGCCGCGCTTGACGATCTCGCGCGACGGCAGATTGGTGATGGCCTCGCCGCGATACCGCACCTCGCCACGGGTCAGCGGCAGCACGCCGGTGACCAGATTGAAGGTGGTCGACTTGCCGGCGCCATTGGGCCCGATCAACCCGACGATCTCGCCCGCGCGCACCTGGAAGCTGACGTCGTTGACGGCCACCAGCCCGCCGAACTCCTTGCGCGCGGCGCGCACGTCCAGGATCAGTTCGCCGGCCTGCGGTTTCTGCCGCACCGGCAGCGCGGCGGCCTGCTCGGGCGCGCGCACCGGCGGCCCGCTCGGCCATGCCTTGCGCAGGAAGGGCCAGAGCCCGTCGCGCGCATACTGCAGCAGCAGCACCAGCAGCACGCCGAACACGATGATCTCGAAGTTGCCGTTGGCGCCCAGCAGCTTGGGCAGCACGCCCTGCAGCACGTCCTTCAGGATGGTCAGGATCCCCGCGCCCAGCACCGCGCCCCAGACATGGCCGACACCGCCGACCACCGCCATGAACAGGTACTCGATGCCATAGTTCAGGCCGAACGGCGTCGGGTTCACCGCGCGCTGCAGATGCGCGTACAGAAAGCCCGAGATGCAGGCCAGCACCGCGGCGACGACGAACACCACCACCTTCATCCACGCGGTATTGACACCCATCGCCTCGGCCATCACGCCGCCGCCCTTCAGCGCCCGAATGGCGCGGCCGGGACGCGAATCGAGCAGGTTCTGCATCGCCACCACCGCGAGCAGCACCACCACCCAGATCAGATAGAACATCGAGCGGCCGGACTGCAGTTCGAAGCCCAGCAGCGACAGCACCGGGATGCCGTTCAGGCCGTCGTACTTGCCGAGGAATTCGAGGTTGCCAAACAGGAAGAACAGCGACAGCCCCCAGGCGATCGTCGCCAGCGGCAGGTAATGCCCGGACATCCGCATCGTGATCAGGCCGATCACATAGGCCGAGGCCATCGTGATCGCCAGCCCGACCAGCAGGCCGAACCAGGGCGACAGGCCGTACTGCGTGGTCAGATAGGCGGTGCTGTAGGCGCCCAGGCCGACGAAGGCCGCCTGCCCGAACGAGGTCATGCCGCCGACGCCGGTCAGCAGCACCAGGCCGATCGCGACGATGCTGTACAGGCCGATGTAGTTGCCCAGCGTGATCCAGAACTCCGGCGTCGGCAGCACCGGCAGCAGGGCCAGGATCGCGGCGAACGCGATCAGCAGAAGCCGGTTGCGCAGGTTCGCGCTGCCGGAAGCCGGCGCCGCGGCCGGGATCGGCTGCGTTGCGGCCGCCGCCGCGTCGGACGCCTGCTGCGTCCCTGTTGTGCGTGTCGCTTGCCGTTGCATCATTCCTCGTCTTCCACATGTTTGCTGGTCAGCGAGCGCCACAGCAGCACCGGAATGATCAGCGTGAACACGATGACCTCCTTGAACGCACTGGCCCAGAAGGACGAATAGGATTCGAGCAGGCCCACCAGCAGCGCGCCGGCGGCCGCCACCGGATAGCTGACCAGCCCGCCGACAATGGCGCCGACGAAGCCCTTCAGGCCGATCAGGAAGCCCGACTCGTAATAGACCGTGGTCAGCGGCGCGATCAGGATGCCGCACAGCGCGCCCATCGCGGCGGCCAGCGTGAACGACAACCGGCCCGCCTGCGTGGTGCCGATGCCGACCAGGCGCGCGCCCAGCCGGTTCACCGCGGTGGCGCGCAGCGCCTTGCCGGTCAGCGTGCGGTCGAAATAGAAGTAAAGCGCGGCGATCAGCAGCGCGGACACGCCGATCACCCACAGGCTCTGGCCCGACACCGACAGCGCGCCGACGTCGAAGCGCGCGTCGGAGAAGGGGGTGGTGCGCGAGCCCTCGGCGCCGAACATCACCAGCCCCAGCCCGACCAGCGCGAAGTGCACGCCGACCGAGACGATCAGCAGCACCAGCGTGCTGGCCTCGGCCAGCGGCTGGTAGGCGATGCGATACAGCATCGGGCCCATCGGCACCACGATCAGCAGCGTCAGCGCGATCTGCGCCAGCATCGGCAGCGGCTGCGCGCCGTAGGCCTGCGCCAGCCAGTGCACCGCGAACGGAAAGACCAGGTACTTGCCGGCCAGCACCGCCAGCCGGCGGGCGGCGCTGCGGCGCAGTTCGGCGCTGCGCAGCACGGTGGCGCCCTCGTAGACGAAGGTCAGCACGCCCATCGCCACCAGCAGCCACGAGGTCTGCGGCGCATGGCCGGCCTGCATCACCGCGAGCGTCAGCGCACCGTAGGCGACGAACTCCCCTTGCGGGATGAAGATGACGCGGGTCACCGAAAACACCAGCACCAGGGCCAGCGCCAACAGCGCGTAGATCGCGCCGGAGGTGATGCCGTCCTGTGCCAGGATGGCCGCAATCGAGAGGTCCATGATCTCCTCGGGGGTTGCCGCGATGCAGCGAATTACGAAATAGTAAAGGTCTTACGCTAGGAGGAAATCCGCGCGAACCCTAGCGCCCGGCTCGCTTCACCGGGGCCGCTTCACCGAGGCCGCTTCACCGGTTCGCCTTCACCGGGGCCGCAAAACAAAAAAGGCGCATGGTGCGTCCATGCGCCCTGCCGCGCGGCGAAGCTGCCAGGCGTTCCTACTTCTGCAGCTTCCACTTGCCGTCGACGATCTGCACCATCACGCGCGAGCGCTGGTCCAGGCCCAGATGGTCGGTCGGGCTCATCGTCATGATGCCGTGCGAGACCGGCAGCTCCTTGGTCTGCTCCAGCGCATCGCGCAGCGCCTTGCGGAATTCCGGCGTGCCCGGCTGCGCCTTCTTCAGCGCGATCGGGATCGCGCGCTCGAGCAGCAGGCCGGCATCCCAGGCATGGCCGCCGAAGGTCGACACCTGGCCGCCGAAGGCCTTCTCGTAGGCGGTCTTGTAGGTCATCGCCGGCTTCTTGACCGGATTGCTGTCGGGCAGCTGCTCGGCGACCAGCAGCGGGCCGGCCGGCAGCAGCGCGCCTTCGCAGTCCTTGCCGCAGACGCGCAGGAAGTCGGGGTTGGCGACGCCGTGGGTCTGGTAGATCTTGCCCTTGTAGCCGCGCTCCTTCAGCGCCTTGGCGGGCAGCGCCGACGGCGTGCCCGAACCGGCGATCAGCACCGCGTCCGGATTGCTGGCCATGATCTTGAGCACCTGGCCGGTCACCGAGGTATCGGTGCGGGCGAAGCGCTCGTTGGCCACCACCTTGATCTTGCGGATGTCCGCCACCTTGGCGAACTCCTGCGACCAGCTCTCGCCGTAGGCATCCGCGAAGCCGATGAAGGCCACCGTCTTCACGTTGTTGTTGCCCATGTGCTCGGAGATCGCGGTCGCCATGTGCGAGTCGTTCTGCGGGGTCTTGAAGACCCAGGCGCGCTTGGCGTCCATCGGTTCGATGATGCGCGCCGACGCCGCCATCGTGATCATCGGCGTGCCGCTCTCGGCGACCACGTCGACCATCGCCAGCGAGTTCGGCGTCACGGTCGAGCCGACCACGGCGTCGACCTTGTCCTCGCTGATCAGCTTGCGGGTGTTCTTGACGGCGGTGGTGCTGTCCGAAGCGTCGTCGAGCACGATGTATTCGACCTTCTTGCCGGCGATCTCCTTGGGCAGCAGCGTGAAGGTGTTCTTCTCCGGGATGCCCAGCGAAGCCGCCGGACCCGTCGCCGATACCGTGACCCCGATCTTGATCTGGGCCTGGGCAGCGCCGGCGCACAGACAGGCGGCGGCGAAGGCCAGCATGCTGGCGCGCTTGAAATTCATCGTGTCTCCTTCTTCTCTCAAACCGGTCGGCATCGATCCGGCTTGCGCCGGTCCGCGCCTGGCTTGTTGTTCCGACGGATTTGGCGGTGCATGGTCGCCGCCATTCGCCGTCGTGCCCGATCCCGTCCGCGCGTGCCCTCTCGGGAGGGTCGCGGCCGCTCGTCTGCGGGTACGACAGGTTCGCGACGAGCCTGGCCGACGCCGGCTTCGATTCGCCGACCGAGCGGTCGGGAATTCGCACCGAGTCTAACACAGCGCCCCTTGCCGCCAAGGCAGGATTAACCCGCATCGCCAGCATCGGCGCGCCTTTCGGCGGTGCGGGCACATGCGCGGCGACCTGCGCCGAGGGGGTGCGCGCGCTCAGCCGACGAAGGCGTCCCAGGCGGTCTTGAGGATCAGCGCGCTGACCACCAGCAGGAACACCTTGCGCACGAAACCGCTGCCGTGCTTGAGCGCAAGCCGGCTGCCGAGCTGGCTGCCGATGACGTTGCCCACCGCCATCACCAGACCGAGCTCCCACCAGACGTGGCCCTTGGCGCCGAGCAGCATCAGCGCCGCGACATTGGTGGCGAGGTTGACCAGCTTGGTCGAGGCCGCCGCGTGCAGGAAGTCGTAGCCGAACAGCCGCACGAACATGATCATCAGGAAGCTGCCGGTGCCCGGCCCGAAGATGCCGTCGTAGAAGCCGATCGCGGCGCCGCCCGCCAGCGCGACCCAGCGTTCGCGCGCGCCCGACAGCGTCGGGGCATGTTCGGCCCCGAGGTCCTTCTTGGCCAGCGTATAGATCAGCAGGATCGCCAGCACGAATGGCAGCAACTTGCGCAGCGGCTCGGCGGGCACCAGGGTCAGCGTGTAGGCGCCGGCCATCGAGCAGAGAAAGGCGGCCACCACCGCCGGCCCGGTGGCGCCCCAGTAGATCCGCACGCTGCGCGCGTAGCGCACCGCCGCGTTGAAGGTGCCGGCCATCGAGGCGACCTTGGTGGTGCCGATCAGCGTCGCCGGCGCGTGGCTCGGGTACGCGCTGAAGATGGCGGGAATCTGCACCAGGCCGCCGCCGCCGGCGACCGCATCGATCAGGCCGGCCAGGAAGGCGGCAGCAAACAGGAAGGCGAACTCCATTCGAACATCCGGGAAAGCGAAGAAAGGGAAGCGCAAGCAGGCACCGGCGCGGCAGAGGCAATCCGGGGCCGGCAACGAGGCAGGAACTGGCGAGGACTCCGCGGCCTGGTCAGGCCAGCTGCTTGGCGGCCGGGGCCAGGTCGCGATGCCACAGGCCGCACGGCAGCCGGCTCAGGCCGCTGTCCGGCCCGCCGGGCTCGCCCGGCTCACCGGCGCCGGGCAGGCCCGGTGCCCACAGCAGATGGCGCACGCCATGCGCCCGGCACCAGTCGGCGAGCCAGTCACGGCAAGAAGCGAGGATTGCACCACTTTCGTGCGCGCCGGGCAAGCACCAGCTTTCGACGGCCATCGCCGCCAGGCCGCCCAGATCGAGGCGCGGCACCAGCTGGACCGGCAGGCAGCCCACCAGCGCGGCGTCGTGCGAGGCCAGCAGGCACAGGCCCCGCTCCGGCCGCTGCAGCAGCCGCTCGAGCATCGCGGCGCGGCCGCGCTGCAGCAGTACCGGCGCCGGCGCGCACGCCTGCAGCCAGTCCGCCAGCATCGGCTGGTCGGCCGGAAAAGCCTGTCGAATCAGATACTTGGGAGTTGGCGCGAGGGCGCCGGGAAAGGCGGGGCGGGTGGGATCGGAGGGAGACGGCATGGCGGTCGCAGGCAAGGCGCCATTGTCTCACGGAGAAAGTACAAATTAAAAAGGGCGTTGCCGAGGATCACCCGTCAACGCCCTTTCCTTATTTAACGCTGCTTCCTCACGGAATGCTCATCGTGGGTGCGCGCCTGTCGTCTCCTCGCTTCCGCCTCCATTTAACCTGCGAAAACCGTGGCTCCAATGTAACGAAGCGGTGCGTATCGAACAAGCTAGAAAAAACCCTAGC
>JAPSLP010000059.1 GCA_031180665.1 Cupriavidus sp. | reverse complement strand
AGCGCGTGATGAAGATGCGCCATTTCGACGTGCAGCTGATCGGCGGCATGGTGCTGAACGACAACAAGATCGCCGAGATGCGTACCGGCGAGGGCAAGACCCTGACCGCGACGCTGGCGGTCTACCTGAACGCGCTGACCGGCAAGGGCGTGCACGTGGTCACGGTCAACGATTACCTGGCCCAGCGCGATGCCGAATGGATGGGCCGGCTGTACAACTTCCTCGGGCTGTCGGTCGGCGTGAACCTGTCGCAGATGCCGCACGACCAGAAGCAGGCGGCCTACAACAGCGACATCACCTACGGCACCAATAACGAATTCGGCTTCGACTACCTGCGCGACAACATGGTCTACGACCCGGGTCAGCGCGTGCAGCGGCCATTGCACTATGCGATCGTCGACGAGGTCGACTCGATCCTGATCGACGAGGCGCGCACCCCGCTGATCATCTCGGGGCAGGCGGAGAACCATACCGACCTGTACCAGCGCATGAACGGCATCCCGAAGCTGCTCGAGCGCCAGATCGGCGAGGAGAAGGCGGACGGCACCGGCGTCGAGAAGCCGGGCGACTACTACGTCGACGAGAAGGCCCACCAGGTCTACCTGACCGAGGCCGGCCACGAGAAGGCCGAGCAGATCATGGCGCAGCAGGGCCTGATCGGCGAGGGCGAGTCGCTGTACGCGCCGCAGAACATCACGCTGATGCACCATCTGTACGCCGCGCTGCGCGCGCACAGCCTGTTCCATCGCGACCAGCACTATGTGGTGCAGAACGACGAGGTGGTCATCGTCGACGAATTCACCGGCCGGCTGATGACGGGCCGCCGCTGGTCCGATGGCCTGCACCAGGCAGTCGAGGCCAAGGAAGGCGTCACCATCCAGCAGGAAAACCAGACGCTGGCGACGATCACCTTCCAGAACTACTTCCGCATGTACGAGAAGCTGGCCGGCATGACCGGCACGGCCGACACCGAGGCGTATGAATTCCAGGAGATCTACGGCCTGGAAGTGGTCGTGATCCCGACCAACAAGCCGACCCAGCGCAAGGACTTCCAGGACCAGATCTTCAAGACGTCCAAGGAGCGCTACGACGCCGTGGTGCGCGACATCCGCGAGTGCTTCGATCGCGGGCAGCCGGTGCTGGTCGGCACCACCTCGATCGAGACCTCGGAATACCTGTCGGACCTGCTGAACAAGGAAAAGCTGCCGCACCAGGTGCTCAACGCCAAGCAGCACGCACGCGAGGCGGAGATCGTCGCGCAGGCGGGCCGGCCCAAGATGATCACCATCGCCACCAACATGGCGGGCCGCGGTACCGACATCGTGCTGGGCGGCAATGTCGAGAAGCAGGCCGGCTTCATCGAGGCCGATGCGAACCTGTCGGCCGAGGACAAGGCGTCGCGCATCGCGCAGCTGAAGTCGGAATGGCAATCGCTGCACGAGCAGGTCAAGGCCGCCGGCGGCCTGCATATCGTCGGCACCGAGCGCCATGAATCGCGCCGGATCGACAACCAGCTGCGCGGCCGTGCCGGCCGCCAGGGCGACCCGGGCTCGTCGCGCTTCTATCTGTCGCTGGACGACCAGCTGCTGCGCATCTTCGCGGGCGACCGCGTGCGCGCGATCATGGACCGCCTGAAGATGCCCGAGGGCGAACCGATCGAGGCCGGCATCGTGACGCGCTCGATCGAATCGGCGCAGCGCAAGGTCGAGGGCCGCAACTTCGATATCCGCAAGCAGCTGCTGCAGTACGACGACGTCGCCAACGACCAGCGCAAGGAAATCTACAAGCTGCGCAACGAGGTGCTGGAAGCCCAGGATGTCGGCGACATGATCAAGAGCCTGCGCGAGGGCGTGCTGGTCGATCTGTTCCGCGAGTACGTGCCGGCCGAATCGATGGAAGAGCAGTGGGACATCGCCGGCCTGGAGAAGCGTCTGCGCGACGACTTCGGCCTGGAGCTGCCGCTGGCGCAGACCATCGAGAACGCGCAGAGCATCGAGGACGAGGAACTGCTGCAGATGATCGTCTCGGCCGCGGCCGAGCGCTACGAGGCCAAGGTCGAGCAGGTCGGCCGCGAGGCCTTCGCCGGCTTCGAGCGCTCGGTGATGCTGCAGAGCATCGACACGCACTGGCGCGAGCACCTGGCCGCGCTGGACCATCTGCGCCAGGGCATCCATCTGCGCGGCTATGCGCAGAAGGATCCGAAGCAAGAATACAAGCGCGAGTCGTTCGAGCTGTTTGCGCGCCTGCTGGACGTGATCAAGAGCGAAGTCACCCGTATCGTCTTCAACGTCCAGATCCAGTCGCCGGAAGAGCTCGAGCATGCGTCCGAGCAGATCGAGGACGACCTGTCGCACCTGGGCAATGTGCGATACCAGCATGACGAGTTCGGCGGCGCCGGCCCCGACACCGGCGAGCGCGCGATCGCGGCCGCGGCGCGCGGCGCGCGCGAGGACAGCGAAGTGGCCACCATGCCCCGCGTCGGCCGCAACGACCCCTGCCCGTGCGGCTCGGGCAAGAAGTTCAAGCAGTGCCACGGCAGGCTGAGCTGAGCCGGCCGGCGGACACTGGGTATCGCATCGAAGCAAGGAATCGAACATGGCCGTCAACTTGCCGCTGCCGCAGGCAGAGAATCTGAAACCGGTCGCCGGCGTCGAGCTCGGCTGGGCTGAAGCGGGCATCCGCAAGGCCAACCGCAAGGACGTGCTAGTGGTGCGCCTGGCCGAAGGCAGCACCGCGGCGGGCGTCTTCACGCGCAACCGCTTCTGCGCTGCGCCGGTGCAGGTCTGCCGTGAGCACCTGGCCTCCGGCCGCGGCATCCGCGCGCTGGTGATCAATACCGGCAACGCCAATGCCGGCACCGGCGAACCGGGCCTGGCCAACGCACGCGCGACCTGCGACGCGGTCGCCGGCGCGCTGGGCATCGGCGCCGACCAGGTGCTGCCGTTCTCGACCGGCGTGATTCTCGAACCGCTGCCGATGGACCGGCTGCTGGCCGGCGTGCCGAAGGCGATCGCCAACGCGCGCGAGGACAACTGGCTGGCGGCGGCCGAATCGATCATGACCACCGACACGCAGCCCAAGGCCGCGTCGCGCACGGTCCAGATCGGCGGCAAGACTGTCACGCTGACCGGCATCAGCAAGGGCGCCGGCATGATCCGTCCCAATATGGCGACGATGCTGGGCTTCATCGCCACCGATGCGACCGTGGCGCAGCCGGTGCTGCAGGCGCTGGTGTCGCACGCGGCGGACCATTCGTTCAACAGCATCACCATCGACGGCGATACCTCGACCAACGATTCGTTCGTGCTGATCGCCACCGGCCGCGCCGGTGCGCCCGCGATCGAGCGCGCCGACGGTGCGGAGTTCACGGCCCTGCGCGATGCGGTGACGTCGCTGGCGCAGGAACTCGCGCAGATGATCGTGCGCGACGGCGAAGGCGCGACCAAGCTGATGACGATCCAGGTCGAGGGCGGACGCGATGTCGCCGAGTGCCGGCAGATCGCCTATGCGGTTGCGCACTCGCCGCTAGTCAAGACCGCGTTCTACGCGTCCGATCCCAATCTGGGCCGGATCCTGGCCGCGGTCGGCTATGCCGGCGTCGACGACCTCGATGTCGGCGGCGTCAACCTGTGGCTCGACGATGTCTGGGTCGCCCGGGACGGCGGCCGAAACCCCGACTACCGCGAGGAAGACGGCCAGCGCGTGATGAAGCAGGCCGAGATCACGGTGCGCATCGCACTCGGCCGCGGCAATGCCACGGCCACGGTCTGGACCTGCGACCTGTCGCACGACTACGTATCGATCAACGCCGACTATCGTTCCTGATCCCTGCGATGCCTCGCCGCCCTGGCGAGGCATCGTTCGCGATGGCGGCGGTGGCCTTTACCGATCGCCATCGCGATCGCCAACGCCGTTGCCACCGCCGTCGCCCCACGATCCCGGCCGTTCCGCATCTCCCATCCCGCCTCACCGGATTGCCGCCATGTCCGATCTCGTCTCCCGCCTCGACCAATTTCTCGCCCGGCTCGAACAGTGGCTGCCGCCGCAGCTGACCGAGGCGGACTGGCAGCAGGCCGTCGCGTTCCGCTGGCGCAAGCGGCAGAGCCTGTTCGGCAATATCGGCTATCTGCAAGCCATCCGGCAGCTGCCGCCCATCCATCTGGACGACCTGAAGAATATCGAGCGCCAGAAGGACGCCATCGTCGCCAATACGCGCCAGTTCGTGCACAAGCTGCCGGCCAACAACGTGTTGCTGACCGGCGCGCGCGGCACCGGCAAGTCTTCGCTGATCAAGGCCTGCCTGAACGCCTTCGTCGGCGAGGGGCTGCGCCTGGTCGAAGTCGACAAGGCCGACCTCGGCGACCTGGGCGATATCGTCGAGCAACTGACGCAGCGGCCGGAACGCTTCGTGATCTTCTGCGACGACCTGTCGTTCGAGGACGGCGAATCGGGCTACAAGTCGCTGAAGTCGGCACTGGACGGCTCGGTCGCCGCGCAGTCGGACAACGTGCTGGTCTATGCGACCTCGAACCGCCGGCATCTGCTGCCCGAATACATGAAGGACAACGAGGGCTACCGGCACACCGACGATGGCGAGATCCATCCGGGCGAGGTGGTCGAGGAAAAGATCTCGCTGTCCGAGCGCTTCGGCCTGTGGCTGTCGTTCTATCCGCCCAAGCAGGACGAGTACCTGAATATCGTCGCGCACTGGCTGCGCCAGTTCGGCTGCAGCGACGAGGACATCGCGGCGGCGCGCGGCGACGCGCTGGTCTGGGCCCTGGAGCGCGGCTCGCGCTCGGGCCGCGTGGCGTGGCAGTTCGCGCGCGACTGGGGCGGCAAGCACGGCAGGCCCTACGGTTCGCATCAGGGCGAGCCGGCATGAGCGGCGCCCGCCAGGTCACCGAGGTCGCGGTCGGCGTGCTGGTACGCCCTGACGGCCGCTTCCTGCTGGCGCAGCGGCCGGCCGGCAAGCCCTACGAGGGCTACTGGGAGTTTCCGGGCGGCAAGCTCGAGGCCGGCGAATCCGTCGAAGCGGCGCTGGCGCGGGAGCTGCACGAGGAATTGGGGCTGGACATCACGGCCTCGACGCGTTGGCACGTGCTCGAGCACGATTACCCGCACGCCTATGTGCGGCTGCACTTCTGCAAGGTTACCGGCTGGGCCGGCGAGCCGGTCGGGCGCGAAGGGCAGGCGTTCTCGTGGGAGCAGCTGCCCGTCACCGTCGGCCCCTTGCTGCCGGCGACGATTCCGGTGGTCCAGTGGTTGGGGGAGGAAGCGGCCTGAGGGCTGGCTGTGGCCGCTTGTGGGGGCTCAGTGGGCGCTTGGTCGGCGCTTAATGGGCGCTTAGCGGCGCTTAGCGGGCGCTCAGTCGTCGTTCCGATCCTGCTCGTCCTCGGTCGGGTCGGCCGGCTTGCCACCGATCACATATTTCTCGGCGGCCCAGGCGCCCAGGTCGATCTGCTTGCAACGCTCGGAACAGAAGGGGCGGAACTTGTTTTCCGGCGCCCAAAGGACGTCCTTGCCACAGGTCGGGCATTTGACTACGGATGGCATGGCAAATCAGAAATTGCAGAGTTTGAGCAGGAAGGGAATGTCGGCGTCGACCGAGCGCGGTCGCATATCGCCGTCCTGCTGGGTGAAGCGCACCCAAAGCATGTACTTGTTGGCGCTCATCTCGGGGATGAAGGCCAGCAGCGAATCGTCGAGCAGCACCTGCATCAACTGGTAGCTGCGGCCGGACAGCATCTGCTGATAGCTGCCGCCGGTGGCGATCACCTTGCCGCTCTGTCCCGACTCGCGCAGCAGCCGCAGCACGGCGCTGGTCCCCACGCGCAGCGGCACCAGCGGACGTACCCACTTCAGGATGTCGGCGCGCCGCTCCTCGGCCGGGCGATGCTGCCAGGCATAGTACGAGGGCAGGTCGAACTCGCAGGTGCCGCCCGGAATGATCGCGCGGCTGCGGATGCTGGTCAGCCACTCGTTGTCGGTCAGCAGCTGGCCCGCCTTGCCGACCGTCTGGTTCAGCTGCGCGATGGCCTGCTCCAGTTCGCCGATCACCGCGTCCAGCGTCTGCTGGTCGATCTGCGGGCTCGAACGCAGCGCGCTCAGTGCCTGCCGCTGGCGATCGAGTTCCTTGATCAGGTCGGTTTTCAGGTCGGCGCGGCCAGCGACGTCGATGATCTCGAACAGCGTGGTCAGCGCGACATGATGCTGCAGCGCATGTTCCTGTCCGAGAAAGTAATCCAGCCGATCGAACAGGTCCTCCAGACGCAGGAGTGTCCTGATGCGTTCGTTGAAAGGATATTCGTACAGAATCAAGGGGAAGTCCGTGCAGCGCGGCGTCGGCCAGCTTGCCGGCCCGGTGCTGGATTCGACAGACGAATCGGCTCAGGCGGGCGCGCGAGGCGATCGGTACAGAAGGCATGCGAAGCTCGCATGCGGCCGTATGCATGCACTTGGCAGCATATTCCAACGCATTCTATGCGAGACAGCGCGCAAGGACAATGAAACGCCGCCGATGGTGCCCTCGGCGGCGCCTGCTGCAAAGCGACGCGCGTCGATGATGCTCAGCGCGTCGTGGGCCGGGCAGACACGGGCTGCATCGCGCGATAGCGGCGATCCAGCGCCTGGACCTGCGGCGCCAGCGCCTCGACCGGCCCATCGTTGTCGATCACATCGTCGGCGACCGCCAGCCGCTGCGCGCGCGTGGCCTGCCTGTCCATGATGGCCTGGACCTGTTCGCGCGAGAAGCCGTTGCGCGCCATCACGCGGGCGATCTGTGTCGCCTCGCTGCAGTCGACCACCAGCACGCGATCGACGCGCTCGCGCCAGCGGCCCGACTCGACCAGCAGCGGCACCACGTGGATCAGATACGGGTGGGCGCCGCCCGCACGGATCTGCGTTGCCCGCTGTTCGGTGACCTCGCGGATCAGTGGATGTGTGATGGCTTCGAGCCGGGCCTTGGCGGTCGGATCGGAGAACACCAGCGCGCGCATCGCGTCACGGTCCATCGCGCCGTCAGCGCGCAGACAGGTGGGGCCGAACGCCTCGACCAACGCGGGCATCGCCGCGCCGCCGGGCGCGGTGATCTCGTGCGCGATCAGATCGGTATCGATCAGCGCGGCGCCGAGCTCGGCAAACAGATCGGCGACGCGGCTCTTGCCGGAGCCGATGCCCCCGGTCAATCCAATTTCCAGCATAGGTCTCCAGGTTCAGTGGGCGATGGCGGGGCCCGGCGCCAATGCCGGCAGCAGCCAGTCGGCGCCCGCGAACAGCACCAGCAGTCCCGCCCCGGCAATGAACGGCCCGAACGGAAACGGCGTATCGCGATCGTGGCGGCGCAGCGCGATCTTGGCAAGACCGTACACCAGTCCGACCACCGACGACAGCAGCACCAGCGCGGGCAGCGCCTGCCAGCCGAACCAGCCGCCCAGTGCGGCCATCAGTTTGAAGTCGCCATAGCCCATGCCCTCCTTGCCGCGCAGCAGCTTGAACAGCCAGTAGGTGGTCCACAACAGCAGATAGCCGGCGGCCGCGCCGATCACGGCATCGCCGATCGGCGCGAACAGGCCCATCAGGTTCAGCAGCAGGCCGAGCCACAGCAGCGGCTGCGTGATCTGGTCCGGCAGCAATTGCGTGTCGGCGTCGATCAGCGCCAGCGACAGCAGCGACCAGATCATCACCATCGCGGCCAGGGCCTGCCAGGTCGGCCCGAAATGCCACGCAGCGAACGCGCACAGCGCTGCGCTGGCCAGCTCGACGGCGGGATAGCGCAGGCCGATCGGTTTGCCGCAGGCCGAGCAGCGGCCGCGCAGCACCAGATAGCCGAGCACCGGGATGTTTTCCCAAGGAGCGATTGCGTGGCCGCAGTGCGGGCACGAGGAGCGCGGCATCACCAGGTCGTAGCGTTCGGGGTAGGGGGCGGGCTCGTGGCGCAGCGCGGCCAGATAGTTTGCCTCCTCGCGCTCCATCATGCGCGGCAGCCGATGCACCACCACGTTCAGGAAGCTGCCGACCACCAGTCCGAGCAGCGCTGCCGCGCCCAGCAAGAACCACGGCGGCAGGGCGGCCAGCGCGGCAATGGTCCAGGTGCCGGCCGGCATGGCCGCGTTCCAGTTCGACAGGAAGCCTTGCATCTCAGACCACCTGCGCGAGCTTGAAGATGGGCAGATACATCGCGATCACCAGCCCGCCGATCAGCACGCCCAGCACCACGACGATCAGCGGCTCGACCATCCCGGCGACCGCGGCGACGCCCTCGTCGACCTCGCGCTCGCTGCACTGCGCGACATGGAGCAGCATCGTGTCGAGCGCGCCGGATTCCTCGCCGATGCGCGTCATCTGCAGCGCCATCGGGTCGAACACGGCGCTGGCACGCATCGCCGTGGCCAGGCTGGCGCCGCAGCGCACCGCGCGTTCGATTCGACGCGTGGCGTCGCGATAGACGCGATTGCCGGCGGCCCCCGCCACCAGCGTCATCGCCTCGACCAGCGGCGTGCCGGCGGCCGATAGCGTCGCCAGCGTGCGCGTCCAGCGCGCCACCGCCGCCTTGCGCAGCAGCGGACCGGCCAGCGGCAGCCGCAGCAGCGCAAGATCGCGCGCATGGCGCAGCGGCGCCGAGCGCCGCAGCGCATGCCGCAGGCCCAGCCAGGCGAGCGGCGGCAGCGCCAGCAGCAGTGGCCAGTGCGCGACGAAGCCATCGGACAGCGCGATCACGAACTGCGTCGGCGCCGGCAGTTGCGCGCCAGCGCCGAAGCCGACGAAGACCTGCTTGAAGGCGGGAACCACGAACAGCATCAGGATCGTCGTCACGGCGGCGGCGACCGCCAGCACCACCAGCGGATAGCGCAACGCGGCGCGTACCTGGCGGCGCAGCGCGAGCGCTTGTTCCTGGCAGGCGCACACCCGGTCGAGCATCCCGCCCAGCACGCCACCATGCTCGCCGGCGTCGACCAGGCTGCAGTACAGCGCATCGAACGTGCGGGGATGCCGGCGCATGGCCTGGGCGAGGCTGCTGCCGCTTGCAATGTCGCTGTGCAATTGCGCCAGCAGACGGCGCCACGCCGGATCGCCATGGCCGCGCGCGATGATGTCGAGGGCCGGCAGCATCGGCACACCCGCGCCCAGCAGCGTCGACAGTTGGCGCGTGAAGCGCGCGATGTCCTCGGCACGGATTCGTCGTGGCCCGAAGGTGCGTGGCACGGCGGGAAGGTGGACCGCGGCGCGCGGGGCTGGCGCCGCCATGGTGGACCCGGATGGCATGATCGTTCAGTCGATCTTCATTGTGGATTGGTGGTCGCCAGCACCTCGGCCAGCGAGGTCGTGCCCGCCCTGACCTTGAGCAGCCCGGCCTCGCGCAACGATAGCACGCCCTCGCGGCGCGCCTGCTGCGCGAGCGCGCGTGCACTGCCGCGCGACAGGATGATGCCCTGCATCGCATCGGATACCGGCATCACCTGATGGATGCCGCAGCGCCCGCGATAGCCGCTGCCGCGGCAGGCGGCGCAGCCCACCGGCTGGCAGGGCTGCCAGCCGCCATCGAGCAGGGCGTCCGCGAAGCCCGCCTCGCGCAGCGCGCCCAGCGGCACCGGACCGGGCCGTTTGCAGGCGCACAGCATGCGGGCCAGCCGCTGCGCGGTAATGACCAGCACGCTGGCGGCCAGATGGAAGGGCGCGACGCCAAGCTGCGCCAACCGTGTGAGCGTGCCCGGCGCATCGTTGGTATGCAGCGTCGACAGGACCAGATGGCCGGTCTGCGCAGCCTTGACCGCGATATCGGCGGTCTCGGCGTCGCGGATCTCGCCGACCATGATCACGTCCGGATCCTGGCGCAGCAACGCGCGCAGCACGGTAGGAAAGGTCAGGCCGACCTTGTCGTGAATGTTGACCTGATTGATGCCCGCCAGCTGGATCTCGGCCGGATCTTCGGCCGTCGAGATATTGCGCTCGTGCTGGTTCAGCAGATTCAGGAAGGCGTACAGCGAGACGGTCTTGCCGCTGCCGGTGGGACCGGTGACGAGCACCATGCCGTGCGGACGGCGCAGGCGCTCGAGCAGCACGGCCAGCTGCGCCGGCTCGAAGCCGAGGTCGTCCATGTCGAGCCGCACGCCGGAAGCGTCCAGCATGCGCAGCACGATCTTCTCGCCGAACAGCGTCGGCAGCGTCGATACGCGCAGGTCGACGGCGCGTGCACCGACGCTGTCCGGCGCCGTATCGCCATCGCGTCGCGGCACCACGAAGCGCATGCGGCCATCTTGTGGCACGCGCTTCTCGGCAATGTCCAGACGCGCCAGCACCTTGATTCGCGTGGCGATGCGATCGCGAACCTCCAGCGGCGGCCGGGCAACCTCGTGCAGCTGCCCATCGATGCGAAAGCGCACGCGGTAGAAGCCTTCGTACGGTTCGAAGTGCAGGTCCGAGGCGCCGCGCCGGCAGGCCTCGGTCAGCAGCGTCTGGACGAAGCGAACGACCGGCGCATCGTCGGCCGACGGCGTGGCGGGGTCGTATTCGATCGGCGCATCGGAGGTCGCGATCATGGCGGCGAAGGGCGGAGGGAAGACGGCCCAGTGTGCGATGCGGCCTGGCCGTGGGCAATGCGCGCAGTCTCAAAGACTGCCTGGAGAAGGTGGGCTGGCGGCAACGCGCCATGCGTCAGTGCTCGAGCCAAAAGCAAAAGGGCCGTGCATCGCTGCACGGCCCTTTCGGAAAAACTGGTCGGGGTGAGAGGATTCGAACCTCCGGCCTCTACGTCCCGAACGTAGCGCTCTACCAGGCTAAGCTACACCCCGCTTTTCGTTCCCCGCCGCGTCAGAACTGACGTTGCAGCGAGAAAGCACATAACTTTATCAGTGTTTCTTTCAGTTGTGAAGGGGGAAATTGCATTGCCGCGCGTTCGGCGGCCTCGGCCTCGCGTTTTGCGGCCTCGAAGGTCGCATCCAGGGCCCCACATTGATGGATGGCCGAGAACACCGCGTCGAAGTGTTCGGTGCCGCCCTGGACGATCGCCTCGCGCGCCAGCGTGCGCTGCTCGGCGGTGCCATGCTCCATCAGATGGAGCAGCGGCAGCGTCGGCTTGCCCTCGCGCAGATCATCGCCGGCGTTCTTGCCCATCTGCTCGGCGCTGGCGGTGTAGTCCAGCATGTCGTCGATCAGCTGGAAGGCGGTGCCGATGCGGCGGCCATACTCGGCGGCCGCCTCTTCCATGGCGGCGTCCGCGCCGGCCAGCACTGCGCCGAGCTGGGCCGAGGCCTCGAACAGCTTGGCAGTCTTGTAGCGGATCACCTGCAGATACCGCTCCACCGTGACGTCGGGGTCGTGCATGTTGAGCAGCTGCAGCACTTCGCCCTCGGCGATCACGTTGGTCGCGTCCGACAGGATCTGCATGATGCGCATGCTGCCGGCATCGACCATCATCTGGAAGGCGCGCGAATAGAGGAAGTCGCCGACCAGCACGCTGGCGGCGTTGCCGAATACCGCGTTGGCGGTCTGGCGGCCGCGCCGCAGCTCGGATTCGTCGACCACGTCGTCGTGCAGCAGCGTGGCGGTATGGATGAATTCCACCACCGCGGCCAGTTCGTGATGGCGATGTCCGTCATAGCCGAGCGCGCGCGCGGACAGCAGCAGGATCACGGGGCGCAGGCGCTTGCCGCCCGCGCCGATGATGTATTCGCCGATCTGTTCGATCAGGGGCACTTCGGAAGACAGGCGCTGCCGGATGACTGCATCGACGGCGCGCATGTCGGCAGCGACCGGAGCGAGCAAGGCAGAGGCGGAAGACTCGGACAAGATGATCACCGTTACGCAGAACGAGCGATTATATGCGATGGCCGTGCCCTGATGGCTCGCCGTGCGCGCGATGGCGCGGCGCTGGGTGGTCCGGCCTTGCCCCTGCGAGCCACGCCGCAGCGGCGCCTATAATGCCCGCATGAACAAGCCCGCCGCTCCCGATGGCCATGGCCGCCGTCCCTCCCGCCGCCTCGCGTGGTGGGTCGCATTCGCCGCGCTGGCGGGATTCCTGCTCGCCGAGGCGACCTGACAGCCCATTCCGGTAAGTGCGTTGCCCGCCTCTACGGGGCTATGTGTTTGTTTTCTTTGCACTTTTCCCCTCGCTCGTATAGAATGCCGAGTTTCCTCCGGCTGAACTGCTGTTGTTGCGTCCGTGCCGGCGGGAGATAACCGGGCCGAAAGCGCATTGCATGGCCGCTTCGCCTAGCCGCGAAGCCGCGCCAATGCTGGCTTTTGGGCGTTTATTCACATCGAGAGGTTCGACAATGTACGCGGTCGTAAAAACCGGCGGCAAGCAATACAAGGTTGCTGCTGGCGAAAAACTGAAAGTAGAACAGATACCGGCAGACATTGGCGCAGAAATCACGCTCGACCAAGTGCTCGCAGTGGGCGCTGGCGACCAGATCAAGTTTGGTACGCCGCTGGTCAGCGGGGCTTCCGTCAAAGCTACCGTTATCTCCCAAGGTCGTCACGACAAGGTGAAGATCTTCAAGATGCGCCGTCGCAAGCATTACCAGAAGCGTCAAGGCCATCGCCAGAACTACACCGAACTGCGCATCGAAGCGATCGTTGCCTGAGTCCTTCGCGGACTGCAACGAGACAGCAAATCGAGCGACATCTAGGTAAAGCGACAGGAGTTAAGTCATGGCACAGAAAAAAGGCGGCGGTTCCACACGGAACGGCCGCGATTCCGAATCGAAGCGTCTGGGCGTGAAGGTGTTTGGTGGCCAGGCCATCAACGCCGGCGGCATCATCATCCGCCAGCGCGGTACCCGTGTGCATGCCGGCGAGAACGTCGGCGTGGGCAAGGACCACACTCTCTTCGCCCTGGTTGACGGCCACGTGAAGTTCGCCGTCAAGGGCGCTGCCAAGAAGCAGCAGGTCAGCGTTGTTCCGGCAGCCTGATCACTGCCTTGCAGCACGAAGGCCCCGCAACCCTTGCGGGGCTTTTTCTTTTCTGGCGACAATGTCGAACGTCGCCCGCCGCGGCAGCGCCTGACAAGGTCGTTCGACGCGGCACGCTCCATCACGGATCACCATCATGAAGTTCATCGACGAAGCCCGAATCGAAGTCATTGCCGGCAACGGGGGCAATGGCAGCGCGTCGTTCCGGCGCGAGAAGTTTGTGCCGTTCGGCGGGCCGGACGGCGGCGATGGCGGCCGTGGCGGCAGCGTCTACGCGGTGGCCGATCGCAACATCAACACGCTGATCGATTTCCGCTACGCCAAGAAGCATGTCGCCCGCAACGGCGAGAACGGCCGCGGCTCGGACTGCTATGGCGCGGCGGGGGAGGACGTGACGCTGCGCATGCCGGTCGGCACGCTGATCACGGACATGGACAGCGGCGAGGTCATCGCCGACCTGACCGAGCACGGCCAGAAGGTGTGCCTGGCCGAGGGCGGCATGGGCGGCTGGGGCAATCTGCATTTCAAGTCCAGTACCAACCGCGCGCCGCGCCAGCAGGTCGACGGCAAGCCGGGCGAGCGCCGCATGCTCAGGCTCGAGCTGAAGGTGCTGGCCGACGTGGGCCTGCTGGGCATGCCCAATGCCGGCAAGTCGACCTTCATCTCGCACGTCTCCAATGCGCGGCCCAAGGTGGCGGACTATCCGTTCACCACGCTGCATCCGAATCTGGGCGTGGTGCGCGTCGACCACGAGCAATCGTTCGTGATCGCCGATATTCCCGGGCTGATCGAAGGCGCCGCCGAAGGCGCGGGCCTGGGCCATCAGTTCCTGCGCCATCTGCAACGCACCGGGCTGCTGCTGCATATCGTCGATCTGGCACCCTTCGACGAGTCGGTCGATCCGGTCGCCGAGGCGCGCGCCATCGTCAACGAGCTGAAGAAGTACGACGCGCAGTTGTACGAGAAGCCGCGCTGGTTGGTGCTGAACAAGCTCGACATGGTCCCCGGGGACGAGCGCGAGACGCGCGTCAAGGACTTCATCAAGCGCTACAAGTGGAAGGGGCCGGTGTTCCGCATCTCGGCGCTGACCGGCGAGGGCTGCCGCGAGCTGGTCTACGCGATCAAGGACCACTTGGCCGCGCTGAAGGCCGAGGAGGCCGCGGCGCTGGCCGAGCCGGACGTGCGCCTGGACGAGCGGCTGCACAACGTCGATCGCGACGGACAGCAAGGCTGATTTCGCGCCGAATAGCCGCGCCAAACTTCCGCGCCGAATTTCCGTGCCGGCCCAATGCCCGGTACGACCCCACTTCAGGAGACAGAGTTGCCCACCCAATCGGTCATCGCGCAGGCCCGGCGCATCGTCGTCAAGGTCGGATCGAGCCTCGTCACCAATGACGGCAAGGGGCTGGACCACGACGCCATCGCCCGCTGGGCGGCGCAGATCGCCAAGCTGCGCACCGCCGGCAAGGAGGTCGTGCTGGTCAGTTCGGGCGCGATCGCCGAGGGCATGCAGCGGCTGGGCTGGGCGCGCCGCCCGCGCGAGATCCATGAGCTGCAGGCCGCCGCCGCGGTCGGGCAGATGGGGCTGGCGCAGGTCTACGAGAGCCAGTTCGGGCGCTATGGCATCCGCACCGCGCAGGTGCTGCTGACCCATGCCGACCTGGCCGACCGCGAGCGCTATCTGAATGCCCGCTCGACGCTGCTGACGCTGCTGGGCCTGGGCGTGGTGCCGATCATCAACGAGAACGACACGGTCGTCACCGACGAAATCAAGTTCGGCGACAACGATACGCTGGGCGCGCTGGTCACCAACCTGATCGAGGGTGACGCGCTGGTGATCCTGACCGACCAGCGCGGCCTCTACACCGCCGATCCGCGCAAGGACCCGGCCGCCGAGTTCGTGCACGAGGCGCTGGCCGGCACGCCGCAGCTCGAGGCGATGGCCGGCGGCGCCGGCACCGCGATCGGCCGCGGCGGCATGCTGACCAAGATCCTGGCGGCCAAGCGCGCGGCCAAGTCCGGCGCCCATACCGTGATCGCCTCGGGACGCGAGGCCGATGTG
The DNA here is from genome assembly GCA_031180665.1 of Cupriavidus sp. Lineage (GTDB taxonomy): Bacteria > Pseudomonadota > Gammaproteobacteria > Burkholderiales > Burkholderiaceae > Cupriavidus. The sequence goes on along the minus strand of JAPSLP010000059.1, from coordinate 1,489 downwards.
CTGGCGCGGCTGGCCGGCGGCGAGGCGATCGGCACGCAGCTGCTGGCGCCGACCGGGCGCCTGACCGCGCGCAAGCAATGGATGGCCGACCATCTGCAGCTGCGCGGGCGCGTCGTCATTGATGCCGGCGCGGTCGACAAGCTGACCGCGGGCGGCAAGTCGCTGCTGCCGATCGGCGTGGTGGAGGTGCAGGGCGAGTTCGCGCGCGGCGAGGTCATCGCCTGCGTCGATGCGCAGGGGCGTGAAGTGGCGCGCGGCCTGACCAATTATTCGAGCGCGGAGGCGCGGCTGATTGCCCGCAAGCCGTCGTCGGAAATCGAATCGGTGCTCGGCCATCTGAACGAGCCCGAGCTGATCCACCGGGACAATCTGGTGCTGGTCTGAGCGGAGGGCGATTGCTCGCCCTCCGTTCTTCCTGCCTGCCTGGCGATACGCCTTACTGGTACGCGCCCTGCCGCGCGACGCCGTCACGGATCGCGCGCACGATGTCCTCGGTCCGGCCCGCCACCGCGCGTCCGTCGCACAGGTACTCGGAGGCCAGCGTCGCCGCATAGCTGTTGCGCACGCTGGTGCTCATCGTGCGCCATTGCTCGGCGCCCGCGCTCTGGTTCGGCACCCAGGTCTTGCTGCCGGGCGGCATGGTGGCGAACAGCTTGCGCTGGAACACGTCGCAGCGCACCCCTTCGTAACTGATGTTGCGCACGCCGGCCGGGCTGGTGATCACCGCGGTGTAGCGCACCGCGCCGTCCTCTCCGACCGTGATCGACTTGGCATCCACGGCGAACGACAGGCGCCCGGTGGTGCTGACATCGAAGGGCAGCAGATCGGCGTCCGCGGGCGGCGGCGGCAGCTTGGTCGCGGCCTCCTGGAAGCCTTTGGAGGCGAGCCGGTCGAGCAGGAAGACCGGTTCTTCCGCCTCCTCCGCTTCCAGCTGCGCGGCGCGCTTGGGCGTCTCGGTGCTGGTCGAACAGGCGCTCAGCAGCGCGAGCGCGAACAGCGTGGCAAGCCCGGCAGCCAGACCCGTGGGGGTCGTGCTGCCGGCGCGGCGTCGGCCGAAGCCGGCGGGTTTATTCATCAGTGCTCCGCGTTTGCGCGCAGACCGGCGGTTCCGGCTGCGTCAGGGTAGGGGACGACTGGCTGGCGGCCGGCGCATTGCCCGGACCTTGCCGGCCGGCGCGTTGGCCGCCGGCGCGGCCGGGGTTGCCATGGGTCCCGGCATGGTGATTGCCGTAGGGACTGAGCGGCGCCCGCTGGCCGCGATGCAGAAAGCGCGCCAGTTCCGTCAGCGCCATCTGGTAGACCTCGCGCTTGAATTCGATCACCGCATCGAGCGGAACCCAGTACTGGCTCCAGCGCCAGGCGTCGAATTCCGGGTGGTCGGTGGCGCGCAGGCAGATATCGCAATCGCGCGCCGCCATGCGCAGCAGGAACCAGATCTGTTTCTGCCCCTTGTAATGCCCGCGAATCTCGCGGCGTATGAACTTGTCCG
>JAPSLP010000021.1 GCA_031180665.1 Cupriavidus sp. | reverse complement strand
GGCTAATCAGCAGTTCCATGATAAACGCTCCTTCAAAGTCAAAGCCCGGGGGAGCGCCACTCTCTGGCAGCGTGTCAGCGCGTGAGTATAAACGATAATGATTCCTATTTGTGGGCCTTCTCGCCACTTAACCCTGTTGAGGGGTGGGTCGTTCCGGCGTCTGGCCTGCGGGGTCGCCCCGACTAACTGCACTCTGCAAAGCGAGCTAGCATACGAAAAAGGGCCGGTGAACTGGCAGGCGGCCCGCACGACAAAGGGTAAAGCAGGCGGAACAGCAGGCGATCGAGGTCAGTAAAAGAGCACGCGGCAGGAACAGCGGCAAAGCAGGCCGGGAACCAAGCGAAAAAACGGCGAAGGAAGCGGCGGCGACGGTCCTCCGTCGCTCGTCCGGGACGAGGAGCCTTGCCCATGGATTTCACCCGCAGCATCGAAGAGGACCGGCCGGCGCTGTTGCGCGTGGCCCCCGGGGCGGGCGCCACCACGGCGCTCGACTGGATGTGCGCCCAGTTCGCGCTGCGCGTGGTTTGCGCGCTCGGGCCGCGTTTCAATCTACGCAGCAATATCAACGACGTGCTGACGGTCAGCGCGCAGGAACTGGTCTGGCCCTACGGCGTGGTGATGCGCGTGCAGCGCTTCCTCGCCGCGCGCTGCGCCGACATGCCGGCCTGGCGCGGTGCGGGCCGGCTCACCCCCGAGGAATTTCTCGAGCGGCACGGCCAGTGGAACAGCGCCTTCGACGAGGGGGCGCTGTTCTATTACCTGGACGAGTACGTCAAGCACCATGCCAAGGACATGTTAACCGTGTTCGAGGTATCGGCCGCCGCGCTGGCGGCCCGGCTCGATGGCGAGCGGGTGCTGCTGGTGCGCAATATCGACATGCTCAGCCATGTGCTGGACCTGCCCGACCACGAACGCAAGCTGCTGCTGTTCGCCGCGCTCGCCAAATACAAGCGCGACCTGCGCGCGGTGATGGTCGACTGCAAGGTGGCGCACAGCCAGGAAGCCTTCCAGATCCTGGCCGGGCTGACCGGCGCCGCCGCGGCCCAGGTGGCGGCGTCGCTGCGGCCGGGCTCGCGCCTGGAGACGCTGAACCTGATCGAGCAGCCGCTGCCCGAGAACAGCGTGACCGACCTGGGCGACCTGATGCGGCTGTCGGACCGGCTGCTGCACGTGCTGCTCGGCAACTACGCCGACGAAGCCGAGATGATGGCAGTGTTCACGCGCCCCGCCGCGCCGCCGACGCTGTCGAGCACCGACTATCCCCATGTCGAGAGCGACGCCCGCTATCTGACCGCGCTGCTGGCCAACGCCACGCGCCAGCATGCCGAGGGCGTCAACGTATTGATCTATGGGCCGCCGGGTACCGGCAAGACCGAGTTCGCGCGGCTGCTGGCGCGCGAGGCTGGCTGCGAACTGTACGAGGTCGACTGCCTGGACCGCGACGGCAACAGCCTGTCGGGCAAGGACCGCTATCGCTCGCTGCAGGTTTCGCAGGCCTTCCTGCGCGGGCGGGCCAATACGGCGCTGCTGTTCGACGAGGTCGAGGACGTCTTCCCGGGCTCGGCGCGCGAGCTGATGAGCCTGTTCGGCCAGGAGGACACGCGCGGCTCGGTCAACGGCAAGGCGTGGGTCAACCAGACCCTGGAGCGCAACCCGGTGCCGGTGATCTGGATCTCCAACTCGATCCGGCAGATCGATCCGGCCTATCTGCGCCGCTTCCAGTTCCATCTGGAGCTGCGCATCCCGCCGCCGCAGGTGCGCGAGAACATCATCCGCAAGCATCTGGGGGGACTGGCGGTCAGCGATGACTTTATCGCGTCGCTGGCGGCGCGCCGCACGCTGACGCCGGCGCAGGTGCAATCGGCGGCGCGCTTCGTGCAGCTGGCGCAGCCGGGCATCGGCGAACCGGTCGAGACGCTGATCGTGCGCCAGCTGGAGCACGCCGACCGGGCGATGGGCCTGCGGCCCGAAGCGGAGACGCGGCCGGTGGTCACGCATTACCGGCTCGATCGGCTCAACCTCGAGACGCGCTATCGGGTCGAGCGCATCATCCAGGCGCTGCAGGCCCGGCGCCGCGGCACGCTGTGTTTCTACGGCCCGCCGGGCACCGGCAAGACCGCGCTGGCCGAGCATATCGCCGCCGCGCTGGAGCTGCCGCTGATGATACGGCGGGCCTCGGACCTGATGAGCAAGTACGTCGGCGAGACCGAGCAGCAGATCGCGGCGATGTTCGCGCGTGCCGAGGAAGACGGCGCGGTGCTGCTGCTCGACGAGGCCGACAGCTTCATGCAGAGCCGGCAGCAGGCGGTGCGCAATTACGAGGTGTCCGAGGTCAACGAGATGCTGCAGGGGATGGAACGCTTCAACGGCATCTTCGTCTGCACCACCAATCTGTTCGACCGGCTCGACGAGGCCGCCTTGCGCCGCTTCTCGTTCAAGATCCGCTTCATGCCGCTGCAGCCGGCGCAGCGCGAATCGATGTTCGTCGACGAGGCGCTCGACGGCGATGCGTCCGCGCTCGACGATGCGATGCGGCGCGAACTGGCCGCGCTCGACGGCCTGACGCCGGGCGATTTTGCCACCGTCAAGCGGCAATGCGCGCTGCTGGGCGAAGCGCTGACGGCCGACGAATTCCTCGCGCAGCTGCGCCAGGAGCATGCGGTCAAGCCCGAGGTGCGGGAGCGCCGTCCGCTGGGCTTCGTGCGTTGATCAAGGCCGACGGCGGGGGCAACGGCGCGGGCAACGGCGCGGGCAACGACGGCGCAACGGCAGGGCAGGGAACGCCCCGCCGCACGATCACAGAGCAATCGGCGCCGGTTCGATGACCACCGCTTCCGCCGCGGCATCGACATGCAGCAGCGCGCGCGCCATCCGGCGCAGGTGTTCGGCGTCGCTGGTCGTGCAGTAGCGCGCCACCGCGATCGGATTCGCGCCAGCCTCCACACCGCTGCCGGCGTCCGCCGCCAACCCGTGCTCGGCGAGCTTGCGCTGCAATTGCCGCGCGACCGCGACGCCGGTATCGATCAGCGTCATCCGTTCGCCGATCAGCTCGCGCACGGTCTCGCTCAAGAAGGGATAGTGCGTGCAGCCGAGCACCAGCGTATCGGCACCGGCTTCCAGCATCGGCGCCAGGCAGGTCTGCAGCCGTTCGCGCACCAGCGGCCCGTCGACATCGCCTTGTTCGATGCGCGCCACCAGCCCGCCGCCGGGCTGGCAGACGAAGCGGCACTGGTCCTCGAGCGATTGCAGCAGCCGCGCGAACTTGTCGCTGGCCAGCGTATTGGCGGTGGCCAGCACGCCGACCACCTTGCTGCGGCTGGCGGCGACCGCCGGCTTCAGTCCCGGCTCGACACCGACGATGGGCAAGGGCAGGCGCTCGCGCAGCGCCTGGATGCCGTGCGCGGTGGCCGTATTGCAGGCGACCACCAGGGCCTTGCAGCCCTGCGCCGCCAGCCATTCGCAGGCCTGCAGCGTGCGCGCCTGCACGAAGGCCTGCGGCTTGTCGCCATAGGGTGCATAGCGCGAGTCGGCCAGATAGAGCAGGGTTTCATGCGGCAGCAGCGCGCGGATCTCGCGCAGCACGGACAGGCCGCCGAGGCCGGAATCGAAGACGCCGATGGGAGAGGGGGACACGGGTGGGAGGGGCGTGTGCGGGGAATGAGGGGCGGGGTTGCCCTCTCCCCGACCCTCTCCCGCAAGCGGGAGAGGGAGCACACACGGGCGATCGACAGACCCGATCGGTTTGCTCCCCTCTCCCGCTTGCGGGAGAGGGGCCGGGGGAGAGGGCAAGGACGGTAGATATGCCGGGCGACCGCTCTGCGCTATCGCCCGACAGCCACCGACCTTACAGCGCCGCGACCGGAATCTTGCCGATCTTGGCCTGCCATTCCGCGGGACCGGTCTTGTGCACCGAGGTACCGCTGCTGTCGACCGCCACCGTCACCGGCATGTCCTTGACGTCGAACTCGTAGATCGCTTCCATGCCGAGGTCTTCGAAGGCCAGCACCTTGGCGCCGCGAATCGCCTTCGAGACCAGGTAGGCCGCACCGCCGACCGCCATCAGGTAGGCCGACTTGTGCTTCTGGATCGATTCGATCGCCACCGGGCCGCGCTCGGCCTTGCCGATCATCGCGATCAGGCCGGTCTGCGACAGCATGGTCTCGGTGAACTTGTCCATCCGCGTGGCGGTGGTGGGGCCGGCCGGGCCGACCACTTCGTCGCGCACCGGATCGACCGGGCCGACGTAGTAGATCACGCGGTTGGTGAAGTCGATCGGCAGCTTCTCGCCCTTGGCCAGCATGTCGGCGATGCGCTTGTGCGCGGCGTCGCGCCCGGTCAGCATCTTGCCGTTCAGCAGCAGGGTCTGGCCCGGCTTCCACGAGGCGACTTCCTCGGGCGTCAGCGTGTTCAGATCGACGCGCTTGGACGTCTCGGTGTTCGGCGCCCACTCGACCTGCGGCCACTGCGACAGATCCGGCGCTTCCAGCTTGGCCGGGCCGCTGCCGTCCAGCGTGAAATGCACGTGGCGGGTTGCGGCGCAGTTCGGGATCATCGCCACCGGCTTGGACGCGGCGTGCGTCGGCGCGGCCATGATCTTGACGTCGAGCACGGTGGCCAGGCCGCCCAGGCCCTGCGCGCCGATGCCCAGCGCGTTGACCTTCTCGTACAGCTCGACGCGCAGTTCCTCGATCCAGTCCTTCGGACCGCGGGCGATGATGTCCTGGATGTCGATCGATTCCATCAACGATTCCTTGGCCATCACCATCGCCTTCTCGGCGGTGCCGCCGATGCCGATGCCCAGCATGCCGGGCGGGCACCAGCCCGCGCCCATGGTCGGCACGGTCTTGAGCACCCAGTCGACGATCGAGTCGGACGGATTCAGCATCACGAACTTGGACTTGTTCTCCGAGCCGCCGCCCTTGGCTGCAACCTGGATGTCGACCTTGTCGCCCGGTACGATCTCGTAGTGGATCACGGCCGGTGTGTTGTCCTTGGTGTTCTTGCGGCCGCCTTCGGGCGGATTGACGATCGAGGCGCGCAGCACGTTGTCGGGGTGGGTGTAGCCCCGGCGCACGCCTTCATTGATCATGTCGGTCAGGCCCATGGTGGCGCCGTCCCAGCGCACGTCCATGCCAACCTTGACGAAGACGGTCACGATGCCGGTGTCCTGGCAGATCGGGCGCTTGCCTTCGGCGCACATGCGGCTGTTGGTCAGAATCTGCGCGATCGCGTCCTTGGCCGCCGGACTCTGTTCCAGCTCGTAGGCACGGCCCAGGCTGGTGATGTAGTCCATCGGGTGGTAGTAGCTGATGTACTGCAGGGAGTCGGCGACGCTCTGGATCAGGTCTTCTTGCTTGATGACGGTCATGTCTTGTGGGGGAGGGCAGTCGGACAAAAGCTGACGAAAATTCCGCCCGGAATCATACACCCGCTGGCAGGACCCGTCCCGGAGGCGGCCCGGCGGTCCGCCGTGGAATGTGGCGTAAATTCCATATCGTGCGCGAATATCGGCCAAAAGGCGGCACATGTTGGCACATAAAAAAACCGCGGCCGGAGCCGCGGTTTTGGGTTGGGGAGCGATGCCGGCGTTCCGGCCGGCGCGGCCCAGGGCGGTCAAAGGCCCCGATCCTGCAGCGCCGGATGCGAGTGCGTGATCATCTTGTCGACCCACGCCATCGCGATCGCCGAGAACAGGAAGGCGACGTGGATCACCACCTGCCACATGATCGTATGGGTATCGCGCTGCCCCGCGTCGATGAAGGTCTTGAGCAGATGGATCGACGAGATGCCGATCAGCGCCATCGACAGCTTGACCTTGAGCACGCCGGCGTTGACGTGGTCCAGCCATTCCGGCTCGTCCGGATGGTTGTCGATGCCGAGCCGGGACACGAAGGTTTCATAGCCGCCGACGATCACCATGATCAGCAGGTTCGAGATCATCACCACATCGATCAGGCCCAGCACCACCAGCATGATCTTGTTCTCGTCGTACTCGGTGACGTGGGCCAGCAGATGCCAGACCTCCATCAGGAAGTGATAGACGTAGACGCCTTGCGCGACGATCAGGCCGAGGTACAGCGGCAGTTGCAGCCAGCGCGAGGCGAAGATCAGACGGGGAATCGGGCGCATCCGATGCGGCTCCGGCGATAAGTTCGATGCCATGGTGCTTGCGTAGAGGTTGCCTAGAGGATTGCCTAGAGATTGCGTAAGGAGTTGCGTCGCTCGGTACGGCAGGGCGACGTGCCGGCCGGCGCCCCATCGGGTGGCGCGCCGGTCAGCGGCCGCGGGATTGTACCGTGGTGCCGTGTCCGGACTCGATGCCGGCGGACTCGCCATGGCTGTCGGTGCGTGCGGCTGCGGCGCGCGCCAGCCTGCTGGGCCAGCTTGCCAGCGCGATGCCCGCCAGCACGCAGACCAGGGCAACTCCGTGCGCCCAGCCCGGCGTTTCGCCGAGGAAGACGATGCCGTAGAGCGCTGCCGCGATCGGCAGCACCGAGGTGAACACGCCAGCGAGCTGCGCCGGCACATGGCGGATGCCCTTCATCCACAGCCAGAACGAGAACACGCTGGCCGACAGCGCATACCACAGCACCATGGCCCAAACATGCAGCGGCACGGCGCCCGCATCGAAGTCGAGCAGCGGCACCAGCCCGAGCGGCAGCATCAGCAGGCCGCCGATCAGATGCGTATAGGCGCAGATCTCGATGGCGGCCAGCGTCTGCGTCAGCCGCTTGGACAGGATCACGTAGATCGATTCGCAGACCACCGCGCCCATCACCATCAGGTTGCCCAGCAGCGCATCGCTGCCCGTGCCGCCTTGCTGGCCGCCGCGCGCGATATTGAGCACGGCGATGCCGGCCACTGCCAGCAGCACCGACAGCACGGTGCGGCGCGAGAGCCGTTCGCGAAGCACCAGCCACGAGAGGATCGCCACGGTGGCGGGAATGGTGCTAGTGATGACGCCGGCGGACATCGCGCTGGTCAGGCGCACGCCGCCGAGCATCAGCAGCGTAAACAGGAAGGTCCCGAAGAAGGCCTGCAGGAACAGGTTGAACCACTCGCGGCGGGACACGCGGCGCATGCGCGCGGGCCGATACCAGGGGGACAGGCAGACGATGGCGATCGCGAAGCGCAGCAGGGCGAACAACAGGATGGGCACATGGGCGACGATCGCCTTGCCGAGACCGACGTTGCTGCCGACCAGCGCCATCGAGGCGGCCAGCAGCATGGCATTCAGGGGAATGGAAGGGGGCACGGTCGGATGGTCGGTGACACTTCGCGCAGTCGACTGCCGCAGTCAACGGCGGAATGGCGGCAGCGGACGGCAGCGGACGGCAGCGCGCGCCGCCGCACGCGCCGGGCGATTATAGCTGTGCTAGCCTTAAGGCTTAGGCTTCACATGCGGACGCTATGCGCGCAACGCCAAGCCGGCACCATTGCTGCATCGCAATGCGCCTTCGGCCTGCAGGACGGGAACGGACAGCACGGGAACAGCGTCAGGTTGCAGTAAGCCGCGCAGCGTAGCGTTGCGGCAAAAGTATCGAAGCCATATCCGGCCTTTCAGGAGACGAGCTATGTCCGCCATCGAATCGGTGATGCAAGAGCATCGCGTATTCCCCCCACCCGAATCGTTCGCCAAGAGCGCCGCCATTTCCGGCATGGACGCCTACCGCGCGCTGTGCGAAGAGGCCGAGCGCGACTACGAAGGCTTCTGGGCGCGCCATGCCCGCGAGCAGCTGGTCTGGGCCAAGCCCTTCACCAAGGTGCTGAACGAGAGCAACGCGCCGTTCTACAAGTGGTTCGAAGACGGTCAGCTCAACGCCTCGTACAACTGCCTGGAGCGCAATCTCGAGAACGGTAACGCCGACAAGGTCGCGATCGTGTTCGAGGCCGATGACGGCACGGTGACCAGGGTCACCTATCGCGAGCTGCATGCGCGCGTGTGCCAGCTGGCCAATGGCCTGAAGGCGCTCGGCATCGGCAAGGGCGACCGCGTCGTGATCTATATGCCGATGTCGATCGAGGGCGTCTGCGCGATGCAGGCCTGCGCCCGCATCGGCGCCACCCATTCGGTGGTGTTCGGCGGCTTCTCCGCCAAGTCGCTGCAGGAGCGGCTGGTCGACGTCGGCGCGGTGGCGCTGCTGACCGCCGACGAGCAGATGCGCGGCGGCAAGGCGCTGCCGCTGAAGGCGATCGCCGACGAGGCGCTGGCCCTGGGCGGCTGCGAGGCGGTCAGGCACGTGGTGGTCTATCGCCGCACCGGCGGCAAGGTCAACTGGGTCGAAGGCCGCGACCGCTGGCTCGACGAGGTCTGCGCGGGCCAGCCCGAGACCTGCGAGGCCGAACCCGTCGACGCCGAGCATCCGCTGTTCGTGCTCTACACCTCGGGCTCGACCGGCAAGCCCAAGGGCGTGCAGCACAGCACCGGCGGCTATCTGCTGTGGGCGCTGATGACGATGAAATGGACCTTCGACATCAAGCCCGACGACCTGTACTGGTGTACCGCCGACATCGGCTGGGTCACCGGCCACACCTACATCGCCTACGGCCCGCTGGCGGCGGGGGCGACCCAGCTGATGTTCGAGGGCATTCCGACCTTTCCGAACGCCGGCCGCTTCTGGGACATGATCGCGCGCCACAAGGTCAGCGTGTTCTACACCGCGCCGACCGCGATCCGTTCGCTGATCAAGGCCGCCGAGGCGGACCAGGCGGTGCATCCGAAGCAGTACGATCTGTCGAGCCTGCGCCTGCTGGGCACCGTCGGCGAGCCGATCAATCCGGAAGCGTGGATGTGGTACCACGAGAATATCGGCCGCGGACGCTGCCCGATCGTCGACACCTTCTGGCAGACCGAGACCGGCGGCCACATGATCACGCCGCTGCCGGGCGCGACGCCGCTGGTGCCGGGCTCGTGCACGCTGCCGCTGCCGGGCATCATGGCGGCGGTGGTCGATGAGACCGGCCAGGACGTGCCCGACGGCAGCGGCGGCATCCTGGTGGTCAAGCGTCCGTGGCCGGCGATGATCCGCACCATCTGGGGCGATCCGGAGCGCTTCAAGAAGAGCTATTTCCCGGCCGAGCTGGGCGGCAAGCTCTATCTGGCCGGCGACGGCGCGGTGCGCGACAAGGAGACCGGCTACTTCACCATCATGGGCCGGATCGACGACGTGCTGAACGTGTCGGGCCATCGCATGGGCACGATGGAAATCGAGTCCGCGCTGGTGGCCAACCCGATCGTCGCCGAGGCCGCCGTGGTGGGCCGTCCCGACGACACCACCGGCGAGGCCATCTGCGCCTTCGTGGTGCTCAAGCGCGCGCGTCCGACCGACGAGGAGGCCGTGCAGATCGCCAACGAGCTGCGCAACTGGGTCGCCAAGGAGATCGGGCCGATCGCCAAGCCCAAGGACATCCGCTTCGGCGACAACCTGCCGAAGACGCGCTCGGGCAAGATCATGCGCCGCCTGCTGCGGTCGCTGGCCAAGAACGAGGAAATCACGCAGGACACCTCCACGCTGGAGAACCCCGCCATCCTCGAACAGCTGCGGCAGGCCAAGTAAGCGCTGCCGCGCGAAGCGGGCTCCGTTGCCGCGGCGCCCGCTTGCGTTTCACCGCCGCCACCTTCGCTTCCGATTCCGCCCCCGCTCATGGCCCAAGCCCAGTCGCGCTTTCGCCGCCGGCTGCTGCTGTACTACGGCCTGTTCACGCTCGGACTGTTCGGCTTCATCGGCATGATGGGGCTGCTGGAGCGATCCAACGCCGACGCGCTCTGGCTCGGCTACGTCTTCCTCTTCATCACCATCGCGATCTATGCCTGCATCGGGCTGATCTGCCGCACCGCCGACCTGCACGAATACTATGTCGCGGGCCGGCGCGTGCCCGCGATGTTCAACGGCATGGCGATCGCCGCCGACTGGATGAGCGCGGCCTCGTTCATCGGCCTGGCCGGCATCCTGTTTGCCTCGGGCTATGAAGGGCTGGCCTATGTGATGGGCTGGACTGGCGGCTACTGCCTGGTGGCCTTCCTGCTCGCGCCGTATCTGCGCAAGTACGGCGGCTACACGATTCCCGATTTCCTCGCCGCGCGCTACGGCAACGGCAAGCCGGGCGGCAACCTGCCGGTGCGCGGCATCGCGGTGCTGGCCGCGTCGCTGTGTTCCTTTGTCTATCTGGTCGCGCAGATCCAGGGCGTCGGGCTGGTGGTGACGCGCTTCATCGGCGTCGACTTTGCCGTCGGCGTGTTCTTCGGCCTGGCCGGCATCCTGGTCTGTTCCTTCCTCGGCGGCATGCGCGCGGTCACCTGGACCCAGGTCGCGCAGTACATCGTGATGATCGTCGCCTTCCTGACCACGGTGTCGATGATCGCCTGGAAGCATCATGGCGAGGTGGTGCCGCAGCTGGGCTACGGCACGGTGCTGGCCGATGTCGGGCAGCGCGAACGCGAGCTGCTGCGCGACCCGGCGGAGCTCGCCGTGCGCGAACACTACCGGCAGCAGGCGATCGAGCTGCAGGAGCGCATCGCGCGGCTGCCGCAGTCCTTCGACGAGGTGCGCGACGCGCTCAATGCGAGGCTGCTGGAGCTGCGCGCCCGCAATGCGCCGCTGCGCGAGATCAAGGCGGTCGAGCGCGAGCGCACCGAGTACCCGGCCGATCCGGCCGCAGCCCTGCAGCAATGGACGCAGCAGCGCGAGGAGGCGCTGGCACGCAGCCAGCCGCCGGTGCCTGCCACCGAGCCCTATCCGTCGCCGTCCGAGGCCGAGCGCAAGACCGAGCGGCTGAACTTCGTGCTGCTGACCTTCTGCCTGATGCTGGGCACCGCGAGCCTGCCGCATATCCTGACGCGGCTCTACACCACGCCGTCGGTCAAGGAGAGCCGCAATTCGGTGGCCTGGGCGGTGTTCTTCATCGCGCTGCTGTATGTCAGCGCGCCCACGCTGGCGGCGCTGGTCAAGTACCAGTTCCTGCATCATCTGGTCGGCACGCCCTATGCCGATCTGCCGTCCTGGGTCATGCAATGGCGGCGCATCGATCCGCCGGTGTTCGGCATCCGCGATGTCAATGGCGACGGTATCGTGCAATGGGCCGAGTTGATGATCCAGCCCGACATGATCGTGCTGGCCGCGCCCGAGATTGCCGGGCTGCCGTACGTGATCTCCGGGCTCGTCGCCGCTGGCGCGCTGGCCGCGGCGCTGTCGACCGCCGATGGCCTGTTGCTGACGATCGCCAATGCGCTGTCGCACGACGTCTTCTATCACATGGTCGACCGCGGCGCGAGCCAGCAGCGGCGCGTGACCACCGCCAAGATCCTGCTGCTCGGCGTCGCCCTGTTCGCCGCCTACGTGACCTCGCTGCGGCCCGGCAACATCCTGTTCCTGGTCGGCGCGGCGTTCTCGCTGGCGGCCTCCAGCTTCTTCCCGGTGCTGGTGTTGGCGATCTTCTGGAAGCGCACCACCGCGGCCGGCGCCTTCGCCGGCATGCTGGCGGGGCTGTCGGTGGCGATCTACTACATCTTCGTCAACTACCCGTTCTTCACGCGGATGACGGGCATCTTCGGCGACCGCTGGTTCGGCGTCGATCCGATCGCCTCGGGCGCCTTCGGCGTGCCGGCCGGGTTTGCGGTCGCCATCGTGGTCAGCCTGCTGACCCGGCGCAATGCGCCGGTGATCGATCGGCTGGTGACCTATCTGCGCAAGGGCTAGCGCTCGCGCAGCGCCTCGGCGGCGCGGTTCAGCGGCTTGACCAGGTAGTCCATCACGGTGCGGCGGCCGGTGCGGATCTCCGCGGTCGCCACCATGCCCGGCAGGATCGGATGGCGCTTGCCGTCCTTCGTCTCCAGGAACGCATGCTGGGTCAGCACGTAGACGCGGTAGTAGTAGATGCGCCGGTCGACCTGGTCCTCGATGGTGTCGGGCGAAATGCGGTCCACCCTGGCCGGCAGCGTGCCGTAGATCGACGGCTCGAACGCGGTGATCTTGACGGTGGCCTCCTGGTTCGGATGGATGAAGGCGATGTCGCGCGGCGACAGCCTCGCCTCGATCAGCAACTGGTCGCCCAGCGGCACGATCTCCATCAGCACGCCGCCCGGCGTGATCACGCCGCCGATGGTGGAGACGCGGATGTCCTTGACGATGCCGCGCGCGGGCGACGTGATCGCGGTGCGCCGCAGCTGGTCCGCGCGGCCCTCGCGCACCTTCAGCAGCGGGCCGAGGTCCGCCATCGTCTTGGCGTAGTCGGCTTTCAGCGCGACGTAGTACTCGCTCTGCGTCGAGTCCAGCTTGGTGGCGAACTCGGCCACCTTCTGCCGCAGCCGCAGGATCTCGACCTCGTTGGTGGCGCCGGTGCGCAGCAGCGGCAGCGCGATCTGCAGCTCCTGCTCCGCCAGCCGCAACTGTTGGCGCAGGTTGGCGAGGTTTTCGCGGAAGGCCCGGCGGTTGGCGACGAACAGCTGCCGCTCGCGTTCGACCACGGCGGTATCGCGCGCCAGCTCGGCGGGGAAGGCCACCGACTCGGCATCGTTCATCTCCGCGTGCAGCCGCGCGGCGCGTGCCTGCAGCGCGGCGATGCGCTCCAGCGTCTCCTCCATCGACGAGCGCGCCTGCACGGGATCGAGCGTGGCCAGCTGCTGGCCGGCCTCGACCACATCGCCTTCGCGCACCGCCAGTTCGGCCAGGATGCCGCCCTCCAGGCTCTGGATGATCTGGCCCTTGGAGGCGGGCGTGACCTTGCCTTCGCCGACCGCCACTTCGTCCAGGCTGGCGAAAGCCGACCACAGCAGGAAGGCGGCGATCGCCCCAATGCCCAGCCACAGCAGCAGGCGCGCACCGCCGGCGCCGTCTTCGAATCGTGCACGCGTCGAGATCCTGTCCATGGGGCTACTCCGCGGCCGGGGCCGCCTGCGCGGGCGCCGGTGACGATGGTTGCGCCGATGGCCGTGCGGGTGCCGCGCTGCGCTTGAGCGCGGCCAGCACCTCGTCCTTCGGCCCGTCGCGGACGATGCGCCCGCGCTCGACCACGATGATGCGGTCGACCAGCGACAGCACCGGATAGCGGTGCGTCGCCACGATCAGCGTGCGCCGGCCCATCCATTGGCGCATCCGCTCGATCACCGCCAGCTCGGTGCCCTCGTCCAGCGACGCGGTCGGTTCGTCCAGCAGCAGCACCTGGGGGTCGCGCAGGAAGGTGCGGGCAAGGACCAGCACCTGCTTCTGGCCGCCGGACAGGCCGATCCCGTTTTCGCGGATGCGCAGGTCCAGCCCGTGCGGCTGGTTCAGCAGCAACTGGTCGGCGCAGGCGATCCGCAGCGCGCGCAGCAGCTGCTCGTCGGTGGCGAGCGGATTGGCGATCAGCAGGTTGTCGCGCAGCGTGCCATAGAACGGACTGGACTCCTGCAGCACGCTGCCGATGTCGCGGCGGATGTCGGCGACATCGATCAGTTCCATCGGCGTGTCGTCCAGCACGATGCGTCCCTGCGTCGGCGACGCCAGCCCGCCCGCGAGCCGCAGCAGCGTCGACTTGCCGGCGCCGACGCGCCCCAGGATCGCGATGCGCTCGCCCGGCACGATGCGCAGCTGCGGAATCGTCAGCACCGGTTTTTCCTGCGGATCGAAACCGAAGGCCACGTTCTCGAAGCGATAGCCGCCGCGCAGCACGGGCTTGTGATAGGCGTCCTTGTCCGGATCGTGGTCGACCGGCAGCCGCAGCAGCTCGTCGAGCGCCTTCTTGCCGACGCGCGCGTTCTGGATGCGGCCCAGCACCGCGGGGATCTGCGCCAGCGGCGCGATGGTGCGGCTGGTCAGGATCGAGCAGGCCAGCACCGCGCCGAACGACAGGTTGCCGTCGAGGATGCCGTAGACGCCCGCGATCACCACGCCGACATAGGCGACCTGCTGCACGGTCTGCGACACGTTGACCAGCAGCCCGGCGATAAAGCGCTGCTTCAGCCCGATCTCGCCGTTGACCTGGTTGGCGTGGTCCCACAGCCCGCGAAAACGCGGCTCGGCCTGCAGCGACTTGATGTCCTCGGCGCGGTAGATCGACTCCATCAGGATCGCATTGCGCAGCGCCGCCTCGGCCATCCCTTCGCGCGAGAGCCTGGCCAGCGGAATCTGCGCCAGCAGCCCCGGCAGGATCAGCAGCGGAATCGCGGCCAGCGGGATCGTCACCAGCCAGCCGCCCAGCACCCAGATGATGAACAGGAAGGCGGCGACGAACGGCAGGTCGATCAGCACGCCCAGCGTGCTCGAGGTCAGCAGCTCGCGCAGCTGTTCGAGATCGCGCAGTTGCGCGATCAGCGTGCCGGGCGAGCGCGGCCGCGCGTCGTTGCGGATATCGAGCACGCGGGCGAAGAACATGGCCGACAGCTTCATGTCGACGCGCTTGCCGAAATGGTCGGTGATCGAGACGCGCGCGGTGCGGATCAGCAGCTCCAGCGCGAGCGCCAGCGCCACGCCCGAAGCCAGCACCCACAGCGTATGCAGCGAACGCGCCGGCACCACGCGGTCCCACACCTGCATCGCGAACAGCGAAGTGCCGACCGCCAGCAGGTTGCCGAACAGCGACCCGAGGCCGAGGTCCAGCATGGTGCGCCAGTGCGCGGTGAAGATGCCGGCGAGCCACGAGTCCGGGGCGGCACGCAGATAGGCGTCGAGCCGGTCGCCACGGCGGGCGGTGCGCGCCTGCACCAGCAGCAGGCGGCCGCTCGCTTCGCGCGCCAGCGCGTCCAGCGTCAGGCTGCGCTCGACCGGTTTGCCGTCCAGCGGCAGCAGCAGCGTGGCCACGCCGTTGGCCAGGGCGATCACCATGCCGACCTGCCGGCCCAGCGGCACCAGCACCGGCAGCATCACCGGCGACAGCGAGGCCGGCGGCACCTGGACGAACTGCGCGGACAGGCCGGCCGACGCCGCCAGCTCGACGATGGCGGTCTGGCGCGCTGGCTCGCCGCGCCCGTTCCACGCCGCGGCATTGCGCAGCTGCTCCGGCGATGCCTGCACGCCCAGTCGTCGCGCGGCGAGCAGCATCGCATCGATCCACGGTTGCAGGGTGGCGTCTGCCTCGGCGTCGGCCTGCCGCGGTGGCGTTTGCGGGGACTGCTGGGCGGCCTGCGCCAGCGCGCTCAACGGGGTGGGGTCATTCATCGCGTGCGCCTTCCTGCTGCCGCAGCAGCTCCACGAACTTGCCGACCGCGGCATACGCCTTGATGCGGGCGCGGATGCCGTCGGCCATGGCGTTGATCCATTCTTCCTCGGCGAGGAAGATCTCGCGGTCGCGCGTGATCACCTCGGTCAGCGAGCGTTTGTTCAGCATGTATTCCTGCCAATACAGATTGCGTGACGAGCGTGAGAGCTCGATCACGTTGCGGTAGCTGGCCAGCCGCGCCGCCGCGCCTTCCGCTTCGGTCTGCGCCGCATACAGGGCGGTGCGCGTGCGCAGGCGCTGGTTCTCCAGCGCATCGGCGGCGGCGCGCTCCTGCGCCTGCGCGGCGGCGATGCGGTGCTGGGCGAGCCGGCCCAGCGAGAAGTCGCCACGGATCGACAGGCCGATCCAGGTGTCGTCGTTGGCGTTGGCGCGTCCGGTCGACAGCGAGCGGCTGACGCCGACGCTGACCGAGGGATAGCGCTCGGCCTTGGCCAGGTCGACATTGGCCGCGGCGGCATCGACCGCGGCGCGCGCCGCCAGCACCGACGGCGTGTCGTCGACCTGATCGTCGCGTCCACCGCCGCCGTCGCGCGTGATCCGCTCGATCACGCCGCCGGTGTCGGCCAGGTCCGCCACCTGCTGCGGGCGCGCGCCGATCAGCTCGGCCAGCCTGGTGGCGGCGACATCGAAGCGGTTGCGGGCCTTCAGCACTTCGGCGCTGGCGCGCAACGTCGCGACCTCCGCCAGGTCCCGATCGGACGACACCGACAGCCCGGCCCGCACGCGCTCGCCGATGCGGGCGCGCGTCTCGTTCATCGATTCCACCTGCCTTTGCGCGGCGGCGATCACGGCCTGGCTGGCGGCCAGTTCGACGAAGGTGTCAGCGGTATTGGCCGCCACCGTCTCGACGGTATCGGCCAGCTGATGCTGGCTCTTGCCAAGGTTGGCGTCGGCGGCCGAGACCTTGCTGCGCGTGCGGCCGAAGTCGTAGAGCAGCTGGCTGGCGCCGACCGAGGCGCGCGAGCCGAGATCGTTGCCGCCGCTACCGAAGCTGCCGCCATAGCCGGGCTGCACGCCGTATTCGATCTTCGGATACCAGGCGGCCTTGGCCACGGAGATTTCGGAGAGGGTTTGCGTGACCACCGCGTTGGCACGGCTGATGTCGGGATGGCGCGCGATCGCGATGCCGACTGCATGGCGCAGCGTCAGGCCGTCCAGGGCGATGCGTTGCGGTGTCGGCAGGCCTCGCATGCCGGGCGAGCTCGCCGGGGCTCCGGAAGCGGCATAGGGAGCTGCCGAGGCGGCCTCGGAGCAAGACAGCGCCAGCAGTGCCAGCGCGGCAAGAACGGACAGCGTCGCCGATCGCGGCGGGGTTCGCAGCGTATACCCGACGCGAAGCCGGGAAAGGAGCGCGCGCTGCCGGGTCCGCGCTCCGTCAAGAAAGAGGGCCACGATGGATCTCAACAATGTCGGTTTCACGAAATCACCACGGTCCGCGGTGAAGGATTTTGACATGTGGCCCCGCATCGGTCGCGAGGCAGCGTCGCGGCCGACGGGGTATTGCAGGGGATCGATGCGCCGGGTCGGGTCTCCTCGCGGTGATGGGTGTGGTGGTGGGGTGAGGGTAAGAAAGAGTCTGGCGAAGCGGGCGGCGGAACGGGGAGCCGCCGCCCGCTTCGCTCAGACGAGAACCTGACGGTTGGCCAGCAGCGTCTCCAGATCGGTGTTGACGTTGTTCAGCGTGACCAGCGTCTCCGAGCCGAAGGCCGAACCGGTGCCGTCGCGGTCGATATGGAGGACCGTGTTGGTGCCGTCGCTGGTGACGCTCAGGTAGTCGCCGATGTTCTCGCCGTCGTCGATCGTCGCCACGCCGTCGACGTAGTGCGCCGGGCCATCGCCGTCGCCGGTGTAGCCGACCAGCAGGCTCGACAGGTCGATCACGTCGGATGCCGCCTGCCCCGGCGCGGTCCCGACCGTGAAGTCGGTGATCGCGTCGGTGCCGTTGCCGCCGGTTCCATCGTTGCCGGTGACCTCGTACAGGAACACGTCGGCGCCCGCGCCGCCGCTCATCGTGTCGTTGCCGGCGCCGCCGATCAGCAGGTCGTTGCCGTCGCCGCCGTTGAGCGTGTCGTTGCCCGCGCCGCCGCGCAGCAGGTCGTTGCCGTCGCCGCCGTTCAGCGTGTCGTCGCCGGCGTAGCCGTACAGGCGATCGCTGTTGCCGGTGCCATCGACCGTGTCGGCGGACCCGGTGCCTTCGACGATCGCGCTCGACTGGCTCGAGCCCAGCAGGCCGGCGAGGATATCGGCGCTGGCGAGCTGGGTCGCGTTGGCGGTATCGGTCAACCCGGTGGTGTCGGTCGCGGTGATCGTGAAGTTCGACAGCAGGTCCAGGCTGACCCCCAGCAGCCCGCCTTCGATCGTCACCGAGCCCAGCAGCTCGTTGAGCCGCAGCGTATCGATCGGCCCGCCGTCGACGGACGTGATGGTCAGCGTGGACGACGCCCCAATGATGCCCAGAACGCCCTCGTCGTGATCCGGCAGGACGGCAATGCCCAGTTCCGCGGCCAGATCGGCGTTGAATCCCAGCCGCTGCAGCGGCAGGCCGAGCAGGCCGCCATAGCGCAGCACCACCTGCTCGATGTTGTTGTTGTAGTCGCTCGCCCCGAACACCTGCTGCGAGCTCAGGTCGATCAGGCCGAGCACATTGGCGTCGACGATGCCCAGCAGCCCGCCCGATTCCTGCGCCGATACCTCCGGCGCGACGTTGGTCGAGATCGAAAAGGCCTGTGTGTCGCCGCTGGCGCCGATATTGCCGGCGGCATCGATCAGCCGCACCGTCACCGAGTGGTCGCCTTCGGCAAACTGGTGATTGGGCGCCGACCACGACCAGCTGGTGCCGTTGACGCTCGCCTGCGTCCAGGTATTGCCGCCGTCGTAGCTGACCTCGACCCGGTCGCCTTCGGCCAGCGGGGCGCTGAGCGTACCGGAGAAGGTCGGTGTGGTATCGCCGGTGATCCAGTCGCCCGCGGTGCCCGTATCGTCGGTCATGCCGGTAATGGCGATCGTCGCGGCCGGTGGCGCGGTATCGACGGTCAACTCGAACGCCGTGCTGCTGCCGCTGACATTGCCTGCCGCGTCGGTCGCGGTGGCGGTCAGCGAATAGCTGCCATCTGCCAGCGCCGTGGTCGGCGTGAAGGACCAGTTGCCCGTGCCATCGGCGGTCGCCGTGCCGACCAGTGTGGTGCCGTTGAAGACCTGGACGGTGCTGTTGGCTTCCGCGGTGCCGGCGATCGTCGGCGTGGCATCGTTGGTGCTGCCGCCGGAGGTTAGCGGGCCGCTGACCGGGTCGGCGTCGTCGGTGACACTGACGATGGCCGGCACGGTCGGCGCGACGGCGTCGACCGTCGCGCTGCCCGGGCCGCTGGTGTTGCCGGCGGCATCGGTTGCGGTGGCGCTGACCACGGTGCCGTCGGCCAGCGGCGTGGCCGGCGTATAGGTCCAGTTGCCGGCGCCATCGGCGGTGACCGTGGCATCCGCGGTGCCGTCGGCGTTGGTGTCGATCCTGACCGTGCTGTTGGCCTCGGCGGTGCCTTCGATCACCGTGCCATTGGTCGGCGAGATGATCGGCGCGGCCGGTGCGACCGAATCGATCTCGATGGTGGCCGGCGTGCTGGCGTTGCCGGCGGCGTCGGTCGCCGTCACGCTGATCGTGGTGCCATCGGCAATCGGCGTGGTGGGCGCATGGGTCCAGTTGCCGCTGCCATCGGCAGTCACGGTGGCATCGGGCGTGCCGTCGCCGTCGGTATCGATCGCGATGGTGCTGTTGGCTTCGGCGGTGCCCGCGATGGTGCCGCCATTGGCCTGGGTGATGGTGGGAGCGGGTGGCGGGGCGGTATCGATGGTGAGGTCGAACGCGCCGCTCGCAGGACTCGTGTTGCCGGCCGCGTCGGTGGCCGTGACGGTCAGCGAATAGCTGCCATCTGCCAGCGCCGTGGTCGGCGTGAAGGACCAGTTGCCCGTGCCATCGGCGGTCGCCGTGCCGATCAGTGTGGTGCCGTTGAAGACCTGGACGGTGCTGTTGGCTTCCGCGGTGCCGGCGATCGTCGGCGTGGCGTCGTTGGTGCTGCCGCCGGAGGTTAGCGGGCCGCTGACCGGGTCGGCGTCGTCGGTGACGCTGACGATGGCCGGCACGGTCGGCGCGACGGCGTCGACCGTCGCGCTGCCCGGGCCGCTGGTGTTGCCGGCGGCATCGGTCGCGGTGGCGCTGACCACGGTGCCGTCGGCCAGCGGCGTGGCCGGCGTATAGGTCCAGTTGCCGGCGCCATCGGCGCTGACCGTGGCATCCGCGGTGCCGTCGCCGTTGGTGTCGATCCTGACCGTGCTGTTGGCCTCGGCGGTACCTTCGATCACCGTGCCGTTGGTCGGCGAGATGATCGGCGCGGCCGGTGCGACCGAATCGATCTCGATGGTGGCCGGCGTGCTGGCGTTGCCGGCGGCGTCGGTCGCCGTCACGCTGATCGTGGTGCCATCGGCAATCGGCGTGGTGGGCGCATGGGTCCAGTTGCCGCTGCCATCGGCAGTCACGGTGGCATCGGGCGTGCCGTCGCCGTCGGTATCGATCGCGATGGTGCTGTTGGCTTCGGCGGTGCCCGCGATGGTGCCGCCATTGGCCTGGGTGATGGTGGGAGCGGGTGGCGGGGCGGTATCGATGGTGAGGTCGAACGCGCCGCTCGCAGGACTCGTGTTGCCGGCCGCGTCGGTGGCCGTGACGGTCAGCGAATAGCTGCCATCTGCCAGCGCCGTGGTCGGCGTGAAGGACCAGTTGCCCGTGCCATCGGCGGTCGCCGTGCCGATCAGTGTGGTGCCGTTGAAGACCTGGACGGTGCTGTTGGCTTCCGCGGTGCCGGCGATCGTCGGCGTGGCGTCGTTGGTGCTGCCGCCGGAGGTTAGCGGGCCGCTGACCGGGTCGGCGTCGTCGGTGACGCTGACGATGGCCGGCACGGTCGGCGCGACGGCGTCGACCGTCGCGCTGCCCGGGCCGCTGGTGTTGCCGGCGGCATCGGTCGCGGTGGCGCTGACCACGGTGCCGTCGGCCAGCGGCGTGGCCGGCGTATAGGTCCAGTTGCCGGCGCCATCGGCGCTGACCGTGGCATCCGCGGTGCCGTCGCCGTTGGTGTCGATCCTGACCGTGCTGTTGGCCTCGGCGGTACCTTCGATCACCGTGCCGTTGGTCGGCGAGATGATCGGCGCGGCCGGTGCGGCGGCGTCGACGGTGGCAGTGGCCGGTGCGCTGGTATTGCCCGCGGCATCGGTGGCCGTGACGCTGACGACCGTGCCGTCGGCCAGCGGGGCCGGCGGCGTATAGGTCCAGTTGCCGTCGCCATCGGCGGTGACCGTGGCATCGGGCGTGCCGTCGGCGTTGGTATCGATACGGACGGTGCTGTTGGCCTCGGCGGTGCCCTCGAGCACCGTGCCGTTGGTCGGCGCGATGATCGGCGTGCCCGGGGGCAGGGCATCGACCGTGGCGGTGGCCGGGCTGCTGGCGTTGCCGGCGGCATCGGTCGCCGTCGCGCTGACCGTCGTGCCATCGGCGAGCGGGATACCCGGCGAGAAGCTCCAGTTGCCGCTGCCATCGGCGGTCACGGTGCCGTCCGCCGTGCCGTCGCCATTGGTGTCGATGGCGATGCTGCTGAAGGGATCGGCCGTGCCCGTGATGGTGTTGGCGCTGGTCAGCAGGATGACCGGAACGGCGGGCGCGGCGGTATCGACGGTGAAGTCGAATGCCGTGCTGGCGGGGCTGGTGTTGCCGGCCGCATCGGTCGCGGTGGCCGTCAGCGAGTAGGTGCCGTCGGCCAGCGGCGAGCCAGGCGTGAAGCTCCAGTTGCCGCTGCCGTCGGCGATCGCCGTGCCCAGCAGCGTGGTGCCGTTGAAGATCTGCACGGTGCTGTTCGCTTCCGCGGTGCCGGCGATCGTCGGCGTGGCGTCGTTGGTGCTGTCGCCCGAAGTCAGTGCGCCGCTGATCGGAGCGGCGTCGTCGGTGACGCTGGCGATGGCCGGCGCCACGGGCGCGACCGAATCGATGGTGGCGGTCACCGGGACGCTGCTGTTGCCGGCGGCATCGACGGCGGTCACGCTGACGACGGTGCCCTCGGGCAGCGGCGTGGCCGGCGTGTAGGTCCAGTTGCCGCTGCCGTCGGCCGTGACGGTGGTGTCGGGCGTGCCGTCGCCGTTCAGGTCGATCGCAATCGTGCTGCCGGCTTCGGCCGTGCCGGCCAGCGTGGTGCCGTTGGCCTGGGAGATGGCCGGCGCAGCCGGCGGCGCGGTATCGACCGTGACGACGAAGGCGGTCCCGGGACCGCTGACATTGCCGACCGCATCGGTGGCCGTGGCGGTCAGCGAATAGTTGCCGTCGGTCAGCGGCGTGGTCGGCGTGAAGGTCCAGTTGCCGCTGCCGTCGGCGACGACGGTGCCCAGCAGCGTGGTGCCGTTGAAGATCTGCACGGTGCTGTTGGCTTCCGCGGTACCGGCGATCGTCGGCGTGGCGTCGTTGGTGCTGCCGCCCGAGCTGAGGGGACCGCTGACCGGATCGGTGTCGTCCGTGACGCTGGCAATCGCCGGCGCGGCGGGGGCCGCCGCGTCGACGGTAGTCGTCGCGGGACCGCTGGTATTGCCAGCCGGGTCCGTCGCGGTGACGGTGACCGTGGTGCCGTCCGGCAGCGGCGAAGTTGGCGTATAGGTCCAGTTGCCGCCGCCGTCCGTGGTGACCGTGGCATCGGGGGTGCCGTCGCCGTTCAGGTCGATGCCGACGGTGCTGCCCGCTTCGGCGGTGCCGTTCAGCGTGGTGCCGTTGGTCGGATTGACGGTCGGGGTGGCCGGCGGCTGGGCGTCGACCGTCGTCGTGGCCGGCTCGCTGGTATTGCCCGCCGGGTCGGTGGCGACCACGGTGACGGTGGTGCCGTCCGGCAGCGGCGAGGTCGGGGTGTAGGTCCAGTTGCCGTTGCCGTCGGCGATCACGGTGGCGTCGGGCGAGCCGTCACCGTTCAGGTCGATGCCTACCGTGCTGCCGGCCTCGGCAGTACCGCTCAGGCTCGTGCCATTGGAGGGGTTCAGCGTCGGCGTGGCAGGCGCCGTGGTGTCCACCGCCACGTCGATCACCGTGGGTTCGCTGGTCTTGCCATCGGTGCCGGTCTGCGTGACGACGATCCGATGCTGGCCGGCTGCCAGCGCCGGGGGCGTGTAGCTCCAGTTGCCGTTGGCGTCGGCGTTGACGGTCACCGGGGGCTGGCCGTCGATTGCGATATGGATGCGGCCGTTGGGTACCGCGCCCGTGCCCTGCAGCGTCGGCGTGGTGTCGTTGGTCGCGCTGCCGCTGGCGATCGTCCCCGTCACCGGGGACTGGTCGTCCAGCAGGCTGACGGTCGGACGACCGGGGGCCGGCCGGCTGTCATCGCCGCCGCCACCGCCACCGCCCGCTGCCGCGGCGATCACGCCGGCACCGGCGGCCAGGCCGAGGATGCCGAGCAGTGCCGCGCTGCTGTCGGCGGCGATCGGCTCGTAGACCACCGCCGATTCGAGGATATTGTCGCCGCCTGCCATCAGGGCCTGATCGAAGGTGGCCAGCCAGCGCGCATCGTCCTGGACGAACACCAGGTTGTTGTAGCCCGCCCCATTGGCGAAGAAGCCCTGGATGCGCACCGTCTGCCCATCCTTGAACTCGATCAGCAGGTCATTGCCTTCGCGCGCATAGTTGGCGACGTTGTCCTTGTTGCCGGCGACCAGGAAATTGGCGGCACCCTCCGGCGCCGCGACGGTCTTGGTCCCGACGGGCACCGCGACATCGATGTGGTTTTGCAGAACAGCTGACGAAGCCATGCCTATCTCCTTGGTCGATCGGTATTACGGATCACTACTGGAGATGCAGCGTATAAGTGATTCGCAAGTGGCGATATGGCTTCGTCTGTGCGGTAGGCGATATAGTGCGTCCGATTGATATGGGCTGCGTTTTTTTGATAATGATTGGCCGCGCAGTCATTAATGCCGGCGGTGATTTACATAGAAAAATACCCCTACGCCGGTAGGCGCAGGGGTATTAATTTTCCGATTGGATTAATTCTGATTTAAATGTTATTTATTTGATTTGCGACAATTCGCTTCGACAATTCCAGTCAATCGCCGCGGCGCGTCTCCGAAGGCGTTTCGCCGAACGCCATGCGGTAGTCCCTGGCGAATTGCCCGAGGTGACTGAAGCCCCAGCGCCGGGCGATGTCGGCGATCGACTGTTCTGTGCCCGCGGTACGCAGGTCGGCGTGGGCGCCTTCCAGGCGCACCCGCTTCACATATCCCATCGGCGTGAAGCCCTTGAACTTGGCAAAGCCGGCCTGCAGCGTGCGGATGCTGACGCGCGCGGCGGTCGCAATCTCGGCCAGTCCGAGCGCGGCCGTGGCGTTGGCGTGGATGTACTCGATCGCCCGGCGCACATGCCGTGGCGAAGGCCCGGCATGGCGGCGTTCCATGTAGACCGAGTAGTTGTGCGGAATCTCCTTGAGCATGGCGGCGATCACGGCATCCTGCACGCTCTGCACGATGTCCGGGGCGATCGACTGCGGACCGCCGTCCGCGTGGAAACAGCGCCGCGCGGCCCGGACCAGCTCGCCCGCGAAGCGCACGCCGGAAGGCATGCCGGCCCCCGGCGCGCAGAATTTCACGCGTTGCGTTACCGGGCGTTCGATTGAGTGGGCGAGCCGCCCATGTAGCGGGGCGGCATCGACCAGGATGGTTTCGTAGCCGCCGGGACCGAATCGCCAGGCGGTGACCCGCTTGGCGTCGGCGACGATGGTGCCGGCGGGCAAGGGCTGCAGCCCGTCCTGCCCGGTCGCCAGGGCGAGCTGGCCTTCGGCGTGGGTGACCAGCAGATAGCCATCGTGCTGGCAAGGCAGCCGCACGCACAGCGCAGTGTCGGTGGCCAGCGTATGCACGGCCATGCCGTCCAGATAGTCGATCCGGAATTCAAGCCTGAGCCGGCTGGCGTCGGCCTCGATCGTGATGCCGGGATAGTGGCGCGCCAGCCAATCCTGCGCCTGCGCGCAGCTGGACGCGACGATCGCGTCCGTTCCAATGCGGGTTTGAGCCATACGCCAGTTCAGTCCTGCGAAAAAACGAGCGCACGCCGGGCTGGCGGACGCTACAGGCGATCCCACAAAGGGCCGCGGCAAAACCGCGGCAAAACGGGTTGGCTGAACCAGGCGATGGCGACAGACCGCGACAATGACCCTGGATATTCCATGGCAATGGAATATCCATCGATTGGCATGGGCTGCGCCCGGATGCCCCCCCGGAATACTCTGGTCAAAATTGGCGCTGCAATTCGATCGTTGGCCGCTGCAAGGAAACGAGCGCGCGGCTTTGTCCGATTTGCGTTTGCCAGTCAGTTGACTTTAGTCTTGTTTAAATCGATATTTAGTAATGTCTTAATCGATTGTTATTATTGTGCTGCAGTTTTTACAAATTATGTACGCTTCCAGCGTACTTTTTAAAGTGCTTACATTTGTTTGCAGTTGGTAGGGTGGCGGTAGGGGGTGGTCCGAGAGGGGCGTACGGCGAGGCACCCCCCTGCCGTGTCAATGCGTGACCGACTTCGACCACAGGTTGATGACCAGCACGCCGGCCATGATCAGCGCGATACCGAGCAGCGCCGGCAGATCGAGCCGCTGGCCGAACAGCAGCCACGCCGCCATCGAGACCAGCACGATGCCCACGCCCGACCAGATCGCATAGGCGATACCGATCGGCACGCTGCGCAGCGTCAGCGACAGGCAGAAAAAAGCAATCGCATAGCCGGTCACGACGACCAGCGAAGGCAGGGGACGGGTAAAGCCGGCGGCGGCCTTGAGCGCAGTGGTTGCGATGACTTCGGCAACGATGGCGATGGACAGGTAGATCCAGTGCATGGGATGGCGCGGTGTCGCGTGTCGACGGAGCGCCAAGAATACCAGCGGGGCAGACTCGATTTGCCGCGCGGTCCCGCTCAGTGCCGCTCCAGACCGTGTCGCCGATGCCATTGCGCCAGCGTCTCCTCGGGCCACTGGGCGCAATGCACATGCCCCTTGCCGCTCGGTACTTCGACCCACGACGCCGCGGAGTCGAGCTCGGCTTCGACGATCTCCGGCGGACGCGGCAGCGGCGTATCGATGGCCGAGGCATGCGGATAGACGCGTTCAGGTTCGTCGGGGTTGCGTATCCACAATGCGCTGCCGCACTTCGTGCAGAAATGCCGCTCCATCGGCGAACGCCTGGCGCGTTTGCCGGGCTCGCGCATCACGGCGTGATAGATGCCGATGTGCTGCCGCCCGCGTACCCGCAAGGTGTCGTTCAGTGCGCCGATGTTGGCGGCATATCCGCCGGCGCCCGCGGTCTTGCGGCAGATCGAGCAGTAGCAATGCAGATAGGGATAGGGCCACGGCGCTTCGATGCTGAAGCGGACCGCGCCGCAGTGGCAGGAGCCTTCGAGATGCATGCGACCTCCCATGGGGTGGGGCGGGCGTCGCTGCAGCGTTGCCCGCCGGGGCTGCCATGGGATTTTGCATGACATCGGGTTGCAGGTGGCAGCCCGGGCATCGCGGGATCGCGCGCTATTCGAATCGCGCCGGATCGTAGGGGCGCGGATCGACGTAGGGCGTCTCGCCGTCGATCAGTTCGGCGAGCAGCCGTGCGGTGGCCGGGCCGAGCGTGAAGCCTTGATGCGCATGACCGAAGTGGAACCACAGGCCGCGATGGCGCGGTGCGCGTCCGACCACGGGGCGCATGTCGGCCACGCAGGGCCGCGCGCCCATCCATGGTTGCGCTTCGACCGGCGCGCCGAGATCGACGAGTTCGCGTGCGTAGCGCTCGGCCGCCGCCAGTTGCACCGGCGTTGGTGGTGCGTCGTGGTGAGCGAATTCGGCGCCGGTGGTCACGCGAAGGCCGCGCCGCATCGGCGCCAGTACGAAGCCGCGTTCCGCGTCGAGCAGCGGCCGTGACGGCATCTGCGTGCTGGCGTAGTGGCGGTGGTAGCCCCGCTTGATGAACAGCGGCAGGCGATACCCGAGCGGCCGCGTCAGCGCAGACGCCCACGGTCCCAGCGCGATGACGGCCTGGGCGGCCGATACGGGACCGGCCTGCGTCATCACGCGCCAGCCGCTGCCGTCGGCCTGCAGCGTCGCCGCATCGCCTCGACAGACGATGCCGCCTTGCCGTTCGAACAGCGCGGCATAGCGCTGCACGAGTTCGCCGGGATCGCTGACGGTCCACGGGTCGCGCCAATGGATCGCACCGGCGAGGCCACCGTGCAGCGCAGGCTCGGCGGTGCGCAGCGCCGCAGCATCGAGCATGGCGCAATCGAGCCCGTGCTCGCGCGCCACCACCGTCGCGGTGCGCACCGTGTCGTCGAAGGCGCGTTGGGTGCGGTATGCCTCCAGCCAGCCCGCCTTGCTGACGAGATCCTCCGCACCGGCGGCTGCGATCAGTATTTCGTGTTCGCTGACGCAATGCCTGACCAGTGCCGCATAGGCGGCGATGGTGCCGGCGTAGCGATCCGGTGCCGATTCGCGCCAGTACCGGGCCAGCACGGGCAACAGGCGCAGCATCGCGCCGGGGTGGTAGTGCACGTCGTTACCGCGGCGGGCGATCACGCGAAGGATCGTCTTCCAGTCGCGTGGGAACGCATACGGCTGCACTGCCTCGCGCTGGATGAAGCCGGCATTGCCATAGGAGGTTTCGGACCCCGGCGCGGCGCGGTCGACGAGGACGACATGGTGCCCGCGACGGCGCAGGGAGAGGGCGGTGCTGACACCGACCATGCCGGCGCCGAGAACGAGAATTTCCTGTGACATGAAGGGAGCGACTCGCGCGAAACGTGGATCGGGTTGGGATTGGGATTTTCGCCGCGCATGCCGCCGGTGAAGGCATGCGATACGCGCAATATTCCGAATGCTCGATTGCGGTTTCGGCAATCATGAATGGGGAAGCTCGATCAGGCCCTGCCGCAGGTGCTCGACAAAGGCGCGCGCGGCAGGCGGCAGCTTGCGATTGGCCAGCGTCTGGATCTCGATCTGCCGCTCGTTCATCTCGCGGTCGCGCAGCGGCACCGCGGCGATGGTGCCCGCCTTGAGCCTGCCGCGGATCGATACCTCGCCGTAGAAGCAGATCGCGCCGCCGCCAGCCGCCGCGAAGCTGACCAGCGAATCGAGCTGGTTGCTGGAGAACACCGTCTGGTAGCGCAGGCCCTGCCGGCTGCAGCCGGCGTCGAGCAGTTGCCGCACCGAGCTGTCCTTCGGCGGCAGCGCCAGCGGATAGGTGGCGACCTGCGCGAGCGACAGTTGCCGGTGCCGCGCGAGCGGATGGTCCGGCGCCATCACCGCCAGCACCGGAGCGGGGTGCCGCAGCTCCACGTGGATCTCCGGCTCGGGCAACCACGCCAGCGTGATGCCGATATCCGCTTCGCCATCGCGGATTCTGCGGGCGATATCGCCCTGCGGGCAGACCTCGAGCTCGAAGTGAATGCCCGCGTGGGTCTCGCGAAAACTGGCGGCCAGATTGGGCAGGAACTCGTGGGCGATGCCCTCGACGGCCGCCAGCCGCACGCGCCCGACGCGCAGGCCGCGCAGCGCCTGGATATCGCCGGCCACGCGCTCGATGTCCTGCTGCGAGCGCTTGGCGAACGCGGCCAGCAGCTCGCCCGCCGCATTGGGGACGAGGCCGCGCGCACGCCGGTCGAACAGCAGCGTGTCGAGCTCGCTTTCGAGCTTGGCGATCTGCCGGCTGACGGCCGACGGCGCGACGTTCAGCTTGAGCGCCGCGTCCTTGACCGATCCGGTGCGAACCACTTCGAGGAAGTAGCGCACTGCGGTCTCCTGCAAGGCCCGATAGGACATGGCGATATCCCGATGAAAACAGGCCAAGGCCAGGGAAAACCCGCCCGGCCCCGGCGTGGTCGATTGCCATTTCGGCAATCATGCGTTCGAAACATTGCGATGATTCTATGCGAAGTTTGACATTAGGATGACATCGAGCCGACCCGCTTCTGCCGGTGTCGCCATGGATTCTTACGAGAGAGCATCCCATGCGTCCTTCCACCTCACCCGTCCGTTTCCTGTTCGCCGCCACCGGCCTGGCGCTCGCTGCGATGGCGCCGTCGTCGGCTTCGGCGCAGGACAGTTTCCCGTCCAGGCCGATCCAGCTGGTGTTGCCATTTCCGCCCGGCGGCGCCACTGATGTGGTGGGACGTATCGTCGAGCAGAAGCTCGGCGAGCGGCTCGGCAAGACCATCGTGGTCGAGAACCGGCCGGGCGCCGGTACCGTGGTCGGCGCCAGCTACGTTGCCAAGTCCGCGCCGGACGGCTACACGCTGCTGGCCAGCTCGGGCACGACGTTCACCGTCAATCCGGCGGTCTATCCGAAGCTGCCGTACGACCCGCAGAAGAACTTCGAGCCGATCGGCCTGATCGGCGTCACCGGCCTGATCCTTCTGGCCAATCGCGATGTGCCGGTGAACAACCTGAAGGAGTTCGTGGCCGCGGCGAAGAACGAGCCGGGCAAGTACTCGTACGGTTCGTTCGGCGCCGGCACCACCGCGCACTTCGCCGGCGAACAGTTGCTCAACCTGACGGGCGCCAAGTTGCTGCACGTGCCGTACAAGGGCAGCGCGCCTGCCATGACCGATCTGATCGGCGGCCAGATTCCCTTCAGCATCGACACGGTGGCCGCGGCACTGCCACAGGTGCGCGCCGGCAAGGTCAAGGCCATCGCGGTGACGACGGCAAAGCGCTCGTCGCTGCTGCCCAATGTGCCGACCGTCGCGGAGGGCGGCTATCCCGGCATGGACGCCAGCACGTGGATCGCGCTGGTCGCGCCGCGCGGCCTGCCGCCGGAGGTGCACGCGAAGCTCGAGAAGGCGCTGGCCGATACGATCGCCGATCCCGACACGCGCAAGAAACTCGCCGACAACGGCATCGAGCCGTCGTTCGCCACGGGCAAGCAGGTCAGCGCGATGATCGAGAAGGAAATTCCGCAGATGCGGGCCATCGCGCAGCGCGCCAACATCAGGCTGGACTGATCCGCCATGTCCGACCCCAACCCATTGACATCGCTGTCCGCCGTCGAACTGCGTCGCCTGATCGGCGCCCGGCAGATTTCGCCGGTGGAACTGCTCGAGGCCTGCATCGCGCGGATCGAGCGCTATAACCCGTTGATCAACGCGATCACCGCCACCTGCTACGAACGCGCGCGCGAGGAGGCCAGGGCGGCGGAACAGGCCGTGATGCGCGGCGATACGCTCGGCCTGCTGCATGGCCTGCCGCTCGGGGTCAAGGATCTCGAGGCGACGGCCGGCCTGCTGACGACCTACGGTTCGCCGCTGTACCGCAGCCATGTGCCCGCGCAGGACAACACGCTGGTGGCGCGGTTGCGGCAGGCCGGCGCCGTGGTGGTCGGCAAGACCAATATTCCGGAGATGGGCGCCGGCGCGAATTCGCGCAACGCCGTATGGGGCGCCACCGGCAATCCGTTCGATCCGAACCTGAACGCGGGGGGCTCGTCGGGCGGTTCGGCGGCTGCGCTGGCGGCCGACTTTCTGCCGGTCTGCACGGGCTCGGATACCGGCGGATCGCTGCGTATTCCCGCGGCGAAATGCGGGGTGGTGGGCTTTCGCCCGTCGCCTGGCCTGGTGCCGAACTCGCGCAAACTGCTCGGCTGGACGCCGATTTCCGTGGTCGGCCCGATGGGTCGCACGGTGGCCGATGCCTGCCTGCAATTGGCGGCATCGGCCGGCGAATCGGCGGGCGATCCGCTCAGCCATGCGGTCGATCCGCTGGCGTTGCTGACGCCGGCGCGCGTCGATCTGTCCGGGCTGCGCGTGGGCTGGACCGAGGACTTCGGCAGCTGCGCGGTCGATGCCGATATCCGCCGCGTGTTCCGCGCGCGGATCGCCGCGATGCGGCACCTGTTCAAGTCCTGCGACGAGGTCGCGTTCGACCTGGGCGACGTGCATCGCTGCTTCGACGTGCTGCGCGCCGAGAGCTTCGTCGCGTCGTTGCGCGACACCTACGAGCGCGACCCCGGCAGCCTCGGGCCCAATACGCGCGCCAACTACGAGATCGGCGCGCGCATGTCGCTGGTCGACAGCGCGTGGGCGCAGGCCGAGCAGACCCGCATCCTGCAGCGCTTCCAGCAGGCCTTCCGCGACTACGACGTGATTCTGTCGCCGACCACGCCGGTGTCGCCGTTCCCATGGACCACGCTCTACGCGGATGTCGTCGAGGGGACGAAGCAGGAGAACTACTACCGCTGGCTGGCGCTGACCTATGTGGTGACACTGACCACCCATCCCTGCATCGCCTTACCCTGCGGTATCGACGAGGCAGGCATGCCGTTCGGCCTGCAGCTCACCGGCCCGTTCCGCGGCGATGCGCTGACGCTCGGCGTGGCGCAGGCGATGGAATCGGCCTTTGCCGCGATGCCGGACTTGGCGCGTCCAAAGCCGGATCTCGACCGGCTGGCGCCGGCCGAGCCGGCATTGCGCTCGATTGTTACGGCGCCGCCGGAGGGGGTAGTGGGGGAGGGTGCAGCCGGGGAGGTGTCCGCCGTATAAGGCAACACAGCGGGCACAAAAAAACGGACCGCATCGCGGTCCGTTTTCGTATCGGGCAGGCCGAGTGGAGCGATCGTCCATCGCACCGATGTCTCAGCGCTCTCGACCCTTAAAGCGATCTGGCGGAGAGAGGGGGATTCGAACCCCCGATGGGCTATTAACCCATACACGCTTTCCAGGCGTGCGACTTAAACCACTCATCCATCTCTCCGGAAGCCCGCGATTATATCAGACTCGTCTTGCGGCGCCACAGTTTCGTGACGAGGCGCGCCGGGGGCCGGCTTGCCGCCCCCAAGGATGGCGGCTCTGACAAGTGCAGCCGGCGCGGCCCCAGTCCGTTGCATCGACGTCGGTTTGTGAAAGCCACAGCATCTGTCTTCATGTCCAATCCCGCATCCACCACGGCGGCGTCATGGCTCGCTGCGGTGGCGGGCCCATGCGATGGTCGCGTCCTGCGTCGGGCCGCATGGAACAAGGTGGATCGGACTGAAGGGCTGCAATGCTGGGATACATACGTTTCGGTAGTTTCTTGTTGCTGTCGGCGCCATTGACCGGCGTCGGCGTGCTGCGCGGCGGGGCGTGGACATGGTTGGGGCTGGTGGCCTCGCTCGGCGTTCTCGCCGTCGGCGACCAGGTGCTGCGGCCCGACCGCTCGACTCCGGAATTGACACGCCCATGGTTGCTCGACCTGCTGCTCTACGCGCAGTTGCCGGTTTGCCTGCTGGCGATTGCCCTGCTGTCGTGGCGGATCGCGCCGGGGGATCTATGGGGCATCGGCTCGGCCACACAGCCGTGGTCGCGCGGCAACGGACAGCCGGGCACGCCGACGTCCGGTCTGTTCAGCGTATTGGGCGCCATCCTGTCGGTGCGTGTGGTGCTGACCGCCAACTTCTATATCGCGCATGAACTGGTGCATCGCCAGCACAACCGCTTCGCGGTAGCCGCGGGGCGATGGCTGCTGGCCGCGGTCGCCGACACCCAGTTTGCAATTGCGCATCTCTATGGCCACCATCGGCATGTCGGCACGCCGATGGACCCTGCCACAGCCCGCCGTGGCGAGACGCTGTATCGGTTCGTCGGACGATCCGCTGTGGGGCAATTGGCCAGCGCATGGTACTTCGAGGCTGAGCGCCTGGACCGGCGAGGCGAGGCAGTCTGGGGCTGGCGCAATCGCTTTCTGCGCGGACAGGCGATGACCGCGCTGATTGTCGCGGCGGTCGCCGTCGGCGCAGGCTGGCAGGCGTTGCTGGGCTACCTCCTGTGTGTTGCCTGCGCCAAGTTCGTCTACGAGTCGGTCAACTATATCCAGCACTACGGCCTGGTGCGGGTGCCCGGCGCACGGATCGAGCCCCGGCATTCCTGGGATTCGGCCGCACCCCTGAGCAGCGCGTATCTGCTCAATCTGACGCGCCATGCCGATCACCACGCGCGGGCGAGCGTGCCGTACTGGCGGCTGCGTCTCCATGCCGATGCACCCGCACTGCCCGGCGGCTATTTCTCGATGGTGCTGGTGGCGATGGTCCCACCGCTGTGGCGACGCACGCTCGAGCCGCTGCTGCGGGACTGGGACCGGCACCACGCCAGCGCCGAGGAACTGGCGGCACTGCGGACGTCTGCGCAATGACAGTCGTTCACTCCGTGATCCGCGTGCCGGGCGGGTTCCAACTGCATGTCGAACACCATTGCTTCAATCCCGCATTCGACAGCGTGATCCTGGTCAATGGCGCCTTGGCAACGGCAACATCGTTTCGCCAGACGATCAAGTATCTCGGCGAGCGCCATAACGCGATCTGTTTCGATCTGCCATACGCTGGCCGCTCCCGGCAGCTCAACCCCGGTGGCCGCCTGTTGAGCAAGGACGACGAAGTCGACATCCTGCGGCATTTGATCGAGCAGTTTTCACCGCGCTTTTTGCTGTCGGTCTCGTGGGGCGGCGTGGCGTCGCTGCTGGCCCTCGCACGCGGGCGCTGCAGCGTGCGTCGTGCCGTGATCGCGTCGTTCTCGCCGTTCCTCAATGCCGCGATGAAAGACTACGTGACGCGTGCGCGCGGTTACCTGGAAGCTGGCGACCGGCAACGGGCGGCACAGCTGCTCAACAGCACTGTCGGGCGCTATCTGCCGCGTTTGACCAAGCTGTACAACCATCGCTATCTGGCTTCGTTGCCGCCGGGGGATGAGGACCAGGTCATGTTCCATATCGACCAGATCCTTGCCATTCGCCCCGAGCGGTATCTGCCTGTGTTCAGGCAGATCCGCTGCCCATTGAAGTTCATCAATGGCGCACTGGACGAGTACACCACGCCGGCGGAAGTGCGTGCAGTCGCGGCCCATGTTCCGGATGCCGAATTTGCCGCGATCGACCATGCCGGTCATTTCCTGGACCTCGAAGGCCGACAGCAATGGTTGGCGCTGCGAGCGTCGATTCTGGATTTCTTCGCCAAGGACGAGCCGGTTGCGCATGCCGACAGTGCCGTGGCGGGAGCGCATTGCTGAGGACGCCGATGAAGATCGTGATGCTCAACGAGGGATCGGCCGGCGATATGCACCCGCTCTTCGGCGTGGCGCGTGCGCTGGCGCAACGCGGACACCGGATCGTGATCTGCACCAACGACGTCTACCGCGCGCCGATCGAGCGCCTTGGTTTGGGCTTCGCGTCGACCGGTACGGTGGCGCAGTACGACGCCGGGCTGGCCAATCCGGATCTGTGGCGTTCGACGCGCGCCCGCATCACAGCTTGGCGGACCGGCGTGGTGCCGCGCCGCAGGATGATGTTCGATACCGTGATGAAGCAGCTCGATGCCGACACGGTGCTGGTCTGCGGCATGATCGGGGCAGGTGTTGGCGGCGCGATCCGCGAGAAGTTCGGCGTGCCGCTGGTGACCGCCGCGCTGGCGCCCTCGACTTTCCTGTCCGCCCGGCTGCCGCCAAGAGGGGCTGGCTTGCCATGCTGGGCGCCGTTCCCGCTGCGGGCGATTGCGCTGCGTGGCCTGGATCGACTGATCGACCGCGTCATCGGTCCCGACCTGAATCGCTTCCGACGGGATCTGGGCTTGCCGCCGTTGTCCAATATCCGCTGTCGCACGATCTTCTCTCCGAACGGCACGCTGGCGCTGTTCCCGTCATGGTTCGCGCCGCCCCAGCCCGATTGGCCCGCACCGGTGACATTGACCGGGTTTCCGCTGTTCGAGGAGCAGGAGCAGGACCTCGATCCCATGCTGCAGGCATTCCTCGCGCGCGGCAGCGCACCGGTGGTATTTACCGCGGGCACCGGCATGCGCCATGCGCATGCATTCTTCTCCGCCGCGTGCGCATTGCTGTTGCGGACCGGCCTGCGTGGAATTCTGCTGAGCAAATCGGCGCAGCAGATTCCCGCCGACTTGCCGCCAGACATCCTCTATCGACAATACGTGCCGCTGGCCAAGCTCTTACCGCGTTGCCGTGCGTTGGTCCATCATGGCGGCATCGGCACCACCGCCCAGGCTCTGGCGGCCGGTATTCCGCAGCTGATCGTCCCCTTCGCCTTCGATCAATTCGACAACGCGGCCCGCGTCAGTCGGCTCGATTGCGGCATTACCGTTAAAGCGGTAGCCGACGATGCACGTTCGGCCCGCGTACTGCAGACACTGGTCGACAGCCCGGACCTGCGGCAAGCCTGTCTGGATCTGAAGGCCCGCGGAGAACCGGGGGAAGTGGCCGCGCGACGCGCGGCGATGTGGATCGAGCAGGCGGGAAACGACCACGCCGCCGATCTCAACCTTCCCAACTGACGGTGACCGCTGCCGCAGAGCGTTGCGCGGGGCCATGGTAGACAGCCTCGACGTTGTTCCCGTCCGGATCGAGCAGGAACGCCGCGTAGTAGCCCGGGTGATAGTGGCGCTCGCCCGGGCCGCCGTTGTCGCGACCGTCGGCCGCGAGGCCAGCCTTGTGGAAGGCGTCGACCGTTTCGCGGTCCTTGGCCTGGAAGGCGAAGTGGGCGTGGGTGTTCTGCCCCGGCGTGCCTTCATCGACCCACAGTTCATCGGCGTAGAAGTAGCCGTCGCCGTCGCTGATGTCGATGCCCAGCACTCCCAGTACCGCGCCGTAGAAGCGCCGCGAGGCGCCGAGGTCGCGGACCTTCAGGTGGAGATGGTCGATCAGGCGGCCGCGTTGGATCTGCATGGAGGTCTCCTCGGTATGGATTCGATGGTCCGGTCCGATGGTCCGGTTCGATGGTCCGGTTCGATGGTCCGGTTCGATGGTCCGGTTCGATGGTCCGGTTCGATGGTCCGGTTCGATGGTCCGGTTCGATGGTCCGGTCCGCGTCGATCGGGCCGCGGAAGTGACTTCACCGGCCTCCGCGACACAGCGGCCGGCACCGAAACATTATGGTCGCCCCATCCCCTTCGGAAGCGCCCGAAAAAACTCCTTGACTATCTACCTAGTAGTAGATAAAGTGGGTCTCATGGATGCGGCGCCGCAGCGAAGAAGAAGTGAAGCGACACCCAGTCCAGCGCAATACCCCGGGAATCCGGGATTTTTTTGAGTCGGATTGTCTATCTATTAGTAGATTCGATAACCGGATTCCTACCCAACCGATTCGAGCCGCCCAGTGCGGCTCCCTGAAAGGAGCTGATCATGACCCACCGTACCTTCGCCAAGACCCTGTTGACCGCCGCCACCCTTGCCGCCGCCTTCGTCGCGGGCCAGGCCCAGGCTGCCACCGTTCCCGCCGACAAGTACGGCTACGAATTCCGCGCCGGCGAGCGCAGCGTCTATGCCGACGGCGCGCGCAGCGGCGCTCGCAATACGTTCGTCGACGGCGCGCGCAGCGGCGATCGCAATACCTTCGTCGACGGTGCCCGCAGCGGCAAGGTCGATCCGTACAGCGACGGCGCGCGCATCGTCGCCGGCATGGACCGCACCGGCGTGTCGGCCAGCCCGGCCCGCAGCGTGAACCAGTTCACCGACGGCGCCCGCGGCGGCAAGTTCGACCCGTACACCGACGGCGCGCGCATCGTTGCCGGCCTGGATCGCACCGGCGTGTCGGCCGAGCCGTCGCGCAGCCCGTACACCGAGGGCGCCCGCCAGGGCCGCTTCGACGTCTTCACGGAAGGCGCTCGTCAGGGCCAGTTCGACGTGTTCACCGAAGGTGCCAACGCTTGAAGGGCAATACCGCAACGGCCGCTCGTGGTAGCGGGGGAGGGCATGTCATGAAAGACGCTTCGACTTCCCGCTCCGCCGGCCGGGGTCATCCCTCCGGCGCGAGCTCGACGGTGCGCGACAGGTTGCTCGAACACACGCTCGACCTGATCCGCAAGCGGGGCTTCAACGGCTTCAGCTATCGGGATCTGGCCGAGCGCGTCGGTGTCAAGACCTCGAGCATCCATTACTACTTCCCGACCAAGGAAGATCTCGCGCTGGAAGCGGTGCACGCCTACAGCGCACGCGCCGCGCGCTATCTGGATGGCATCGATCCGACGCTGCCGCCGCTGCAGCAGGCGGAGCGTTATCTGGCCTCGTGGCGGCGGGAATGCAGCGGGCAGCAGGTATGTCTGGCCGGCATGCTGTCGACGGAAGCCTTGTGCTTGCCGCCGGCGGTGCATCACGCCCTGCAGGAGTTCCATCGGATCAACGAAAGCTGGCTGACGGCGCTGCTCGAGCGCGCACGCGAGCAGAACGGTGGCCAGGCGCAGCCTGCGATCGGCTCGGCCGCCCTGGCGCAGGTATTGTTCGCCGCGCTGCAGAACAGCCTGGTGTCCGTGCGGCTGTTCAATCAGGCCGAGCGGCTCGAGCCGGCGGCGAATCTGCTGCTGGCCGCGGTGGCGGGATCGGATGCGGCGGCACGGCTGTCGTTGGCTTCAACCCGCGCCGCGATCGAGCCCGCCATGGCGCCCACCAACGAGCTCACCAACGAGCTCACCAACGAGCCCACCAACGAGCCACAGGCGCTCAACGTCGCGTCAGGCTGAGCCCCGGCGCGTCGACCACGGCGTGGCTCTCCGGCTCGCCGTCTTCCGCATAGCCGAGCCACCCCGCCAGCCGCGGCCAGCGCGTCGCCGCGGCGCGGGCTGCCTGGGTCTCCTGCTCGTCGACATAGCGATGCGCGGCGAAGCCAGGCACCTTCATTGCCAGCGCCTCGATATCGTTGTTGGGCCGCGGCGCATGCCGTGGCCGGATGCCGCGCCGCAGCCCGCTGCGTTTGCGCTTGCCGTCGCTCATTTGCCGTCCACCCATACGCCGTCGGGCGTGCGTACCACGTAGCCGGTCCCGCGCTTCATCATCACGGTCGCCTCGTTCTCGCCGACCATGCGCGTTTGCGGCAGGTCGGCCGCGTACTGCGCCGGCGCCGGCGCGCCCTGCCGGAACGGACTGTCGGCGACCAGGTTCGACAACAGCTGCGACAGCGCCAGATAGCTGCTCGGCACGTGAATCGTCACCGGGCCGCTGGCGCCCTGGCCGTTGCGCTGGGCATCGCCGCCCGCATTGCCACCCGTATTGCCATCCTCCAGCCCGATCAGCTTGACCCCCACCGGCACATGCACGATCCGCGGCGTCGGGATCTCGCGCATGCCGGCGATCTGGTTGGCATCGCCACGCAGCGCCGCGCCGTGCTCGGGCACGAACACCACCACCGCCTTGCGTCCGGACTGCGCGATCAGCGCGATCAGTTTGTCGATATCGTCCAGCAGCCGCGTCAGCCGCAGCGGATACGACTGGATGCTGGTCAGCTTCGAATCCGGCAGCCGGTTGCCGTCGTGCAGCGTGACCGTGTTGTAGTACAGCGCCAGCGGTCCGCTGTTCTGCGCGAGGCGCGACTTGTACCACTTCTCCAGCACCGCGTAGTCGCCCAGGATCGGCGAATTGTCGAAGGCCCGCATCGCTGGCGGCACGCCGTCGACCGGCACGTGCGTGACGTTCGGAATGCCGATTTCCTTGTCGACGAAGCCGCGGAAATTGTCGAAGCGGCCATCGTGGTTCATCAGCACGCGCGTATCGAAGCCGGCCTGCGCCAGCGCTTCGAACAGATGGCATTGCGCCTGCGCCGGCGAGTACAGCGCCTGGTGCGGCTGCTGGCCGCAGGTCGCGCGCAGCAGCCGGATCGCCGCCGGACCGCTGTAGCTGGCTGCTGAGCTGAATTCGGTGAACAGATAGTCGAAGCGCGACAGCAGCGGATGATTGCGCGCCTTGGCGACATCGAGATCGTCCCAGGACAGCGAGCAGACATGCAGCACGATGATGTCGAACTGGCTGTCGGGCGAGGCGCTCAACGGCGTGAACGCGACCTGGCGCGCGCTTTCCTGCTCGCGGAAGGCGTTCAGCTGTGCCTCGTTGTCGCCCACTTCGCCCGGGCTGTCGATCCGCATCGTCGGGGCTGGCCGCTGCGCGGCGCGCATTGCCGCAGCGCCGGCCGCCGCGGTACCCGTCGCCGCGGTACCGGTCGAAATCGTGCCGGCCCCTTGCCACAGCGGCACCACGATCAGCGCGAGCAGCACGAAGGTGGTGACGCGCACCCAGCGGTTGATCACCAGATAGGCCAGCGTGACCACGATCGCGCCCAGCACCATATGGGGACTGACGAAGCGCTGCAGCAGTTCCAGCAGATAGGCCGGCGTGAAGGCGCTCAGGTTCGAGAACTGCGAGACCACGCGCGCGAACGGCGGCAGGTTCGATTCGTGGTACAGCAGCGCCACGCCGACGACCACGGCCAGCACCTGGCGCAGCACGCGCAGGCCGCGGTGTTCCAGCGGCAGCACCAGCCACAGCGCGAACAGCAGGTTGAGCAGCCAGCGCGGCTGCACCTGTCCGATGGTGAACAGGTACAGCTTGGCGGCGAAGTAGAGGTTCCAGAGTCCCATGGGGTTGGCGGTTCGGGATTGCGGTTCAGCTTGCGTTCGGATTTGCGGTGCGATGACGATGCGATGACGGGGCGGCCGCTCAGGACTGGCGCGTTCGCCGCCGCGCCAGCGCGGCCTCGAGCATGTCGATGGCGGCGTCGTACAGGCGCAGAAAGCCCTGATAACCCATCTCGATGACCTCCTTGAGTCCGCGCAGCGGCGCGTCGCGCGGCTGGTCGTCGAGCCAGTCGATCCACGCGTCGGCGCGCCCGAAGGTGCACTGGATCAGCTGCGTCTCGGCTTCCGGGCTCAGGTCCTGCATCCGCACGCCCAGATGGCGGTTGACGTTACGCGCCACCGTGGCGGCGAAATGGTATTCGCGCGCGCCCCGCGACAGGCACACGCCGACGCGCTCGCCTTCGCTGAGCGCCACGTCGATCGGCAGCAGCAGCCCCAGGCCGCCCAGCGAATAGTTCTCGGTCTTGCACGCCAGCGTGGTGCCGTCCGGCAGCAGCAGCGTGGCGGGGACGCGCATCGGAATCCGGTGCGACACGCGCACCTGGCGCGCTTCCTTGGCCACGCCGATGGCGGCGCCCAGCATCAGCAGGTTGACGCTCGCCCAGACCATGTTCATCGCCACCGTGCCGGGTTCGGTAGTGGTACCCATCAGCAGCCGGCCCACGCCCATGCCGAGTCCGGCCACATTCAGCGCGAGCAGCAGCAGGTAGGGCTTGGAGATGGTCCAGTCCAGATAGTCGTCTTCGATCCGGCCGCCCTTGGCCGTCACGTTGAACTTGCCCAGCCGCGGGTTGATGAAGGCCATCGTGGTCGGCAGCACGATGTACCACGCCAGCACCGACTCGTAGACCTCGGCCCAGAAGGAGTGCCGGTACTTGCCCTGGATGCGCGAGTTGGTGATGTTGGCGATCACCAAATAGGGCAGCACGTAGGCCGCGATCATCGCCGCGGAGGTGTTGATCACATGCATGCCGAACACCAGATAGGCGAGCGGCATCGTCAGGAAGATCAGCCGCGGGATGCCGTAGAAGAAGTGCAGCATCGCGTTCGAGTAGCACAAGCGCTGGAACAGCTTGAGGCCCTTGCCGAGCAGCGGATTGTCGATGCGGAAGATCTGCGCCATGCCGCGCGCCCAGCGGATGCGCTGGCCGATATGGCTGGCCAGGCTTTCGGTAGCCAGGCCCGCCGCCTGCACGGTGCGCAGGTACGCGGTGTTGTAGCCGCGCCGGTGCAGCTTGAGCGCGGTGTGCGCGTCCTCGGTCACGGTCTCGACCGCGATGCCGCCGATCTCGGTCAGCGGCGCGCGCTTGATCACGGCGCACGAGCCGCAGAAGAAGGCGGCGTTCCACAGATCGTTGCCGTCCTGGATCAGGCCGTAGAACAGGCTGCCCTCGTTGGGCACGCGGCGGAAGGTGTCGAAGTTGCGCTCGAACGGATCGGGCGAGAAGAAGTGGTGGGGCGTCTGCACCATCGCGCAGCGCGGATCGGCGAGGAATTCGCCCATCGTCATCTGCAGGAAGGAGCGGGTCGGGATGTGGTCGCAATCGAAGATCGCGATGTAGTCGCCCTGCGTGACCGACAGCGCATGGTTGATATTGCCGGCCTTGGCGTGGCGATTGTCGCTGCGCGTCAGGTAGTGCACGCCCGCCTGCTCGGCGAACGCCTGCATCTGCGGCCGGCGGCCGTCGTCGAGCAGGTAGATGTTCAGCTTGCCGCTGGGCCAGTCGAGGCTGCGCGCGGCATAGACGGTCGGCTGCACCACCGACAGCGGCTCGTTGTAGGTCGGGATATAGACGTCGACCGTCGGCCATTGCGCGGGATCGGCGGGCATCGGCTTGGGCCGGCGCGACAGCGGCCAGGCCGTCTGGACATAGCCCAGGATCAGCACCAGCCAGGTGTAGGCCTCGGCGGCGAACAGCAGATAGCCGATGGTGACCTCCATCGGCGTGGCAAGGTCCAGCGTCTCGGTGGTGCGCCACCAGATATAGCGCAGCGTCATCAGCAGCGACAGCGCCATCATCGTCAGCGTGGGGAAGCGCCCCGGGATCTTGCGCAGCACCATCGCCGCCAGCCAGACCAGTGCGAACACCGTCAGCTGTCCGCCGAGCGGCAGCGGCGTGGTGCACAACACCAGGCCGGTCAGCGCCGCCAGAACCAGCAGCGTGGGGGCGAGGCCGCGCACGCGATGCACCAGCGCCGCCACGTGCGCCAGGCCGCTGCTGGCGCGCATCCAGTCCACGCGCGGCAGGCGCGCGGCAAGCCGACGCCGCTTGCGCGCGACGTAGCGGTAGGCCGGATCGAGCCGGTGATCGAGCCAGCGGCGCAGCGGCGATGGCGGCGGCGCCTGTTGCGGCAGGCTGCGCCGGCGCGTCGGCGCGGCGAGCCGCCGGCGCGGGCGAGGCGGTCGCACGAACAGCCGCCATAGGCGCCGCGGCAGGCTGTGCCGTGGATCGATGCCAAGCCGCTCGGCGCCGCGACGCGACAGCCAGGCGGCGAACTCGGCCGGCCAGTCGCGCCCGCCCGGACGTGGGGGGCGGAAGAACAGGCGCACCAGCCAGTCGCCGCGCGCCGGCTGCTCGCCAAGATCCAGGCCTTGCGCCAGCGCGGCACGCAGCCGCAAGGACAGGCCGAGCAGCACGCCGAGGATCATCGGCGCGCCCCCGCATCGTCGGCGGCGTCCATCGATGCCGCGACCCACTGCGACAGCCACGCCGCGATGCCGTGCAGATCGTGCGCGGCTTGCGAATGCGGCATCGCGCGGCAGAAGTTCTGGCCGCGCGCCAGCGCTTCCGGCAGACCGTGATCCAGATGCACCTGATAGGGCAGCAGCCGTTCGCGCAGTCGTGTGCGCAACAGCGCCAGCACATCGCCATGCAACTGGCGCGCCGGCTGGACCCGTGTGGCGACGACGCGATAGGGCAGGGCAATGCGTTCCAGTGCGTTCTGCATGCGCGGCAGCGTGGCGCAGACTTCGGGCTCGGGCGGTGCCAGCACCAGCGCCAGATCCGCGGCGGCGAGCGCCTGCGTCGCGTGCGCGGCGGGCCAGGCCGGCGTATCGATCAGCACGATGCCGTCGTCGGGCAGGTCGACCTGCGCCAGCAGCGCGCGCAGCCAGTACGGCTGCTCCAGCAGGCATCGCGTGGC
Source organism: Cupriavidus sp. (assembly GCA_031180665.1). Classification (GTDB taxonomy): domain Bacteria; phylum Pseudomonadota; class Gammaproteobacteria; order Burkholderiales; family Burkholderiaceae; genus Cupriavidus. The sequence goes on along the minus strand of JAPSLP010000021.1, from coordinate 49,917 downwards.
GTTGGCGTCGGCGACGGCGTCATTCTCCTTGCCGCCTTGCAAACCATCGGCCTGACCCCACGGCACCAGCAGCACGTCGTCGTCGCTGCGCAGGCCCGCGGCGGCCCAGTCGCTCGCCGACGGCCGCAGGGCCGCGTCGACCAGGCCGCGTTCGACGGGCTCGCGCAGGCCGAAATGCAGGCCGAGCAGATTGCGCGGATCGCATTCGAGGACCAGCACGGCATGCCCGCGCCCGGCCAGCAGCGAGGCCAGCGCGGCGGTCATCGTGCTGCGGCCGGCGCCACCCACCGGCGCGACGATGGCGATGGTCTTCATCGCCTGCCGTCCTTCGGCGCCTGCCACCGCTTGCCGCGGATCACGATGCCTTCGAGTTGGGGCGGCAGCCGCACCGCGCGGCGCTGGCGCGGCTGGAACCAGCGCGGCATCACGCGCATCAGGTCCAGCTTCCAGATCAGCCAGGCGACCGGGGCGGCCAGTATCAGGCCCCAGATGAAATATCCGAGAAAGACGCGCATGGCGAGGCTATTCCCTGGCTTTGAGCGGCACCGCGGCCGGCGCCGGCGCGGTGCGGGGTTGGGGAGACGAGGCGGCGTGCGCCGATGCGGACGGCCGCAGCGCGTCGAGCGGGGACAGCAGCGGCAGCGCGGGGCGAGCGCGATCCTCGGGCAATGCAGCGGCAGTGGCGTTCGGACTTGCCGCGGCTGGCAGGCAGGCAGCGGTGGCGCCTGCCACCGCCGCGGCGCTCGCTTCCTTGCGCGCCTGCAGCCAGCCGCTGTAGTCGGGCAGCGACCGGTCCGCGGCCTGCTGCGCGAAGGCGTTCAGCGCGGCCTCGATGGTCGGCCCATCGCCGCAGCGCAGCTCGCCCGAGAACAGCGTCTCCAGCGGACGCTGGAACACGCGCCGGCAGACCGCGTCGGCGTCGTCGAGCCGGCAGGCGAAGAAGAACACATAGACGCTGTCGGCATCGGCGCTGCAGATGTCGCCGGTGCGGTTCATGCGGCAGGCGCGCAGCGCGTCGATATGCGCGACTTCCGGCAGCAGCGTCAGGCGCAGCAGCACGTGCGGCAGCCGGATGGTACGGCCCTGCTCGACCGCGCCGCGCACCGTGTCGATGAATTCGGTCGGCGGCACGTAGCCGGTCGCCGAGCCGGTCAGCACCGCCGACAGCGCGGTGCGGTAGTCCGCCGGCAACGGCCGCGAGAACACCTGCCCCTGCACGCCTTCGAGCATCGCCTGGACGCGCGCGAACGGCGTGCGCCGCGCGATCACCAGATTGGCGCCGAGGTTGAGCAGCAGCAGCTCATAGTGCTGGCGCATCGCTTCCTGATCCTCGCGCACGACGATCTTCAGCGCGCTGCCGCGCGTGCGGCGCAGCCGGTGCACCTGTTCGGCCAGTGCCTCGAAGGCGCGGTTGCCGTGGTAGTGCAGCAGCACGGTCGCCGCCACCGCGCCGCCGGCGCTTGCCACCGCGGCCTCGTTGCTGTCGACCAGCTGCCAGGTCTCGGGTACCCAGCGCTCATGCGCGACCGCGTCGCGGCAGACGATCATGCGGTGTTCGTCGGGCGCGAGCAGCCCGGCCGCCGCCGCATCGCCGCCTTCGCCGTCCGCGCCGGCGCCGCTGACCATCAGCCGATGCTCGTTGGCGGCGAAGCGCAGCGGCAGCGAGCGGCTGGCCAGCACCGCCTCGCGATCGCGCCAGAACGCCACCTCCCAGGTGTACTGGCCCTGCACCTGCGCCAGATGCGCGGCACCGGCAAAGCGCGCGTGCAGGCTGCCCAGATCGGCGGGCCGCTGCGCGTCGTCGGTCGGCGGCGCCAGCACCAGCAGCAGCGACAGCCGTTCGCGCACGCACCACGCCGCCAGCCGTGCGCCTTCGCGCGACAGGCGCGCGCCGTCGTCCCAGGAGAAGCAGGCCTCGGCGCCTTCGACCATCACCACGCTTTGGCGAGCCGCGCATTGGTCCGCCAGCGCCTGCAGCGCATCGGTCAGCGTGTCGATGTCGGCGCCGCGGTCCCCTGTGCGCAGCCCGCACAGGTTGGCGCGATGATGCAGCGCGCCGCCGACGTCGATATCGAGGCCATGCTCGCGCAGCGCTTGCGCGATGCCGTCGGCCGGGCGCGCGGACAGCACCGTGGCCGGGCCGCGCAGCGCGGTGGCCGCGGTCTGCCAGAACAGCGCATCGCGCGCCGGCGAAGGCTCGGCATAGACGATATGCACGTGTCCCGGGGCCAGCGCCGCCAGTTCGGCCGGCAGCCCGTCGATCGCCAGCGAAGGCCGTGCCTGCAGCCGTGCGAACAGCGCCGAGCGCGGCGGCGCGGGGGCCGCCGCGGTGCCGGCGGCGGGGGGCGGCGAAGTGGTGGCGGGCCTCGTCGATGGGCTCATGATTCGTGGCGGTCCGATCTAGTACGAGGAATACGGCCGCACCGGCTCGGGCGGGAAGGGCACCGGTCCGCGTTGCGGTTCGAAGTGATAGCGCAGGTAGGCGATCGCGCGATTGGGCGCATAGTCGCGCGACCGGTCGATCTGCAGTGCCATGCCGGCGACCCATTTCGGCGCGAAGCGGTATTCGACCGCGGCCAGCGCGGTATAGCTGAAGCCGCCGCCGTTGCCGCCGCGGTAGGTGGCATCGATGCGCTGATCGCCCGCGATCGTTTGCAGCCAGGGCCGGGTTGGATAGAACGGCATGTCCTTCTCGTAGGTATCCGACCATCCGGCCGAACCACCCAGCCTCCATGACCACGCGCCGCGGCGGCCGGTCCATTCGAGCGGCACGGCCAGCGACAGGTAGCGCTGGGGGCTGTAGTAGCCGCCGTGGCCGAAGGTGTAGTAGCGAAGGTTTTCCTGATAGCGCCAGTAGTTCAACACCAGGCCGCTGGCCACGCGCTGATGGCGCGCATCGAGCAGCGGCCAGTCGAAGCCGGCGCGAACGGTGAACTCGCGATTGGTGCGTACGTTGTGCCCTGTCAGCACGCCGGCCCCCACGGTGCCGAACACGCTGCCGCGTCCGACCTCGTGCGAGTACCCGAGCGTGATGCCATTGCGCACCACGCCGCCCCAACGCTGGCCGGTGACCGGATCGGTGGCCCCGGCGTAGGACAGCAGGCTGCTCGTCACCGCACGGCGCGAGAGGTCGACGGTGGCGGCGGCACGGCGCAGTTCGGCGCGATAGCGCAACCCGCCGACCACGGTCTGTTGCTGAAAACCGAGCGGCGTCGTGCCGATGTCGGCGCGCCAGCTGCTGTAGGCCCCGCTATAGGCGTAGCCCGTCGCGAGCGCGAGGCCCTTGTCGGTCTGCCCGCGTCGCGCCAGGCCCTGGCCGGCGCCAACCGCGATCGTGCCGAAGTGGCGCGACGTCTCGAAGTCGCCGCGCAGCGCGCCGGCATCGAGCAGCACCGTGTCGGCGTGGAAGAACACGTGGCCGGTATAGCCATGCGGAATTCGTACGTAGAGCGGGATCTCGGTCGCGCTCAGCGCCGAGATGCCGCTGTCGCCGGACTTGCGCGAGAACAGCGTGGCGCTGGCGAGCTGGCCGTCACGCCGCGCATCGAGGTCCTGCAGCGCCCGCTGTGCGGCGGTCCCGCCCGCCACGGGTGCCGCGGCTTCGGACTGCTCCAGCGTGCGGGCTTGCCGGTACAGCGAGGCCGCTTCGTCGAACTGGCCGCGCGATTGGGCGATGCGTCCCTGCTGCACGACGATATCCGCGCGCTGCGGGTTGCGCTGCTGCAGGGTGTCGACCACCGCGGCCGCTTCGTCGTCGCGGCGCAGCGCGGTCAGGCGCCGCGCCGCCGACAGCCGCGTATCGATATCGTCCTCCCCCGTGCCGGCCAGCACGTCGCGCACGAGGCGCAGTGCCTCGTCGTTGCGCCCGGCGCGTTCGGCCAGCCGTGCCAGCGTCAAGCGCGCCTCGGCATCGTCGGGGTTCCGTGCGAGCACCGCGCGCGCGGCAGCGGCGGCGCCGTCCAGATCGCCTTGGCGCTCGCGCACGTCGGCCAGGGCCAGCGACCAGCGCCGATCCTGTCGTTGCGCGGCCGGTACCGCGGCCAGCACGCGCAGCGCACCGGCGGGATCGTCGGCGTCCAGATGGCGGTCGCTGTCGCGCAGCGCGAGCCGCAGCGCCTGATCGTCGAGCGCGGCGCGCTGCGCGGGTTCGAACGCCCCTCGTTGTCCGCGGGTCTGCGCATCGCGATCGCGCAGCTCGTCCAGCCACACACGCAACGCATCGTCACGCCCGGCGGCGGCGAGCAGCTCGCCGTAGCGCAGCCGCACGCCGATCGCGGGATCGTCGGGATGGGCGGCCAGCCACTGTTGCACCAGGCCGAGCCCATCGTCGGTATCGCCGAGCGCGATCGCTTCGCGGCCGACGGTGGCCAGCATCTGCGGGTCCGCCTGCGTCGCGTCCGCGGCTTGGCGCAGCAGGGCGCGCGCCTCGCCGGGCCGGCCGGCCGCCAACGCCAGTCGGCTTTGCCGCAGTAATTGCTGTGCCCGCAGATTGCCGGCGAGCTCGCGCATGCCCTCGGTGCGTTCGGCTTCGGGAATCTGCGCCAGCAGCGTGGCCGCGGTATCCGGGTCGTCGACGGCGTTCAGGAACAGCGCGCTGGCATAGCGCATGTCGGCGTTCGGGGCGAGGCGCAGGCCTTCCTCCATGGCCTCGCGGCCCAGTGCCGGCAGTCCGAGATCGCGATAGGCCCGCGCCAGCGTGTAGCGCGTCCATGGCGCCGCGGGCGTCAGCCGCAGCGCCTCCTCGAGCCGGGCGATGGCCGGGCTCGCCCGGCGCTCGGCCAGCAGCTGGTCGGCCTGGCGCGTCAGCAGCTCGGCGCGCAGCTGGCGCAGCGTTTCCCCATTGGCGGGCGACTGCTGCAGGCGCGCTTCGGTCGAAGCCAGCAGCGGACCGATCTCGGCGTCGCGTCCGCTGTTGCGCAGCAGTGTCACCAGCCGGCGCAGCGCGCCGGGGTCGGGCGTGCGTCCATTCAACTGCTGGCGCAGCAGCGTTTCGGCTTCGGCCTCGCGTTGCTGCGCGACCAGCGCGTCGGCCAGGATGGCAAGTGCATCGGCGTTATCGGGTTGGCGCGCCAGCGCCTGTCGGGCGAGCGTTTCGGCTTCGGCGGGCTTGCCCTGCGTGCCGGCCAGCCGTGCGCGCGCGACCGTGCCCCAGAAGGTGGCGGTGTCCAGCAGGCTGCGCCACTTGTTGCGCTGCTCGGGGTCGAGCTGCAGCGCGCGGGAAAACAGTGCGCGCGCTTCGTCGTGGCGGCCTTCGCGCAGCCGCACCAGCCCGAGCCCGCCGACCACCTCGGCATCGTTGCCGCGGGTGCGCATGGCCTGCTCGAAGGCGGCCTGCGCTTCGGCGAGGTTGCCGCGCTCGAGCTGCCGCAGGCCGCGCTGGCGCGCCTGCCAGGCCGGATCGGCCAGCATGCGCCGATGCGCCTCGCGCCTGGCGTCCAGTTCGGCCAGCGTCTGCCGCGCGATGTCGTCGTCGGGCACTTCCTTCAGATAGCGCTCGAACCAGACCGCGTAGGCCGGCTCGTCGCTGACGCGATACAGCGTGCGTCGCCAGATATCGAGCGCGGTCTTGCGGTCGGCGTCGGTGCGCTGGCTCAGCCGATACAGCAGATCGAGGCCTTCGGCGCGCGTGGCGGGGCGGTCGGTCAGCAGATCGCCCAGCGCCAGCGCGAGGCGCGCATCGTCGGGCCGCTGCGCCAGTTGCCTGCGTAGCGCGGCGATCGCGCGCGGACGGCCGGCGTCGGTGCCCGCCAGGATGCGGTAGTAGTCGAGCGCCAGTTCGCCCTCGGGCGGCCCGTCGGGAAACAGCCGCTGCAGCCGTTCGAGCGCTTCCTTCTCGTTGCCGCCGCGCGCGAGCATCCGCACCGTCGCCATCTCGCGTTTGTCCTGCGTGGCAATGCGGTAGGTGTCCTCGAGCTCGCGGGTGGCCGGGTGTTTCGGATGGTGCTGGCGCAGCCGCTGAAGCATGCGTTGCGCCTCGGCCGGGCGGTTCGAGCGCAGTTCGATCTGCGCCAGCAACAGCAGCGCATCGGGCTGCTGCGGCTCGATCGTCAGGATCTTGTCGAGCGCGGCGCGCGCGAGGTCGTCGCGGTTCTTGGCTTGCCACATGCGCGCCGACGACAGCAGGCGCGCCAGTTCCGCGTTGACGGTGGGCGCGGCGGGCGCGGCTGGGGGCTGCGCCGTCGTCGGCATCGCGGGGACCAGCAGCACCGCGGCGGCGGGGATCAGCGGCGAGCGGGACATGTCGCGGTCCAGGCCGGCGTCAGCGCGCCGTCGGCTTCGAAGCGGTACTGGCCATCGAGATGGCCGAGGGCGAACAGCGCCAGCACCTGGCTGTAATACCCCAGCGGCTGTTCGGCGGCCAGCTTGCGCACCCGCTCGACCTGGCGCTGTGCCGCGCCGGTTTCGCCAAGCGCGGCCAGATACGGCGCCACCGCCGCGGAAAAGCCGGCGTTGCCGGCATTGGACCCGACCGTGCCCGAGCGCGTATCGACGCGCTCGGGGGGATAGCCGTGCGCGATGGTGTAGTCCGCCATCGGGCGATAGGTCTCGAGCAGCGGCGCGCGCAGCGGATCCTGCGGCGCCAGCATGCCGGCCCACAGATAGACGCGGATCGCGTTGTACGCGCCTTCCGCGTGCGTCTGCTGGTCGGGAAGGAAACCCGGTTTCGCCCCGCCGTGATATTCGACCCAGTCGGGCGAGAAGCCGCGCGGCGCGGTATCGATCAGCAGCCGTGCCGAACTGCCCAGCAGCTGGGCCCATTCCTGCTGCTGCGGCCACAGCGCCGCGAACCGGCGCATCAGTTGCGGCGGCACGTAGCTCGGATTGAGCCGCCACATCGTCGGCGAAGGATGAAAGCCCATCGGGCCGGGCAACAGCGTGCGGCCCAGGCCGGGCAGCAGCGCGGTCTCCTGCCGCACCACCTGGCGCGCGATCACGGTGCCGAGCGCGGTGTAGCGGCGTTCCTGCCAGAGCCGGCCGGCCTCGAGCAGCGTGTAGGCGATCCACAGGTCGGCGTCGGAGGCGGGATTGGCGTCGAGCACGCCCCAGCTCTCGGGCTTGCCGCCGGCGGCCTCGCGCTTGCCCCAGATCCACGCGGGCAGCCGCGAGGCCAGATCGCCTTCGGCCAGGTTGTTCTCGGTCCAGGTCAGCAGCCGCTCGAAGGTTGCGCGGTCGTTGGCGACCAGCGCGAAGAACAGCGCATAGGCCTGCCCCTCGGACACCGTGGTCTGCTGCGGCGTGCTGGCGTCGATCACGCGGCCGTCAGCGCTGACGGTGTCGCGCTTGAAGCTGTCCCAGGCCGGCCATGGGCAGGACGCCGCGGCGCAGCCGAGCGAGGCGGTCAGCAGCGCGGCGGTCAGCAGCGCGCGCGACGCCGTCGCGAGCCGGCGGACGTTACCGCGCAGGCACGCGGCCATCGCGAACCTCGCCATCGCGAACCCCGCCATCTCAGCCTCCGTTGCGCCGCGCCGCCAGCCGGGACAGTGCCCAGAACGCGCTCAGCGCCACCGCGAGACCGGCGAGGATGCCGGCGATGCCGAGGAATACCGGGTGCGAGGACACCCGCACCCAGACTCGCGCATACCAGGGGAAATCGCCGACGAAATAGCGCTCGCCGAGCCGCAGGCCTTCGACCTCCCTGGCGCGCACCACGGTCAGGTCGCCGCGGATCTGCGCGACCTTGGACGGATCGTCGAGGGCATCGAGCACGTCGCCGAGCCGCTCGGCGTCGGTCGCGGTCAACGCCACCACGCTGTGCCGCTCGCGGTAGGGCGATTCGAAGCCGATCAGCGCGGCCAACGGGCCATCGGCCGACAGGATCGCCCGCCCCGCCGGCGTCATCGCCTCCGGCTCGCCCGCGCTGAGCCAGTTCGACCACGCGCTGGCGCGCTGGTCGCGCAGCGCCATCTCGGTCTTGCCGCGCGCAATCATCAGCGGCAGCGACTTGCCCCAGCGCGCCAGCAGCTGGCCCGCGCTGCCGTTGCCGACGATCAGCAGATTGCGCTGGGCGACCGAGTCGACGTCTTTCGCCGGCGCCACCGTGACGCGCAGCGCCGGCAGGCCGGTCCAGCGGCCCATATGGCCTAGCAGCGTCAGCAGGGCTTCCTGGTCGATCGCGCGCGGCGCGTCGGGCAGCACCACCGCGGTATCGGCCAGATCCGCCAGGCGCGTGAACGGGTAGCCGCTGTTGGCGAAGAAGGCCAGGTTCGGCATCGCGGCGTAATGGGCGAAGCCGCTGAAGTCGATGGTCGAGTCCGGATCGATCGCCGCGCGCGCGACCTTGGCCGGCGTCGACGCACACAGGCCGGTCTTCTGCGAGTCCAGATGGAAGCGGAATTGCATCTGGTTGTCGCTGCCGACGCGGAAGGCCGGCACATGGATCTCGTTGGAGACCACCGCATCGCTGCCCGAGAGCAGCGGCACGCTGACCAGATTCTCGTCGTCGCTGCCCGACAGCGGACGCAGCCGGTACGAGCGCACCAGCTGCTCGTTGATATCGACGTTCAGCACCGAGTCGTTGTAGGTCGACGGCGCGGTATAGCGGTATTTCAGATTCAGCGGCACGCTGCGCTGGTTCCAGCCGTACAGGTCGGCCGGCACGCGCAGGTTGACGCGGATCGCCTGCGGGTCGTTGCCGGCAACCTGCAACTGCTGCGGATCGGTGACCAGCTCGCGGAACAGCACCGGACGATGGACCGGCGCCCAGTTCGGCGCGTCATAGGGCGCGCGCGGCGGACCGAGGTCGACGGTCTGGATCGATGCCTGGCGGCCCGCCATCGCGGCCTTGCCCAGCACCAGCGCGTTGGCCGCGGTCTGCAGCTCCTGCGCATTGCGGCCGGCGATGACCAGCAGCTTGTGGTCGGGGCTGTTCGGATTGGGCATCACCGTCACCGAGGGGCCGGCGATCTCGCGCAGCCCGAGCGTCGCCGCGGCGGGACCGGGCAGCGTCAGCATGATCGCGTGCTGGCCGGCCGGCGCGCTGCGGGCCACGGGGAAGCGCGCGCCGCGGTAGTCGGCGAGCGCGCCCAGCCACGACGCGACCACGCCGGCCGCGCGCAGCGTCGCCATATCGGCGTTCTCGGCGAGCACGAAGGGCACGGTGACACGGCGATTGTCGCGGCGATCGAAGAAGGGCAGCGGCAGCAGCGCCAGGTTGTCCGGCAGCCGCAGCGCGGCGGTGGTCAGCGTCAGCGCGCTGTTGGCGCTGATATCGGTCCACAGCGCCGAATGCGCGGCATCCTCGCAGTGGTCCACGGTGTAGTGGCCGATGAATTCGATCGCGAGGCGATTGAAGTCGGTAAACAGCCGCGGCTCCAGCGCAATCTCGCGCGTGACCTGCTGGCCCGCGCGATTCGCCTCCAGCGGCAGCGTGGCGACGACTTCGTCGTTGAGCTTGATCTTCAGATGCGACAGCGGATAGATCAGCGAGGGCGAGTAGGTGTAGTGCAGCCGCAGCGTGGCGCTGGTGACGACCTCGTCCGCACGGATGCCGACATTGAGCACGCGCTCGGGATCCAGTCCGCGCAGCGCGATCGGTCCATAGGCGCCCATCTCGGCGACCGTCAGGGTCTGGCGGCGCGTCGGCGTGCCGGCCGGCGCGACCGGGGCGCTGGCGGCGGACGTGGCGGTGCCTCCGTTGCTGTTCGGGCCTTCGATTGCCGTAGCGGGGGAAGCGGGTTGGGAGTGAGCCGGCGGCAATGCCAGCGTGGCCAGAAAACATGCCGTGGTCAGCATGGCGCCACGTCGGCGCGGCGTGGCGGCAGTCAGATCGATCCTCATCAATGCCAAATAAACGATGGGCGCCCGTTATGCGTCCGTCTGGCCAGGTTCCCCTCGATAGCAGCGGCGGGGGCGGCGCTCGGTGGCAATACGGTGCGCCTTGTCCGGGCGGAGTCTACACGAATGTCCGCGCAGGTCCGGTGCGACGGGACCGCGGCGCGCAATAAAAACGTCCGCCTTGCGGGCGGACGTTGGATCGTTGCCACATGGGACATGGCCGACGGCGAGAGGTCGCTCGGGCCGCCGGCCGCGCCCCTGGATCAGTGCGCGAACAGCCAGATCAGGACCAGCACGAAGGCCGGTACACCCAGCAACCAGGCGAGGATATAAGGCATGGTTTCGCTCCTTGTCGTGAACTCCATGACTTCACTATAGGGAGCGGGGGCGGGGCCTACTGTCGGGACCCCTCCGCTAGGTTTGTAGGACTGGGCCGACCGGGTGTCCGACGGTCTGTGCCCCTTGCGGCCCGTTTTCGGCGGGTTTGCGGCTCAATCCTCGTCATCCTCGCTGTCGAGGAAGTCGCGCCGGATCATCCAGTTGCGGATGGCCTCGTCGCAGACCTTCTTCAGCTTCTGGCGGTCGGGCAGCTTGTCGAACAGCTCGAAATTGACCAGCGCCATGCCGGCATCGGTGATGTAGAACAGGCGGGCGGGATCGTCGTAGTGGACGATGCGGCCGTCGATACCGGACTCGTCGCTCTCGGTGGGCATATCCTCGAGCTCGACCACGCGGCAGGTGAAGCGCGGGCTGCGCGTGTGGGTCAGATACTCGAATTCGTCGTGCATCACTTCGCCCCCCTTGCCGGTGGCGATGGCGAAGCCCCAGATGAAGCGGGGCATCGGCAGATCGGACAGATCGTCTATCTCGTCCATGGTGTTCTCCCTGATTCGATGACCCGCATTATCGCTCGGAGACCCTGGTCGCGCCCACCCTCCGCGCGTCCGCCCCGGCGCTGCTATCGCTGCGCGCGGCAATTGGCGTAGATCGGCGGCGCGTTCTCGCCCTGCGTGATGTCCTGCAGCATCGCGTCGTCGCCCTTGGTCCACCAGACGTGCCGGCCATGCGCATAGCGCGCGCCGGATCCGCTCAGGACCGTGACGAACAGCAGCGCCTTGCCGTCGAGCCGCAGGATCGCGATCTGGTTGTCGGCGCTGTTGAAATAGCGTGCGGTCAGCTGTTTGCCGTCATCGCAGCGGTAGTGCACGGTGACCGGCGCATCGAAGCGTACGCCGTCGATGCCGGGGCGGGCCTGTGCCGGCGCGGCGAAGGCGGTGGTGACCAGCAGCGCGGCGCAGGACATCGAGGCGGCGCGGCGAAGGGGAAAGGAAAGGGCCATGTCGGTTGGTTCCTGCAGGAAGCGCTCGGGGACGATCGATCAGACGTTCCACGGCGCCTGACGCGCAACGTCAGGCGCCGTGCCGGTGCAGGCCATGGCCGCCGGCATCGAGCCGATAACTTGCCGCGAGGCTGCGCAGGCTGTCGATCTGCGCCTGCTGCCAGGCGGCGTCGTGGCCCAGTTCTTCCGCCAGGAGCGCGGCCACGCGCGGCGCCGCCGCCTCGGCCGCGCGGGCATCGAGGAACAGCAGGCGGTTGCGGCGCGCCACCACGTCCTCGACCTTGCGCGCCAGTTCGTAGCGCGCGGCGAAGCGGACATGCGCCTCGGTCAGGCCCGATTCCGGGGCGATCACGTTGTCGGCGCCGGGCAGGCTGCGCAGCAGGCCGAGATCGCCGCCGTAGTAGCGGTCCGGCCCGTTCAGGTTCGCCTGCTGCCCGGCCCACGCACCGGCGCCATGCAGCGGCAGGTCGGCGGTCATGCATGGCGCGGCCCGCAGCATCTGGCGGCGAATCGCGGTATCGATCACGTCCTCGGCCATCCTGCGATAGGTGGTCCATTTGCCGCCGGTCACCGTGATCAGGCCCGCCTTCGATACCACGATGGTGTGTTCGCGCGAGAGCGACGCCGTCGAGCTTTCGCCGGTCGCCTTGACCAGCGGGCGCAGTCCGGCCCAGACGCTGGTGACATCGGCGCGGGTCGGATCGCGCGACAGATAGCGCGCCGCGGTCTCGAGGATGAAGTCGACATCGTCGTCCTCGGCCTGCGGCTCCAGCGGCAGGTCGCGGCGCGGCGTGTCGGTGGTGCCGACGATCGTGTGGCCGTTCCAGGGCACCAGGAACAGCACGCGGCCGTCGTCGGTCTTTGGCACGAGGATCGCGCGATCGCCCGGCAGGAAGCTGCGCGGCAGCGTCAGGTGCACGCCCTGGCTGGGCGCCACCATCCTCTGCGCGCGCTCGTCCTCCATCCGCCGCACCGCGTCGACCCAGACGCCGGTGGCATTGATCACGCATTCGGCATGCAGTGTCAGTTCGGCGTCGCCGAGCTCGTCGCGCACGGTGACGCCGCCGACCACGCCGGCCTGCATCACCAGGCCGGTCACGCGGGCATAGTTCAGGGCGATGCCGCCGAGATCGAACAGCGTGCGCATCAGCGCGATCGCCAGGCGCGCATCGTCGAACTGCCCATCGAAATACAGGTTCGCGCCGCGCAGCGGGCGGCCGCCGACATGCTCGGCCAGCGTCGGCGCCGCCGCCAGCGCCTCCTGGTGGTTCAGCCAGCGGCTGTCCATCAGGTTGCGGCTGCCGGCCAGCATGTCGTAGACCTTCAGGCCGATGCCGTAGAAGGGCTGGTCGAACAGCTGATAGGCGGGCACCACGAAGCCGAGCGGCCACACCAGATGGGGTGCGTTGCGCGCCAGCATGCCGCGCTCCTGCAGGGCCTCGCGCACCAGCCCGATATTGCCCTGGGCCAGGTAGCGCACGCCGCCGTGCACCAGCTTGGTGGCCTTGCTCGAGGTGCCCTTGGCGAAGTCGGCCGCCTCGAGCAGCAGCGTGCGGTAGCCGCGCGAGGCGGCATCGACGGCGGTGCCGAGTCCGGTCGCGCCGCCGCCGATCACGATCACGTCCCAGCGGCGCTCGCGCTCCAGCGTGGCGAGCAGCGCCGCGCGATCCGGGGGCAGGGTAGGGTTGGGTGTCTGCATGGCAAGGAAGAGCGGTGCGAATCGGGTCGGTGGTGGCGGTTCTTCGGCGCGTCGGCGGGTCGTCGGCGGGTCGTCAGGGATCGTCGGTGATTGGCGGTGACTGGCGGTGACTGGCGATGACTGGCGATGACTGGCGGTTGGGGCCAAACGCGTTCAGCTGGCCGCCGACGCAGTGGCGGATGCGGGATCCTCGCGCGCCCAGTCCCGCGCGCGCTCCACCGCGCGATGCCAGCGCGCCAGCTGGCTCTCGCGCGCATCGGCCGACAGCCGCGGCTCGAAACGCTGTTCGATCTGCCATTGGCCGGCCAGTTCCTGCTGATCGCGCCAGAAGCCACAGGCCAGGCCCGCGAGATAGGCCGCCCCCAGCGCCGTGGTTTCGGTGACGCGCGGACGCACGACCGCCGTGCCGAGCAGATCGGCCTGCATCTGCATCAGCAGGTCGCTGCGCGAGGCGCCGCCGTCGACGCGCAGCTCGGCCAGCGCGATGCCGGCGTCCTTCTGCATGGCGTCCAGCACGTCGACGCTTTGCAGCGCGATCGCCTCGAGCGCGGCGCGCGCGATTTGCGGACGGCCGGTGCCGCGCGTGATGCCGATCAGCGTGCCGCGCGCAAACGCGTCCCAGTGCGGCGCGCCGAGGCCGGCGAAGGCGGGGACCAACACCACGCCGCCGGTGTCGTCGCATTGCCGCGCCAGCGGCTCGACCTCCGGCGCGCTCTGGATGATCTGCAGGCCGTCGCGCAGCCACTGGATCGTCGCGCCGCCCATGAAGACGCCGCCTTCGAGGCAGTATTGGGTGCTGGCTTGCGCCGAGCCGCCGGAGCCCGGGCCGAGCTGCCAGCCGATCGTCGTCAGCAGCCGGTTCTGCGACACCACCGGCGCCGAACCGGTATTCATCAGCAGGAAGCAACCGGTGCCATAGGTGTTCTTCGCCATGCCCGGCGACAGGCAGGCCTGGCCGAACGTGGCCGCCTGCTGGTCGCCCGCGATGCCGGCGATCGGCAGTTCGGCGCCGAACACGCGCTGCGCGGTGCGCGCGACCTCGCCGCTGGACGGCACCACTTCGGGCAACAGGCTGCGCGGAATGTCGAGCAGCGCCAGCAGTTCGTCGTCCCAGCGGAATGCGTGGATGTTGAACAGCATCGTGCGCGACGCGTTGGAGACGTCGGTGACGTGCCGCGCGCCATCGGTCAGTTGCCAGATCAGCCAGCTGTCGACCGTGCCGAAGGCCAGCTCGCCGCGCGCAGCCCGTTCGCGCGCGCCGTCGTAGTGGTCCAGCATCCAGCGCAGCTTGGTGCCGGAGAAATAGGCGTCGATGACCAGGCCTGTCTTGGCGCGGAAGCGCTCGCCGTGGCCGTCGCGCTGCAGCGCCTCGCACATCGGCGCGGTACGGCGGTCCTGCCAGACCAGCGCGCGGCCGACCGGCTCGCCGGTGCGGCGGTCCCACAGCACCGCGGTCTCGCGCTGATTGGTGATGCCGATCGCGCGGATCCGGTCGGCCGACACGCCGGCGCCGTTCAGCACCTCGTGCGCGACCGCCAGCTGCGATTGCCAGATCTCGTAGGGGTCGTGCTCGACATGGCCGGGCTGCGGGTAATATTGCCGGAACTCGCGCTGGGCGATCCGGACCACGCTGCCGGCATGGTCGAACAGGATTGCACGCGAACTGCTGGTGCCCTGGTCTAGCGCCAGGATATATTCGCCGCGCGCTGGCGTCGTGCTGTCGGTCATGGCTGCCATCCTGCTGATGTCATTGATTCCGTGTTTTCGTACAAGGGACGCCCTTGCCGGGCGCCAATATGCCGATGTCCCATCCCCCCGACCTTGCCCAACGCATTGCCGCCAACCTGACGGCGCGCTCGCGTTTCGATCCCGCACGGCATCTGCGGCTGACCGTGGAAGGCCGGCAGGTCGGCTGGCTGCCGCGCCGGCATGCGCAGACGCTGCGCGCGCTGCAAGGGGCGGAAGGCATCGACTTCGCCGTGCTCGGCGCCGAGAGCGGTGACGCGGCAGCGCTGCTGCCCGACCTGCATGGCTTCGAGGTGCGCAGCGCGGCGCTGGACAGGCTGGCCCGCCGGCTGGCCGCGCATAACCTGCTGCGCGGCTGGCGCGACGAGCCGTTCGCGGTCACGCCGGCGCTCGCGCATCCGGCCTTCGCGACGATCGAACGCGCCGCCGCGCGCTATTTCGGGCTGCTGACCTTCGCCTCGCACATGAACGGCATCGTGGCCGGGCAGCGCGCGCTGTGGATCGCACGGCGAAGCGAGAGCAAGGCCGTCGATCCCGGCATGTGGGACAACCTGGTCGCCGGCGGCATGCCGCACGGCAGCGATCCGCTGGCGACGCTGGTACGCGAGTGCGACGAGGAATCGGGCATTGCGCCGTGGCTCGCGGCGCAGGCGCAGGCCCATGGCGCGGTGCAGGTCCTGCGCGAAATCGACGAGGGCGTGCAGTGGGAAACGGTCTATCTGTACGACCTCGAACTGCCCGCCGACTTCGTGCCGCACAACCGCGACGGCGAGGTCGCCGAGCACCGGCTGGTGGGGCCGGACGCCGCGCTTGCTATCATGGCGGATGGCGCGATGACGCTCGACGCCACGCTGGTGACGCTCTGTGCGCTGCGCCGGCGAGGCTGGGCGCCGCCGGTACCGGGCTTCGCCGACTAGCGCGATCTCGCTGTACTGGGCCCCGTACGGCGCCCAGTACAGCGCCCTGCACGGCGGCAGGCCCGCCGGACGCGCCCCCTCCAGAGAACACCAACGATGAGCAATCCAGGCTTTATTCTGACCATTTCGTGCCCCGATCAACCGGGCATCGTGCACGCCGTTTCGGGACTGCTGTTCCAGCACGGCTGCAATATCGTCGATTCGGACCAGTACGGTGACGAGTACACCGGCCGCTTCTTCATGCGCGTGCATTTCACCGCGGCCCCGGGCGGCCCGGAGCTGGCCACGCTCAAGAGCGCGTTCGCGCCGGTCGGCGAGCAGTTCTCGATGCAGTGGGAGCTGTTCGATGCCGCGATCAAGCCGCGCGTGATGATCATGGTGTCGCGCATCGGCCATTGCCTGAACGACCTGCTGTTCCGCGCCAAGAGCGGGCAGCTGCCGGTCGAGATCGCCGCGATCGTGTCGAACCACCGCGATTTCTACCAGCTGGCCGCGTCCTACGACATTCCGTTCTTCCATCTGCCGCTGATGAACGCGTCGGCCGAGCAGAAGGCCGCGCAGGAGGCCAAGGTGTTCGAGGTGGTGCAGGACCAGAAGATCGACCTGGTCGTGCTGGCGCGCTACATGCAGGTGCTGTCGAACGACCTGTGCCGCAAGCTCGAAGGCCGCGCGATCAATATCCACCATTCCTTCCTGCCCAGCTTCAAGGGCGCCAAGCCCTACTACCAGGCGCACGATCGCGGCGTCAAGCTGATCGGCGCGACGGCCCACTATGTGACCGCCGACCTCGACGAGGGCCCGATCATCGAGCAGGAGATCGAGCGCGTGGACCACAGCATGGACCCGGACCAGCTGACCGCGGTCGGCCGCGACGTCGAATGCGTGGCGCTGGCGCGCGCGGTCAAGTGGCATGCGGAACATCGCATCCTGCTGAACGGGCACAAGACGGTCGTCTTCAAGTAACGAGCGCCGCTGCCCTGTCGCCCGCCCCTGTCCCGCGAGCGGGACAGGGCAGAACACCGTCTGCACCGGCAGACCGACTGCCTCTGCCGTGCTCGCGGCAGAGGTCGGGAACACCGGCAGCGCGCGCAATCCGAGCTCCCCTTTCCCGCCAGCGGGACAGGGGTCGGGGAGAGGGCAGCTGCGGCCCTTATTCCCCCGCCACCACACACTTCACCCCGCTGTCCGCAACGATCTGCTCGAACGGCGCCCGCAAGGGCTCGTCGGTGAAGAGCCGGTCGATCTGCGACAGGTGCGCCAGCTCGACCATCGCCTGCCGGTTGAATTTGGTCGCATCCGCGGCCAGCCAGACCTCGCGCGAATGCTCGATGATGGTGCGCGCGACCTTGACCTCGCGGAAATCGAAATCGCGCAGCGTGCCGTCGGCCTCGATTCCCGAGATGCCGATCAGCCCGATATCGACCTTGAACTGGCCGATGAACTCCACCGTCGCCTCGCCGACGATGCCGCGGTCGCGCGAACGCAGCACGCCGCCGGCGACGATGACCTCGCAGTCCTGGTTGTCGGCCAGGATATTGGCGACGTGCAGGTTGTTGGTGATCACGCGCAGGCCACGATGATGCACCAGCGCGCGGGCGATTTCCTCGACCGTGGTGCCGATGTTCAGGATCAGCGAGCAGCCCTCCGGCACCGCGGCGGCCACCGCGCGCGCAATGCGCGCCTTGCCTTCGGCGTTGAGCAACTGGCGCTGGCGATAGGCGATGTTCTCGGTGGTCGAGCCGTCCATCCGCACGCCGCCGTGAAAGCGCGCCAGCATGCCGTTCTCCGCCAGCAGATTGACGTCGCGCCGGACCGTTTGCAGGGTCACGCCGAACTTGCGTGCTAGCTCTTCGATGGAAGCGAAACCCTGGCTGCGGACTTCTTCCAGAAGAGCGGTCTGGCGGGGATTGAGCGTCATGCCGGGATTCTAGTTCAAACAAAAACGAAAACAAATGACGCATTGCACTATTGTTTTTTGTTCGCTTCTTTACTAAAACGAGCAAGCAAGCAATCGATGCGCGCCGGTATTCCCTTTTGCGTCCCGCCCTGTGTCCGCTGATCCCGCGACCTGACTTCGGGCCGAACCATGCCGCGCGCCGGGCAGCGCAACCCTGACGGAGACCGGATGCAGCTCAGACTGGAAGGCATCGCGCAGCAGGCAGGTTCGCAGGTCCATCTCTATCCGATGTCGCTGGCGCCGGTTCCGGGCGCGGTGACGATCCTGCTCGGGGCGACCCAGGCGGGCAAGACCTCGCTGATGCGGGTGATGGCCGGGCTCGATCGTCCCAGCGCCGGCCGCGTGCTGGTCGACGACGCCGACGTGACCGGCATGCCGGTACGCCAGCGCAATGTGTCGATGGTCTACCAGCAGTTCATCAATTACCCGTCGCTGACCGTGTTCGACAATATCGCCTCACCGTTGCGGCTGCGCGGTGCGGCGGATCTCGAGCGGCACGTGCGGGCGCTGGCCGCGCGCTTGCATATCGACCATCTGCTCGAGCGCCATCCGGCCGAACTCTCCGGCGGCCAGCAGCAGCGCGTCGCGCTGGCGCGGGCGCTGGCCAAGGGCGCGCCGCTGATGCTGCTCGACGAGCCGCTGGTCAACCTGGACTACAAGCTGCGCGAGGAACTGCGCGAGGAGCTGGCCCAGTTGTTCGCGCAGGGCGACGCCACCGTGATCTACGCGACCACGGAGCCGGCCGAGGCGCTGCTGCTCGGCGGCCATACCGCCGTGCTCGATGCCGGCGAGCTGCTGCAATACGGGCCGACGGCCGAGGTTTTCCACTATCCCGGGTCGCTGCGCGTGGCGCGCGCCTTCAGCGATCCGCCGATGAACCTCGTCGCCGGCCAGTGGCGCGACGCGGCCGTGCATCTGGCCGACGGCATCGAGGTGGCGCTGCGCCCGGACGACGGCGCGCAGGATATGGGCGGCGCCGGCGATGCGCTGCAAGGCTATGCCGGCCCGGTCACCGTCGGCGTGCGCGCCGGCATGCTGTGGCTCGATGGCGTATCGGACCGGCACGACGAGCTCGCCGCCGGCGCGCCGCGGGCTCGCGAAGGCGTGCCGCTGCCGGGGCGGGTCGCGCTGGCCGAGCTGTCCGGCTCCGATACCTTCGTGCACGTCGATACCGCGGTCGGCAATCTGGTGGCCCAGGTGCCCGGCGTGCTGGAGCTGGCGCTGGGCGAGACAGTGACGATCCGGCTCGATCCGTCGCAGCTCTATCTGTTCGATGCGCAGGGCCGCTGCATCCGCGCGCCGCGCCGCGGGCATCTGCGGCCCGCCAACGGGCGGGGGAACTGAGACCATGGCCCGCATCGACCTGGATCTGGCCCATGCGTACGGGCCCAATCCGCGTAGCGACGAGGATTACGCGCTGCTGCCGCTGCGCTTCACCTTCGACGACGGCGGCGCCTATGCGCTGCTGGGGCCGTCGGGCTGCGGCAAGACCACGCTGCTGAACTGCATCTCGGGACTGCTGCGGCCGTCGCAGGGCACCGTGTCGTTCGACGGCCGCGATGTCACCGGCCACTCGCCCCAGGAGCGCAATATCGCGCAGGTGTTCCAGTTCCCGGTGATCTACGACACCATGACCGTCGGCCAGAACCTGGCCTTTCCGCTGCGCAACCGCGGCGTGCCGGCGGCGCAGGTGCGCGAGCGGGTGGGGCAGGTGGCCGAGATGCTGGACCTGTCGGCCGTGCTCGATCGCCAGGCCAGCGGGCTGTCGGCCGATGCCAAGCAGAAGATCTCGCTGGGACGCGGGCTGGTGCGCCACGACGTCGCCGCCATCCTGTTCGACGAGCCGTTGACGGTGATCGACCCGCACCTGAAATGGCAGCTGCGGCGCAAGCTCAAGGAGATCCACCGCCAATTCCATCTGACGCTGATCTATGTGACACACGACCAGACCGAGGCGCTGACCTTCGCCGATCAGGTGGTGGTGATGTCGCGCGGCAAGGCGGTGCAGGTCGGCACCGCCGATGCGCTGTTCGAGCGGCCCGCCCATACATTCGTGGGGCACTTCATCGGCTCGCCCGGCATGAATTTCCTGCCGGCGCGCTGGCGCGACGGCTGGATCGAACTGGCCGGCCGTCGCTATGCACCGCCGGCGGACGAGGCCATCGCGCAGCGTCTGCAGGCGGCCGGCACGTTCAAGATCGGCGTGCGGCCCGAATACCTGCGGCTCGCGCGGCCCGACGACGGGCAGGCGGTGCCCGCGGTGATCGAGCGCGCGCAGGACATCGGCACCTACTGGATCGCCGCCGCGCGCCTGCAGGACGAGGACACCGGCCGCACCGGCGGCACCGACGGTACCGAGGCTTCTGCGCTGCTGCGCGCCCGGCTCGGCGACGAGGCCGCGGCGCTGCGCCCCGGCGAGACCGCGTGGTTCTCGGTCTTCCACCGCCATACCTGCTATTACGTCGACGAGGAGCTGGTCCGATGAAGCCGATCAACCAGAAGGCGTGGCTGCTGGTGCTGCCGGTGGTGGTCTGCGTCGCGTTCTCGGCGATCCTGCCCTTGATGACCATCGTCAATTACTCGGTGCAGGACATCATCTCGCCGGAGCGGCGCGTGTTCGTCGGCACCGAATGGTTCCGCGCGGTGCTGCGCGACGGCGAGCTGCACGACGCGCTGCTGCGCCAGCTCGGTTTCTCGCTGGCGGTGCTGCTGGTCGAGATCCCGCTCGGCATCCTGCTGGCGCTGTCGATGCCGGCGCGCGGCTGGAGGGCGTCGGCCGTGCTGGTGATCGTCGCGCTGTCGCTGCTGATTCCGTGGAACGTGGTCGGCACCATCTGGCAGATCTTCGGCCGCACCGACATCGGCCTGCTCGGCGCCGCGCTGGCCGGGCTGGGTTTCGATTACAACTACACCGGCAGCGCGCTCGACGCGTGGCTGACGGTGCTGGTGATGGACGTCTGGCACTGGACGCCTTTGGTGGGCCTGCTGTGCTACGCCGGCCTGCGCGCGATTCCCGACGCGTACTACCAGGCCGCGCAGATCGACGGCGCCTCGCGCTGGGCGGTGTTCCGCCATATCCAGCTGCCCAAGCTGCGCGGCGTGCTGATGATCGCGGTGCTGCTGCGCTTCATGGACAGCTTCATGATCTATACCGAGCCTTTCGTGCTGACCGGCGGCGGGCCCGGCAACGCCACCACCTTCCTGTCGCAATACCTGACGCAGAAGGCGGTGGGGCAGTTCGACCTCGGCCCGGCCGCCGCGTTCTCGATCGTCTATTTCCTGATCATCCTGCTGCTGTGTTTCGTGCTCTACAACTGGATGCAGCGCGCGGGCACCGTCGCCGAGGAGGTTCCCCATGCATGACCCGGCCTCGCGCGGCGGCTGGTGGCGCGCCGCCTTTCTGCTGGTCTATCTGGTCTTTGCGATTCTGCCGATCTACTGGATGCTCAACATGTCGTTCAAGACCAACGACGAGATCCTGTCGACGCTGTCGCTATGGCCGGCGCAATTCACGCTGGAGCATTACCGCACCATCTTCACCGATTCGTCGTGGTACTCCGGCTATATCAACTCGCTGATCTATGTCGCGCTGAACACCGTGATCTCGGTCACCGTGGCGCTGCCCGCTGCGTATGCCTTCTCCCGCTACCAGTTCATCGGCGACAAGCATGTGTTCTTCTGGCTGCTGACCAACCGGATGACGCCGCCGGCGGTGTTCCTGCTGCCGTTCTTCCAGCTCTATACCAGCGTCGGGCTGATGGACACGCACCTGGGCGTCGCGCTCGCGCACCTGGTGTTCAACGTGCCGCTGGCGGTGTGGATCCTGGAGGGCTTCATGTCCGGCGTGCCGCGCGAGATCGACGAGACCGCCTATGTCGACGGCTATTCCTTCCCGCGCTTTTTCCTGGCGATCTTCCTGCCGCTGATCAAGGCCGGTGTCGGCGTCGCGGCGTTCTTCTGCTTCATGTTCAGCTGGGTCGAGCTGCTGCTGGCGCGCACGCTGACCTCGGTGGACGCCAAGCCGATCGTCGCGACGATGACGCGCACGGTGTCCGCTTCCGGCATGGACTGGGGCGTGCTGGCCGCGGCGGGCGTGCTGACTATCGTTCCCGGCGGCATCGTGATCTGGTTCGTGCGGCACTACATCGCGAAGGGCTTCGCGATGGGCCGCGTCTGAGCGGGGGGGGGCGATGGAAACGACGGCCATGTTCGGCTGGATGGTGTGGACCACGCCGGTCGCGGTGTTCTTCGTCTGCGTGGTGCTGATGCTGATCGGCATGACGATCTGGGAGCTGCGCTCGCCGACGCGCCTGCGCAAGGGCTGGCTGCCGATCGCCACCACGCGCGGCGACCGGCTGTTTATCGGCCTGATGTGCGCGGCATGGATCAACCTCGCGTGGGTCGGCCTGGGCGAGGCGATGATGAACTGGTTTTCGCTGCCGGAAGAGCCATCGGTGTGGATCAGCTTCGTGCTGTCGATGGCGGTGCTGGCGCTGGTGATGCGCAAGGGGTGAACCCCGGACAGTGTCGAGGCTCATGTCCGGGCGGTTTTGCTGCGGTTCGGGATGCATTGGGTGCATTGGGTGCTTTGGGTGACGTTGGTCGGTATTCGCAGGTAGCGCGGCTCAATCCTTCCCCGGCCGCGACCCGCAACGCTATCGGGAAGGACCATTCGAGGAGACATCGATGACAGCGCTGAAGCAACAGGCAAGGCTCGCGGTGAAGCTGGTGGCGGTGGCCGCCGCGCTCGCCTGCGGCCATGCCGCCTGGGCGGGAGAAGCCGAGGCGAAGAAGTGGATCGACAACGAGTTCCAACCGTCGTCGCTGGCCAAGGACAAGCAGCTGGCCGAGATGAAGTGGTTCATCGACGCGGCGGCCAAGCTCAAGGCCAAGGGCGTGACGCAGGTCAACGTGGTGTCCGAGACCATCACCACGCACGAGTACGAGGCCAAGACGCTGGCGCGCGCCTTCGAGGAAATCACCGGCATCAAGGTCAATCACGATCTGATCCAGGAAGGCGACGTGGTCGAGAAGCTGCAGACCTCGATGCAGTCGGGCAAGTCGATCTACGACGGCTGGATCTCCGATTCGGACCTGATCGGCACGCACTATCGCTATGGCGCGATCCTGCCGCTGACCGACTACATGAACGGCGCCGGCAAGGAATGGACCAATCCGGGCCTCGACATCAAGGACTTCATCGGCACCAAGTTCACCACCGCCCCGGACGGCAAGCTGTATCAGCTGCCGGACCAGCAGTTCGCCAACCTCTACTGGTTCCGCGCCGACTGGTTCGCGCGCAAGGACCTGCAGGAGAAGTTCAAGGCCAAGTACGGCTACGACCTCGGCGTGCCCACCAACTGGTCCGCCTACGAGGACATCGCCAACTTCTTCACCAACGACGTCAAGGAGATCGACGGCAAGAAGGTCTACGGCCATATGGACTATGGCAAGAAGGACCCGTCGCTCGGCTGGCGCTTCACCGATGCCTGGCTGTCGATGGCCGGCACCGCCGACAAGGGGCTGCCCAATGGCATGCCGGTCGACGAGTGGGGCATCCGCGTGGCCGCGGACAAGTGCACGCCGGTCGGTGCCTCAGTGGCGCGCGGTGGCGCCACCAACAGCCCGGCGGCGGTCTACGCGCTGACCAAGTACGTCGACTGGATGAAGAAGTACGCGCCGCCGCAGGCGATGGGCATGACTTTCTCGGAAGCCGGCCCGGTGCCGGCGCAAGGCCAGGTCGCCCAGCAGATCTTCTGGTACACCGCGTTCACGGCGGACATGACCAAGAAGGGGCTGCCGGTGGTCAACCCCGACGGCTCGCCG
The DNA here is from genome assembly GCA_031180665.1 of Cupriavidus sp. Classification (GTDB taxonomy): domain Bacteria; phylum Pseudomonadota; class Gammaproteobacteria; order Burkholderiales; family Burkholderiaceae; genus Cupriavidus. The sequence goes on along the minus strand of JAPSLP010000021.1, from coordinate 26,659 downwards.
AAGTGGCGCATGGCGCCGTCGCCGTATGGCCCGTACTGGAAGCAGGGCATGCAGAACGGCTACCAGGACGTGGGCTCGTGGACCTTCTTCAAGAGGACCGATCCGAACCGCCTGGCGGGAGCGTGGCTCTATGCGCAGTTCGTGACCTCGAAGACCGTGTCGCTGAAGAAGTCGCTGACCGGGCTGACGTTCATCCGCGACAGCGACATCAATCACGAGTACCTGACCAAGAACGCGGCCAAGTACGGCGGGCTGATCGAGTTCTACCGCAGCCCGGCGCGCGTGGCGTGGACGCCGACCGGCACCAACGTCCCCGACTACCCGAAGCTCGCGCAGCTGTGGTGGAAGAACGTCGCCACGGCGGTGACCGGCGAGAACACCCCGCAGGCCGCGATGGACAGCCTGGCCGAGGAGATGGACCAGGTGATGGCGCGGCTGCAGCGCGCCGGCATGGCCACCTGCGCGCCCAAGCTCAACCCCAAGGGCGATCCGGCCAAGTGGCTGTCCGACGAGCACGCGCCGTGGAAGAAGCTGGCCAACGAGAAGCCGAAGGGCGAGACCATCGCCTATGAGAAGCTGCTGCAGGCGTGGAAGGAGGGCAAGGTGCGGTGATCTGGGACGGGCCGATGGGGCCGATGGGACCGATGGGGCCGATGGGACCGATGGGGCCGATGGGACCGATGGGACCGATGGGGCCGATGGGGCCGATCTTGGCTGGTTCTGGTTGATCTTGGCTGATCGGGCTGTTCCTGGCTGATCGGGCTGCTTGGCCTGCACGCGCCACTGTCGTTCTCCCCTCTCCCGCTTGCGGGAGAGGGGCCGGGGGCGAGGGCAACCACCCTACGCCCACCCACAAACCTCCCCCGTTACCTCCCCAAACGTCCGCCACCCGCCCGCTGGTGCATACTACGGCCTTCGCAAAACTCAGCCCCGCGGCGAAGGCCCGCTCCTGCACCCATGAAGCGCATCCTGGTTATCAAGATCACCTCCCTAGGCGATATGGCGCACACGCTGCCGCTGATCTGGGATCTGCGGCACGCCTATCCCGAGGCCAAGATCGACTGGGTAGCCGATGCCTCCTGCGCCGATATCCCCCGCTGGACGGTCGGCGTCGACCGCGTGATCGCGCCCCCGCTGCGCGGCTACAAGAAGTCCAAGCAATGGAAGGACCTGCGCGCGATCTTCGCCGCGGTGCGCGAACTGCGCCGTGAAAAGTACGACGTGGTGCTGGACGTGCACGGCGTCTACAAGAGCGCCATCGTCGGCTGGCTGGCCCGCACGCGCCGCCGCTTCGGCTACGCTGCCAAGCACCTGGGGGAAGCCCGCGCCGAGATGTTCTACACCGACATCTTTGCACCGCATGGCGACGCCACCGCCCGCCACAAGATGCGCCTGGTCGTTGCCAAGGCGCTCGGCTACGAACTCGACCCCAAGGAACATTACGAACTGCGCATCCCGGCCCCCGCCGCGCCGCTCAATACCGACGGCGTACCGCGCGCGATGCTGTTCCACGCGACCTCGCTCGAGATCAAGAAATGGCCGCCCGAGCGCTGGATCGCGGTCGGCCGCGAGCTGAATGCCCGCGGCTATCGGGTGCAGCTGCCCTGGGGCTCGCCGGCGGAGAAGGAGCAATCCGAAGTGCTGGCGCGAGGCATCCCGGACGCCGAGGTGCTGCCCAAGATGACGATCACCGAATGCGCGCAGCGCGTCGCCGCCGCGGCACTGGTGATCGGCACCGACACCGGCTTCGTTCATCTGGCCCATGCCCTGGGCAAGCCGTCGGTGATGCTGTTTACCGCGACGTCATGCGAGCATTTCGGTATTTTCGAGCCCGGGCGGGCGGTGTCGATCGGCGATCAGGGCGTGGTGCCCGATGTGCCGGAGGTGATCGGGGCGATCGATCAGGTGACGGGCCGGGTAGCGGCAGGCGCGCCGGCGGCCGCGGGGGCGTAGTTCCATAGGGGGGCCGAGAGGAGCAGGCCGGCGGCGCGATCAGGACGTGGTCGGCTGTCGTCGCGCCTCTGGCGCTTCCCGGGTTGCTCCGCACTCGCCTGTAACGGGCCGTTTAGTGGCGAATCTGTTCAATGTGCAAACGTGCTTGGGCAGTAGCTGTTCGTAGTCGGGCGGCCAGCACATCCCGTGGCGGCAAGGTGGTTACGTACTCGGCAACGTGAATTCCTGACTTGTCCAGTTCCAACAACTCGATTTGTTCGGCCTTCTTGCCAGTGCATAGGATGATACCGAGCGGTGTTGCTTCTTCCTGTTCCCGCTCGTGCTTGTCCAGCCAGCGCAGATATAGCTCCATTTGGCCCTTGTAAGCGGGCTTGAATTCGCCAACTTTCAATTCGACTGCCACCAGCCGCTTTAGCTTGCGGTTATAGAACAGCAGATCAAGGTGAAAGTCTTCGTCGTCGATCTGGATACGTTTTTGCCGCGCGACAAAGGTGAATCCTGCTCCCAACTCCAAAAGGAACGATTCCATTTCCCGGATGATCGCCGCCTCTAGATCGCCTTCATGCCAGGTTTCTCTGAGCCCAAGGAAATCGAGGATGTAGGGGTCACGCATGACGAGGTTGGGCGACATGCGCTGGGCGTCTCGCATGGTGGCCAACTCTTGCGCGATCAGCGAATTGCACCATGCGGCGCAGGTTCTTTACCGAAAGACTGCTTCCATATTCCTTCACCAACTGTGCGCTGAGTGTCGGCAACACTTCCTGGCCGTAGTCAGCTCGCTTTCCTTCCAGAATCTGCGTATGAATGCGCTGGCCGACACGCCAGTAAAGCATGGTGAGTTCGCTGTTTACCGCCGACGTAGCGCGTTGCCTTGCCGCCTCGATCAATGCTCGGATGTCGCCCAGCAATGCCGACGGTGCCTCAGCCAACTGGACGGCAGTCTTCCGTCGGTTCATGTCGTCACTCCGTCGTCCCGTGGCTTTCCTCCGCCAGCATGACGAGCGCCAGTTCAAAGCTCCGGTTGATATCGTGCTCCGTCATGGCGCGGATCGTCCTGACGTAGGGAAGGAGGATTGCCGGAACCGGGCTCGATCGATACGCCGCGTCTCGAAGCTTTGCATTGACGCGCAGGATCTGCGCAGGAGGGAAGTAGCCGGATCTGGTCACGATCGCCTCGTTTTGGTTGAGGTCTGAAACGTTGGCCAGTGTGGCGGTACGGTCGCAATCGAGCTATCGGAACACCGAGTGGATACTCAAAAAGCGGCGACACAAAGTTTAACGGCGGCCGTTTCGGGCGGCTTGCGTCCCGCTACGCCATGCCGCCATGGCTCAGAACGGCGGCACGGCGTGTCATCACATTAACGCGTGCCGACGAACAGCACGCCCGCCGACCGGTCCGCAGTCGTGCCGGCGGCGATCAGGCCGCGATCCTCCGCGCTGTAATAGGCGACGCCGCTCATCTTCTGGCCCGCACGGACGCACGGCGACGGGCCGAAGGTCACGGTGATGTCGTAGGCGTTGCCGCGCGCGCGCGGCTTCGCCACGCCGTCGATCCGGCAGCCGGACGCGCCCGCGCCGCTGATCGCGCCCGAAGCGGCCACGGTGATGGTCGCCGACTCGCCGCCCTCGGGAATCACCGAGGTACCGTTGTAGGTGCCGGCCAGCGTCGCCAGCGACGGTGTCAACTCGTAGTTCTTGTCGTAGGTGCTGTTGAAGGTCGCGGTCTGGCCCGTTGCCGGATAGCGCACGGTGCCGTTCAGATTCCCCTTGCTCGCGTAGGTGCCGTTGACGGCCACATCGAAGATGCCGCGCGACGTCACGCTGAAGTCCTTGCCGTCGTTCGACGTGAAGCTGCCGTTGGCGGCGCTCAGCTTGCCCTGGATCACGCCCAGCGAAACCGGGGCCAACGAGGTGTAGATCATGTAGTAGGTGCCATCGTCGAGCACGAGGCCGGCGATGTCCTGGCTCGCCGAGGTCTTGCCCGTGTACAGGCCTTCGGCAGGGGAGGTGGTCGGTTGCGGAGCCGGGCCGTCATCGTCTCCGCCGCCACCGCCACACGCTGCAAGGGCCAGTGCCAGGGAGGCAATCAGCAGGGTCTTGTTCATGGATTTCTCTAAGGGTTGTGCTTGTAGTTTTTAGTGAGTTGCCGCTTCGGCGTTGCACCGCGGCGCGCCCATATTAGGGGCTCGCCGCATCCCTTGCTATTACCGGATAGTGGGGGGAAGGGGCCTCGGTCGTCCGCTTGAAGTCAGCGGCTTTGCCGCATGCCGGTCAACGCCATCCCTTCCGAACGATCGCTGTTCATTCCGGTGGCGAACAAGGTGCGGTCCTGTGCGTGGTAGTACGCGATGCCGCCGAGCCGTAGAGCCGGGGCGGTGCATGGGGACGGGCCGTAGACCACGGTGATGTCGTACACATTGCCGTGGCTGCGGGGACTGGCGATGCCGGTGAGCTTGCAGCCCGAGGCCCCCGTGCCGCTGATGACGCCGTTCGCTGCGATGCTGATCGCGACAGAGTCGAGCGCGTTGAGCGTGATGGCTTCGCCCTGATAGGTGCCGGCCAGCGCGGTAAGCGTGGGCGTTTGCTCATAGTCCTTGTCGTAGCTGCTGGTAAAGGTTGCGGTCTGGTTGGTGGCGGGGTAGCGGACCGTGCCGTTCAAATGCGCCCTCGTTGCATAGACGCCCTCGACCGAGACGTCGAAGATTTCCCGAAACGTCTCGCTGTAATCCTTGCCGTTGAAGGAGGCGAAGTTGCCGTGCGCAGCGTGCATCGTGCCTTGCAATACGCCGTTCCGATATGGCGTTGCGTGATAGGCGATGTAGTAGGTGCCATCGTCGAGCACGAACGCGGTGATGTCCTGGTTTGCGGAGGTCTTTCCCCGATAGAGGCCTTCGGCGGGGAAGGTCATGGGGTGAGGGTGGGGCCATTCATCGTCGTCGCCCCCGCATGCCACGAGCGCCAGCGCGACGCAGGCCACAATCAAGGTCTTGTTCATGATTCACCTGGATGGGTTCGGTCGTCGGTTCCATCGAAACGGATGGCTTCGACGTGAAGCACGAGGACCGCGCCATCCTGCGCGGGGAGCGCAGTTCTGCTTTGCGGAAATAGATCGGTGTTCTATTTTTGGCTTGCGACCCGGCGTGGAGCCGGCCTAGGTTCGAACTCGTTCAGGACTGGACCTCGCACCGTCTGCCGTGCCCTCTTGCATCAACACCGAAGTGAACGCCATGGCAAATACGACATCCGTCAAGCCCGCGAAAGCCGCCAAGGCGCCGGCAAAGAAAACCGCCAGACAACCCCTCGTCAAACCGCCCCACGGGAAGCCGGTCCTGCTGTCGGGCGGCAACCCCCAAATCCCGAAGGGCGACGGCGATGCCCCGGTGCAGGCCTACATTGCCGCCATGCCCGACTGGAAGCGCGACCTCGGGCGACAGCTCGATGCGCTGATCGTGCGCACCGTGCCGGACGTCCGCAAGGCAGTGAAATGGAATTCGCCGTTCTATGGCGTGCAGGGGCAGGGCTGGTTTCTCAGCTTCCATTGCTTCACGCGGTACGTGAAGGTGGCCTTTTTCAAAGGATCGTCGCTGCGCCCGCTGCCGCCCGGCGAATCAAAGGATCCGAACACCCGATATCTCGACATTTACGAAGCCGACGAGATTGACGAGGAGCGGGTAGGGGACTGGATACGGCAGGCGGCGGCATTGCCGGGGTGGGTGCCATAAGGGTTTGAAGCGATGGGCGAGGCCCCAAAAAAGGGCCGTCGACTTTCGTCTGAGGACCTTTCCCGTGTGGTGTCCTGCGGATCGGGTGGGTCTCCCGACTATTCGGGCGACTTCTGAAACCTGGCAACCAGGAAGTCGATGAAAGCACGCGCGCGCGCCGTCTGGTTGCGACGCTGCGAGTAGTAGACGAAGAGGTCGGCCGAAGGCAGCTTGAACTGCGGCAGGACGACGCGCAATCGGCCGCTTTCCAGATATTTCGCCAGATCCCATTCGGAACGGATCAGGATGCCGTGCCCATCGAGCGCCCAGCCCAGAACGATATCCCCGTCGTTGCTGGACAGCGCCCCGGCGACCTTCACGCTTTCGTGATGCCCGTCCTGTTCGAAGCGCCAGATGGCATGGGCTTCGTCGTTCTGTCGGTGAATGATGCAGCGATGCTTGTGAAGATCGGACAAGGATTCCGGCGCTCCGAACTTGTCCAGGTAGCCCGGGGAAGCGCATAGAAAGCGACGGTTCGACATGATCCGCCTTGCACTCAATCGTTTATCCGGCAGCGTCCCGAACCGGATCGCCAGGTCGACACCGCTTTCGACCAGGTCGACAGGACGATCCGTGACCTCGAGCTGCACCTCCACCTGCGTATAGCGCTTCGCAAACTCGGAAACCAGCGGCGCAATGGTGGTCCGTCCAAATCCGAGTGTGGCATTGACGCGCAGCAGCCCACGCGGTTCGGCGCCGCTGCTCGCCACGACGCTTTCCATCTCCCTCAGGTCGGCCAGGATTCTCTGCGCATAGGCCAGGTATGTCTCGCCTTCGTTGGTCAGGCTGATGCGCCGCGTGGTGCGATTCACCAGACGCACACCAAGGCGGCTTTCCATCAGCGCCAGCCGCTTTGTCGCGGCGGGCGGTGTCAGGTCCAGTTCACGCGCTGCCGCCGCCAACGAGCCGTGCCGGGCAATCAGGACGAAGAACTCCAGTTCCGACGCGATCTCAGTCTTCACTTTGGGAGAATAATGAAATGAAAGTGGTTCAATTGTAGTGCCCCATTCCGCGCCTAAGCTACGGACTCCGACGCCCCAGTCGTTCCAGCATGTCAGTCAGGAGTCACGCCGTGAAAATCGTAGAAATCCGCGAAAAAACCTTCCCGATCAGCTCGCCCATCCGCAACGCCTATATCGATTTCAGCAAGATGACGCTGAGCCTGGTCGCCGTGATCACCGACGTGATCCGCGACGGCAAGCCCGTCGTCGGCTACGGCTTCAACTCCAACGGTCGCTATGGTCAGGGGACTTTGATGCGGGAGCGTTTCATCCCCCGCATTCTGGAAGCCGATCCGGAGTCGTTGATCGACGCCACCGGTAACAATCTGGATCCGCACAAGATCTGGGACACCATGTTCAAGAACGAGAAACCGGGCGGACATGGCGAACGTTCGGTGGCCATCGGCACCATCGACATGGCGGTCTGGGATGCTGTCGCCAAGATCGAGGGCAAGCCGCTGTTCCAATTGCTGGCCGACCGCTACGGCAATGGGCAGGCCGACCGCAAGGTGTTCGTCTACGCCGCCGGCGGCTATTACTACCCCGGCCAGGACCACGGCAAGCTCAAGGACGAGATGCGCAGCTACATCGACCGGGGCTACACCGTGGTCAAGAAGAAGATCGGTGGCGCTTCGCTGGACGAGGACCTGCGCCGCATCGACTCGATCCTGAGCGTGTTGCAGGATGGGCAGAAGCTCGCCGTCGACGCCAACGGCCGCTTCGATCTGGACACCGCCATCCAGTACGCCAAGGCGCTGTCCCAATACGACCTGTTCTGGTACGAGGAGCCGGGCGATCCGCTCGACTTCGAGCTGCAAGCCACGCTGCGCAACTACTACGACAAGCCGATGGCCACCGGCGAAGACCTGTTCTCGATGCAGGACGCCCGCAACCTGATTCGCTATGGCGGCATGCGTCCGGATCGCGACTACCTGCAATTCGACTGCGCGCTCAGCTATGGCCTGGTGGAATACCTGCGGACGCTGGACATGCTCAAGCAGCATGGCTGGTCCGCAAGCCGCTGCATTCCGCACGGCGGTCATCAGATGTCGCTGAACATTGCCGCGGGCCTGGGCCTGGGCGGCAATGAAAGCTACCCGGACCTGTTCCAGCCATTCGGTGGATTTCCCGACGGCGTCAAGGTCGAGAAGGGGTATCTCACGATGCCGGACCTGCCCGGGATTGGCTTCGAGGGCAAGTCGGACCTGTATCGCGTGATGCAGCAACTGTCGGCCTAAGCCGCAGCAATTCAAAAACATAAACGGAGACAACCATGTGGATCAAGCAAGCGGCAGCCCGCGCCGTAACCCTATGCATTGTCAGCGGTCTCTTCGTCGCATCGGGCTACGCCCGTGCCGAATATCCGGAGAAACCTGTCACCCTGGTTGTCCCGTTCGTGGCTGGAGGCCCCAGCGACAAGATCGCGCGAGACGTCGCCGAATCGCTGCGTAAGACGCTCGGCACCACGGTCGTCGTCGAGAATACCGCTGGTGCCGGCGGTACCATCGGTACGGCCCGTGTCGCGCGGGCGAACCCGGATGGCCATACGCTGCTGGTCCACCATATCGGGCTGGCGACGGCGCCCGTGCTGTACAAGAAGCTCGGCTACAAGACCTCGGACCTGGAATTCCTGGGGCTGATCAACGAGGCCCCGTCGACCCTGATCGGCAAGACCGCCTTGCCGCCAAACAACCTGGCCGACCTCAAGAAATTTATTGCGTCCAATGGTGCAAAGCTGAACCTGGCCAACGCCGGCGTGGGCTCGGCGTCGCACCTGTGCAGCCTGCTGCTGCAAAGCACGCTGAAAAGCGACATGACCTTTGTGCCGTACAAGGGGACGGCACCCGCGATGTCCGACATCATCGGCGGGCAAGTCGATCTGATGTGCGAGCAGGCGACCAACAGCACGCCGCAGATCGAAGCGAAAAAGGTCAAGGCGTTCGGGGTGACGAGTGCCCAACGCTCGACGGTGCCGGCATTGGCGGGCATTCCGACGCTGGACGAAGCCGGCCTGCCGGGATTCCACTTCACCGTCTGGCATGGACTGTATGCGCCCCGCGGTACGCCGCCAGCCGTGCTCGAAACGATCAACAAGGCCCTGCGCGCAGCGCTGAAGGATCCAGCGCTGATCAAGCGGGAAGAGGCATTGGGCATTACGGTGGTGACTGACGACCGCCTATCGCCAGCTGGCCACAAGAAATTCTTCAACGAAGAAGTCGAGCGGTGGACGAAAGTCATCAAGGACGCTGGCATTCAGGCGGAGTGATTGCCTGGTGCTCCGGCCCGAGGGAGGACACCCGGTTCGGTAAGGACATCGTCCATTTCATCCCCTGACCCCAGAAATGAGAAAAGCCAGCGCAAGGCTGGCTTTTCGTGTTCTGGTGGGTGGTACAGGGATTGAACCTGTGACCCCTGCCGTGTGAAGGCAGTGCTCTACCGCTGAGCTAACCACCCCTGCCGCTGCGCTTGAACTGCCGTGCAGCAGAGAAAGCGAGATTATGTCAGGGCCGTTGTATCTTGTAAAGCCCTTCGGCGAATTTTTTGCCTTCGGACCCTGACTCCCGACGTGGGGCCAGGCGTCATGCCGCCTCTTCCAACGGCGGCGCCTCCTGCCATACCGTCTTGCCGCCGCTGGCCTTGTCGAGCTCCTTGAGCACCGCTGCGTGCGCGGCGAGTTCGTCCTCGCTCGGCTCCAGCACCGGCAGGCGCAGCGCCGACAGGTCGGCGGCAGCGACCGCGGCGGGGCCGGCGCCCGCGCTGGCGTCCATCATGTCGATCACCAGCGAGTTCTGGCCGCGCGTCATCGCCAGATACACCTCGGCCAGCAGCTCCGCGTCCAGCAGTGCGCCGTGCAGCGTCCGATGCGCGTTGCTGACGCCCAGGCGTTCGCACAGCGCATCGAGCGAGTTGCGCTTGCCGGGGAACATCTGCCGCGCTTCGAGCAGCGTATCGATCACGCTGCCGACATGCTTGCGGAAGGGCGGCAGGCCCAGCCGCTGGAATTCCATGTCCAGGAAGCCCAGATCGAACGCGGCGTTATGGATGATCAGCTCGGCGTCCTGGACGAAATCGCGGATTTCGTGGACGACCTCGGCAAACTTGGGTTTGTCCGCCAGGAATTCGACCGTCAGGCCGTGCACCGCGATCGCGCCGGCGTCGATGTCGCGCTCCGGGTTGATATAGAAATGCAGGTTGCGCCCGGTCAGCCGCCGGTTGACCAGCTCGACGCAGCCGATTTCGATCAGCCGGTCGCCGGTGGCGGCGTTCAGGCCCGTGGTTTCCGTGTCCAGTACGATCTGTCGCATGGCGGGCATTCTACTCAACCTGGGCGCCGGTGAGCGAGGCGACACCGCGATTGGCCAGCGCATCGGCCCGTTCGTTGCCCGGGTGACCGTTGTGGCCGCGCACCCAGTGCCAGGAGACGTCGTGCTCGGCGGCGGCCGCGTCGAGCGCCTGCCACAGGTCGGCGTTCTTGACGGGTTTCTTCTCGGCGGTCTTCCAGCCGCGCGCCTTCCAGCCGCGGATCCATTCCGAGATGCCTTTCTGCACGTACTGCGAATCGGTCCAGACCTGCACCTTGCACGGCCGCTTGAGCGCGCGCAGCGCCTCGATGACGGCGGTCAGTTCCATCCGGTTGTTGGTGGTATTGGCCTCGCCGCCGAACAGCTCCTTGACGTGGCCATTGGCGACGAGCACGGCGCCCCAGCCGCCGGGGCCGGGATTGCCTTTGCAGGCGCCATCGGAATAGATCGTGACTTCTTGCATCGATGAAGGGTTGGAACCGGCAGGGCGGGATGGCGCCGCGGCCGGGCGTCCGCCGGGGCGGACAAGGTTGGAATCAGCCCGGGCCGGCCTGGGCTCGGCAACAGACGGGGCAGGGCCGCGACGCTGGCCCCTTACTTCTCTTCGCCGGGCGACTTGCCGTGCGTGCCGTTCGGCGTGGCGACCGGAGCGGCCACCGGTGCCAGCGCCGCCTTCGGCGTCTTCCAGGCCGGCCCGACCAGGCGGATGTTGCGCACGCGCTTGACCGCCGACAGCATATAGACCGCGCCGAAGATTGGCCACCACCGATCGCCCGCCTTCTCCATGAAGGCGGCGCGCTGCAGCCAGCGGTCGGTGCGGTAAGGCGGGCAATAGCAGCCGAAGCGGCCGCGGATGATATCGAAGCCGAGCAGCTTGAGCCAGTCCTTGATGCGAACGAACCCGATCGACTGGGCGTCGGTCGGCAGGAAGGGATCGGCGCCGAGCCGGTTCAGTCCCTGGCGCGCGCCCCACAGGCTCATCGGGTTGAAGCAGGACACCACCACGCGGCCCTCGGGCATCAGCACGCGCGCGACCTCGCGCAGCACCTCGTGCGGGTCCTCGGAGAACTCGAGCACATGTGGCAGCGTGACCAGGTCGATGCTCTGCGTATCGAAGGGCAGCTCGTCGAAGCGGCACAGCAGCTGGGGGCCGGGGGCGCTGCCCGTTTCCGCCGCGCTCGCGCCGTGCGGTCCGCTGCGGGCGTCCAGCGCCAGCGCGCCGAAGGGCATGCGGTTCTCACGCAGCGTGTCGAGCACCGGCATGCCGAGCTGGACCGCGTGGTAGCCGAAGATGTCGGCCACGGTGCGGTCGTACTGGCCTTCCTCCCAGCGCAGCATGTACTGGCCGGGCGGGGAGGCCAGCCAGTTTTCCCAATCTATAATCGGACGCTTGGACATAGGAGCACGCATGTTGAGGGTGGAGCCGATCCCCGCTTTCCAGGACAACTATATCTGGGCGATCGACGACGGTCATGCCGCCGCCGTGGTCGATCCAGGCGAGGCCGCGCCGGTGCTGGCCTATCTGGCGCGGGCGGGGCTGGTCCTGGGCGCCATTGTAATCACCCACCACCATGCCGATCACCAGGGCGGGGTGGCGGACCTGCTGGCGGCCTGTCCGGCGGCACCCGACGGCGAACCGGTGCCGGTGATCGGGCCCGCCACCGAGCGCATCGGCCATCGTACCCGCGCGGTACGCGAGGGCGACGAGGTCGAGCTCAAGGCGCCGGCGCTGCGGCTGCGGGTGCTCGAGGTGCCCGGCCATACGGCCGGACATATCGCCTACGCCGGCGAACTGCCCGGCATCGGCCCGGTGGTGTTCTGCGGCGACACGATGTTCGCCAGCGGCTGCGGGCGGCTGTTCGAGGGCACGCCGGCGCAGATGCTGGCCTCGCTCGACAAGCTGGCCGCGCTGCCCGACGCGACCCGCGTCTATTGCGCTCATGAGTATACGCGCAGCAATGTCCGGTTCGCCCGCGCGGTCGAGCCGGACAATGCCGCGCTGGCCGCCTGGGACGCTCGTGTCGAGGCGCTGCGCGCGGCCGGCGAGCCGACCGTGCCGACCACCGTCGGCCATGAGCGCGCAGTCAACCCCTTCCTGCGGTCGCGCGAGCCCTCGGTGCGCCGGGCTCTGGCCGGGCAGGGCGCGCAGGCGGACGACGATGCCGCGGCGTTCGGCGCGCTGCGGGCCTGGAAGGACGGCTTTCGCTGACCCGCACGCCGCCGGTCCGTCCGCGCGACCGCTCATCCGCGCGGAATGCGGAAAATCCAATTGACGCACGAGCCGCTTTGTCTTTAGCATCAGCCAATTTTTAGCGTCACGATCCGAGAACTTGATGAGAATTGGTCGATACCTGGCGGCCGTAGCCTGTGCGGCGCTGCTGGCGGCATGCGCCAGCACGCCCGTCCCGCCTGATGAAGCCGGCACGGCCGGCTCGCCGACCGCCCTGGCTTCCGCCACCAAGCCCAAATCCGGCCTTCCCCCCACCGATCCGCTCAATTCGATCCACCTGCCGCCGACCATCGCGCGCGATACCGCGCCGATCAACGTCGACGACGACAAGATCGACTGGACGCTGGGCCAGTCGCAGGACATCTGGGTGCGCATCCGTCGCGGCTTTTCGATGCCGGACCTGGAAGGCACGCTGGTCGAGGACCGCACGCAGTGGTATGCGGCGCGGCCCGACTATATGGAGCGGATGATCGCGCGGTCGAGCAAATACCTGTACCACATCGTCGCCGAGCTCGAACGCCGCAACATGCCGACCGAGCTGGCGCTGCTGCCTTTCGTCGAAAGCGCGTTCAACCCGGAAGCGGTGTCCACCGCGAAGGCGGCTGGCATGTGGCAGTTCATCCCGAGCACCGGCAAGCACTACAACCTGAAGCAGAACATGTTCCGCGACGAGCGCCGGGACGTGCTGGCCTCGACCGAAGCGGCGCTGGACTACCTGAGCCGGCTGCACGACATGTTCGGCGACTGGCATCTGGCGCTGGCGGCGTACAACTGGGGCGAGGGGGCGGTGTCGCGCGCGATCGCGCGCAACGAGGCGCGCGGGCTGCCGACTGACTACGCCAGCCTGACGATGCCCAACGAGACGCGCTATTACGTGCCGAAGCTGCAGGCGGTCAAGAACATCGTCAGCAACCCGGCCTCCTATGGCGTCACGCTGCCGCCGATTCCGGACCACCCGTATTTCGTCACGGTGACGACCTCGCGCGACATCGACGTGACACTGGCGGCCAAGCTGGCCAACATGCCGCTGGAGGAATTCCGCGCGCTCAACCCGTCGTTCAACAAGCCGGTGATCCTGGGCGCGTCGAACCCGCAGATCCTGCTGCCGTTCGAGAACGCCGAGCGCTTCCAGTACAACCTGAACACCTATCGCGGCGGGCTCTCGAGCTGGACCGCGGTGACGGTGGACGGCCGCGAGCGGGTCGAATCGCTGGCGGCGCGGCTGAACGTCGATCCGGACACGCTGCGCGAGATCAATCGGATTCCGAAGGGCATGCGGCTCAAGCCGGGCTCGACCGTGATGATCCCCCGCTCCGGACGCCATACCCAGGACATCAGCGCCACGCTGGCCGAGAGCGCGGTCCTGGCGATGGAGCCGGACCTGCCCGAAGCGCGCCGGCTGGTGGTGCGCGCGGGCAAGCGCGACACGGTGGCCTCGGTGGCGCGCCGCTATGGCGTGTCGGTCGGCCAGGTCCGGGCCTGGAACAAGCTGTCGGGCTCCAAGCTGGTGGCAGGCCAGAGCCTGGTGCTGAACGTACCGGCCAGGCGCGCGCGGGCCATCGCCGAGCGCGACGACGAGGTCCGGGTGATCCGCGTGTCCGGCAAGGGCAGCCGCGCGAGCGCCCGCCAGCGCGTGGTGGTCGAACCGCATGGCAAGGCGGTACGGGCGTCTTCCAGGGCGTCCGCCAAGGCCAGCACCAAGGCCAGCACCAAGGCCAGCGCCAAGGCCAGCGCCAAGTCGTCCGCCGGCCGCGCCAGCGCCAAGGCCAGCGCCGCGCCCAAGGCCAAGGCGAAGGGCAAGGCGCGCTAAGGCGCGGCACCGCAGTCGATACCGGGAAAGGGCATGCCGAGCGGCGTGCCCTTTTTTCTTGGCGCGGGCGGCGCCGCTCCGCGTGACCTTGTGGACATTGCGGATGGCGAAGCCCGGGCCGGTGGTGGCAAACTGGCGGTCCAACGATAACCGCCGCCCCAGCGGAGGAGACAGCAATGACCACCACCCGCGCCGTGCACGCGCGCTCCCTCGTCGACCCCGACGCCTTCTGGGCCGAACAGGCCCGCCGCATCGACTGGCAGACCCCTTGCGAACAGGTACTCGACTACAGCCGGCCGCCGTTTGCGCGCTGGTTCGTCGGCGGCCGCACCAATATCTGCCATAACGCGGTCGACCGGCACCTGGCCAAGCGCGCCGAGCAGCCGGCCTTGGTCCATGTCTCCACCGAAACCGGCCAGCGCCGCAGCTATAGCTATCGCGAGCTGCACGCCGAGGTCAACCGCATGGCCGCGGTGCTGCTGGCGCTGGGGGTGCGCCAGGGCGATCGCGTGCTGATCTATATGCCGATGATCCCCGAGGCGGTGTTCGCGATGCTGGCCTGCACGCGCATCGGCGCGGTGCATTCGGTCGTCTTCGGCGGCTTTGCCTCGGTCAGCCTGGCGGCCCGCATTGACGACGCCCGGCCGCGCGTGGTGGTCAGCGCCGACGCCGGTTCGCGCGGGGGCAAGGTCGTGCCCTACAAGCCGCTGCTCGACGAGGCGCTGCGCCTCGCGCAGAACCCGCCCGAGAAGGTGCTGCTGGTCGACCGCGGGCTCGCGCCGATGGAGCGCACCCCTGGCCGCGACGAGGACTACCTGGCCTGGCGCGAGCGCGTCGGCGCGACGCAGGTGCCCTGCGAATGGCTGGAATCGAGCGCGCCGTCGTACATCCTCTATACGTCCGGTACCACCGGCAAGCCCAAGGGCGTGCAGCGCGACACCGGCGGCTACGCCGTGGCGCTGGCCACGTCGATGGAAACCATCTTCTGCGGCAAGCCCGGCGACACGATGTTCTGCACCTCCGACATCGGCTGGGTGGTCGGGCACAGCTACATCGTCTACGGCCCGCTGCTGGCCGGCATGACGACGCTGCTGTACGAGGGCACGCCGGTGCGGCCCGATGCGGGCATCCTGTGGCAGCTGGTCGAGCAGTATCGGGTCAACGTGATGTTCAGCGCGCCGACCGCGATCCGCGTGCTCAAGAAGCAGGACCCGGCGTGGCTGACCCGCTACGACCTGTCGAGCCTGCGCATGCTGTTCCTCGCCGGCGAACCGCTGGACGAGCCGACCGCCAGCTGGATCCAGTCGGCCATCGGCAAGCCGGTGGTCGACAACTACTGGCAGACCGAGACCGGCTGGCCGATCATCGCCCTGCAGCACGGCATCGAGGCGCTGCCCTCCAAGCTCGGTTCGCCCGGGCTGCCGGTGTACGGCTACGACGTGCGCATCGTCGACGAGCAGACCGGCGCCGAATGCGCGCCGGGGCAGAAGGGCGTGGTGGCGATCGAGGGGCCGCTGCCGCCGGGCTGCATGAGCACCGTCTGGGGTGACGACGAGCGCTTCGTCAAGACCTACTGGTCCGGCTTTCCCGACCGGCAGCGCTACTCGACCTTCGACTGGGGCGTGCGCGACGAGGATGGCTACGTGTTCATCCTCGGACGTACCGACGACGTGCTGAACGTGGCCGGCCACCGGCTCGGCACGCGCGAGATCGAGGAAAGCATCGCCTCGCATCCGGCGGTGGCCGAAGTCGCGGTGGTCGGCGTGGCCGATCCGCTGAAGGGGCAGGTCGCGCTGGCGGTCTGCATCCTGCGCGATGCGCAGCGCGCCGCCACGCCGCAGGACCGCATGGCGCTCGAAGGCGAGATCATGCAGACGGTGGATCGCCAGCTCGGCGCGGTCGCGCGCCCAGCGCGCGTGGTGTTCGTCGGCGCCTTGCCCAAGACGCGCTCCGGCAAGCTGCTGCGCCGCGCGATCCAGGCGGTGGCCGAAGGGCGCGACCCCGGCGACCTGACGACCATCGAGGACCCGTCGGCGCTGGCGCAGTTCCGGGAGGCGCTGCAGGGCTGAGTGCCGGCCCGGCGAGCGGCGCCCCAGGGCCATGCCCCGAGCGCCGCTTGCCAAGCAGCCCGCCTCGCACTATTATTTTAAGCATCAAATATTTAAGATTGTATTGATTGCGGCACAGGATGGCGGCAAAGCGCTGGAGCATCCGCGGCGGCGGGGTGATCGGCGGCGATTGGTGGTGATCGGTGGCGACCACGGCGCCGCGAGGAGACGACAGATGCGAGTACTGTGTATTGGCGGCGGACCGGCCGGCCTGTATTTCGGCCTGCTGATGAAGCGGCAGGATCCGTGCCATGAGGTGGTGGTGGTCGAGCGCAACCGCCCCTACGACACCTTCGGCTGGGGCGTGGTGTTTTCGGACGCCACCATGGACAACCTGCGCGAGGCCGATCCCGAAAGCGCGCGGGAGATCGATGCGGCCTTCAATCACTGGGACGACATCGACATCCACTTCCGCGGCCGCACGATGCGCTCGAGCGGGCACGGCTTCATCGGCATCGGCCGCAAGCGCCTGCTGAACATCCTGCAGGCGCGCTGCGAGGCGCTCGGCGTGCAGCTGGTGTTCGAGACCGACGTGCAGGACGACCAGGCGCTGGCCGAGACATACCGCGCCGACCTGGTGATCGCCTCGGACGGCGTCAACAGCCGCGTGCGCTCCCGCTACGCCGGGACCTTCGCGCCGGACATCGATACGCGCCAGTGCCGCTTCGTCTGGCTCGGCACCAAAAAGCGCTTCGACGCCTTCACCTTCGCCTTCGAGCAGACCGAGCACGGCTGGTTCCAGGCGCACGCCTACCGCTTCGACGACGACACCTCGACCTTTATCGTCGAGACGCCGGAGTCGGTCTGGCGCGCCGCCGGCATCGAGCAGATGGACCAGCAGCAGGGCATCGCCTACTGCGAGCGGCTGTTCGCCAGGTATCTCGATGGCCAGCCCTTGATCAGCAACGCCACCCATCTGCGCGGCTCGGCCAACTGGATCCGCTTCAATCGCGTGATCTGCAATACCTGGGTCCACTGGAACACGCTGGCCGGCGGCCGCCGCGTGCCGGTGGTGCTGATGGGCGATGCCGCGCACACCGCGCATTTCTCGATCGGTTCGGGCACCAAGCTGGCGCTCGAGGATGCGATCGATCTGGCCAGCAACCTGCGCGGCATGACGCAACCGGGTCCGGACGCGCTCGACGAGGCGCTGCGCCGCTACGAGGCCACCCGCAGCGTCGAGGTGCTGAAGATCCAGAATGCCGCGCGCAATTCCACCGAATGGTTCGAGAACGTCGAGCGCTATGCGCGCCTGGCGCCCGAGCAGTTCGCCTACTCGCTGCTGACGCGCTCGCAGCGCATCTCGCACGAAAACCTGCGGCTGCGCGATCGTACCTATGTCGAGGACTACGAACGCTGGCTGGCGCGCCAGGCAGGGGTTCCCGAGGAAAGCCTGCGCGCGCACGACGGCGCCTTGCCGCCGATGTTCACGCCTTATCGCGTGCGCGGCGTGACGCTGAAGAACCGCGTGGTGGTGTCGCCGATGGCAATGTACTGCTGCGTGGACGGCGTGCCCGGCGACTTCCATCTGGTGCATCTGGGCGCGCGCGCCCAAGGCGGCGCCGGCCTGGTGATGGCCGAGATGACCTGCGTCTCGCCCGATGCGCGCATCACGCCGGGATGCCCGGGTTTGTGGAACGACGCGCAACGCGACGCCTGGCGGCGCATCGTCGAATTCGTGCACGCGGGCACGGGCCTGGCAAGCGGCGCGCGCATCGGCATGCAGCTCGGCCATGCCGGCCGCAAGGGTTCGACGCAGCTCGGCTGGCAGGCGATGGACCATCCTCTGCCCGAGGGCAACTGGCCGCTGATCTCGGCCTCGCCGCTGCCGTACCTGCCCGGCATCTCGCAGGTGCCGCGTGCGATGACGCGCGAGGACATGGACCGCGTGCGCGACGATTTCGTCGCGGCGGCGCGGCGCGCGGCCGAGGCCGGCTTCGACTGGCTGGAGCTGCATTGCGCGCACGGTTATCTGCTGTCGTCGTTCATCTCGCCGCTGACCAACCGGCGCGATGACGAGTACGGCGGATCGCTTGCCAACCGGCTGCGCTATCCGCTCGAAGTGTTCGCCGCGGTGCGCGAGGTATGGCCGTCGCAGCGGCCGATGTCGGTCCGTATTTCCGCGCACGACTGGGTCGAGGGCGGCATCACGCCCGACGACGCGGTCGAGATCGCGCGCGCCTTCAAGGCCGCTGGCGCGGACCTGATCGATTGCTCGTCGGGGCAGGTCAGCCCGGAGCAGACGCCGGTCTACGGCCGCATGTACCAGACGCCGTTCGCCGACCGCATCCGTAACGAGGCCGGCATTCCGACCATCGCGGTCGGCGCGATATCGGAGGCCGATCACGTCGACAGCATCATCGCCGCGGGCCGCGCCGACCTGTGCGCGATCGCGCGGCCGCATCTGGCCGATCCCGCCTGGACCCTGCATCAGGCCGCGCAACTGGGCTATCGCCCGGTCGACTGGCCGGTGCAATACCAGGCCGGCAAGCGGCAACTGGAGACCAATCTGGAACGCGCCGCGGCGCTGGCGAGGGCACGATGAGCGCCGATCGTTCGTCGTTGCCGCTGCACGGGCGCCACGCGCTGGTCACCGGCGGGGCGCGCGGCATCGGAGCGGCGATTGCCGGCCGGTTGCTGGCCGAGGGCGCCAGCGTCACGCTGCTGGGCCGCGACGGCGACGCGCTGGCACGCGCGGTGGAGCGGCTTGGGCAGGACCATCCCGTTGCGCGGATCCACCGGGTGCAGGCGGACGTCAGCGATGCCGACAGCGTGGCCCGCGCGTTCGACGCGGCCGCGCAGGCGCTCGGTCCGATCGGGGTGCTCGTCAACAACGCCGGCCAGGCGCACAGCGCGCCGATCGCGAAGACCGACCTGGCGCTGTGGCGCCGCATGCTGGACGTGAACCTGACCGGCACCTTCCTGTGCACGCAGGCCGCGCTGCCGCCGATGCGCGACGCGGGCTGGGGCCGGGTGGTCAATGTCGCGAGCACCGCCGCGCTGACCGGCTATGCCTATGTGACGGCCTACTGCGCCGCCAAGCACGGCGTGCTCGGCCTGACGCGCGCGCTGGCGCTCGAGTTGGCGCGCAGCGGCGTCACCGTCAATGCCGTGTGCCCGGGCTATACCGATACCGACATCGTGCGCGAGGCAGTGGCCAATATTGTCGGCAAGACCGGTCGCACGCCAGAGCAGGCGCGGGCGGAACTGGCCAGCCGCAATCCGCAGCGCCGGCTGGTGGACCCGGATGAGGTGGCCGATGCGGTGGCCTGGCTGTGCCGGCCGTCGGCCAGCGCCATCACCGGCCAGGCCATCGCGGTGGCCGGCGGCGAGGTGATGGCGGGCTAGGGCGGCTTCGACGGCAACGAGCAACGACCCGACACATCGACACATCGACACATCGACACATCGACGAGAGAACGCAGATGAACGAGATCGCACTGGACATGCGCCACCACAAGCGCGGCTTCGCGGACTTCGCGCCGCGCCACTTCCTGTGGTCGGTATCCGCGGACGGCAAGGTCGGCACCGTGACGCTGAACCGCCCCGAGCGCAAGAATCCGCTGACCTTCGACGCCTACGCCGAACTGCGCGATCTGTTCCGCGCGCTGGCCTATGCCAGCGACATCAAGGCGGTGGTGGTGCAGGGCGCCGGCGGCAACTTCTGCTCGGGCGGCGACGTGCACGAGATCATCGGGCCGCTGACGAAGATGGCGATGCCCGAGCTGCTCGACTTCACGCGCATGACCGGCGATCTGGTCAAGGCGATGCGGGCGTGTCCGCAGCCGATCATCGCGGCGGTCGACGGGGTCTGCGCGGGCGCGGGCGCGATGATCGCGCTGGCCTCGGACATGCGACTGGCGACCGAATCGGCGCGCACCGCCTTCCTGTTCGTGCGGGTCGGCCTGGCCGGCGCCGACATGGGGGCCTGCACGCTGCTGCCGCGCATGATCGGCCAGGGCCGCGCCAGCGAGTTGCTCTACACCGGCCGCGCGATGAGCGCGCAGGAGGGGCTGCAGTGGGGCTTCTTCAATGCGCTGCACGCGCCCGAGCGTTTGCGCGACGAGGCCGCGGCGCTGGCCGCGCAGCTTGCCGCGGGCCCGACCTTCGCGCATGGCGTCACCAAGAAGCTGCTGCACCAGGAATGGAACATGGGTCTGGACGAGGCCATCGAGGCCGAGGCGCAGGCCCAGGCGATCTGCATGCAGACCGGCGACTTCCGCCGTGCCTATGAGGCCTTCGTCGCCAAGGCCAAGCCCGTGTTCGAAGGCAACTGAGCGAAGGCAACCGAGGGAACTGACATGACCGGCTGGCAAGACGATCTGGCGCTGCCTTTCTTCGACGACGCGCACCGCACGCTGGCGCGCGAGCTCGACGCCTGGTGCGCGCGCTCGCTGTCGGCGCAGCCGCACGCGCCTGGCGCCGATGTCGACGCGGACTGCCGCGCACTGGTGCGGCAGCTTGGCGCGGCCGGCTGGCTGCGCTATTGCGTGCCGCGCGCCCATGGCGGTGCGCTGGAGCGGCTCGACTCGCGCGCGCTGTGCCTGCTGCGCGAGACGCTGGCGCGCCATGACGGACTGGCCGACTTCGCCTTCGCGATGCAAGGCCTGGGTTCGGGGGCGATCACGCTGGCGGGCGACGAGACGCTGCGCCAGCGCTATCTGCCGCGCGTGGCGCGCGGCGAGGCGATCGCGGCCTTTGCGCTGTCGGAGCCGGAGGCCGGTTCCGACGTTGCCGCGATGCAATGCCGGGCGACACTGGACGGCGATCACTACGTGCTCGACGGCACCAAGACCTGGATCTCCAACGGTGGCATCGCCGACTTCTACTGCGTGTTCGCGCGCACTGGTGAAGCGCCCGGCGCGCGTGGCATCACGGCCTTCGTCGTCGATGCCGATACGCCGGGCCTGCAGATCGCCGAGCGCATCGACGTGATGGCGCCGCATCCGCTCGCCACGTTGCGCTTCGACGGCTGCCGCGTGCCGGTCTCCCAGCGGCTGGGCGAGCCGGGGCAGGGCTTCAAGCTGGCGATGATGACGCTGGACATCTTCCGCGCCTCGGTCGCCGCCGCCGCGCTGGGCTTCGGCCGCGCGGCGCTCGATGAAGCCATCGCGCGCGCCACCGCGCGCCCGATGTTCGGCGGCAAGCTGGCCGACCTGCAACTGACGCAGGCCGCGCTCGGCGAGATGGCGACCGCGCTGGATGCGGCCGCGCTGCTGACCTGGCGCGCGGCGTGGCTGCGCGATACCGGTGCGGGCCGCACGACCCGGGAGGCCGCAATGGCCAAGATGACCGCGACCGAGAACGCCCAGATGGTGATCGATCGCGCGGTGCAGCTGTTCGGCGGCCTTGGCGTGCGGATCGGCAGCCGCGTCGAGAGCCTGTACCGGGAAATCCGCTCCCTGCGCATCTACGAGGGCGCCACCGAAGTGCAGAAGCTGATCGTCGCGCGCGAAACGCTGGCCGCGCGGCAACCGCAGTCCTGACCGCGCGCTCCACAGAACGAGCGCTGCCCATCGAGGAGACAGCCATGGCGAGCACAGCCCATATCGATACCTTCGCCCAGGACCGCCTGCCGCCGCGCGAGGCCTGGCCGGTGTTCCTGTTCAACGAGGACACGCGCTATCCCGAGCGGCTCAATGCGGCGGTGGAACTGGTCGATCGCCACGTGCGCGAGGGCCGCGGCGAACGGGTCGCGATCCGCTATCCCGATGCCGCCAGCGCCGGCGGTTTCGCCACCGTCAGCTATGCCGAGCTGGCCGCGCTGAGCAACCGCATCGCGCGCGTGCTGACCGAAGACATGGGACTGGTGCCCGGCAACCGCATCCTGCTGCGCGGGCCCAACAACCTGATGATGGCCGCGAGCCTGCTGGCGACGCTGAAGGCCGGCCTGATCGCGGTGCCGACCATGCCGCTGCTGCGGGCGCGCGAGCTCAAGCAGGTGATCGATCGCGCCCAGGTCGGGGCCGCGCTGTGCGATGCGCGGCTGCGCGATGAGCTGGACGCCAACCTGCGCGAGGGCGGCGAGTTCCACTGTCCGACGATGCGGCAGGTGCTGTGCTTCAACGGCGGCGGACCCGGCTCGCTCGAGGCGGCGCTGCAAGGCAAGCCCGACGACTTCGCCGCCTGCGATACCGCGAGCGACGACATCTGCCTGATCGCCTTCACCAGCGGTACCACCGGCCAGCCCAAGGGCACCGTGCATTTCCATCGGGACGTGCTGGCGATGTGCGATCTGTTCCCGCGCCATGTGCTGCGGCCCACGGCCGACGACGTGTTCTGCGGCACGCCGCCGCTGGCCTTTACCTTCGGCCTGGGCGGGCTGCTGTGCTTCCCGTTGCGGGCCGGCGCATCGACCGTACTGGCCGAGAAGCTGACGCCGGAGACGCTGCTCGCCCTGATCCAGGATGCACGCGCCACCATTGTCTTCACCGCGCCGACCTTCTATCGCCAGATGGCCGCGGCGGCGGGCCGTTACGCGCTGTCGAGCCTGAAGAAAAGCGTGTCGGCCGGCGAGGCGCTGCCCGATGCGACCCGCCAGAGCTGGAAGGCGGCGACCGGCATCGAGATGATCGACGGCATCGGCGGCACCGAGATGATGCATATCTTCATCTCCAGCGCCGGCGATGCGGTGCGGCCGGGCGCGATCGGCAAGGTGGTGCCCGGCTATGTCGCCCGCATCGTCGACGAGAACATGCAGACGCTGCCGCCCGGTGTGCCGGGCAAGCTGGCGGTGCAGGGGCCGACCGGCTGCCGCTATCTCGACGATCCGCGCCAGGCGAACTACGTACGCGACGGTTGGAACCTGCCGGGCGATACCTTCGTGATGGATGCCGACGGCTACTACTTCTACCAGGCGCGCTCTGACGACATGATCGTCTCGGCCGGCTACAACATCGCCGGTCCCGAGGTCGAGGCCGCGCTGATGCAGCACGAAGCGGTGGCCGAGTGCGGCGTGGTGGGCGCCCCCGACGACGGGCGCGGCCAGGTGGTGGCCGCCTATGTGGTGCTGCGTCCTGGCTTTGACGGCGACGATGCGATGCGCGTGACGCTGCAGGAGCACGTCAAGCGGCAGATCGCGCCGTACAAGTATCCGCGCCGCATCCACTTCGTCGACGCGCTGCCGCGCACCGAGACCGGCAAGCTGCAGCGCTTCCGGCTGCGGCAGATGGCCGAGCAGAACGGGACGCCGGCGTCATGACGGCGCCGGCGAGCTTCCGCAACACGGTGCGGGTGCGCTTCAAGGACTGCGATGCGGCCGGCATCGTGTTCTTTCCGCGCTATGTCGAGATGCTGAACGATCTGGTCGAGGACTGGTTTCGCGAGGCGCTCGACTGGCCGTTCGAGCGCATGCACGGCGCCGATCGCGCCGGCGTGCCGACCGCGGACCTGCAATGCCGCTTCGTCGCGCCGAGCCGGATGGGCGAGGTGCTGACGCGCGAACTGGCAGTGACGCGGCTGGGCAGTTCCAGCTGCACGCTGCGGGTGCGCTTTCTCGGACCGCAGGCGGATCTGCGCGTCGAATTCGGCCAGCGCCTGGTCTGCGTCGATACGCAGCGCATCGCGCCACGACCCTTTCCCGCGCCGGTGCGCGAGGCGATGGCCCGCTTCGTCGACGAAGCGGCCGCCGCCGCATCGGCCTCCGTTCGATCCCATTCCTGACGAGCCCAAGCTATGAACGATATCGTGGCGCCGACCGCCAAATCCTCCATCGCCGGCACTAGCGCCGGCACTAGCGCCACCGCCGACCGTGGCGAGCCGATGGCCGTGCTGCAACCGCCGGGCTGGGCGGCGCCGCGCGGCTACGCCAACGGCATCCTGACCGAATTCCAGGCCGGCAGCCGGTTGATCTTTGTCGGCGGGCAGATCGGCTGGAACGGCCAGTGCGAATTCGAAAGCGACGACTTCGCCGAGCAGACGGCCCAGGCGCTGCGCAATGTGGTGGCGATCCTGGAGCAGGGCGGCGCCCGGCCCGAGCACATCGCCCGCATGACCTGGTATGTGAAGGACAAGGCGGAATATGTCGCTGCCTATCCCGCCATCGGCAAGCACTACCGCGCGATCATCGGGCGCCACTTCCCGGCCATGACCGCGGTCGAGGTGGCGGACCTGATCGAGCCGCGCGCCCGCGTCGAGATCGAGGTGACGGCCGTGGTGCCGCCGACCGTGCCCGCGACAGCGTGACACTGCCGCAGGCATGCCGTGGCCGGGGGAGGGTAATCCCTCGCCCGGCATACGCAAGTCCTTGAAAACTTGAGAAATTGGCCGGCGTGAGGTAGAATCCGAAAGTTTCGCTTTCAGAACCCTTCACCCTAGCGCCAACCGCATTCCACCTTCCGCCGCCCTGACCGCTGCCTTGCGGATTCGCCCCGGAGCGCCGTGCCGATCGCCGTCGACACCTTCGCCGCACCCATGCCGAATCTCGCGCAGCCCGGCCCGACAGCCCCGGCTCGCCGCCGGTGCGCTCGCCGTCAGATTCGGGGCACGAGGCGTCGAGAGAGGTCGGTCACGGGGTGAATCCAGCAGGAGCCTACCCGTGTTACCGTCTTTTCCGCCCGCCATCCTTGCGCTAGCAGACGGCACGGTCTTTCGTGGCTATTCCATCGGCGCCTCCGGCCATACCATCGGCGAAGTGGTGTTCAACACCGCGCTGACCGGTTACCAGGAAATCCTCACCGACCCGAGCTATTCGCGGCAGATCGTCACGCTGACGTATCCGCATATCGGCAATGTCGGCGTCAATACCGAGGATGTCGAAGCCACCAAAGTCCATGCCGCCGGCCTGATCATCAAGGATCTGCCGCTGCTCGCCTCGAACTTCCGCAAGCAGCACACGCTGCCGCACTACCTGAAGCAGGAGAAGGTGCCTGCCATCGCCGGCATCGACACCCGCAAGCTGACCCGCATCCTGCGCGAGAAGGGCGCGCAGAACGGCTGCATCCTGGCCGGCGAGGACAACGCGCAGAAGGCCATCGACCTGGCGCGCTCGTTCCCCGGTCTGGCCGGCATGGACCTGGCCAAGGTGGTGTCGGTCAAGGAGCCGTACGAGTGGAACCAGACCGAGTGGGCGCTGGAACGCGGCTACGGCAAGCTGGAGAACCCGCGCTTCCACGTGGTCGCGTTCGACTACGGCGTCAAGTTCAACATCCTGCGGATGCTGGCCCAGCGTGGCTGCCGCATCACGGTGCTGCCGGCCCAGTCGACCGCCGCCGACGCGCTGGCCTACAAGCCGGACGGCATCTTCCTGGCCAACGGCCCGGGCGATCCCGAGCCGTGCGACTACGCGATCCGCGCCACGCAGGAATTCCTGCAGCGCGGCATCCCGACCTTCGGCATCTGTCTGGGCCACCAGATCATGGGCCTGGCCGTCGGTGCGAAGACGGTCAAGATGCCGACCGGCCACCACGGCGCCAACCATCCGGTCAAG
This sequence comes from Cupriavidus sp., assembly GCA_031180665.1. Lineage (GTDB taxonomy): Bacteria > Pseudomonadota > Gammaproteobacteria > Burkholderiales > Burkholderiaceae > Cupriavidus. The sequence continues at coordinate 1,067 of JAPSLP010000021.1, read as the reverse complement.
GACCTGGACGACGGCCGCGTGGTGATCACCTCGCAGAACCACGGCTTTGCGGTCGACGCCGCGACGCTGCCGGCCAATGCGCGCGTGACCCACGTCTCGCTGTTCGACGGCACGCTGCAGGGCTTCGCGCTGAACGACAAGCCGGCCTTCTGCTTCCAGGGTCACCCGGAAGCGTCGCCCGGCCCGCATGACGTGGCCTATCTGTTCGACCGCTTCACCAGGCTGATGGAGGAGGCCGGCCAGTAAGGCGGACCCCCACATCGAGACCGGACGAGACGCGGACAAGAAGCGGACAAGAAGCGGACAAGACGACGACACAGGATCGCGACCATGAACGCCCTGATGCACGCTACCTTCGGCATTACCGATTTCTGGACCTACCTGCTGGGCACGATCTTCATCGTGCTGCTGCCGGGGCCGAATTCGATGTACGTGCTGTCGGTCGCCGCGCAGCGGGGCGTGCGCGCCGGCTATCGCGGCGCCTGCGGCGTGTTCCTCGGCGATGCCATCCTGATGGTGCTGTCGGCGGCCGGCGTGGCCTCGCTGCTCAAGGCCAGCCCCGGGCTGTTCTACGTGGTCAAGTACATCGGCGCGGCCTATCTGGCGTGGATCGGTTTCCAGATGCTGCGCGGTGCGCTGCGCAGCTGGACCGCCCACGGCAAGGTCGCCGAAGCGGCGGCGGGGCAGGGCGAGGGACCGGTACAGGCTACCGACCCGACCAACCCGTTCCGCAAGGCGCTGCTGATCAGCCTGCTGAACCCCAAGGCCATCCTGTTCTTCGTCTCGTTCTTCATCCAGTTCGTCGATCCGCAGTTCGCCTATCCGGTGCTGTCGTTCGCCGTGCTGGGGCTGATCTGCCAGGCCTGCAGCTTCGCCTATCTGACCGCCATCATCTTCGTCGGTGCAAAGCTGGCCGAGGCCTTCCGCCGCCGGCGCAGGCTGTCGGCCGGCATGGCGAGCGGCGTGGGCGCGATGTTTATCGGCTTCGGCGCCAAGCTGGCGACGGCCACCCTGAACTGAATATTGATATCCGGCGCGGTGCGCCTGCTCCCAGCGAGCGCGGACCG
>JAPSLP010000058.1 GCA_031180665.1 Cupriavidus sp. | reverse complement strand
ACTCCAGCTCTATGACATGCATGCAGGTGGACGGCTGACGCCGACGCTTGCAAGACCCGCATCCACTTGTTTTGCACGGCGCCGCGAGCGGCCCGCGCTGTGTTCGCGCGTCGTCCGGGCGCACAACCGGCGCCCGCACGCCACGCAAAACCGGACTTACTTTTTCTTCTTGGGCGCCAGCACCATGACCATCTGGCGGCCTTCCATCTTCGGCATCTGCTCGACCTGGCCGAACTCCTCCAGATCGCTCTTGAGCCGCTCCAGCATGCGCGCGCCGATTTCCTGGTGGGCCATCTCGCGACCACGGAAACGCAACGTGATCTTGGTCTTGTCGCCTTCTTCCAGGAATCGCTTCAGATTGCGCAGCTTGACGTTGTAGTCGCCGTCATCCGTGCCCGGGCGGAATTTGACTTCCTTGACCTGGATGATCTTCTGCTTGAGCTTGGCCTCGTGGGCGCGCTTGGCCTCCTCGTACTTGAACTTGCCGTAGTCCATGATGCGAACCACGGGCGGAGCCGCGTTGGGCGCGATCTCCACCAGATCCAAGTCCTTGTCTTCTGCCAGCCGCAGTGCGTCCATGAATTTGACGATGCCCAGCTGTTCGTTATCAACCCCTACCAGGCGCACTTCGGGCGCGCTGATTTCGCGGTTGATGCGATGACCTTTGTCCGTAGCGATGTTCCGTTACCTCAAGAAGAAAAAAACAAGCCGTGCTCCCATCAGGCTTTGGTGGCGACGTCGTTGTTCAGACGCTCCACGAACGCGGAGACGGGCATCACACCCAGATCCACGTTGCCACGGGCACGCACGGCCACTTGATTGGCGTCCCGCTCCTTGTCACCGACCACGATCAGGTACGGCACCTTCTGGAGCGAGTGCTCGCGGATTTTATACGTAATTTTCTCGTTACGCAAATCCGCCTTGGCCCTAAACCCTTGTTTTTGCAGCAGTTGCACGACGTTTTCCGCATATTCCGCCTGCGAATCTGCAATATTCATCACCACAACCTGATCCGGGGCCAGCCAGGCGGGCAACGCGCCGGCGTGGTTCTCCAGCAGGATGCCGAGAAAGCGCTCGAACGAGCCCAGGATCGCCCGGTGCAGCATCACCGGACGCTTGCGCGAGTTGTCCTCGGAGACGAATTCGGCACCCAGGCGCTCCGGCAGCACCAGATCGAGCTGCAGCGTGCCGCACTGCCAGGAACGGCCGATGGCGTCCTTGATGTGGTACTCGACCTTCGGGCCGTAGAAGGCGCCCTCGCCGGGCAGTTCCTCCCACTGCACACCGCAGGCACGCAGCGCCATCCGCAACCCTTCTTCGGCGTGATCCCACACCGCGTCGGAACCGGCGCGCTGCTCCGGACGCAGCGACAGCTTGACACCGACGTCCTTGAAGCCGAAGTCGTCGTAGACCGAGAACGCCAGGTCGTTGAAGGCCTTGGCCTCGGCGACGATCTGCTCTTCCGTGCAGAAGATGTGGGCGTCGTCTTGCACGAAGCCGCGCACGCGCATCAGGCCGTGCAGCGCGCCGGACGGCTCGTTGCGGTGGCAGGAGCCGAACTCGGCCAGCCGCAGCGGCAGGTCACGGTACGAACGCAGGCCGTGGTTGAAGATCTGCACATGGCCCGGGCAGTTCATCGGCTTGATCGCGTAGTCGCGCTTTTCCGACTCCGTGACGAACATGTTTTCCTTGTAGTTCTGCCAGTGGCCGGACTTCTCCCACAGCGAACGGTCCATCACCTGCGGCGTGCGCACTTCGCTGTAGCCCGCCTCCGTCAGCCGGCCGCGCATGTACTGCTCGACCGCCTGCCAGATCTGCCAGCCCTTCGGGTGCCAGAACACCATGCCCGGCGCCTCTTCCTGCAAGTGGAACAGGTCCAGCAGCTTGCCCAGCTTGCGGTGGTCGCGCTTCTCGGCCTCCTCGAGCATGTGCAGATAGGCGTCCTGGTCTTCCTTGCGGGCCCAGGCCGTGCCGTAGATCCGCTGCAGCATCTCGTTGTTGGCATCGCCGCGCCAGTAGGCGCCGGCCACCTTCATCAGCTTGAAGACCTTGAGCTTGCCCGTGGACGGCACGTGCGGGCCGCGGCACAGGTCGACGAACTCGCCCTCGCGATAGAGGCCGATTTCCTCGCCGGCGGGAATCGACGCGATGATCTCGGCCTTGTACTTCTCGCCCATCGACTCGAACAGCTTGACCGCCTCGTCGCGATTCCACACCTCGCGCGACACCTTCTCGTCCTTCTTCGCCAACTCGGCCATCTTCTTCTCGATGGCGGCCAGGTCTTCCGGCGTGAAGGGGCGCTTGTAGGCGAAGTCGTAGTAGAAGCCGTTCTCGATCACCGGACCGATCGTGACCTGCGCGTCGGGATAGAGCGACTTGACCGCATAGGCCAGCAGGTGGGCCGTGGAGTGGCGGATGATGTCGACGCCCTCCGGATCCTTGTCCGTGACGATGGCCAGCGAGGCGTCGCGATCGATCAGATAGCTGGTATCGACCAGGTTGCCGTCGACCTTGCCGGCCAGCGCGGCCTTGGCCAGGCCGGCGCCGATGCTCTGCGCGACCTGGGCGACCGTGACGGGTTCGGGGAACTCGCGGCGGGAGCCATCCGGCAGCGTGATTGCGATCATCTTGGACCTCTTACAGGGAATCCGCCGGCATGGAGGCTTGCCTCCGGGCGGATGAATATTTCTCGACTGGCCGCCCCGCATGGGACCGGGCGACCGGCAGCTTATCAGGGTGCTGGCAGGCGACAGGCGAAAAAAAACGCGGCCAAGGCCGCGTTTTTCATAATTTCACCCAATCGATCGACCCGATGTTGCGGGCGACCTGGGACGAAGACGCACCTCGACCTACTGTCGCTTGTCAGCGGTAGTAGTTCGCGGTGTCATAACCATGGCGTCTGGATGTCCTTCGGTGAAATGTCTCGGGTACTGCTGTCTTCGGTACTGCAATTCGTTGGTAGGCTCGATTGGACTCGAACCAACGACCCCCACCATGTCAAGGTGGTGCTCTAACCAGCTGAGCTACGAGCCTAGCGAAGCCGCGAGTATAGCATCACTTTCTTTGAGCCTGCAACACCCCGGACACCTCTTCGATCAACCCCAGCGCGCGCTGCAGCTGGGTCGCCTCCGCCACCTCGGCGGTGAACTGCATCCGCGCCACACCCTTGCTGCTCAGCGTCTTGACGCCGGTGACGTTGATCTTCTCGCGCGACAGCACCTCGGAGATATCCCGCAGCAGTCCCTGGCGGTCGATCGCCTCGACGTGGATCGCGACCGGATAGACCGCGTCGCTCTTCTTGCCCCATTCGGTCTGGATGATGCGCTCGGGCGCGCGCGCCGCCAGTTGCTGGAAGGTATGGCACTGGCGCCGATGGATCGACACGCCGCGGCCCCGCGTGACGAAGCCGACGATGTCGTCGGGCGGCGCCGGCTTGCAGCAGCGCGACATCTGCGTCATCAGCGAATCGACGCCCACCACCAGCACGCCGCTCTTGGCCCCGCGGGCGACGCTGGTGGCGCGGCTCTTCTTGGTGACCGCCTCTTCCTCGCTGACCTGCGGCGCGCCCTCGCCTTCCGGATGGCGCAGCGCCTGCTCGACGTGGCGCAGGCTGAACTCCTCCTTGGCCACCGCCGCGTACAGCTCGTCTGGGGTCTTGAAGCCCAGCCGCGTCGCCAGCACGTCCAGATTGACCGCGGTCTTGCCCTCGCGCTGCAGCGTCTTGTCGATCAGCACGCGGCCCTGCGCGATGGTCTCCTGCGAATCGAGCGCGTTGAACCACGCGCGCACCTTGGCGCGCGCGCGCGAGCTGGCCAGGTAGCCGAGGTCCGCGTTCAACCAGTCGCGCGACGGCCCGCCCTGCTTGACCGCCACGATCTCCACGGTCTGGCCGTTCTTCAGCGGCGTATTCAGCGGCACCATCGCCCCGTCGACCCGCGCGCCACGGCAGCGATGGCCGAGGTCCGTATGCAGGTAGTAGGCGAAGTCCACCGGCGTCGCGCCCTGCGGCAGCGCGACCACGCGCGCCTGCGGCGTCAGCACGTAGATGTGGTCGTCGATCGCCGCATGCTTGAGCTGCTCCCACGGCGATTCGTCGTGCGCCACCGTGTGGTCGGCGTCGTCCTTCCACGCCAGCAGCTGCCGCAGCCAGGCAATCTTCTCGTCGTAGCTCTCGTTGGCGGCGAACTGCCCGCTGTAGCCCTTGCCGCCGGCCTCCTTGTAGCGCCAATGCGCCGCCACGCCGTATTCGGCGAAGTGGTGCATCTCGTGGGTGCGGATCTGCACCTCGAAGGCGCGTCCGTCGTCGCCGATCACCACCGTGTGCAGCGACTTGTAGCCGTTGGCCTTGGGGCGGGAGATGTAGTCGTCGAACTCGCGCGGAATCGGCTGCCAGACATGGTGGACGATGCCGAGCACCGCATAGCAGTCCTTGATGTCGTCGACGATCACGCGGAAGGCGCGCACATCGTACAGATCGGCGAAGTCGAGATCCTTGCCGCGCATCTTTTTCCAGATGCTGTAGATGTGCTTGGGCCGGCCGCTGACCTCGGCGCGGATGCCGGCCGCAGCGAGCTCGCGCTGCAGCCGTTCGATCGCCTGCGAAATATAGCCCTCGCGCTCGATGCGCTTTTCGTCGAGCAGGCGTGCGATGCGCTTGTAGGTGTCCGGCTGCTCGAAGCGGAAGGCCAGGTCCTCCAGCTCCCACTTCATCTGCCAGATGCCGAGCCGGTTGGCCAGCGGCGCGTAGATGTCCAGCGTTTCGCGCGCCACGCCGGGCAGCGGCGCGTTCTTGGTCTGCGCCAGCCAGCGCAGCGTCTGCAGCCGCGAAGCCAGGCGCACCAGCACCACGCGGATGTCCTGCGCGAAGGCCAGCAGCATCTTGCGCAGCGCCTCGACCTGCTCGTGGCGCGCCTGCGCTTCGTTGCGCGAGGAAGGCACTTCGACGGTATCGCCACGGTTGACGGCGATCGCGCCGATGCGCAGCAGCTGGCGCACGTCCTTGACCAGGCGCGCGACCTCGTCGCCGAAGCGCTCGGCGATCACGCCCTCGGTTTCGGGCACGAAGGCGGCCACCGGGAACAGGCAGGCCGCGGCGCGCGCGGCGTCATCGATGCGCAGGCCGTCGAGGATGCGCAGCATCCCCTCGGCATGCGACAGCACGCTCTCGCCGGTGGGCAGCGCGACCGCCGCGCCATGCTCGCGCGCATACGCCAGGGCCTGCTCGACCAGGCCCGCGTCCGGCGTGCCGGCGATCTGCCCGGTCGCGTCGGTGGACGTCACCATGTCACCACTTCCTCTGCTGCACCTTCAACGCCATTCAAACCAATGCGCGTGCCGGCTCAATGGAGCGCCGCGGTGACGACCACCTCGATCCGGTACTTCGGATTGGCCAGTTTCGCTTGGACCGTTGCGCGCGGCGGCGTATTGCCCTGCGGCACCCATTCGTCCCAGACCTCGTTCATCGCGCCGATATCGGCGATATCGTTCAGGAAGATCTGGCACGACAGGATGCGCGTCTTGTCGCTGCCGGCCTCGGCCAGCAGTCGGTCGATATGGCCGAGCACCTCGCGGGTCTGGCCGCGGATATCGGCGTCGGGATCGACCTCGGGCACCTGGCCGGCCAGATAGACCACGCCGTTGTAGACGGCATATTCGGAAAGACGTTTGCCCACATGGGCGCGTTTCAATGCGGTCGTGCTCATCGTTGTATGGATGCAGCCTGTGCTGCTCTGGGTTGATTGGCGCGGCGCGGGGCTCAGGCCCCTGCCGCGCCGACGAAAAATTCGCGCGCGATGGCGATCTGCGCCGGATCGACGAAGGTCGGCGCATGGCCCACGTCCGGCACCTCGACCGAACGCGCCTGCTTGCCGCGCGCCACCATCTCGGCGACGGTCTCGCGCGTCAGCAGATCGGACTGCGCGCCGCGTACCACCAGTACTGGCACCGGGATCGACTCGAACATGCGCCACATCGCGAGCTCGCCGGCCGCGGCCATCTCGGGCGTGGTCTCGCGGAACGGCACGGCCAGCGCCGGGTCGTAATGCAGGCCCCATTCCAGACCCTCCGCGCCCTGCACCGGCTTGAGGATCGCGCCATTCAATTCGCGCCACTGCTCCGGCGTATGGCGGCCGAACGAGGCGCTGATGGTCTGCAGATACGCCAGGCCCTCTTCGAAGGTCTTGAAACGCACCGGCAGTCCCAGATAGGAGCCGATCCGTTCCAGCGCCGAGGCGGCGATGCGCGGGCCGACGTCGTTGAGCAGCAGCTTGCGCACCGGGCTCTTGGGCAGCGCCGCCAGCCCCATGCCGATCAGTCCGCCCATCGAGGTGCCGAACCAGTCCACCTGCTCGACGTTCAGGCGCGCAATCAGCGTCACCATGTCGGAGACGTACTGCGGCACGATGTAGCGGCGGGGATCGGCAAGCCAGTCGGACCGGCCCCGACCGACCACGTCGGGGCAGACCACGCGATATTCGCCGCTGAACGCGCGCGCGATCTCGTCGAAATCGCGGCCGGTGCGGGTCAGGCCGTGCACGCACATCAGCACGCGCGGATTGGTGGGGTCGCCCCACTCGTGGTACGCCATGCGGTGCAGGCCAGCGGGGCTGATGCACTGCACGAAGCCGAGGCGCGGACTGGCTGACATCTTGACTCCCTGCGCGAGGAACGCGAATAAGGCGCGGCAATGGCGCGCGACAAAAACCGCGACACGTGAGCGTCGCGCATGGCGCCGCGGGGCGGCGCCGGCTGGGCAAAGCCCGATTGTACGCCAGCGCTACAATGCGACAGCAACGACGGCCGCGCCGCGGCGGCACGGCGCGTTGCACCCCATTTCTCCACGGAGGCTCATATGCTGAAGGGCAAGACGGCGCTGGTGACCGGTTCGACCAGCGGAATCGGTCTGGGCATCGCCCAGGCGCTGGCCGCGCAGGGCGCGCATCTGATCGTCAACGGATTCGGCGATGCCGACGGCGCCAAGCGCCAGATCGAGCAGGTCGGCAGCGGCATCCGCGTCGGCTATCACGGCGCGGACATGAGCAAGGCCGCCGAGATCGAGGACATGATGCGCTATGCCGACAGCGAGTTCGGCGGCGTCGACATCCTGGTCAATAACGCCGGCATCCAGCATGTGGCCAATATCGAGGATTTCCCCATCGAGCGCTGGGATGCGATCATCGCCATCAACCTGACCTCGGCCTTCCACACCACGCGCCTGGCGCTGCCCGGCATGAAGCGCAAGGACTGGGGCCGCGTGATCAATGTCGCCTCGACCCACGGGCTGGTCGCCTCGGCGCAGAAGTCGGCCTATGTCGCCGCCAAGCACGGCATCGTCGGCCTGACCAAGGTCACGGCGCTGGAGACCGCGCAGACCGGCGTCACCGCCAATGCGATCTGCCCGGGCTGGGTACTGACGCCGCTGGTGCAGAAGCAGGTGGAAGCCCGCGCCGAGCGCGAGGGCATTCCGATCGAGCAGGCCAAGCGCGAGCTGGTGCTGGAGAAGCAGCCGTCGGGGCAGTTCGTCACGCCCGACGAGCTCGGCGCGCTGGCAGTGTTCCTCGCCAGCGATGCCGCGCGCCAGGTGCGCGGTGCAATCTGGAACATGGACGGAGGCTGGGTCGCGCAGTGATGGCGCGCTCCAGAACACGATGAAGCGAAGAGACGTTCTGAAGGGCCTTCTCGGCGGCGCCGCCCTGTCGGCCGGACTGGCACCGCTCGCCCGCGCGGCCGCGCCCGCGGCGAAGGCGCCAGCGATGAAAACCCCGATCGAGGTCTACAAGAGCCCGCTGTGCGGTTGCTGCGATGGCTGGGTCGCGCACCTGCGCGAGCATGGCTTCGAGGTCAAGGTGCACGACGTCGAGGATACCGGCGTGCACCGCGCCCGCCTCGGCATGCCGGAGCGCTTCGGCTCCTGCCACACCGGCGTGGTCGAGGGCTATGCGATCGAGGGCCACGTGCCGGCCGCCGAGATCCGCAAGCTGCTGGCGGGCAAACCCAAGGCCATCGGCCTTGCAGTGCCCGGCATGCCGATCGGTTCGCCCGGCATGGAACAGGGGCCGCGCGTCGACCCCTATTCCGTGCTGCTGGTGCGCGCCGACGGCGGCGCGTCGGTGTTCGCGCGCTACCCGGCGCGGCCGGCCGCGCATTGATCGGCGGCGATCCCCAACCCGCCCCTGCCGCCCCTGCCGCCCTGCCGCCCCTTACCGGCGGCAACGGTCCGGGCAAGAAAAAGCCCCCGCCTTCTTCCACGCGGGGGCTTCTTTTTCTGCCGCAGCGCGCGGCGTCGACCTTACAGCAGCGGCACGCCGGTCTTGCTCTGGATTTCCTCGCGGCTGACGCCCGGTGCCGTCTCGACCAGCTTCAGCCCTTCCGGCGTGACGTCCATCACGCCCAGGTCGGTGATGATGCGATCGACCACGCCCACGCCCGTCAGCGGCAGCGTGCAGGCCTCCAGGATCTTCAGGTCCTCGCTGCCGTCCTTCTTCTTGGCGGTATGTTCCATCAGTACGACCACCCGGCCCACGCCGGCCACCAGGTCCATCGCCCCGCCCATGCCCTTGACCATCTTGCCCGGGATCATCCAGTTGGCAAGGTCGCCCTTCTGGCTGACCTGCATCGCGCCGAGGATGGCCAGGTTGATATGGCCGCCGCGGATCATCGCGAACGAGTCCGCCGACGAGAAGATCGACGAGCCCGGCAGCGTGGTCACGGTCTGCTTGCCGGCATTGATCATGTCGGCGTCGACCTCTTCCTCGGTCGGAAACGGGCCGATGCCCAGCAGCCCGTTTTCGGACTGCAGCCAGACCTCGACGCCCGGCGGCACATGGTTGGCCACCAGGGTCGGCAGGCCGATGCCCAGGTTCACATAGAAGCCGTCCTGCAGCTCGCGCGCGGCGCGCGCCGCCATTTCATCACGTGTCCATGCCATGATCTGTCTCCTTGATCGTCAGGCCGCGGCACGCACGGTGCGCTGCTCGATGCGTTTCTCGGGATGGGCGTTCAGCACGATGCGCTGCACGAAGATGCCCGGTGTGTGGATCTCGTCCGGATCGAGTTCGCCGATCTCGACGATCTGTTCGACCTCCGCGACGGTGACCTTGCCGGCCATCGCACACATCGGGTTGAAGTTGCGCGCGGTGCGGCGAAAGATCAGGTTGCCGGCCTTGTCGGCCTTGTACGCCTTGACCAGCGCGACGTCGGCGGTCAGGGAGCGCTCCATCACGTATTGCTCGCCGTCGAATTCCCGGATCTCCTTGCCCTCGGCCACGATGGTGCCGACGCCGGTCCTGGTGAAGAAGGCCGGGATGCCGGCGCCACCAGCGCGCAGCTTCTCGGCCAGCGTGCCCTGCGGCGTGAATTCGAGCTCGAGTTCGCCGGCCAGGTACTGGCGTTCGAATTCCTTGTTCTCGCCGACATAGGACGAGATCATCTTGCGGATCTGCCGCGTGGCCAGCAGCAGGCCCAGGCCGAAGCCATCGACGCCGGCATTGTTCGAGATGCAGGTCAGCCCTTTCGCGCCGCTGTCGCGCAACGCCGCGATCAGGGCCTCCGGGATGCCGCACAGGCCGAAGCCGCCGACCGCGATGGTCTGTCCATCGCGGACCACGCCGGCAAGCGCCTCGGCGGCGCTGGCGTAGACCTTGTTCATATCGTCTCTCCTTCCTCGATGATGTTCCCGGACGAGGCGGCGACGCCGCTCGCGGGTAACGTTACAATCGCTACGGCCGCGCCGGGCGGGACCCGCGCGCCGGCCGTCGACAGCGCTCCAAAGGATACGCAAGCCCCGCAGCGGACGCCAGTACGTAGAAATACATAAGGACAATGCCTGCCATCGACTATCAGACCGCCTTCCAGCTGGCGCCGGTCGGCCTCGTGCTCTCGCGCGAGCGCAGGATCGAAGACTGCAACGACGAAGTCTGCCGCATCTTCGGCACGACGCGGGAGGCGCTGATCGGCCAGTCGTTCCAGGTACTGTACCCGACCGCCGACGAGTTCGAGCGCACCGGCGCGCGCATCGTGCCGATCATGAACGCGCGCGGGCTCTATTCCGACGAACGGATCATGAAGCGGGCCAACGGGGAATTGTTCTGGTGCCACGTGACCGGCCGCGCGCTGGACCGGCAGCAGCCGCTGGGGGCCGGCATCTGGAGCTTCGAGGACCTGTCGCAGAAGCGCCCGGTGACCGCCCAGCTGACCGCGCGCGAGCGCGATATCGCGGCCCAGCTGGTCGAGGGCAAGACCAGCAAGCAGATCGGCAAGTCGCTATCGATCAGCCCGCGCACCGTCGATATCTACCGGGCGCGGCTGATGAAGAAATACGGCGCGCATACGGCGGTGGACCTGGTGCAGCGGCTGGTCAATCATTGAGGTCGCCCCCTTCTCCCGCAGGCGGGAGAGGGAGAGAAAACGCTCAGCTCTCCAGCAGCGTCCGGATCGCCGCCGGTAGCGGCACCGATTTCTCCGCCTCGTAATCGCACCAGACCACCTTGGCGCCGCCATCGGCGAACACGGTCTGGGCATCGTCGCAGCGGCGGATCTCCATCCGCGTCTCGAAGCTGCTGCGGCCGAGCTCACCTGCGAAGACGCGGCATTCGATCTCGCCCGGATAGCGCAGCTGGCGCCGGAAATTCATATGGGCGTTGACGATCACCGGCCCCTGCCCGTTCTCGTCGCGGCCGCTGCAGCCCAGCGATTCGAACCACGAGATGCGCGCCTGCTCCAGGTAGCGGAAATAGACGGTGTTGTTGACATGGCCCATCGCGTCCATGTCGCCCCAGCGGATCGGCATGCGCAGCGTGAAGACGTGTTTCATCTCGCGTGTGGTTCGGAATTGCCGTGTGGTTTCGGATAGCCGGAGGCTCGTTCCCGCACCAAGGGCGCGGGAACGGTTCCCACCCGGATCAGCGCTTGGCGATGGCCGCCTCGGCCTTGCCGACCAGGTCGGCGCCGATCTGCTTCTTCCACTTGTCGTAGACCTTGGCGGTCGCCTTGCGGAAGGCGTCGTGCTCGGCGGGGCTCAGGTGCGTGACCTTGACGCCGTGCGCTTCCATCTCCTTCCAGGCCGGGGCGCCTGGCTCGGCCAGGCCCTTGCGCGCCAAAGCCACCTCCTGCTTGCCGGCATCGATCGCCGCCTGCCGGACGATCTCGCGGTCGGCCGGCGTCCAGCTTTCCCAGATCTGCTTGTTGACCACGAAGATCAGCGGGTCGGCGACATAGCCCCAGGTCGTCACGAACTTCTGGCCGACGGTGTACAGCTTGGCGGCGGCAAACACCGACTGCGGATTCTCCTGGCCGTCGACCGCGCCCGAGGCCATCGCCGGCTGCGCGTCGGCCCAGCTCATCTGGGTCGGATTGGCGCCCAGCGCGTTGAACGTGTCGATATACAGCGGCGAGCCGACCACCCGCAGCTTCAGGCCCTTCAGGTCCTCGGGCTTGCGGATCTCGCGCTTGGAATTGGACACTTCGCGGAAGCCGTTCTCGCCCCAGGCCAGCGGCACCACGCCGGCCTTTTCGAGCGTGGTGAACAGCTGCTTGCCGACCTCGCCCTGCGTCAGCGCATCGAGCGCCTTGTAGTCGGGCATCAGGAACGGCAGCGAGAACAGGTTCAGCTCGCGCACCTGCGGCGACCAGTTGATGGTCGAACCGATCGCCATGTCGATCACACCCTGGCGGATCGCGGAGAACTCGCGGGTCTGGTCGCCCGCCACCAGCGAGGTGCCCGGGTAGAGCTTGATATTGATGCGCCCATTGGTGCGCTGGCGGACCAGGTCGGCCCAGATCTCGCCGCCCTTGCCCCACGGGAAGGCCGGGCCGAGCACCAGCGACATCTTGTATTCGGACTTGTAGGTCTGCGCCATCGCACCGGCGGGCGCGAGGGCGGCGGCGGCGATGGTGGCGGCCATCGACAGCATCAGGACACGGCGTTTCATGAGTCAGCTCTCCTCTCGGAAATCGTTATTTGGACTGAATGGACTGAAGATCAAACAGAAATACGGGAACCCGCGACGCGCACCTCAATAGCCCAGCCGCGCCGGCAGCCACGTCGCCAGCGGCGGAAACGCCAGCACCAGCAGCATCGCGCCGAACATCGCCAGCAGCATCCACACCACCCACGGCACAGTCTCTTCCATCCGCACGCGGGCGATCCGGCAAGACACCATCAGGTTTACCGCCAGCGGCGGCGTGAACTGGCCCAGCGCGACCTTGAGCGTCAGCACCACGCCGAACCACACCGGGTCCCACTGGAAGGCATTGGCGATCGGCAGCAGCAGCGGCACGAAGATCAGGAAGATCGAGATGCCGTCGAGGAACATGCCGACCGTGATCAGCAGCAGCACGATCAGCGCCAGCACGCCGTACTCGCCGACGCCCGAATTGGCGATGGCCTGCGCGAGCGGGTCGATCACGCCCAGCGTCGACAGCGCGTAGGCGAAGATGCCGGCCAGCGCCACCACCAGCAGGATCACCGACGAGGTCTCGGCGGCCTCGCGGAAGATCACGTACAGATCGCGCAGGCCGATCGAGCGGTAGACCACCATGCCGACAAACAGCCCGTAGACCACCGCCACCACCGCGGCTTCGGTCGGTGTGAACCAGCCCGCGCGCATGCCGCCCAGGATCAGCACCGGCGCGAACAGGCCCCAGGCCGCCTCGCGCAGGCTGCGCCAGAACGGCGGCCGGGGCAGCGAGGCCTCGGCCGCGCCCATCTTGTGCTTGCGCGCCAGCCAGACCGCCGGCACGATCAGCGCGATGCCGGCCAGCACGCCGGGAATCATGCCCGCCGCGAACAGCGCCGGCACCGAGGCCCCGGGTACCAGCACGCTGTAGACGATGAAGGCGACCGACGGCGGAATCAGGATGTCGGTGGCCGCGGCCGCGCCGACCACTGCCGCGCTGAACGAACCCGGATAGCCGGCGCGCGACATCGCGGCGATCATCACGCCGCCGACCGCGGCCGCATTGGCCGGACCCGAGCCGGAGATCCCGCCGAGGAACATCGCCACCAGGATCGCCACCAACGGCAGCATGCCGGGGCCGCGTCCGACCACGGCGATCGCCAGCGTGACCAGCCGCTGGGCGACGCCGGAGCGGTCGAAGATCGAGCCGACCAGCACGAACATCGGAATCGCCAGCAGCGGATATTTGGCCAGGCCCGCGTAGAAGTTCTGCGGCACGGCCAGCAGGCCGAACATCTGCGTGTCGAGATTGGACAGCCCGATCGCCGCCAGGCCGCCGAGGCCGAGCGCGACGCCGATCGGCACGCCGAGCAGCATCAGCACGATGAAGACGGCAAACAGCACGATGGCGATCAGCGTCATGGCTGGCGCTCCCCGCCGTCCTGCCGGCGCTGCGCATGCAGGGCCTTCAGCGCGCGCACATTGCGTCCGGCCAGCGCCAGCGCACGCAGCGCGATGCAGGCCGACAGCAGCGGCAGCCAGACCGAGTACCACCAGCTGGGCACGCCGATGCCGGGCGAGGTTTCGCCGTAGGTGTATTCGTCCCAGGTGATACGGGCGCCCAGCACAGCGAGCGCGACGAACATGATCGCGACCGCCAGCGCCGACACCACCGCGAGCCGACGCTGGCGTGCCTCGCTGCCGCGCTCGAAGAAGAATTCGATGCGGATATGCCGGTCGCGCGCGACTGCGGCGCTGCCGCCGACCAGCGCCAGCACGATCATCAGGAAGACCGAGAACTCCTCGGTCCAGGCGAACGATTCATCGGTCAGATAGCGCACCGCGACATTGGCGAAGGTGATGATCACCAGCAGCATCATCACGACGATGCCGATCCAGTCTTCGATGCGGGGGCTGATGCGGAATTCGGCATCCGCTGCCTGGTCCACGGGTTCGGTGATCAAGGCCGAATCGACCGCGTGCTGTGGCGCGGCGTCGCGCCGCACCTGCTCTTGCTGCTCCATCTCCCCGGCCTCCGGTCCGGGCCGCCGTCGGCCTGCAGGACCGCGGCAGCTGCTGCATGACGCCTTGGCGGCGTACTTTTGTGAATGCCCTCGTTTTCGCCGCCGCTGTCGCTGGCGCTCCCCGGTGGGGCATGGTCCGCAGCGATCGGGCGCAGCTAATTAAAGGCTTATGGAATCGGCACCAGCGAATTATGCCCACACTGGCGATGGGCGGACACCTCCAATACCCTAGGGATTGGCAGCGGCATGCAGGTGGCCAGGCGTCGGCCGTGGCGCCCGAGGGGACCGGATAAGCCCCGGGCTGAAGGGCCCGCCCCGCTTCTGGCGGGAGTCGGGCACAGGCGAACGCCGTCGGGCGCGCTCGCCGACTCGCGGATGAAATCGGTATCGGCGGCGCGCGCGGCTGGCTTTATACCATACCGTCGTCGGCGGTGATCACGGCGCCGTTGATGAACTGCGACTGGTCCGAAGCGAGCAGCAGCAACAGGCCGTCGAGGTCCTCGGGCTTGCCCAGGCGCTTGCGCGGCAGCAGCTGGATCAGCTTCTGGCCGGCATCGGTGTCCCAGTGATGGTGGTTGATATCGGTGTCGATATAGCCCGGGCAGATCGCATTGACGTTGATGCCATAGCGGGCCCACTCGAGCGCCATCGCCTTGGTCATGTGGACCACCGCGGCCTTGCTCATGCAGTAGACGCCGATCTGCGACAGCACCTTCAGGCCGGCCACCGAGGCGATATTGATGATGCGCGACTGTGGCAGCGGCGTGCCGTTGCGCTCGGCGCCCTTGGACCGCGCGATCATCCGCTTGGCCACTTCCTGCGCCACGAAGAAGGCGCCGCGGGTATTGGTGTCGAAGACGAAGTCGAAGTCGTCGGCGGTGACATCGGTCAGCCGCTGCGTGGTGGACACGCCCGAGTTGTTGACGACGATGTCGATCGCCCCCGCCTCGGTCTCGGCATGCGCCACCGCGGCGCGAATGCTGTCGGGGTCGGTCACGTCGAGCCGCACCACATGCGCGCTGCCGCCATCGGCTTCGATCGCCGCGCGCAGTTCCTTGAGCCGCTCGGCGCGGCGCGAGGCCAGCACCACCTTGGCGCCGGCGGCCGACAGCACCTGCGCGAAGCGCATGCCCAGCCCGCTCGACGCACCGGTCACCATCGCGACCTTCCCTTCCAGATTGATCGACAAACCCATATGGACCTCTGCAGTGGAACGCGTCCCGGCGGCGCCGGAATCGCGTTCGATGGCTGCCCCCGTTGCATGGCAGCGAAGGCAGTATATTAAAAAACGAACGATCGTTCCAAAAAATAGCTTGCCTGTGGGTGTCGAGTCCCGGACAATGCCGGAGATTCTAAGAACTCGGGCACAAAAAGGAAACAGCGAGGCGAAAGCGTGCAAGCAAAATAGCGCGCCCGATCCATCGCGATCCAGCAGAAAAGCCGACCGCAAGCAGCCGGGCCACGCGTCGATCCGCAGCATTCCGTCCCCGCCTGCCGGCCCAATGCCATCCTTGCAGACCTTGCCGTCGCCCGGTTCCGGCGACACAGGCCACCCCGGATCACCGCTTCCCCATACACAAGTACGCAGCAACAAAAGAGGGTTAGAGACAATGGACCAGCAGCAGCTCGTGGAGCAGTTCGGCCCCCGCGAATCCATGGAATACGATGTCGTCATCGTCGGCGGCGGCCCCGCCGGCCTGGCGACGGCCATCCGCCTGAAACAGCTGGCGCAGGACAAGGGCAGCGAAGTCAATGTCTGCGTGCTGGAAAAGGGCTCGGAGCCCGGCGCCCACATCCTGTCGGGCGCGATCATGGACCCGCGCGCGCTGAACGAACTGCTGCCGAACTGGAAGGAACTGGGCGCGCCGCTGAACCAGCCGGTCACCGAGGACCAGTTCCTGTTCCTGAACGAGACCGGCTCGCGCGGCACGCCGCCGGCGCTGCTGCCCGAGTGCTTCCATAACGAGGGCAACTACATCGTCAGCCTGTCGAACTTCGTGCGCTGGCTCGGCCAGCAGGCCGAGGCGCTGGGCGTGGAGATCTTCCCGGGCTTCCCCGCCGCCGAGGTGCTGTACAACGAGGACGGCTCGGTCAAGGGCGTGGCCACCGGCAACCTGGGCATCGGCAAGGACGGCGAGCCCACCGACAACTTCCAGCTCGGCATGGAGCTGCACGCGAAGTACACGATCTTTGCCGAAGGCTCGCGCGGCCATCTGGGCAAGCAGCTGATCGAGCGATTCCGCCTCGACGCCGGCAAGGACCCGCAGAGCTACGGCATCGGCCTGAAGGAGCTGTGGGAGATCGACCCGGCCAAGCACAAGCCCGGCCTGGTGGTCCATACCGCGGGCTGGCCGCTGGACCCGGCCACCTACGGCGGCTCCTTCCTCTATCACATGGAGGACAACAAGGTGGCGGTGGGCTTCGTGGTGGGCCTGGACTACACCAACCCGTGGCTGTCGCCGTTCGAGGAATTCCAGCGCTTCAAAACGCATCCGGAGATCCGCCCGTACTTCGAGGGCGGCAAGCGGATCGGCTACGGCGCGCGCGCGATCACCGCGGGCGGCCTGCTGTCCCTGCCCAAGACGATCTTCCCGGGCGGCGCGCTGGTGGGCTGCGATGCTGGCTATCTGAACGCCTCGCGCATCAAGGGCAGCCACGCCGCGATCAAGACCGGCATGCTGGCCGCCGAGGCCGCCTTCG
>JAPSLP010000020.1 GCA_031180665.1 Cupriavidus sp. | reverse complement strand
ATTCAGATGCGTGCGTGGATTGCACAAGAGCGACCCGGGATGCACTGACACACGAATCCGGAACGCAACTATCTTCTCGAATCGGCGATTATACACACAAGATCGAAGCCGCCGCAAGGAAGATCCCACCCCCTCGCAAACGCGGCGGGCCGCGCACTCCAATCCGTATAATTGGCGCCACAATTGGCGGGCCCCTTTCAGCCCGGTGTGGTGCGATTGCAACTTTCGGCCCTCGGCGGCCGTCTGACAGCGATCCGCCACCCGGCGACGCCCCCGGCCGCGCCACAACCGTTTCCGTCTCTCCCCGACCTTGAACCTGCTCAAATCGCTCGCCACCATCAGCGGCCTGACGATGCTCTCGCGCATCACCGGCCTGATCCGCGAGATCCTGATCGCCCGCGCGTTCGGCGCCTCGGACATGACCGACGCGTTCAATGTCGCCTTCCGCATCCCCAACATGCTGCGCCGGATCTTCGGCGAGGGCGCCTTCCAGCAGGCGTTCGTGCCGATCCTGGGCGAATACCACGGCAAGCGCGGCGACGAGCCGACCCGGCTGCTGGTCGATGCGGTCGCCACCGTGATGGCATGGGCCCTGGCCGCGGTGTCGCTGATCGGCGTGCTCGCCGCCCCGGTGATCATGACCATCGTCGCAACGGGCTTTCGCGGCGACAACCAGACCTACGACGCGGCCGTCTTCATGACCCGCGTGATGTTCCCGTACATCGGCCTGATCTCGATGGTGGCGCTCGCCTCGGGTGTGCTGAACACCTGGCGCAACTTCGCGGTGCCGGCCTTCACGCCGGTGCTGCTGAACCTGTCGCTGATCGGCGCCGCGCTGTTCGTCGCGCCCCATCTGCAGCAGCCGATCTACGCGCAGGCCTGGGGCGTGCTGGTCGGCGGCGTGCTGCAGCTGGCGATCCAGGTGCCCGCGCTCAAGCGCATCGGCATGC
This sequence comes from Cupriavidus sp., assembly GCA_031180665.1. GTDB lineage: Bacteria > Pseudomonadota > Gammaproteobacteria > Burkholderiales > Burkholderiaceae > Cupriavidus. The sequence continues at coordinate 92,740 of JAPSLP010000020.1, read as the reverse complement.
TGCCGCGCATCAGCGTGAACCTGCGCGCCGCCTGGCGCGATCCCGGCGTGCGCCGCATCCTGCGGCAGATGGGCCCGGCGCTGCTGGGCGTATCGGTCGCGCAGATCAGCCTGATCATCAATACCAATATCGCCTCGCGCCTGGCCACCGGCAGCGTGTCGTTCCTGACCTATGCCGACCGCCTGATGGAATTTCCGACCGCCCTGCTCGGCGTGGCGATCGGCACGATCCTGCTGCCGAGCCTGTCCAAGGCCAGCGCGCGCGAAGACGGCGACGAGTATTCGGCGCTGCTTGACTGGGGCCTGCGGCTGACCTTCCTGCTGGCGATCCCGAGCGCGATCGGCCTCTATGTCTTTGGCCGCCCGCTGACCGCGGTGCTGTTCCACTACGGCAAGTTCGACGCCCATGCGGTCGAGATGACGAGGCTCGCGGTGATGGCCTACGGCGTCGGCCTGGTCGGCCAGATTCTGGTCAAGATCCTCGCGCCCGGCTTCTATGCGCGCCAAGACATCCGCACGCCGGTCAAGATCGCGATCGCGATGCTGGTGATGACGCAGCTGGCCAACCTCGCCTTCGTCCCGTGGCTGGGGCACGCGGGGCTGGCGCTGTCGATCAGCGTCAGCGCGACGCTCAACGCCCTGCTGCTGTTCATCGGCCTGCGCCGCGTCGGCGTCTACCGGCCCGCACCGGGCTGGTGGCTGTTCCTCGCGCAGCTCTCGGCCGCGGCCACGCTGCTGGCCGGCGTGCTGCTGTGGTTCGCGCGCACCTTCGATTGGGTTGCCCTCGGTACCACGCCGCTGCTGCGGATCGCGCTGATGGCCTCTTGCCTGGTGCTTGCGGCGGTCGTCTACTTCGGTACACTGTGGCTCACGGGCCTGCGCTATGCTGCCTTCAAGCGCAAAGCAGCCTGAAGACCAGGGCGCCGGCCGCAACCAGGAACCGCTATGACCTCGACCAAAGTCCTGGACTATTTTGCCGCGCTGGTGGCGGACGACAGCGGCATCCCGCTGACCGAAACGGCCCTGTCGATCGCACAGGACGCCTACCCTGACCTGGACCTGCAAGCCGAACTGGCCGCCATCGATGTGCTCGCCCTGCGGCTGAAACGGCGGATTGCCGACGGCACCCCGGCGATCCAGCGCCTGCGCCTGCTGAACCATTTCTTCTACCGCGACCTGGGCTTCGGGCCCAACGCGAACGACTACTACGACCCCGACAACTCGTATCTGAATGTGGTGTTGCGGCAGCGGCGCGGCATCCCGATCTCGCTGGCGGTGCTGTACATGGAACTGGGCCAGCAGATCGGCCTGCCGCTCAAGGGTGTCTCCTTCCCCAATCACTTCCTGCTGCGGATGTCGATTCCGGCGGGCGAGGTCGTGCTCGATCCACTGACCGGCGAGACGCTGTCCAAGGAGCAGTTGCAGGACATGCTGGACCCGTACCTGGAGCGCGAGGGCATCGCCGATCCGAACGCGGTGCCGCTGGGCCTGTTCCTGCAGACCGCCAGCCATCGCGAGATCATCGCGCGCATGCTGCGCAATCTGAAGGCGATCTATCTGCAGGAGTCGCGCTGGCAGCGGCTGCTGGCGGTGCAGAACCGGCTGGTGATCCTGCTGCCCGATTCGATCGAGGAAGTGCGCGACCGGGGCCTGGCCTACGCGAATCTGGAATGCTTCCGGCCCGCGCTGGAAGATCTGGAGGCCTATGTCAGCGCGCGGCCCGATGCGGCCGATTCGACCCAGATCCGCGACCGCATGCCGGCGCTGCGGATGATGAGCCGGTCGCTGAACTGAATCCGAACGACCATCGCGTCATTCCCGCGAAAGCGGGAATCCGGCGTCGTTGAATGCCACTGGGCCCCCGCCTTCGCGGGGACGACGGCTTGGGTACGCTACATGAAGCCGCGTCTTACGACACGCGGCGGTGCTTGTCGCCGCGCCGCAGCAGGCGCCACAGGCCGCCCAGAATCAGCGGCACGATCGCCGCGCTGATGCCGGCCAGCACGATCAGGTTCAGGTACTGCTTGATGAAGGGCAGGTTGCCGAAGAAGTAGCCGGCGAACACCAGGCCGAACACCCAGATGACCGCGCCCAGCACATTGAAGAACTGGAAGCGCGCGAACGTCATCTGCGACACCCCGGCGACGAAGGGCGCGAAGGTCCGCACGATCGGCACGAAGCGCGCGATCACCAGCGTCTTGCCGCCGTGGCGCTCGTAGAAGTCGTGCGTCTTGCGCAGCGCCTGCTGGTCCAGGAAGCGCCATTGATGCTCGAACACCTTGGGCCCGATCCAGCTGCCGATCCAGTAGTTGACGGTATTGCCGCCGATCGCCGCGACCAGCAGCAGCCCGATCAGCACCCACTCGTTCATCGCCCCGGTGGCGCAGAACGCACCGGCGATAAAGAGCAGCGAATCGCCCGGCAGGAAGGGCACCACCACCAGGCCGGTCTCGGCAAAGACGATCGCGAACAGAATGGCATAGACCCAGACACCATATTGCTGAATCACGGTGCCGAGATACTTGTCGACGTGCAGCAGCATGTCGATGAACTGCAATACGATTTCCAAGACGTTCCCCATCTTTGTCCAGCCCGACATCATACAAGACGAACGTGGCCGGACCGGTGGCGTAACCCCCCCAATGTGCGCCACAAGTGCGAGCTTCCGCACGCAATCCGGCACATCGCCCCCAGGCCATCCCCGCCCCATCCCGCAACCAGGTCGGCACGTATAATCGCTGCCATGTCTGCGCCACCCTCCTCTCCTGCCTCCGCCGCCGCATTTTCCGCACCGGGACCCGTCCCGGGGGCCGACCAACGTGCGGACCGGCCACAGCGCCGCCTCGCCCCGGCACGGCCGATCCGTCCGCTGCCCGACCAGCTGGTCAGCCAGATCGCAGCCGGCGAGGTGGTCGAGCGCCCGGCCTCGGTGGTCAAGGAACTGCTGGAGAACGCGCTGGACGCCGGCGCGACGCAACTGTCGGTGCGGCTGGAGGAAGGCGGCGTACGCCGCATCGTGATCACCGACAACGGCTGCGGCATCCCGGCCGAAGAACTGGCGGTCGCGCTGATGCGCCATGCCACCAGCAAGATCGCCTCGCTCGATGAGCTCGAATCGGTGCTGACGCTGGGCTTTCGCGGCGAGGCGCTGGCCTCGATCGCCTCGGTCTCGCAGCTGGTGCTGACCAGCCGCACGGCGAACTGTCCCCATGCCAGCCAGATCCATGCGGATACCGGCGCGCTGCAGCCCGCCTCGGGCGGGGTCGGCACCACCGTCGACGTGCAGCATCTGTATTTCAATACGCCGGCCCGCCGCAAATTCCTCAAGAGCGAACAGACCGAGCTCGGCCATTGCCTCGAGGTGATCCGGCGCATCGCGCTGGCCCGGCCCGACGTCACGCTGTCGGTCCATCACAACGGCAAGCCGATGGAGCACTGGAACGCGGGCGATGTCGCCACGCGTACCGCGCAGGTGCTCGGCAGCGAATTCGCGCGGGCACGGCTGCCGCTGGAGGAACAGGCCGGCGAGCTGGCGCTGTACGGCTTCGCCGGACTGCCGACCGCCTCGCGCGGCCGTCCCGACCAGCAGTTCTTCTTCGTCAATGGCCGCTTCGTCCGCGACAAGCTGCTGACGCACGCGGTGCGCAGCGCCTATCAGGACGTGCTGCACGGCGACCGTTTCCCTTCGTACGTGCTGTGCCTGGACCTGCTGCCGGAGCTGGTCGACGTCAACGTGCACCCGTCCAAGATCGAGGTGCGCTTCCGCGAGTCGCGCGCGGTCCATCAGTTCGTCTACCACGCGGTGCAGCGCTGCCTGGCGCGCCAGGCGGGCGAAAACGGCGACAGCCTGCATACCGGCGACATCGGTGTCGGTCATGGCGGGCAGGCCCCGGCGCTGCGCGTCGCGGCCACCAGCCCCGCACAGCCGGGCGGTCGCCCGTGGGTCGATTACACCGCCGCCGCGCGCCAGACCGAGCTGGGCATCGCGCAGCCGCGGCAGGCGTATCTGGGCATGGTTCGCGATGCGCTGTCGCCGGCCGGCCAGCGCTTTGCGCCATCGAGCCAGCCGCCCGCATGGCTGGCCGATGCGCGCGCCGCCCGCGAGGACGAACCGCCGTCGCTGCTCGACAGCGCACCGATGCAAGCGCCGCGCGCCACCGAGGAGCAGCAGGACGACGCCGACGACCACCCGCTCGGCTATGCCATCGCCCAACTGCACGGCATCTACGTGCTGGCGCAGAACGCGCGCGGGCTGGTGCTGGTCGACATGCATGCCGCACACGAGCGCATCCTGTACGAACAGATCAAGACCGCGCTCGACGCACGCCAGATGACGGTGCAGCCGCTGCTGATCCCGGTCACGCTGCCGGCCAGCCCGGTCGAGATCGGCGCGGCCGAGGAACATCAGGAAACGCTGGCGCTGCTGGGCTTCGATATCGCGCCGGTCTCGCCGACCACGCTGGCGGTGCGCGCGATTCCCGCGCTGCTCAAGCAGGCCGACGCCGAGGCGCTGGCGCGCGACGTGCTGCGCGACCTGCATGCCTATGGCGGTTCCCGCGTGCTGGCCGAGCGTCAGAACGAACTGCTGGCGACGCTGGCCTGCCACAGCGCCGTACGCGCCAACCGCAAGCTGACCGTCGAGGAAATGAACGCGCTGCTGCGCCAGATGGAGCAGACCGAGCGCGCCGACCAGTGCAACCATGGCCGGCCGACCTGGGTCCAGCTGACCGTGGCCGAGCTGGACCGGCTGTTCCTGCGCGGCCAGTAAGGCCGCCGCCCCGCTGTCGTTGCCCGCTTCTTCCATGGCCGCCGCTTCGCCCGCTCCCATCGTCTGCCTGCTCGGCCCGACCGCCTCGGGCAAGACCGCGGCCGCCCTGGCGCTGGCCGCCCGCGCGCCGATCGAGATCATCAGCATGGACTCGGCGCTGGTCTATCGCGAGATGGATATCGGCACGGCCAAACCCTCCGCCGCCGAACTGGCCGCGGTACCGCACCATCTGATCGACATCATCGACCCGGCCGACAGCTATTCGGCCGCGCAGTTCGTCGCCGACACCAACGCGCTGATCGACACGATCCGCGCGCGCGGCCGCGAGCCGTTGATCGTCGGCGGCACCATGCTCTATTACAAGGCGCTGACCCAGGGCCTGAACGATCTGCCGCAGGCCGATCCGCAGGTGCGCGCCGAACTCGACCGTCTGGCCGAGCAGCGCGGCTGGCCCGCACTGCATGCGATGCTGGCCGAAGTCGATCCGGTCACGGCGGCGCGGCTGGCCCCCAACGACGCGCAGCGCATCCAGCGTGCGCTGGAGATCCACCGGCTGACCGGCCGTCCGATGTCCGCGTTGCTGGCGCGCCAGGCCGATGCGCGCACCTTCGATGGCGCGGCCGGCGCGCGCTTTCGTGCGATCGCGCTGGAGCCGTCGGACCGCGCGGTGCTGCACGCGCGCATCGAGGCCCGCTTCGACGCGATGCTGGGCAGCGGCCTGGTCGACGAGGTCGAACGCCTGCGGGCGCGCGGCGACCTGCATCCGGGCCTGCCGTCGATCCGCTGCGTCGGCTACCGGCAGGTCTGGGAATATCTGGACGGCCTGTGCGATTTCGCCACCATGCGCGAGCGCGGCATCGCCGCGACGCGCCAGTTGTGCAAGCGGCAGCTGACGTGGCTGCGTTCGACGCCCGAGCGGCTGGTGGTCGATTGCCTGGCGCCGGACTATGTCGAGCAGGTCGCCCGGCTGGCGCAGTCGGGCCGGTAGCCAGTAGCCAGTAGCCAGTAGCCAGTAGCCAGTAGCCGGGGGCGCACGCAGCGGGCGATAATCGCGGCTTCGTCCTGTCCGGACTTCTGGATTCTCCATTCCACCGCCATGACCGCCACCGCCTTCACGCTGCGCCCCGCGACCGCCGACGACTGCGACACGCTGCTGCGCCTGATCGCCGAGCTCGCCGAGTACGAGAAGCTGACCCATCTGGTCGAGGCCACGCCCGAGAAACTGCGCCGGACGCTGTTCGGCGCGCGTCCGCTGGCCGAGGCGGTGCTGGCCGAGGTGCCCACGTCCGAAGGCCCGCGTGCGATCGGCTTTGCGCTGTTCTTCCATAATTACTCGACCTTCCTCGCCAAGCCCGGCCTCTATCTCGAAGACCTGTATGTCGAGCCCGCCTGGCGCGGCCATGGCATCGGCAAGGCCCTGCTGATCCATCTGGCGGGACTGGCCGTCGAGCGCGGCTGCGGCCGTTTCGAATGGACGGTGCTGGACTGGAACACGCCGTCGATCGACTTCTATCGCGCGATGGGCGCCAGCGTGCTGCCGGACTGGCGCATCTGCCGGGTCACCGGCGAGGCGTTGACGGCGATGGCCGCGAAGCGGGCATAGACGCAGATTCGCTGCGGCACGCGCAACGAAAAAGGCGGATCCCGCAGCATCCGCCCTGAATTTGCCAGCCCCCCGTCGTCCCCGCGAAGGCGGGGCCCCAGTGGCTGCCGCAGACGCTGGATTCCCGCTTTCGCGGGAATGACAACGACCGCTCAGACCACCACGGTCGGCGCCTGCCCTTCCTCGCGCTGGCGGATCTCGCCGATCTGCCACACGGCCTCGCCGGCCGCCTGCAGATGCCGGATCGCGCGTTCGGCGTCTTCCTTGGCGACGATCACCACCATGCCGATGCCGCAGTTGAACACGCGGTGCATCTCGTCGTCGGCGACGCGCCCCTGCGCCTGCAGCCACTGGAACAGCGGCGGCAGCGTCCACGCGTCACGCTGCAGCACCGCGGTGACTTCCTTGGGCAGCACGCGCGGCACGTTCTCGGTCAGGCCGCCGCCGGTGATATGGGCCATGCCCTTGACCGGCAGCGTCTCGATCAGCGACAGCAGCGGCTTCACGTAGATGCGGGTCGGCGCCATGATGGCGTCCTGCAGCCGCTGGCCGTGGAAATCGGCGTCCAGGTCCGGCTTGGCGACGTCGATGATCTTGCGCACCAGCGAGTAGCCGTTCGAATGCGCGCCCGACGAGGCCAGGCCCAGCACCACGTCGCCCGGCACGATGGTGGTGCCGTCGATGATGCGGCTCTTCTCGACCGCGCCGACCGCGAAGCCGGCCAGATCGTATTCGCCGTCCGGGTACATGCTGGGCATTTCGGCGGTCTCGCCGCCGATCAGCGCGCAGCCGGCCAGTTCGCAGCCGTGGGCGATGCCCTGAATCACGGTGGCGGCGGTATCGACGTCCAGCTTGCCGCAGGCGAAATAGTCCAGGAAGAACAGCGGCTCGGCGCCCTGCACCAGGATGTCGTTGACGCTCATGGCGACCAGATCCTGGCCCACGGTGTCGTGGCGGTTCAACTGGAAGGCCAGCTTCAGCTTGGTGCCGACCCCGTCCGTGCCCGAGACCAGTACCGGCTCCTTGAACTTGCGCGACAGTTCGAACAGCGCGCCGAAGCCCCCGATGCCGGCCATCACGCCCTCGCGCATGGTGCGCTTGGCGAAGGGCTTGATACGGTCGACGAGCGCGTCGCCCGCATCGATGTCAACGCCGGCATCGCGGTACGAAAGGCCTGCCTGGCCGGAAGTGGGGGCTGCGCTCATGGAATTCTGCGGGTCCTGGATGGTGGAATGACGACACTCGGGCGAGTCGGATCACGCGTCCGATCACGCACAAGTGAGGAATGCGGCCCTCGCGGTGCCGGTTGGCGGGTCGCGAGTCCAGTAGAATCGCGATTTTAACGGATACAGGGTGTCGGCTTCCAGTTGCATCGGCTTGCGCCGTGCAAACCCGCCGCCGCCGGGCGAAGACGGCCGCTTGCTGCCAGTCCTCGCCCTTCTTTTTGCTGGTCTCTTTTTGCCGGTCTTTCCCCCACTGTCCCGATGAACGCCCCCCTGCTGTCCCACGAGGCCAAGCGCATTCTGCTCTGGGTCGCGCTCGGCGTCGTGCTGTTCGCCACGCTGGTGGCGCTGGCGCCGGTGCTCTCGCCCTTCCTGTTCGCGTTCATCTTCGCCTATATCCTGAACCCCGGCGTCGATTGGCTGCAGCGGCACAAGGTGCCGCGGATGATCGCGGTCTCGCTGATGATCCTGCTGCTGATCGTCGTCGTGGTGCTGCTGGTGCTGCTGGTCATTGCCGTGCTCCAGCGCGAGATTCCCCAGCTGCGCGAGCAGTTGCCCGAACTGCTCAAGAAGCTGAACTCGGTGGTGGCCCCGCGGCTGTCCGAGCTGGGCGTGCGCGTGCGCTTCGACTTCCCGGGCCTGCGCCGCATGATGTCCGAGCGCTTCGCCGCGAGCCCCGAGGACCTGCTGGCGGTGCTGCTGACCTATGTGCGCGTGTCCGGCACCGCGCTGGTGACCTACGGCGGGCTGGCGCTGCTGGTGCCGATCGTCATGTTCTACCTGCTGATGGACTGGCACATGGTGATGCGCCGGATCGAGGGCCTGGTACCGCGCCGCTGGGTGCCCAAGGTGCGCGAGCTGACCGCCGAAACCGACGCGCTGCTGTCGCAGTATCTGCGCGGGCAGATCCTGGTGATGCTGATCCTGGCCGCACTGTATTCGATCGGCCTGACCATCGCCGGCTTCGAGATCGCGATCCCGATCGGCGTGTTCACCGGCCTGGCAGTCTTCATTCCGTATATCGGCTTCGGCTTCGGCCTGGCACTGGCCATCGTCGCGGCGCTGCTGCAGTTCGGCAATCTGTACGGGCTGGGCGCGGTCGCCGTGGTCTATGGCATCGGCCAGTTCGTCGAGAGCTTCTATCTGACGCCGCGCCTGGTGGGCGACCGGATCGGCCTGCATCCGCTGGTGGTGATCTTCGCGCTGCTCGCCTTCGGACAACTGTTCGGCTTCTTCGGCGTGCTGCTGGCGCTGCCGACCTGCGCGGTACTGCTGGTCGGCGCCCGCCAACTGCGGCGGCTGTATGTGACAAGCGACCTCTACCGGAAGTAATCGATACGCCATGTCTCCGCGCCCCAAGCAACTGTCGCTCGAACTGGGCAGCCCGCCTCCGTCGACCTTCGAGAACTTCTTCGTGTCGGCCAACCGCGAGCCGGTGCAGCGGCTGCGCGAGCTGCCGGGGGCGGTGGCGCAGGAGCGCGCCGCCGACCGGCTGATCTATCTATGGGGCGAGACCGGCTCGGGCCGCACTCACCTGCTGCACGCGCTGTGCGACGCCGGCGCCCATGCCGGCCTGCGCTGCCGCTATCTGAGCCCGCACCACGCGCTGGCCGACTTCATCTTCGATCCGAGCTGCCAGCTGTACACCGTCGACGATGTCGACCTGCTCGACGAAGCGCGCCAGATCGCGGTGTTTTCGCTGTATAACGAGGTGCGCGCGCACGTCCGCACCGCGCTGGTGGTGGCCGGCAGCCTGGCCCCGGTCACCATGCCGGTGCGGGAGGACCTGCGCACGCGGCTCGGCTGGGGCCTGGTCTACCAGCTCGCGCCGCTGTCGGACGACGACAAGATGGCCGCGCTGGTGCAGGCGGCGCGCGAACGCGGGCTGCAGCTCTCCCCCGAAATCCCCCACTGGCTGGTGACGCGCCACTATCGCGACATGCCCAGCCTGATGGCGCTGCTGGACGCGCTCGACACCTATTCGCTGGAACGCAAGCGGGCGGTGACGCTGCCGTTGTTGCGCGAAATGTTCGCCGAGTTGCGGGAATAGCGCGCGCAATGGCCCTAAGCGCGCACCCGGCCCGCACCGGGCCCGCGCCCTGGCACGCTCCCTGCAATCGGCCGCCAAGCCGGCCGTCATCCCCTTAAGGTAAAATCGCCGCCCATGAATCTGGCATTGTTCGACCTCGACCACACCCTGATCCCGACCGACAGCGACCACGAATGGGGCCGCTTTCTGGTCCGTCTTGGCGTGGTCGACGAGGAAACCTACCGTCGCAAGAACGACGAGTTCTACGGCCACTACAAGGCCGGCACCCTCGATATCCAGGCCTTCCTGAAGTTCGCGCTGGCCCCGCTGGCGGCCCATCCGCGCGAGCGCCTGAACGCCTGGCGCCAGCAATTCATGCACGAGGTGATCGAGCCGGCCATCACGCCGCAGGCTCGCGCGCTGGTCTACAAGCATCTGGACGCCGGCGACCTGTGTGCGATCGTCACGGCGACCAACAGCTTCGTCACGGCGCCGATTGCCGCCGCCTTCGGCATCAAGCACCTGATCGCCACCGAGCCGGCCACCGCCGACGGCCTGGCGGAAAGCGCCTACACCGGCGAGGTGTTCGGCATCCCGAGCTTCCGCGAAGGCAAGATCGCCCGCGTCGAGGCCTGGCTGAAGGAACAGGGCGCGCGCTGGCAGGACTTCGCCACCACCACCTTCTACAGCGATTCGATGAACGACCTGCCGCTCTTGGCCAAGGTCACCGAGCCGATCGCCACCAACCCGGACGAGCGCCTCCGCCATCATGCCGCCGCGGCCGGCTGGCGCATCATGGACCTGTTCTGACGTGATCAAGAAGCTTATCAACCGGCTGCTGGGCAAGCCCGGACCCAAGCAGCGACGCCTCGGCCGCGCCCACACACCGCGCATCATCACCGCCGACGAGCACCAGATCGATCCCACGCTGCTCTCGCGCAATGCGGTCAAGGTCACCAGCACGCTGCAGCAGGCCGGCTACCAGGCCTTTATCGTCGGCGGCGCGGTGCGCGACCTGCTGCTCGGCATCAAGCCCAAGGACTTCGACGTGGCGACCAACGCCACGCCGGACCAGGTGCAGGCGCTGTTCCGCCGCTCGCGCATCATCGGCCGGCGCTTCCAGATCGTGCACGTGACCTTCTACGGCGGACGCGAGCAGGAAATCATCGAGGTGTCGACCTTCCGCGCGCTGGTCGACGCGGTGGCCAGCGAAACGCTGCCCGAAGGCCGCCGGCTCAAGCGTGCCGAACTGGACAACAAGACCCACGCGATCGACGCCTCCGGCCGGGTGCTGCGCGACAACGTCTGGGGCTCGCAGGCGGAGGACGCCGAACGGCGCGACTTCACCATCAATGCGATGTACTACGACCCGGCCGAGCAGACCGTGCACGATTACCACCACGGCATGGAAGACATGCGGGCGCGCACGCTGCGGATGATCGGCGACCCGGTCACCCGCTATCGCGAGGACCCGGTGCGGATGCTGCGCGTGGTGCGGTTCGCCGCCAAGACGGGCTTCGACATCGACGAGGCCACGCGCCAGCCGATCGCCGACCTGGCCTCGCTGATCCACAACGTGCCCAGCGCGCGCCTGTTCGACGAGATGCTCAAGCTGTTGATGTCCGGCCATGCCTGGGCCTCGCTGCAGGAGCTGCGCAAGGCCGGCCTGCACAAGGGCCTGCTGCCGCTGCTCGACGTCGCGATCGAGCAGCCGCTGGGCCAGCGCTTCGTGCAGCTGGCGCTGGACAACACCGACCGCCGCGTGCAGGCCGGCAAGCCGGTCTCGCCGGGCTTCCTGTTCGCCGCGCTGCTGTGGCACCACGTGCTGCAGCGCTGGAAGTCGCTGCGCGAGGGCGGCGAGCATCCGATCGCGGCGCTCAATGCGGCCATGGACGACGTGCTCGAGCGCCAGACCGGCCAGCTCGCGATCCAGCGCCGCTTCGTCACCGACATGCGCGACATCTGGGGCATGCAGCCGCGCTTCGAGAAGCGCGTCGGCCGCATGCCGTTCCGCCTGCTGGAATCGCCGCGCTTTCGCGCCGGCTTCGACTTCCTGGTGCTGCGCTGCGAGGCCGGCGAGATGCCGGCCGAACTGGCCACCTGGTGGCAGGACTTCCAGAACGCCGACTCCGAAGGCCGCGAGAATCTGATCGAAGCGGCACGCGCCTCCGGCACGGCGGGCAGCGAAGGCCCGGCGCGCAAGAAGCGCCGTCGGCGGCCGTCGCGGAAATCGGATAAAGTTTCCCCCCGGGATGAGACGGACGCGGCAGCCGACCAGCAGGGCGGCGCACGCGGCCAGCCGGAGGAAACCGAATGACACTGGCCTTCATCGGCATCGGCGCCAACCTGGGCGACGCCAAGCAAGCCGTCAAGGATGCCATCGTCTGCCTGGCGCAGCAGGTCGGCATCCGCATCGTGGCGCGGTCCTCGCTGTACCGCAGCGCGCCGGTCGATGCCGGCGGCGACGATTACTACAATGCGGTGGTCAAGCTGGAGACCAGCTTCACCGCCGCACAGTTGCTGGTCATCTGCCACCATATCGAAGACCAGTTCGGCCGCGAGCGGCCCTTCCGCAATGCGCCGCGCACGCTGGACCTGGACCTGCTGGTGTTCGGCGATGAAATGCATGACGGCGCGCAGCTGACCGTACCGCATCCGCGCGTGGCGGCGCGCGCGTTCACGCTGGTGCCGCTGCTCGAACTCGAACCCGAACTGGTGATCCCGGGCCTGGGCCGCGCGGCCGACCACCTGAGCGCGGTCGCGGGCCAGCGCATCGACAAGGTCTCCTTCTGCCAATGTACGCGCCAAGCGGAATCTCCCCGTTCTTCCTGACTGCCGGCCTGCTGACGCTGTCCAATGTGTTCATGACCTTCGCGTGGTACGGCCACCTGAAGGACCTGGGCAGCCGCCCCTGGTATATCGCGGCGATCGTCAGCTGGGGCATCGCGCTGTTCGAGTACATGCTGCAGGTGCCGGCCAACCGGATCGGCTTCCAGCATGGCATCTCGCTGGCGCAATTGAAGATCCTGCAGGAAGCGATCACGCTGACGGTGTTCGTGCCGTTCTCGCTGCTGTACATGCAGCAAAGCTTCAAGTGGGACTACGTGTGGGCGGCGCTGTGCATGGTCGGTGCCGTCTATTTCATCTTCCGCAGCTGAACGCCCCGCCCGTACCGGGCGCCGGCAAGCGGACCTCCGAGGCACATCGATGAGCTATCTCCTGGAACCCTCCCGCAAGTCCATCACCATCCCCAAGCTGCAGGCGATGCGCGCCGCCGGCGAGAAGATCGTGATGCTGACCGCCTACGACTCGAGCTTCGCCGCGCTGCTCGACCACTGCGGCGTCGAGGTGATCCTGATCGGCGATTCGCTGGGCAACGTGATGCAGGGCCAGCAGACCACGCTGCCCGTCACGCTGGAGCAGATGGCGTACCACACCGAATGCGTGGCGCGCGGCAACCAGACCGCGCTGGTCGTCACCGACCTGCCCTTCGGCACCTACGGCACGGCCGAGCAGGCCTTTGCCAGCGCCGTGACGCTGATGCGCGCCGGCGCGCAGATGGTCAAGCTCGAAGGCGGCGAATGGTTGGCGCCGACCGTCCGGTTCCTGGTCGAGCGCAGCATTCCGGTATGCGCGCACATCGGGCTGACGCCGCAGTCGGTGCATGCCTTCGGCGGCTTCAAGGTACAGGGCAAGACCGACGCCAGCGCGGCCCAGCTGCGCCGCGACGCCGAGGCGCTGCAGAGCGCCGGTGCCCAGCTGATCGTGATGGAGGCGGTGCCGGCCGCGCTGGCCGCCACCGTGACAAGCCAGCTGGAGATCCCGACCATCGGCATCGGCGCCGGCGTGGAGTGCTCGGGCCAGGTGCTGGTGCTGCAGGACATGCTGAACATCTATCCCGGCCGCAAGGCCAAGTTCGTGCGCAATTTCATGGAAGGCCAGACCTCGATCGAGGGCGCGATCCGCGCCTATGTCGCCGCGGTCAAGGACGGCAGCTTTCCCGCACCCGAACATACCTTCTCGGCCTGACGTCGCCCGATGGAGATCGGCGCCGCCACCGCGACCGCCTTTGCGCTGCTCGCCGGCGGCGATCCCGCGCTGTGGGAGATCGTCTGGACGTCGCTGAAGGTCGCCTTCGCCGGGCTGGCGATCGCCACGGCGCCGGCGATCGGCGCCGCCTACCTGATCGCCACCCATGACTTCCCCGGCCGGCGGCTGGTGGTGGTGCTGGCGCAGGCCTTCCTGTCGTTTCCGACCGTGCTGGTCGGCCTGATCCTGTATCTGCTGCTGACGCGCCAGGGGCCGCTCGGCAGCCTCGGGCTGCTGTTCACGCCGACCGGCATGGTGATCGGCCAGGCCGTGATCGGCTTTCCGGTGGTGCTGGCGTTCGCGTTGTCGACGCTGCAGGGCGCCGACGCGCGGCTGCGCGAGACCGCCTGGGTACTCGGTGCCGGCGCCTGGCGCACCTTCTTCACCGTGCTGCGCGAACTGCGCTTCGGCCTGATGGCGGCCGTGGTCGCCGGCTTCGGCCGCGTGATCGCCGAAGTCGGCTCGGCGCTGATGATCGGTGGCAATATCGAAGGCTCGACCCGTACCATCACCACCGCGATCGCGCTGGAAACCAGCAAGGGCGAGTTCGCCCAGGGCATCGCGCTGGGCATCGTGCTGGTGGCCCTGGCCCTGCTGGTCAACGTTCTGCTGGCGTGGCTGCAGGGCGCCGGAGGATTCCGCCGATGAACGCACCGCAGCCGGATCCGAGCCGCCCCGTCGCCGACGCGCTGGCGCCGCCACTACTGGTGGTGCGCGGCTTGCGCCGCCGGATCGGCGCCCGCGCGCTGTTCGATATCGACGCGCTGGCCTTTCCTCGCGCCACCGCCGTGGTGCTGACCGGGGTCAACGGCGCAGGCAAGACCACGCTGCTGCGGATGATCGCCGGCCTCGAACGCGCGCCGGGCGCCACCGTGGACTGGACCGGCGCCGACGGCAGCCCGTGCAGCGCTTCGCTGGACCCGCTGCCGCCCGCGCTGCGCCGGCGCATCGCCTATATGCATCAGCATCCGTACCTGTTCCGCACCTCGGTGCGCGAGAACATTGCCTACGGGCTGCATGCGCGCGGCCTGCCGGCCGACGAGATTGCACGCCGCGTCGGCGCCGCGCTCGGCTGGGCCGGGATCGCGCATGTACAGGACACCGCGCCGGAGCGCCTGTCGGGCGGGGAGATCCAGCGCGTCGCACTGGCCCGCGCCAAGGTACTGGAGCCGGATCTGTTGCTGCTGGACGAGCCGACCTCCAATCTGGACGGCCACGCGCGCGAACAGGTGATCGCACTGGTGCGCGAACTCGCCGCCGAAGGACGCACCGTGGTGATGATCTGCCACGACCGGGACCTGATCAATCTGCCCGGCGTGGTGCGCTGGAAGCTGACCGACGGGCGGCTCGACACCCATCACCGCTAGGGCTTTGTCAAGGCAAGCGCAGCGTGGCGGGCAGCACGCCGCGCAGCGCGTTGGCGATCGCCAGCGCATCGGCGCGCAGCAACATCTCGCGGGTGATCGGGCTCTCGACGACCGGCCCGCCAAGACAGCCCTCGCCATCGCGCAGCACCTCGTTACGCATCACGCCCGGCAGGATGTCCGCCGTCAGCGGCGGCGTCAGCCAGCGGCCGTCGACGCGCACGAAGATCGAGCTGCGCCCCCCTTCCAGCAGTTCGCCCCGCGTGTTGAAGAACAGGCTGTCGAACGCGCCGATGCGCTCGGCTTCGCGCCAGCCGGCATCGAAGGTGTCGCGCGCACTGGTCTTGTGCCGGCGCAAGGGGTCGGCGACCGGCAAGGCGGCGTCGGCGGCGATCAGGCCCACCGGTCCTTGCGGCAACGGCGCCAGCGCACCGGAGGTGCATTGCAGCGTTCCGGCCTTGTCCAGCGTGAGCCGCAGCCGCGCGGGACCTTGCCCGAGGGCCGCCGCTTCCCGCGCGATCGCCTCGCGCACCGCTTGCTCATCGAAACGGAAACCGAAACACGCGGCCGACGCGCGCAGCCGCGCCAGATGCGCATCGAGCCGCAGGCAGCGACCCTGCTCGACCCGCATCGTCTCGATCAACGTGAAGCCCGGATCGTGCCCCGTCAGAAAACGCGCCTTCCAGCCGCATTCGGCGTACTCGTCGGCGGCAACGCTGTCGTGCACGATGCCGCTGCCGACGCCCATTTCGCCTGCCCTTAGGCCGTCATCGCGGCGCGGACCCAGCACCAGCGTGCGGATCGCCACGGACAACGCCGCCCGTCCCAGCGTCTCGCCCGGTTCGGGCGCATCGACCCAGCCGATCGCGCCGGTATAGAGGCCGCGCGGGGCGCGCTCCAGCTCGGCGATGATCTCCATGGTTCGGCGCTTCGGCGCGCCGGTGATCGAGCCGCACGGAAACAGCGCGGCGAGCAGGCCGGCCAGCGTGGTCCCGGCGCGCGCGGTGGCCGTCACCGTCGAGGTCATTTGCAAGACCTGTCCGAATGGCTGAACGGCGAAGCGCTCCGGCACCTGCACGGTACCCGGCAACGCAACCCTGCCGAGATCGTTGCGCAGCAGGTCGACGATCATCACGTTCTCGGCCCGGTTCTTGTCGTCGGCAGCCAGCGCGGCGGCAGCTTCGGCATCGCGTTTCGCATCGCCGCTGCGCAATGCGGTGCCCTTCATCGGCCGGGTCACCAGCTTGCCGCCGCCGTCATGACGGAAAAACAGCTCGGGCGACAGCGACAGCACCCAGTGATCACCAGGCAGCCGGGCCAGCGCGCCATACGGCACCGGCTGCGCGCGCCGCAAGTCCCGATAGAAAGCGAGCGGATCGCCAAAGGCGTCGAAGCGCAGGCGCTGCGTGAAATTGACCTGGTAGGTATCGCCGGCCTCGATCCATTCGTGGACGCGGGCGATGGCCGCGTGGAAGCTCGTTTCGTCGGTATCCGAGCGAACCTGCATCGCGCCGGCGGGCGCGGTGGTGTCTCGGTGTGCATCGAGCCAGCGCCCGATCTCTGCCGCATCGCACACCGCTTTGGACGCGAACCACAGGACGCGCATCCCGCCATCGGCGAAGGGATTGTCGGCATTGGTCTGCGCCAGCGTCGGCACCCGAACCAGCGGCGCGCCGAATTCATAAGGGGCGAACAGGCAGGCATGCCACCCCTTGCTCCATCCCTCTCTCAGGCTGGGCTCCACGTCGTCCAGTGCACCCGCCGGCACGACGTCCATCTGTGTGAAGTCGGTATAGAGCCGGCACATCGCCGCCTCGTCCCTAGCGTCGTCGAGCAGTACGAATGGGCCCCTTGGGTCGATCCGAGGTAGGGAGGGCGGAGCGCAACGGCCTGGGCTAGGGAACAACTTGGACATCGGGCAGCAGGGAATGAGAACGCCACGGGCGCGGCATGACGCCGGCAGACGAATGAGAGGCCACATTATCGCCCGCGACGAAAACTCCTCGCCATTTCCCTTGGGGAAACACCCCCGATGTCGCTGTCAGCTCGCCTTCCCACCAGCTCTCCTTCTTCGTCGTTGCCCGCAATTACAAGTCTCCGCCGTTTTTTATAGCGAGGTCTGCCCAATGCGCGGATCGTTGCCGGCATGCCGTCCGCAGTGATGGCGCAAAAAACGGGGCCGTCACCCTGTGCATGCCGCACGGGACTGAAACTGCTACGGGGGAGAGATGGGAGACAGGACATCCATCATCGAGTGTGCGCGCCTTGAAGATTTGGCCACCATCCCAAGGTCGCAGAAGGAACCGTTGCTCCGGGTCCGTCAAGGCGATATCGGCTATCTGAATGTACTTGTCGAGGGCCACGAATACCTGGTGACCAGAACCCACCAGTTCGGCATCCGGGTCTGCCGTCTCGATATCGAGGATCTTCCGCGCGCCGCCCGATTCTTCCAGGCCATCAAGGAGTTCTTTAGTCACCAGATTGCCGATTTTTTCCAGCTCCGCGGCGTAGGCAGCCGGTCGTATCGGATCGGCAAGACAGTGGAAAGCTGGACGGGATTTGCGGATGGACAGGAGAAGGCGGAAGGGCCGCCAAGCGTACTGACGCCAACGGTCAGTATCCAAACGCCGGGGAAAAAAACGACGGAAGGACAGTCGAACTACGCCGCCGTGCATTTGGCAAACCATGGTACGCGGCCGGCCGGCAAGATCAAGATTTCGACAGCGTGCAAGCCTCTGAGCGAACGAGATTACGCGTGGCGAAATGGTTTGATCTGTCGGCTCTTCGGGCCCGCAACGACATTACAGGCTGGAGAAGCCCCCGAATTGGATGACGAGGCTTGCCGAACAGAATTGACGGCAGCCTTCGACCTCGCCGGCGAAGACGCACAGCAGGCATTCGCGCACCTATATGAATCGATGCATGTCATGGTAGGCGCCCAGCGTTCCGCGGTGACGAATGCTGGCAGCGCGAACGTGCCGCTCGTTACGCGCGCAAAGTTGCTGCTGCTTGGATGCGCAATCTCGACCCTGGCCTCTGCCGAACAAAAGCCACGGAAACGATCACCGCAGGAAGCGGCCGGGGTGCTCCGCATGCTGGGCTCTTCGTGGCATCAGTTGAGCGATCACAGTGAGGCAGCGATTCAATGCTGGCAGGTTGCTCGTCGGCTATCCCGTTGCGAGCTTGGCCTTCAGATGCTCCTGGGGCTGATCGGCCGGCCCGCGGATTTACCGGCGCCCGTCATTGAGCAGTGGCAAGCGGCATTGCGGATCTATCTTCAATCGTGCGATTACTTGATCGCCCGTAGTGATGTCGCACGCCTCGAGGAAGCTCGCCGCGGTCCGGCAAACGGCGACGGCAACATCGCAATCGAACTTGACGCCCTGCGGGCATGGACCGGACATCCAATCGGCGCCGCCGAATATGCCGCGACCATGCTGGCCGATGCTGATCATCCACGAGAGAACCGGCTGGCCTATCGCGCGTTACTCGGCGCCGTCAAGCTGATGCAGATTCGCGCCTTGGCCGATCCTGCATGGATGAAGGCACAGCGCCGAGCGATGGAGGGCGGAAGTTCGGTCCCATCCTTGGCGGCACCGTTGTCGAAAGACGAAGTCGTGGCTCTGGCGTTGTGGCGTAACGGCTTCCGTGACGACTTGGATGACGGTCTGCTAGCACAGTTTCAGCACCTGCTCAACAAACTGGTTTTGGAGTGGCTGCCGCGCAGGCGCGTCGATCTGCTGACGGGTGTCGAGAGCGAGGTAATGCCCGACGACTCACCGGTTGCCTTGGCGCTGGGTGATCCGATGACGCAGGCGGTCACCCGAAGAACCGTGACACAGCAGAGCCAGGACTACCAGACGGCAATGGGCCGGATGACACGGTTGCTTGTGTTGCATTTCAAGATGGCCGCCGGTGCTCCGTTGCTTCCGCATGAGGCTCTATTGCGGGATGTTTTGGCATTTGGAGACCAGATACGGAAGGTTGGTTTGCCGGCAGAAGCCGCGGCGCAGTCGGAACTGGAACTTGAGCAGATATTGAGTCGACTGGACGACGTCATACGGACGAATGAGATCGATGGTGCGATTCAGTTCTACTCAGAGGCCGATCTTCGTAGGTCGCAACACCACTTGCACATCCAAGGCGATATCAGGACATGTCTGGCAGAGCTTCGCCAGCATCTGACGGCCGTACGAGCGCGGTATCTGGAAACCTACTTAGCGCTCCAGTCAGCTCACCGATCCGATGTGATGGCGCAGGATATTGCGACCACGCAGCAAGTTACCTGCCTCGTCCGATATGGTCTTCTAACGCAATGGCTGTGCTCCACCGAGTTCGGCATGCGTCTGCACGCGTACACCGTTACAGATGCGTTCAAGAACGCAGTCATCAGTGACCTGATCGATCTACCGGCCAATCGTCCGCACCGACAAGAAATCGAAGCGGAATTACATCACATTACACGAATCGATCTTGAGCTGATCGACGAATGGGCAGTGGAGGCCGGCTTGCTTAGTTCAACGGCACCGCAAGCGATCCCGGCCAGGCCAGAAGTGTCTACAGAAGGGCCGGAGATAGCCCGTCGCTTCCAGCAATATCGGCAGGTCGTCGCGATGCTGCGAGCCGGCCGCGACAAGGTCGATGCCGGGATTACCCTTCCTGATGCGCCGAGAACCAGAGAAGATTTCCGACAGATCGCGAATCATCGAATGGACACCAATCTCGGTAACGGTGCCAAGGGCAGCGTTTCGAGGACTGCGGGTGCAGGGGCAAGCGTCAGCATCGGTGCCGGTGCGGCGGCAATACTTGCCGGTCCCGCACCGACGATAAGCGTCTCTTTCTCGCAGGCGAGTACCACCACCCGTACGGGAAGCTTCGGCATCTTGAGTAGTTCCGTCGGCGGGCAAACGATGACCGTGAGCGAGACCACGGGAGATACCGGCCAGGTCGGGGCCGGCATCAGCGTCTCCACGACGACCCCCCTGGATGTCGGTGTGGATGCGAGCTACGTCGATCGAGATGGTGCCGAAATTGGCATCGCCATACGTGCCCCGGCCACCCCCGGATCAAGAGATTGGGTGAAGACGAGCCAGGACGCCGTCAACGTGGTATTCGGCAGGAAATTGGCGAACAAGATTGAGAAAGACCGGGCTGCTGTGCCGTATCCATCGAAAAGTGATCGCGCGCTTCGGGAGCTGTGCTACCAGTGCTTTCAGCCCCTGTTGAAGGGCGCACTCGCCCTGAATGTTTTTGTCAATAAGACCTCATCGGAATCCGTCAATGCTGGCATTTCGGCCGGCGTTGGGCTCAAGGTAAAGGAAGGGCTTCTTCAGGGCTCTGTCAATGTGCGCCTTGGGAAGGAGACCGATCTGCTGACTCGCCAGACACGGGTCGATCGGACAGGATCCACGCAGCTGGCACTTCACGGCATTGGGACCGGCTCCCGCTGCAGTGCGGCAGTGCGCGTGCTCGCTACCGTGCTGCCAAGTGAACTCACAAGCCATCTCAAGAGCGGCCTGTCATCGGGCGAGCTCGTGGGAACAACCGTAACTTTCAGGGAGCGAGGCGCTCAACATTTTGTCCGGCGAGAAACAAGGGACGGCATCACCCAGCCTTCATTCGCATGGGACATTGTTTTTCGCAATGTCGACGACCTGGTCGAACACTTGAACCTACCAGAGGTGCACGAACAATGGCGCGCGTACAACGATTCGCTGACGCCTGACGGGATGAAACCGGACCTCCGCAAATGCATGCAGGACTTGTGTTTGCACACTCGGAATTCCAGGCAAACCTTCATGGTTCGGCGACAGTTGGTGGACGACAAGCTCACCGAGCTCAACGCGTGGACAGCATTGGCAGAAGGACTGAGCGGAGGCAGCTTCCCATTCGGTGATCTGTGCAGTCGCTACGATGTGACGCAGCGTTGCTTGGGTCTGTTGACCAAGAATGAGCACTACAAGCTTGGCGGATTCGGCGCCTACACCGGAGACTTTCGCGAGGAAGAAATCGGCCTCCACGGCGGCTTGATACTCACGGAGACCAGAACGGTATCTGTGTCGACGGAGCTGCTGTGGTTCAACGCTCGAATCTCTCCACGTGCAGCAAAGTCTTTGGAGGAGACAGACGCATCGGAATCAGAGGGGCATAACCCCACGTTGCTTGTGAAGCCGCGAGAAAAGTCAGCCCGTGCGTCATATTCCCCCGAGTTGCGTAACCCGATCCACTCCGAGGTCCAGGCGCAAGTCGGCTCCCCAATCCCATCCCAGGAATTAGACCATGCTCCAGTCTTCCACTAGCCGCTCGTCACCTTTGAACACGCTAAACCCCATGGACCACGCGCGTCGGGCCTCAGCCTTCATCGCACGTACCTGCATCGAGTCATCGCCTGCAGACACGAAGCGCTTAGGACAATTCGCTATCGCGCCAAGCGATCATTCAGCCGATGGAGTTGCGAATGCATGTAAGTCCCAGAATCCAGACTCTGTGGGCAAGAGCGACATGCTGAAGAGGCTGAAAGCATGTAATCTGACTGTTCACGGCGCCCACATATATTTTCTGGGCATCCCCGCCATCTTGTTGGTGGCTTCCGCGTACGCCGCTGACAAGATAACGCGTAAAGTGTTTTTCGACACCCTCGAGCTGTTTGTCCAACACGTTCGGAGAGACTCCGCCCATCCCGATGGCATCAAGCCGCAACACCTCACGCGCCTAGGAATTTCGGCAACCGATGCTCAAAAATTACCATTGCATGATTCCCGGCACGACATCGTGCTAGTGGCAGGCCTGTTGAACGGCGTAATCGACATGGAGGATTTTGAGCTGCTATACGGTCCCGGGCCCAAGGGTCGGTTTTTGCAACGCCATTTTCCCGGCGCCCCGGTATTGCCGGCGGCCCCACCCTTGGCCGATCACTTCTACTGCCATCCCTACGACGTGCTGATAAAGGATACAGGCTACCGTCGACAGGAGTTGAAGGAGAAGCTCCCACTGATCTGTGCTCGGATGGAACAAGGCCCAGACTTCTACACCTCAACAAACCACTACAAACTCCGCCTGCTAGCCGCCGAAAAGAAGGGGATCCCACTAAACGTCCTCGGCCCATTCGATAACGAGGAATCGATGAGGCAAGCCTTCGCCGACATCTTCCATGTCGTGACGCCCAACTACGAACCCAATGGCACCTGGCGCCAGGACGTCAAAACCTTCCGCTTCGTGGAGCCGAAGCGGATTGACTGGGTACCGCAGCAGCCGAAGAAGTTCGAAACGTGCATCGACCGGTCCAAGCCGGATCGCGGCTGCGCCCAGATGCTATGCAATGTTGTATGACGGCTCCGCAGACGTAGCGAGAACATAACGATCCCCGCACCAACAAAAAAAGCCGCGCCCAATCAAGGGCGCGGCTTTTGTCATTCCCGGCAGACCGCGGGGAAGCTCGACTCAACTAAAAAAACTCTTCACCTTATCCAACCAGGACTGCTCCTGCGGGCTGTGCCGCGAGCCGCCTTCGTGGACCGAGCGGTCGAACTGGCGCAGCAGTTCCTTTTGGGCTTCCGTCAGCTTGACCGGCGTCTCGACGTTGACATGCACGTAGAGGTCGCCGGGCGTGCCGGAGCGGACGCCCTTGATCCCCTTGCCGCGCAGGCGGAAGGTGCGACCGGTCTGGGTGCCTTCGGGGACCGGGAAGCTGGCCTTGCCGTTCAGCGTCGGCACTTCGAGGTCGCCGCCCAGTGCGGCGGTGGCGTACGAGATTGGCATCTGGCAATGCAGATCGTCGCCGTCGCGCTCGAACACCGGGTGCGGCTTGATATGGACCTCGACATAGAGGTCGCCCGGAGGGCCGCCGTTGATGCCCGGTTCGCCATTGCCCGTCGAGCGGATCCGCATGCCTTCGTCGATGCCGGCCGGAATCTTGACCTCGAGGGTCTTCTGCGTCTTGATCTTGCCCTGGCCGTGGCATTTGACACACGGCTTGGGGATGTACTTGCCAGTGCCGTGGCACTTGGGGCAAGTCTGCTGCATTGTGAAGAAGCCCTGCGAGACACGGACCTGGCCGATGCCCTTGCAGGTGGGGCAGGTCTCGACGTGCGAGCCCGGCTCGGCGCCGTTGCCGTGGCAGTGGTCGCAGTCGTCCCAGTGCGGCACGCGGATCTGCGCCTCGTGGCCGTGCGCGGCCTGCTCGAGCGTGATCTCCATGCTGTAGCGCAGATCGGCGCCGCGATAGACTTGCGGACCGCCGCGTTGCCGGCCGCCGGCCGCCTGGCCGAAGATGTCGCCGAAGATATCGCCGAAGGCCTCGGCGAAGCCGCCGTAGCTCTGGGCGCCGCCGAAGCCGCCCGCCATGTTCGGGTCCACGCCCGCGTGGCCGTACTGATCGTAGGCCGCCTTCTTTTCGGGATCGGAGAGCATCTCGTAGGCCTCCTTGGCCTCCTTGAATTTCTCCTCCGCATCCTTGCTGTCTGGATTGCGGTCCGGGTGGTACTTCATCGCGAGCTTGCGATACGCCTTCTTGATGTCGTCGTCGCTCGCGTTCTTGCCCACCCCGAGCACTTCGTAGTAGTCACGTTTTGCCATGGTGGCTCAAACCCTGATTGGCCGACCCGTGCGCACATGCGCGCCGGTCGACGAATAGCAAAAAGCCGAGCGGGGAAATCCGACGGCGCCGGCCCGCAGGTCCGCGCTTGGTCCGATATCCGCCGCCCGGCGTCGGGACAGGCATGGCGCCGGCGCAAGGCCCGCGCCATCCCATGTCCGTCGCATTACTTCTTGTCGTTGACTTCCTTGAACTCGGCATCCACGACGTTGTCGTCCTGCGGCTGCGCTTCGTGCGCACCGCCGGCCGCACCGGCACCGGCGCCAGCCCCCGCGGCGCCGCTCTCGCCGGCCTTGGCCTGCATGTCGGCGTAGACCTTCTCGCCCAGCTTCTGACTGACCTCGGACAGCGCCGCGACCTTGGCGTCGATCTCGGTCTTGTCGCCGCCGCGTGCGGCGTCTTCCAGTTCCTTGATCGCTGCCTCGATCTTTTCCTTCTCGCCCGAATCCAGCTTGTCGCCGTACTCGGTCAGCGCCTTGCGGGTCGAGTGCACCAGCGCGTCGGCCTGGTTACGCGCGTCGGCCAGTTCGCGGGCCTTGCGGTCTTCCTCGGCGTTGGCCTCGGCGTCCTTGACCATGCGCTGGATCTCTTCTTCCGACAGGCCCGAGTTCGCCTTGATGGTGATCCGGTTTTCCTTGCCGGTGGCCTTGTCCTTGGCGCCGACGTGCAGGATGCCGTTGGCGTCGATGTCGAACGACACCTCGATCTGCGGCATGCCGCGCGGCGCCGGAGCGATGCCTTCCAGGTTGAACTCGCCCAGCAGCTTGTTGCCGCTGGCCATCTCACGTTCGCCCTGGTAGACCTTGATGGTCACCGCCGGCTGATTGTCGTCGGCCGTCGAGAACACCTGCGCATGCTTGGTCGGGATCGTGGTGTTCTTGCTGATCATCTTGGTCATCACGCCGCCCAGCGTCTCGATGCCCAGCGACAGCGGGGTCACGTCGAGCAGCAGCACGTCCTTGCGATCGCCGGAGAGCACCGAGCCCTGGATCGCCGCGCCAACGGCAACGGCTTCATCCGGGTTGACGTCCTTGCGGGCGTCGCGGCCGAAGAACTCGCGCACCTGTTCCTGCACCTTCGGCATGCGGGTCATACCGCCGACCAGGATCACGTCGTCGATGTCGCTGACCTTGACGCCGGCGTCCTTGATCGCGATGCGGCACGGTTCGATGGTGCGCGTGATCAGTTCCTCGACCAGCGCTTCGAACTTGGCGCGCGTGATCTTCAGGTTCAAGTGCTTCGGACCCGAGGCATCGGCCGTGATGTACGGCAGATTGATTTCGGTCTGCTGCGAGCTCGACAGTTCGATCTTGGCCTTCTCGGCGGCTTCCTTCAGGCGCTGCAGCGCGAGCACGTCCTTGGACAGGTCGACGCCCTGCTCCTTCTTGAACTCGCCGATGATGTAGTCGATCAGGCGCTGGTCGAAGTCCTCGCCACCGAGGAAGGTGTCGCCGTTGGTCGACAGCACTTCGAACTGCTTCTCGCCGTCGACGTCCGCGATCTCGATGATCGAGATGTCGAAGGTACCGCCGCCGAGGTCATACACCGCGATCTTGCGGTCGCCCTTCTCGTTCTTGTCCATGCCGAAGGCCAGCGCGGCCGCGGTCGGCTCGTTGATGATGCGCTTGACCTCCAGGCCGGCGATGCGGCCCGCGTCCTTGGTCGCCTGCCGCTGTGCGTCGTTGAAGTACGCCGGCACGGTGATGACCGCTTCGGTCACCGGCTCGCCGAGGTAGTCCTCGGCGGTCTTCTTCATCTTGCGCAGCACTTCGGCGGAGACTTGCGGCGGGGCCAGCTTCTGGTCGCGCACCGACACCCAGGCGTCGCCGTTGTCGGCCTTGACGATCGAGTACGGCATCAGGCCGATGTCCTTCTGGACTTCCTTCTCTTCGAACTTGCGGCCGATCAGCCGTTTGACGGCGTACAGGGTGTTGCGGGGATTGGTCACTGCCTGGCGCTTGGCGGGGGCGCCGACCAGGATCTCGCCGTCTTCCATGTAGGCGATGACCGAGGGGGTGGTACGCGCCCCTTCCGAGTTCTCGATCACCTTGGGCGTGTTGCCCTCCATGATCGCGACGCAGCTGTTGGTGGTACCGAGGTCGATACCGATGATCTTACCCATTTATTCTCTCCTCTTGAGCCATCGCTATCCGCGCGGCCTCAACTCAACCTGAGGCCGAAGTGTGGCCGGCCGGCACCTTTTCAAGGGCGGAACCGGCAAATCCGAGTAAATTTGTTGGTTTTTAGGGCGCCGGACGCCGGCGCCGCCGGGGGCGAGAATCGGCCCGAACCGTCACTTATGTCAAATCAATTCGTGCGGCCGCGTTGCCATTGCACATCGGTCTGCCCGCCGGCCCGGTTGGCCACGCGCGCCAGCACGAACAGCAGGTCGGACAGGCGGTTCAGGTACTGGCGAGGCGCCTCGTTGACCGCTTCGGCGGCGCCCAGCGCGACCAGCGCCCGCTCGGCACGCCGGCAGACGGTGCGGCAGACATGGGCGAGTGCCGCCGCGCGGGTGCCGCCCGGCAGGATGAATTCGGCCAGCCGCGGCAGATCGGCGTTGTAGTGCGCCAGCCAGTCGTCGAGCTGGGCGACCTGCTCCGGCTTGACGAGGGTGTAGCCGGGGATCGACAGCTCCCCGCCCAGATCGAACAGGTCGTGCTGGATATGCAGCAGCGCGGCACGGATGTCGTCGGGCAGCGCCTCGGTCAGCAGCACGCCGAGTTGCGCATTCAGTTCGTCCACCTCGCCGATCGCGGCGATGCGCAGGCTGTCCTTGCCGGTGCGGCTGCCGTCGCCCAGTCCGGTCGTGCCCGCATCGCCGGTGCGGGTGGCGATGCGGCTCAATCGATTGCCCATGGTAGTCCTCCGTCACGATGTCGCATTATGGCGCGCCGTGCACGCGGCGTAGAATAACGGGATCCGCAACACCGGGCCGCGCCGCGCGGCCGCACCCAGACACGGGCAGCGACTCGCCCGGCCGCCTCGATGGCGACCGCCAGATTCGCCAGCCGAAGCAAGCCAGCCTGCCCAGCCCCGCCGGAGACCAGCATGAACCATCCCACGCCCCACGCCGCCCTGAATCGCCGCCCACTGCCGCCGGAGGTGGCCGACGCCCTGCAGGCCCGCTTTGGCGAGCGCTTCACCACCTCGGCGGGGGTGCGCGAACACCACGGCCGCGACGAATCGCCGTTCCCGCCGGCTCCGCCCGATGCGGTGGTGTTTGTCCACAGCACCGAGGAAGTCGCCGAGGTCGCCAGGCTGTGCAACGCCCATGGCGTGCCGCTGATTCCCTACGGCGCCGGCTCGTCGCTGGAAGGCCATCTGCTGGCCGTGGCCGGCGGCATCAGCCTGGACCTGTCGCAGATGAACCAGGTGCTGGCGGTCCAGCCAGAGGACCTGACCGTCACGGTTCAGCCCGGCGTCACCCGCAAGCAACTGAATCAGGAGATCAAGGACACCGGCCTGTTTTTCCCGATCGACCCGGGCGCCGATGCCTCGCTGGGCGGCATGTGTGCGACGCGGGCATCGGGTACCAACGCCGTGCGCTACGGCACCATGCGCGAGAACGTGCTGGCGCTGACCGTGGTGACCGCCGACGGCCGCGTGATCAAGACCGGCACCCACGCCCGCAAGTCCTCGGCCGGCTACGACCTGACCCGCCTTTTCGTCGGCAGCGAAGGCACGCTGGGCATCATCACCGAGATCACGGTACGGCTGTATCCGCAGCCCGAGGCGATCTCCGCCGCGGTCTGCGCCTTCCCCGACATGGGCAGCGCGGTGCGCGCCGTGATCGACACGATCCAGCTCGGCGTGCCGGTGGCGCGGGTCGAGTTCGTCGACGCGCTGGCGATCCGCGCGATCAACCGCCACGACCGCCTGACGCTGCCGGAAAGCCCGCACCTGTTCTTCGAATTCCACGGCACCGAGGCCGGCGTGCGCGAGCAGGCCGAGACCGTGCAGCAGATCACCGCCGAGCATGGCGGCCAGGGCTTCGAATGGGCGACGCGGCCGGAAGATCGCAGCCGCCTTTGGAATGCCCGCCATACCGCCTACTTCGCGATGCTGCAGCTCAAGCCCGGTTGCCGGGCGGTGACCACCGACGTCTGCGTGCCGATCTCGCGGCTGGCCGACTGCGTGGTCGAGACCGAGCGCGACCTGATCGCATCGGGCCTGCCCTGCCCCATCGTCGGCCACGTCGGCGACGGCAATTTCCACGTGGCGATCCTGACCGATCCCGACAAGCCCGAGGAACTGGAACAGGCCGAGGCGCTGAACGCGGCGATCGTCTCGCGCGCGCTGGCGATGGGCGGCACCTGCACCGGCGAGCACGGCGTCGGCCTGCACAAGATGGACTTCCTGGTCAGCGAGCATGGCGAGGACGCGCTGGACGTGATGCGCGCGATCAAGCGGGCGCTGGACCCCAACGGCATCCTGAACCCGGGCAAGATCTTCCGCCCGAGCCGCTGAGCCGCCGAGCCACTGCCAAGCCCATCGAAGAAGACCATGGCCGCGCTGTTCAACCGCATCCCGCCGCTCCATCTGCTGATCGCCTTCGAGGCGGCGTCGCGGCTGGGCAGCTTCGCCCGCGCGGCCGAGGAACTGTCGGTGACGCCCAGCGCAGTGTCGCACCGGATCAAGAATCTGGAGGAGCTGTGGGGCGAGGACCTGTTCGTGCGCGCCAACACGGCGCTACGGCTGACCGCGGCAGGCACGCGCTATCTGCGCAATGTGCAGGACGCCCTCAAGTCGCTGAACGAGCTGGCCCGGCCCGAGTACAACAAGCTGCGCACGCGGCTGCGCGTCGCCACGCCGCCGACCTTCGGCCGCCAGCATCTGGTACCGCGGCTGCCCGAGTTCGGGGCGCTCTATCCTCACATCGACCTGGAACTGCAGTTGGCCATCCCCTTCCTCGATGTGAAGGCCGAGGACACCGATGTCGAGATCCGCTACGGCACCGGCCGCTATCCCGACCTGAAGACCACGCGGCTGCTGGTCGAGCCGGTGTTTCCGGCCTGCGGGCGCGAGTACTATGAACGGATCGACGGACGCTCGATCACGCGCCCCGAGCACCTGGCCAATCTGGTGCTGCTGCGCAGTCCGCTGGAACCATGGAAGCCGTGGTTCGAGACCGCCGGGCTGGACTGGCCCGAGCCGCAGAGCGGCCCGCAGTTCAACGACATCGGCTTCATGCTGGAGGCGGTCGCCTCGAACCAGGGCGTGGCCCTGGTGCGCCAGCGCATGGCGCGGCACTGGCTGTCGCTGGGCCAGATGGTGCGGCTGCTCGATATCGAATCGGAGTCGCCGCATGGCTACTACATCGTCGAGCGCGAACAGGCACCGCTCAAGCCCGAGGCCCGCTACTTCGTCGACTGGCTGCTCAGCCTGGAGTGGTAAGCCGGGCGCCAGCACCGGCGCCGCAGGCCGCGCGGCACGGCCGGCGGGACCCCGATCGTGCCGCGGCATGAGCGGTTTTGATCGGCGCGGCGCGCCGAATTCACGTGCGCCGGCGGCTGCACGGCCAAGGCTTGCGCTATAGTCTGCCGTCCCCGCCTCGCCTGCGCCGCCAGGGCCGCGAGGCCATACAGGAGTCGCCATGAACGCCCCGCAAGACGCTGCCATCCCAGCGGCCTCCTCGGCCGCACTGGCCGCCGCGCTCTCGCCCGAACAGACCGCCGAGCTGCTGCGCGAACTCGCGCGCATCCTCCCCGAGCCCGCGCTGCTGACGCGGCCCGAAGACACCGTGCCCTATGAATGCGACGGCCTGGCGGCCTATCGCCAGGTGCCGCTCGCCGTGGTGCTGCCCGACACCGAAGAACAGGTGATCGCGATCCTGCGGCTGTGCCACCGGCTGCGCGTCCCCGTGGTACCCCGCGGCGCGGGCACCAGCCTGTCCGGCGGCGCGATGCCGATCGCCAGCGGCGTGGTGCTGTCGCTTGCCAAGTTCAAGCGGATCGTGTCGATCGATCCGCTGTCGCGCACCGCGGTGGTCCAGCCCGGCGTGCGCAATCTGGCAATCTCCGAAGCCGCCGCACCGTACGGCCTGTACTACGCGCCCGATCCCTCGTCGCAGATCGCCTGCACCATCGGCGGCAACGTCGCCGAGAATTCGGGCGGCGTGCATTGCCTGAAATACGGGCTGACCGTCCACAACGTGCTGCGCGTGCGCGCGATCACGATGGAAGGCGAGGTGGTCGAGTTCGGCAGCGCCGCGCCCGACGCGCCGGGCCTGGACCTGCTCGCGGTGCTGATCGGCTCGGAGGGGATGCTGGCGGTCACCACCGAGGTCACCGTCAAGCTGGTGCCGCGGCCGCAGCTGGCGCAGGTCATCATGGCCAGCTTCGACGATGTCGAAAAAGGTGGCAATGCGGTCGCCGACGTGATTGCCGCCGGCATCATCCCGGCCGGGCTGGAGATGATGGACAAGCCGGCGACCGCCGCGGTCGAGGAATTCGTCCACGCCGGCTACGACCTCGACGCCGCCGCGATCCTGCTGTGCGAATCCGATGGCACGCCCGAGGAAGTGGCCGAGGAAATCGAGCGCATGAGCGAGGTGCTGCGCGCATCGGGCGCGACCCGCATCGCGGTGTCGCAAAGCGAGCCCGAGCGCCTGCGCTTCTGGAGCGGCCGCAAGAACGCCTTCCCCGCCGCGGGCCGGATCTCGCCCGACTACTACTGCATGGACGGCACCATCCCGCGCAAGCACATCGGCACGCTGCTCAAGCGCATCGAGCAGATGGAGCACAAGTACGGCCTGCGCTGCATCAACGTCTTCCATGCCGGCGACGGCAATATGCATCCGCTGATCCTGTTCGATGGCGCGGACCATGACGAATGGCAGCGCGCCGAGCTGTTCGGCGCCGACATCCTGGAGACCTGCGTCGAACTCGGCGGCACTGTCACCGGCGAACACGGCGTCGGCGTCGAGAAGCTCAATTCGATGTGCGTGCAGTTCGCGCCCGAGGAACGCGAGGCGTTCCTGCGCGTGAAGGCGGCGTTCGACCCGGCACGGCTGCTCAATCCGGACAAGGCGATTCCGACGCTGGCGCGCTGCGCCGAATACGGCAAGATGCACGTGCGCCGTGGCGTGCTGCCGCATCCGGACCTGCCGCGCTTCTGAGCGAGGCCCGCACGCCGATGGCCGACTACCGCCAAGCCCCCCGCCAGGGACCCCGCCAGCCTCCGCGCGACGATCCGCGCCGGCGCCAGGAAGCGTTCGTGCGCCAGTACCTGGGCAAGCCGGAGACCGGCTGGCGCCAGCGCTGGTACACGATCATCTTCGAGGCGGATACCCGCGAGGGACGGCAGTTCGATGTGGCGCTGCTGCTGGCCATCGTCGCCAGCGTGCTGGTGGTGACGTTCGACAGCGTGCCGGCGGTCCACGCACGGCTCGGCGTGGCCTTCACCGTGCTCGAGTGGATGTTCACGCTGCTGTTCACCGCCGAGTACGTGATGCGGATCCTGGTGGTGCGGCGGCGGCTGCGCTATGTGTTCAGCTTCTTCGGCATCATCGACTTCATCTCGATCATGCCGACCTGGCTGGCCTTCTTCATGCCGGAGCTGGCCTTCCTGATCGACGTGCGGCTGCTGCGGCTGCTGCGCGTGTTCCGGATCCTGAAGCTGACGGTCTACTTCGAGGAAGCGCAGATCCTCTATCGTGCGCTGGCCAACAGCCGGCGCAAGATTGCCGTGTTCCTCGGCACCGTCTTCATCATCACCGTGATCCTCGGCACCGTGATGCATGTCGTCGAGGGTCCCGAGAACGGCTTTGTCAGCATTCCGCGCAGCATGTACTGGGCGGTCGTGACGCTGACCACCACCGGCTACGGCGACATGGTGCCGAAGACCGCCGTGGGGCAGTTCATCACCTCGCTGACGATCCTGCTGGGCTACGGCATCATCGCCTTCCCGACCGGCATCGTCGGTGCGGAACTGGCCGCCAGCATCATCCGGCGGCCGCTGACGACGCGCACTTGCGTGCATTGCCTGACCGAGGGGCACGACCCCGACGCCTCCTATTGCAAGCACTGCGGCAAGAAGCTGCCGCCCTATCAGGTCGAGGTCGGCGACCAGGCCTGACGTCCCGCGGCGACGATCGACGGAACGCCAGGACAACAGAACGACAGAACAGAAGCGCCGCCGGGCGCGGCCATGTGCCGCCCGCAAGCGCCTGAACCGAAGACAACCAGAACCCTAGCCATCCCCTGCCAACGCCATGCAAGACAAGCTCGACGCCTTCCGCGATGCCATCCGGCACGCCGCCGCCAGCCGCACGCCGCTGCGCTTCACCGGCGGCGGCAGCAAGGACTTCTACGGCCAGCCGCCCCAGGGCGAGCTGCTGGACACGCGCGGCCATGCCGGCATCGTCGACTACGACCCCGCCGAGCTGGTGATCACCGCGCGCTGTGGCACGCCGCTGGCCGAGATCGAGGCGACGCTGGCCGAACGGCGCCAGATGCTGGCCTTCGAGCCGCCGCACTTCGCCGGCGCCGACGGCATCCGCCGCGCGACGCTGGGCGGCGCGGTCGCGGCGGGCCTCTCGGGTCCGCGCCGGCAGTCGGTCGGCGCGCTGCGCGACTTCGTGCTGGGCGTGCAGATGATGGACGGCCGCGGCGACACGCTGCAGTTCGGCGGCCAGGTGATGAAGAACGTCGCGGGCTACGATGTGTCGCGGCTGATTGCCGGCTCGCTGGGCACGTTGGGGCTGATTCTCGAAGTCTCGCTGAAGGTGCTGCCGGTGCCGTTCGACGACGCCACGCTGCGCTTCGAACTGGGCGAGGCCGAGGCGCTGCAGCGCCTGAACCAATGGGGCGGGCAGCCGCTGCCGATCGCCGCCTCGGTCTGGCACGACGGCGTGCTGCACGTGCGGCTGTCCGGCGCGGCGGCGGCGTTGCGCGCCGCGCGCGAGCGTCTCGGCGGCGAGGCGATCGGGCAAGGCGAGGCGCAGGCCCTGTGGCAGGCACTGCGCGAGCAGACCCATCCGTTCTTCGCGCCGTCCCATGCCGGCGCGCCGCTGTGGCGCCTGGCGCTGCCGACCATGGCCGCGCCGCTGGCCCTGCCGCCGGCGGCGGGCGGCACGCAGCTGATCGAATGGGGCGGCGGCCAGCGCTGGTGGATTCCGGCGCAACCGGTACCGGCCGCGCAGGTGCGGGACATCGCGCAGGCCTCCGGGGGACACGCGACGCTGTTCCGTAACGGCGACAAGTCGGAGGGCGTGTTCACGCCGCAGTCGGCGCCGCTGATGGCGATCCACGCGCGGCTGAAGGCGGCCTTCGATCCGGCCGGCATCTTCAATCCGGGGCGGCTGTACCCGGAGCTCTGAATTTGGCGCTCCATTCCCGGCTCCATTGCGCGCCATCCCCGATTCGCTAGACAAGCGCCTCGGCAAGTCCCCACGACAAATACAGGCGACAAGCCAAACGACAAGCCGGCGCGACAACCACTCTGGTCCCTATCATGCAAACGACCCTGGCCGATTTCCTCCGCGACACGCCCGATGGCGAAGAAGCCAAGTCCATCGTCGGCAAGTGCGTGCACTGCGGCTTCTGCACCGCGACCTGTCCGACCTACCAGCTGCTCGGCGACGAGCTCGATGGCCCGCGCGGGCGCATCTATCTGATGAAGCAGGTGCTCGAGGGCAACCCCGTCACCGAAAGCACGCGCCTGCATCTGGACCGCTGCCTGACCTGCCGCAACTGCGAATCGACGTGCCCGTCGGGCGTCACCTACGGCCGGCTGGTCGATATCGGCCGCCAGGTCGTCGACGAGCGGCTCGCCGAGCAGGGCCTGCATCGCCCGGCGCGCCAGCGCATCGCGCGCTGGGTGCTGCGCGAAGGGCTGACGCGCCCGCGCCTGTTCGGCGCGGCGATGCGCATGGGGCAGCTGGTGCGTCCGCTGCTGCCCGAGGTGCTGCGCAACAAGGTGCCGGTGGCCGCGCCCGCCGGCGCGTGGCCGCAACGCCAGCACGAGCGCAAGATGCTGTTGCTGGCCGGCTGCGTGCAACCGTCGATGTCGCCCGACATCAATGCCGCGACCGCGCGGGTGTTCGATCGTCTCGGCGTGCAGATGATCGTCGCGCCAGAGGCCGGTTGTTGCGGAGCCATTCGCTACCACAATGGCGACCATCCGGGCGGGCTCGACAATATGCGCCGCAATATCGATGCGTGGTGGCCGCATGTCGAAGCGGGCGCCGAGGCGATCGTGATGAACGCCTCGGGCTGCGGCGTGATGGTCAAGGAGTACGGCCATCTGCTGCGCCACGACCCCGGGTACGCCGAACGCGCGGCGCGCATCTCGGCGCTGACGCGCGACGTGTCGGAACTGCTGCCCGCGTTCGCCGAGCCGCTGCAACGGCTTGCCGACGCCGCGCCGCCGCCCGCGCAGCGGGTCGCGTGGCACCCGCCGTGCACGCTGCAGCACGGCCAGCAGATCCGGGGCAAGGTGGAGGCGCTCTTGACCGCACTCGGCGTCGAGGTCAAACTCTGCGCAGACAGCCACCTGTGCTGCGGATCGGCGGGTACCTACTCGGTGTTGCAGCCGGACCTGGCCTATCGCCTGCGCGACGACAAGCTCGCCAAACTGCAGGCCACGCAGCCGGACACCATCGTGTCCGCCAATATCGGCTGCATCACCCATCTGCAAAGCGGCACGCAGACGCCGGTGCTGCACTGGATCGAACTGGTGGATCGCATGCTCGGTTGACGGTGCGCGGGAGGCTGCCGCCTGGGGAATCGCGGTGATTCCGCCCGGCCGACCAACCTGCCTCTCGCATGCTCCAGACGTTTGCCATCCTGCTGGTATTCCAATCCGTGGGCGAGGTGTTCAGCTACGCGCTGCGCCTGCCCGTGCCTGGTCCCGTGATCGGCATGATCCTGCTGTTCTGCTGGCTCGCGATCGACGATCGCCTGCTGGCGATGATCCAGGGCACCACCGCCGAACTGCTCAAGCATCTGTCCCTGCTGTTCGTACCGGCCGGCGTCGGCATCATGGTGCATGGCAGCCGTATCGGCGGCGAATGGATGCCGATCATCGTCGCGCTGGTGCTGTCGACCTGGCTGGCGATCGCCACCACGGCACTCGTCACGCGTGCGCTGATGCGCAAACCGCCGGCGTCCCCGACCGGGCCCGCCGCGGACGATGCCGCGGCCGACGCGGGAGACACGCCATGACGCCGCGCCTGAACGAAATCTGGGTCTATCTGGCCGCCAGCCCGCTGCTCGGGCTGACCGCGACGCTGCTGGCCTATGTGTTCGCCTTCCGCATCTACGAACGCGCGCGTTTCTCGCCGCTGGCCAATCCGGTGATGATTTCGGTCGCGCTGCTGGTTGCGGTGCTGACCGTCACGGGCACGCCCTACCAGACCTATTTCGACGGCGCGCAGTTCGTGCATTTCCTGCTCGGCCCGGCCACCGTGGCGCTGGCGGTGCCGCTCTACCAGCAATTGCCCAAGTTGCGCGCGCACGTGCTGCCGCTGCTGGGCGGGCTGCTGGCGGGCTCGCTGGTCGCGGTGGTGTCGGCGGTCGGCATCGCGTGGCTGCTGGGCGCCTCGCCCGAGGTGGTGCGCTCGCTGGCGCCCAAGTCGGTCACCATTCCGATCGCGATGGGCGTGGCCGAGAAGATCGGCGGCCTGCCCTCGCTGACCGCGGTGCTGGTGATGGGCACCGGCATCATCGGCGCGATCAGCGCGACCAAGATCCTGAACGTGCTGGGCATGCGCGACTACAGCGTGCGCGGCTTCGCCACCGGGCTGGCGGCGCACGGCATCGGTACCGCACGGGCCTTCCAGGTCAACCAGGAGGCCGGCGCCTTCGCCGCGCTCGGCATGGGCCTGAACGGCGTGCTGACCGCGGTGCTGGTGCCCTTGCTGGCGACGTGGATGCCGCGCTGAACCAGCCGATCCGCGCTTGAGCGCTCGGCGAGCGCGGACGCAGGACCGAACGACAACCGACCGGGAGAACGCGATGGTACTGAAGCTCGCTCTGGCGCTCGTATCGCTGTTCGTGCTGTGGGGCGCCTTGGCGCCCGACCAGCTCGGCGCGACCATGCAATGGCTGCTGACGGGCGTGATCGCGCGCTTCGGCTGGTTCTACCTGCTGTCGATGTTCGGCTTCCTGGTGTTCGCGCTGTACCTGGCGTTCGGACGCTTCGGCAGCATCCGGCTCGGCGGCGAGGACGCCGAACCGCAGTTCCACCGGCTGAGCTGGTTCTCGATGCTGTTCGCCGCCGGCATGGGCATCGGCCTCGTCTTCTGGGGCGTGGCCGAGCCGGTCTCCCACCTGATCAAGCCGCCGCTCGGTCTCGAACCGCTGACGCCGCAGGCGGCCGGCACCGGGCTGCGCTACGCCTTCTTCCACTGGGGGCTGCACCCGTGGGCGGCCTACTCGATCGTCGCGCTGGCGCTGGCCTTCTTCCAGTTCAACCGGGACCGGCCGATGCTGATCAGCACCACCTTCGAGCCGCTGATCGGTGCGCGGGCCAACGGGCCGCTCGGCAAATGGATCGACGTGCTGGCGCTGATCGCCACCGCCTTCGGCGTGGCCACCTCGCTCGGGCTGGGCGCGCTGCAGATCAACGCGGGACTGTACCGGGTGTTCGGCGTACCCAACGATATCGCGGTCGAACTGATCATCATCGCGGTGGCCGGCGCGCTGTACATCCTCTCGTCGCTGAGCGGGCTGACGCGCGGCATCCAGTGGCTCAGCAACCTGAACATGGTGCTGGCCGTGCTGCTGCTGTTGACCGTGTTCGTGCTGGGGCCGACGTCGTTCATCCTGGACGCACTGACCACCACGGTCGGCGCCTACCTGGACAACCTGGTCGGCATGAGCATGCGCATGACGCCGTTCAGCAAGGGCACCTGGGTGGCCGACTGGACGCTGTTCTACTGGGCCTGGTGGATCGCGTGGGCGCCCTTCGTGGGCACCTTCATCGCGCGCATCTCGAAGGGCCGCACCATCCGCGAGTTCATCGTCGGCGTGCTGCTGGCGCCGACAATGATCAGCTTCCTGTGGTTCGGCGTGTTTGGCGGCGCGGGCTTGTACGCGTCGATGTTCGAGCACGTGCCGGTGGTGCAGGCGGTGCAGCAGGACCCATCGCTGGCGTTGTTCGCGCTGCTCGACGCCTACCCGGCGGCGACGCTGACCTCCATCCTGGCGATCGTGCTGGTCACGGTGTTCTTCGTGACCTCGGCGGACTCCGCAACCTTCGTGCTCGGCATGATGTCCGACCACGGCAATCCGCGGCCGCCGGCGCGGCTCAAGCTGATCTGGGGCGTGCTGATCGCGCTGATCGCCGGGGTGCTGCTGGTGTCGGGCGGGCTGAAGGGACTGCAGTCGATGTCGATCCTGGCGGCGCTGCCGTTCGCGGCGGTGATGGCCGCGATGTGCTTCAGCCTGTTCCGCGCGCTCGACGAGGAATCGACCCGGCTGGAGCGCCGGCACCGCGCGCGCGACCGGCTGCTGGAGCGGCTGCTGCGCGAGCGCGAAACCCAGCCGCCGGCCGGGCCGCCCCAGGACTGAGCGGAGAGCGCCGGCCGCCGGCTGGCGCAGTCAGCGCGCCGGCTCGGCCAGCAGCGTCTCGATGTCGGCCTCGATGTCCTCGGGCTTGGTGGTCGGCGCATAGCGCTTGTACACCGTGCCGTCGCGGCGCAGCAGGAACTTGGTGAAGTTCCATTTGATCGCCTCGATGCCGAGCAGGCCGGGCTTCTGCCCGGTCAGCCAGCGATACAGCGGATGCGCGTTGGCGCCGTTGACGTCGATCTTGGCGAACATCGGGAAGCTGACCTGGAAACGCGATTCGCAGAACTGGCCGATCTGCTGCGCATCGCCCGGCTCCTGCTTGCCGAACTGGTTGCACGGAAAGCCGAGCACCGCGAAACCGCGCCCCGCATGGCGCTCGTGCAGCCGCTGCAGGCCGGCGTACTGCGGCGTGAAGCCGCACTCGCTGGCCGTATTGACGATCAGCAGCACCTTGCCCTCGAACTGCGATAGCGATACCGGTTGGCCGGCCAGCGATTCGGCGCTGAACTGGTAGACGTTGTCCATGGCGTGTTCCTGTCGGCGAATGGGTTGGGAAGCAAACACTATAATGGCCTACCCCTTGTTGCCAACCGTTTCTTTCGATGTTTGCCGAACCATGCCGGTCATAGCCGCGAACCTGCAAGCCGTGCGACGGCGCCTTGCCGCCGCCGAACTCGAGGCGGGCCGACCGGCTGGCGACGTGTCGCTGCTGGCGGTGTCCAAGACCTTCCCGCCTGGCGCGGTTCGCCAGGCCTTCGAGGCGGGCCAGCGCGCCTTCGGCGAGAACTACGTGCAGGAAGGGCTCGACAAGATCGCCGCGCTGGCATCGCTGCGCGAGCAGCTGTCGTGGCACTTCATCGGCCCCCTGCAAAGCAACAAGACACGCGCGGTGGCCGAGCACTTCGACTGGGTCCATTCGGTCGACCGGCTGCGCATTGCCGAGCGGCTGTCGGCACAGCGCCCGGCCTCGATGGGACCGTTGCAGGTTTGCATCCAGGTCAATATCAGCGGCGAGGCCAGCAAGAGCGGCCTCGCCCCGGCCGACGTGCTGCCCCTCGCGCGCGCCATCGCGCCGCTGCCCAATCTGCATCTGCGCGGCCTGATGGCCATTCCCGAGCCGGCGGAAGATGCCGCGGCGCAGCGCCGCCCCTTCGCCGCGCTGCGCGCGTTGCTGGCGACGCTGCGCGAGGATGGCCTGGCGGTCGATACGCTGTCGATGGGCATGTCCGGCGACCTCGAAGCGGCGGTGGCCGAAGGCGCGACCATCGTGCGGGTCGGCACGGCGATCTTCGGCGCGCGCCCGCGTCCGGCTTGAAACCGGCTTGAACCAGCCCGGCTGTCCACGTTCCGACTCCCCGATTCCCGACTCACAGCGAGACCCACCCATGCTCACCACTCTGACCTTCGGCTTCGTCGGCGGCGGCAACCTTGCCACCGCCCTGATCGGCGGCCTGATCGCGCGCGGCGTGCCGCCCACGTCGATCCGCGTCGCCGACCCGTACGCGCCGGCGCGCGAACGGCTGGCGCGCGAGCAGCGCGTGCATACCGTCGAGACGCCCGACGCCGAACTGGCGGGCAGCGACGTGATCGTGATGGCGACCAAGCCGCAGCAGTTCCGCCAGGCGGCCGAGCAGCTGCTGCCGCATCTGCGCACCGCCGGCAGCCGCAGCCTGGTGATCAGCGTGGCCGCGGGCATCCGTCTGCAGGACATCCAGCGCTGGCTCGGCGGCCATGCGCGCGTGGTGCGCTCGATGCCCAATACGCCGGCACTGGCTGGCAAGGGCATGACGGGGCTGAGCGCACCGGCCGCGCTGGCGGCCGAAGATCGCGCCATCGCGACCGCGCTGGCCGAGGCGGTCGGCCAATGCGTGTGGCTCGACAACGATGCGCAGATGGACGCGGTCACGGCGGTCTCGGGCAGCGGCCCGGCCTATGTGTTCTACGTGATCGAGGCGATGGAGCGTGCCGCCACCGAGCTGGGCCTGAGTGCGGCGCAAGGCCGCCAGCTGGCGATCGAGACGTTCCGTGGGGCGGCCGCGCTGGCGGCGCAATCGAGCGAGCCGGTCGCCACGCTGCGCGAGCGGGTGACGTCCAAGGGCGGCACCACCTACGCGGCGCTGACGGTGCTGGAGCAATCGGGGGTGGGCGAGGCCTTCGTCAAGGCGGTCCATGCCGCGGCGGCGCGCGGCGCGGAAATGGGCGAGGAATTCGGCCGGGACGATTGAGGCGCGATCGGAGAACGGTCGTCCCTGCGCGGGCGGGGACCCAGTGACTTGGCGACGCCGCTGGCTTCCCGCTTGCGCGGGAACGACGCCATTCAGCGCAGCGCGTATGCCAGCGCGGTGCCGGCAAACACCCAGGCGCCCAGCCAGTTGTTGTGGCGGAACGCCGCGAAGCACAGCATGCGGTCGCGCCCGCGGATCAGCGTGTAGTGGTACACGGCGGTCGCCGCGGCGGCCGCCAGGCCGAGCCAGTACGGCCAGCCCAGCCCGAGCATGTTGCCGGCCAGCGCCATCAGCGCCAGGAAGCCGGCGTAGCAGATCATGATCGCGGCGACATCGAAGCGGCCGAACGTGATCGCCGAGGTCTTCATGCCGATCAGCAGATCGTCGTCGCGATCGACCATCGCATAGGCGGTGTCGTAGGCGACCGACCAGAACACATTGGCCAGCAGCATCAGCCAGGCCACCGGCGGCACCTGCTGCTGCACCGCGGCGAACGCCATCGGGATGCCGAAGCCGAAGGCGATGCCCAGGTACGCCTGCGGAATCGCGAAGAAGCGCTTGAAGAAGGGATAGGTCGCCGCGACGATCACCGCCACCACCGACAGCCACTTGGTCAGGGCATTGAGCGGCAGGATCAGCAAGAAGGCCAGCACGGCCAGCGTCCCCCCCACCGCCAGCGCCTCCCAGGGCTGGATGCGGCCGGCCGTCAGCGGCCGCTCGCGGGTGCGCTTCACGTGCTTGTCGAAGTCGCGGTCGGCCCAGTCGTTCATCGCGCAGCCGGCCGAGCGCATCAGGAAGGTACCGACCACGAAGATCCAGAAGATCGGCCACGGCGGCGGCCCGCCCGCGGCCATCCACAGCGCCCACAAGGTCGGCCACAGCAGCAGCAGCGTGCCGATCGGCTTGTCGATGCGCACCAGGCGCGCGTACAGGGCGAGACGTTCGAACATCGGGGTCGGGCGGTGGGAGCGGGACAGCGGCACGGGATCGGGGCAGGGAGTGGGATCGGGATCGGGATCGGGGCACGAAGGAGGCCCAGCGGTTGCCGGCAGATCGATGACCCCTGGCGAGGCTCCTGCTGCAACCTAGAACGATACGCCGCCGGCGCTGCGGCGGCGCATCGTCACGACACCAGCCCGCTCAGGCCAGCATCGAGCGCAGCATCCACGCGGTCTTCTCGTGCGTCTGCATGCGCTGGGTCAGCAGGTCGGCGGACGGCTCGTCGGCGGCGGCCTCGACCAGCGGGAAGATCGAGCGCGCGGTGCGCACCACGGCCTCCTGGCCCTCGACCAGCTTGCGGATCATCTCGGTGGCCTCGGGCACGCCCTCTTCCTCCTGGATCGACGACAGCCGTGCGTATTCCTTGTAGGTGCCCGGTGCCGGATAGCCCAGCGCGCGGATGCGTTCCGCGATCGAGTCGACCGCCAGTGCCAGTTCGGTGTACTGCGTCTCGAACATCAGATGCAGCGTGTTGAACATCGGGCCGGTGACGTTCCAGTGGAAGTTGTGCGTCTTCAGATAAAGCGTGTAGGTGTCCGCCAGCAGCTTGGACAGGCCCTCGGCGATCTTCTTGCGGTCCTTGTCCGAAATCCCGATGTTCACGCTCATCTCGTTCTTCTTCGCCATGATCGATACGCTCCGTTCTGATGTGGCCACGACTAACTGCGGAAAAAATGCGACAGGGGCCGCCAGCTCTGCGCCAGCGGCCCCGGCATCGCATTATGGCATCCGAACGGCGGCGCGGACAAACCCGCGCCGCCCGCCCGGGGCGCCCTGCGCCGGCCTTCAGCGTACGTTCAGCGCACGCTCCACCCCTTCGGCATAAGCCGGATCGATCCTGCGGAAGTGCGCAAGCTGGACCTGCACGATGTCGGCCGGCACGCCCTGCATCGCCGCCGCAATATTGCCGAACAGGCGCTGGCGCTGGCCCTCGTCGAACAGTTGGAACAGCGCGCGCGGCTGGCTGTAGTAATCGTCGTCGTCCGCCCGATGGTCGAAACGGTCCGCCACCGCACCCACCGCCAGCGGCGGCTCGACCGCGCGCTCGCCGGCCGCGAAGGCGCCCTGCCGGTTCGGCTCGTAGTTCAGCTTGCTGCCCTGGTTGCCGTCGACGCGCATCGCCCCGTCGCGGTGGAAGCTGTTGTGGAACGGGCATTTCGGCGCGTTGACCGGAATCTGGTGGTGATTGACGCCGAGCCGGTAGCGCTGCGTGTCGCCGTACGAGAACAGCCGGCCCTGCAGCATCCGGTCCGGCGAGAAGCCGATGCCGGGCACCACGTTGGACGGGTTCATCGCCACCTGTTCGACCTCGGCGAAGTAGTTGTCCGGATTGCGGTTCAGCTCCAGCACGCCGACGTCGATCAGCGGGTAGTCGGCATGCGGCCAGACCTTGGTCAGGTCGAAGGGGTTGATGCGATACGTGGCGGCGTCGGCCTCCGGCATGATCTGCACCTGCAGCTTCCAGCGCGGGAAATTGCCCTGCTCGATGTTCTCGTACAGGTCGCGCTGCGCGCTCTCGCGGTCGCCGGCCACCACCTTGGCCGCTTCCTCGTTGGTCCAGTTGGCGATGCCCTGCTGCGACTTGAAGTGGAACTTGACCCAGAACCGCTCGCCCGCCGCGTTGACGAACGAGTACGTGTGCGAGCCGAAGCCGTGCATCTGCCGGTAGTTCTGCGGCAGGCCGCGATCGCTCATCAGGATCGTGACCTGGTGCAGCGATTCGGGATGGCGCGACCAGAAGTCCCAGACCGCGATCGGGTCGCGCAGGTTGGTGCGCGGATTGCGCTTCTGCGTGTGGATGAAGTCGGGGAACTTGAGCGGATCGCGGACGAAGAACACCGGCGTGTTGTTGCCCACCACGTCCCAGTTGCCCTCGTCGGTATAGAACTTGACCGAGAAGCCGCGCACGTCGCGCTCGGCATCGGCGGCGCCGCGCTCGCCGGCCACCGTCGAGAAGCGGATGAACAGCGGGGTCTGCTTGCCGACTTCGGCGAAGATCGAGGCCTTGGTGTACTGCGTGATGTCGTGCGTCACCGTGAAGGTGCCATGGGCACCGGAGCCCTTGGCATGCACGCGCCGCTCGGGAATGACCTCGCGGTCGAAGTGCGCGAGCTTCTCCAGGAACCAGACGTCCTGCAGCAGCATCGGGCCGCGCACGCCGGCGGTCAGCGAATTCTGGTTGTCGGCAACCGGCGCGCCGGCGGCGGTGGTGAGGGTGTCCTTGTCCTTGCTCATCGTGACCTCTGCTGGTGGGGATACGGAATGCGGAATACGGGGATGCGGGGAAACGGCTGCGCGACCGACGGGCAGACTACCCGGCGTTTGCGATGCCGCCGTGACGGCCGCTGTGGGACGCCGCCGTTCGCCGGCCGTCAGTAGACGGTGGCGACACAGGCCAGACAGTCGGTCAGCTGACGGCGCAGGTCGCGCCAGACGACACCCGGGGCGGGCAACGACAAGGGACGATTGCGGTTCATGCTGACTCCTTCTGCGAGCGGTATCGTGCGTCGATGGAAGGAGTTTAACAATCACCTATTGGTATAGGAATTTAATTATTTAAAACTATGATATAGCGTAAAGCTAACAGCGGGGCGACCAACGCCCGTCGTCCCCGCGCAGGCGGGGACCCAGGGGTTTTCAGAAGACGCTGGATTCCCGCATTCGCGGGAAGGACAAGGGGGCCGAGCCGCGGCGCTGGACCGCGGTTTCTGATTGCCGGAAGGGAAGCGAGGTCAGGCTGCCTTGGCCAGCGCGTCCGGCGTCAGCTTGCGTACGCCCGGCAGTTCGCAGGCCGCCACCGCGGCACACAGCGCTTCCATCGCCGGCAGCCGGGTGAAGCTCTTGCGCCAGGCCAGCACGACGCGGCGATCGGGCACCGGCTCGGCAAACGGCACATAGGACAGCAGATCGTTGCCGGCATGCAGGTCCGGCACCGAGGTACGCGGCAGCACGGTAATGCCGACGCCGCTGGCCACCATATGGCGGATGGTTTCGAGCGACGAGCCCTCGAAGGTCTTCTGGATGCCGTCGGCCGCCTGCGAGAAGCGCGACAGCTCGGGGCAGACGCCGAGCACATGGTCGCGGAAGCAGTGGCCGCTGCCCAGCAGCAGCATGGTCTGCTGCTTGAGCTCGTCCGGCGCGACGTTCTCGGCCTGTTCCAGCTGATGGCCGCGCGGCACGGCGACGACGAAGGGCTCGTCGTACAGCGGTCGCACCGTCAGGCCGGAGTCCGGGAACGGCTCGGCCATGATCGCGCAGTCGATCTCGCCCTGCTTGAGCAGCTCGATCAGCTTGACCGTGTAGTTCTCCTGCAGCATCAGCGGCATTTGCGGCACGGTCTGGATCATCTGCTTGACCAGCGACGGCAGCAGGTAGGGCCCGATGGTATAGATCACGCCGACGCGCAGCGGCCCGGCCAGGGGGTCCTTGCCCTGCTTGGCGATCTCGCGGATCGCCATGGTCTGCTCCAGTACCCGCTGCGCCTGTGCGACGATCTGCTCGCCGACCGCCGTCACCGAAACCTCCGAGGTGCCGCGCTCGAAGATCTGCACGTTCAGTTCGTCTTCCAGCTTCTTGATCGCCACCGACAGCGTCGGCTGCGACACGAAGCAGGCCTCGGCGGCACGGCCGAAATGGCGCTCTCGCGCGACGGCAACGATGTACTTCAGTTCGGTCAGCGTCATGTCGTATCGGCTTGGGACGGTTGCGGTGGAGCGGGCGATGTCGTGAAGGTCCGGCAGACGTGTCCCGGCGGGCTGGCGCAACGGCGGGACGGTCCAATCGCCGCGAAGGCACGTGATAGAAGTGCTTCGCAAATTATCGCTTTTCGGAAGCGATAGATTTTACCTTCGAATCGAGGTTCTGTCAGAGTCGCGCGCCAAAGCGGCGTGGGCTGCTCCTGCCCGTGGCGGCGTCGCAGCGAGGGATCTCACGCCTTGAGGTAATGCTCACG
Source organism: Cupriavidus sp. (assembly GCA_031180665.1). Classification (GTDB taxonomy): domain Bacteria; phylum Pseudomonadota; class Gammaproteobacteria; order Burkholderiales; family Burkholderiaceae; genus Cupriavidus. The sequence goes on along the minus strand of JAPSLP010000020.1, from coordinate 48,379 downwards.
CCCGCCCAGCCAGCGCGACAGATGCGCCTGCGCCGCCTCGGGATAGCGGCTCAGCAGCAGTTCCGCCGCCTGCTGCGCCGGTTCGACCAGCCAGGCGTCGGTCTCGAGGTCGGCAAAGCGCAGCATCGCCTCGCCGGACTGGCGCGCCCCCAGGAATTCGCCCGGCCCGCGGATCTGCAGATCGCGCCGCGCAATCTCGAAGCCGTCGGTGGTCTCGCGCATCGTCGCCAGCCGCTGCTTGGCGGTCGGCGACAGCGGGGCCTGGTACATCAGCAGGCAGACCGACTCGGCGCTGCCCCGGCCGACGCGGCCGCGCAGCTGATGCAGCTGCGCGAGGCCGAAGCGCTCGGCATGCTCGATCACCATCAGCGAGGCGTTGGGCACGTCCACGCCGACCTCGATCACCGTGGTGGCCACCAGTACCTGCAGCCGGTTGGCGGAGAAGGCGTCCATCACCGCGGCCTTCTCGGCCGGCGGCAAGCGTCCATGGACCAGCCCGACTTTCAGATCGGGCAAGGCGGCGGCCAGCGTCTCGTAGGTTTCCTGCGCGGTCTGCAGCTGCAGCGCCTCGCTCTCCTCGATCAGCGGACAGACCCAGTAGACCTGCCGCCCCTGCGCGGCGGCGTGGTGCACGCGCTCGATCACCTCGTCCCGGCGCGCATCGTTGACCAGCCGCGTGACCACCGGACTGCGGCCGGGCGGCAGTTCGTCGATCACCGAGACATCGAGGTCGGCGTAATAGGTCATCGCCAGCGTGCGCGGGATCGGGGTGGCCGACATCATCAGCTGGTGCGGCACGGTGGCGGGCTCGTCGGCGTGTTGCCGGGACGGGGCGTCGTCCTGCTCCGCACCGTCGGCCTTGCCGCGCAGCGCCAGCCGTTGCGCCACGCCGAAGCGATGCTGTTCGTCGACGACGGACAGGCCCAGCTTCGCAAAACGCACCGCGTCCTGGATCAGCGCGTGGGTGCCGATCGCCAGCTGCGCCTGGCCCGATTCGACCCGTGCCACCGCCTCGCGCTTTTCGGTGCGCTTCAGGCTGCCGGCCAGCCACACCACCTCGACGCCCAGCGGCGCCAGCCAGCCCGAGAGCTTGCGGTAGTGCTGCTCGGCCAGGATCTCGGTGGGCGCCATCAGCGCGGCCTGGTAGCCCGCGTCGATCGCCTGGCAGGCGGCCAGTGCGGCGACGATGGTCTTGCCGCTGCCGACATCGCCCTGCAGCAGGCGGTGCATCGGGTGCGGCGCGCCCATGTCGGCGGCGATCTCCTTGACCACGCGCTGCTGCGCGCCGGTCAGCGCGAACGGCAGCGCGGCGAGGAAACGGTCCAGCAGGCCGCCGGCGCGGCGCGGCATCGGCGGCGCGTTGCGGGCCCGGCGGGCGGCCTGCGCGCGCTTGAGCGACAGCTGCTGGGCCAGCAGCTCGTCGAACTTGATGCGAACCCACGCCGGATGCGAGCGGTCGATCAGCGCGGCCTCGTCGACCTGCGGCGGCGGCGCGTGCAGCAGCCGCAGCGATTCGGCCAGCGGCTGCAGCTTCAACGGCGCCAGCGGGCCATCCAGCAGCGGCCGCGGCAGCGTCTCGGGCAGCGGCGTGCGCTGCAGCGCCCCGCCGATGGCCTTGCGCAGATAGGCCTGCGAGATGCCGGCGGTCGCGGGATAGACCGGCGTCAACCGGTCCGGCAGCGGCTCGCCGGGGCCGACCGGGCGCACGACCGGATGGATCATTTCGGCGCCGAAGAAGCCGCCGCGGACCTCGCCGCGCACGCGCAGCCGCACGCCCTCGGCCATCTGCCTGGCCTGGCTGCCGTAGAAATTGAGAAAGCGCAGCGTCAGCTCGCCGCTGTCGTCGGCGATGCGCACCACCAGTTGCCGGCGCGGCCGCAGCGTGACCTCGTTGGACACCACCTCGCCTTCGACCTGCACCGCGAAGCCCAGCCCCGCCCGATGCACCGCCTCGCGGATCGGCAGCAGCGTGGTCTCGTCCTCGTAGCGCATCGGCAGGTGCAGCACCAGGTCGACATCGCGCTTCAGGCCCAGCTTGGCGAGCTTGGCCATCGCCGACGAAGGCGCGGCGGACTTGCCGGACTTGGCGGCCGGCTTGGCGGCCGGCTGGGTCGATGGCGGCTGGGCATCCGGCTCGGGCGTGCGTTCGCTGGCGGTGACGGGCATCGAGGCGTTGGTCGGCAGGGCGCGGGGGCGCCGCTGGCGTGTCGGATCGGATCGTGGAAGACGGCGGGGCCGTCGGTGCGCCGCGGGGTCGCCCCGGCGGAATGCCCGCCATCACGGCCAGCGCGGCAAGCCTGGCGGCCGAAGCCTTACAATAGCGGGTCCGCCGATTGTACCCATGCCTGCGCCGCGCGCTCCAGGCGCCACCGGCGACATCCCGACCCGCTGCCCCTTTTGCCCATGCTGCCGGCCTCGTTGCGAAGCGCCGGCCCCGGTCCTTTTATGCTGACGCTGTCCGATTTCGATTTCCCGCTGCCCCCCGAACTGATCGCCCAGACGGCGCTGCCCGACCGCAGCGCGAGCCGGCTGCTGGTCGTGCGGACCGGCGCGGACGGCGCCACCGAGCTGGACGACCGTGCCTTCGCCGACCTGACCGACTACCTGCGCCCGGGCGACCTGCTGGTGTTCAACGACACCCGCGTGATCAAGGCCCGCTTCTTCGGCCAGAAGGCCAGCGGCGGCAAGGTCGAGGTGCTCATCGAGCGCGTGCTCGACGCCGACACGGTGCTGGCCCAGGTGCGCGCCTCGAAGACACCGGCCGAGGGCAGCACGCTGCGACTGGCCGATGCCTTCGATGTCACGGTCGGCCCGCGCGTGGACCAGTTCTTCACGCTGCGCTTTCCCGAGCCGGCGCTGGACCTGATCGAGCGCTTCGGCCGCCTGCCGCTGCCCCCCTATATCACGCACGATCCCGACGCCTACGACGAGAGCCGCTACCAGACCGTCTATGCGCGCCATCCGGGCGCGGTGGCGGCACCGACGGCCGGGCTGCACTTCGACGACGCGCTGTTCGCGCGGCTCGACGCCCAGGGCGTGCGGCGTGCCTTCCTGACGCTGCACGTCGGCGCCGGCACCTTCCAGCCGGTGCGCACGGAGAACCTGGCCGAGCACAAGATGCACTCGGAGTGGTACGCGATTTCCGAGGAACTGGCGCAGGCGGTGCGCGACACCCGCGCCGCCGGCGGCCGTGTGATCGCGGTCGGCACCACCTCGCTGCGCGCGCTGGAATCGGCCGCGACGCCCGAGGGCGAGCTGCGGGCCGGCAGCGGCGACACCGATATCTTCATTACGCCGGGCTATCGCTTCAAGCTGGTCGACGCGTTGATCACCAACTTCCATCTGCCCAAGTCGACGCTGCTGATGCTGGTGTCCGCGCTGGCCGGCATCGAGCCGATCCGCATCGCCTATCGCCATGCGGTCGAGCAGCGCTATCGCTTCTTCAGCTATGGCGACGCGATGCTGCTGCAGCGCCAGCCCTGAACCGCCGCCCGCGCCCTGCCCCGGCCCGCCCGACCCACCGAATCTCCGCCACTCCTACGCCATGCTCGAATTCGAACTGCTCACCACCGACGGCAACGCCCGCCGCGGCCGCGTCACCCTGAACCACGGCGTGGTCGAGACGCCGATCTTCATGCCGGTCGGGACCTATGGCTCGGTCAAGGCGATGTCGCCGCTGGAACTCAACGAGATCGGCGCGCAGATCATCCTGGGCAATACCTTCCATCTGTGGCTGCGGCCCGGGCTCGAAGTCATCGACAACCACCAGGGCCTGCACCGCTTCGTCGGCTGGGACAAGCCGATCCTGACCGACTCGGGCGGCTTCCAGGTGTTCTCGCTGGGCGAGCTGCGCAAGATCACCGAGGATGGCGTGACGTTTGCCTCGCCCGTCAACGGCGACAAGCTGTTCCTGTCGCCCGAGATCTCGATGCAGATCCAGCGCACGCTGAACTCGGACATCGTGATGCAGTTCGACGAATGCACGCCGTACGAGATCGAAGGCCGGCCGGCCACGCACGAGGAGGCCGCGCGCTCGATGCGCATGAGCCTGCGCTGGGCCAAGCGCTCGCGCGACGAGTTCGAGCGGCTGGCCAACCCGAACGCCTTGTTCGGCATCGTCCAGGGCGGCATGTTCGAGGACCTGCGCGACGAATCGCTGGCCGGGCTGTCGGAACTCGGCTTCCATGGCCTGGCGATCGGCGGGCTGTCGGTCGGCGAGCCCAAGGAAGACATGATGCGCGTGCTCGAACACGTCGGCCCGCGGCTGCCGGCGGACAAGCCGCACTATCTGATGGGGGTCGGCACGCCGGAGGATCTGGTGGCCGGCGTGGCATCCGGGGTCGACATGTTCGACTGCGTGATGCCGACCCGCAACGCGCGCAACGGCTGGCTGTTTACCCGCTTCGGCGACGTCAAGATCAAGAACGCGGCGCATCGCAACGACCCGCGGCCGCTGGACGAAAGCTGCGCCTGCTACACCTGCCGCAATTTCTCGCGCGCCTATCTGCACCATCTGCACCGGGTCGGAGAAATTCTGGGCGCGCGGCTCAATACGATCCACAATCTGTATTACTACCTGCAGCTGATGCGCGAAATCCGCGAGGCGATCGAGCAGCACCGCTTCGACGCCTTCCGCCGCCAGTTCGCCGCCGACCGGGCGCGCGGCACGCAGTAGACGGGCCTGCCCGCCCTGCCGCCGGCGAGCCGCGGCGGGCCGGTCCGGCCAGACGAGACAAGCCGCTGAACCGGCCGAAGCGGGTGATAGAATGCCCGATTCCTTGAATCAATTTTGTGACGGAGAAGCAACGTGCTGATTTCGAACGCATTTGCCCAGACCGCCGGCGGGACCGGCGGCGCGGCGGGTGGCCTGATGAGTTTCCTGCCGATCATCCTGATGTTCGCGGTGCTGTGGTTCATCATGATCCGCCCGCAGATGAAGCGGCAGAAGGAAGCCAAGGCGATGCTGGAAGCGCTGGCCAAGAACGACGAAGTCGTCACCGCCGGCGGCATCCTGGGCCGGGTCACCAAGGTCAACGAGCAGTATGTGACGCTGGAAATCGCCGAAGGCACCGAGATCACGGTGCAGAAGAACGCCGTCACCGCGGTGCTGCCGAAGGGTTCGCTCAAGGCGCTCTGAGCCCTTCGCTCTCTCAGGCCTTGCGGGATCGCCCGCAAGGTTCCGGCACGCCGCCAATAGCGTGCCCGCACAGCCGCCTGGCCCCGCCCCGGGAAGTCTCCGGTCGGGCCAGGCGGCTGTTTGCCAACCGGTTGCCTGCGCGACCCGCCCGCGGATTGCCGTCCGCGCGCTGCGCCGGCCGTAGAAAGACCGTTGAAAGACTGGCCGAAGATGAATCGCTATCCGCTTTGGAAATACCTCGTGATCCTGGTGGCGCTTGCCATCGGCATCATCTATACGCTGCCCAACTTCTTCGGCGAGGCGCCTGCTGTGCAGGTCTCGTCGGGCAAGGCCACCGTCAAGGTCGATCTGGCGATGCAGAAGCAGATCGAGCAGGTGCTGGCGCAGAACGGCTTGCAGCCCGACGGTGTGTTCTATGACGTGTCGGGGCAGTCCGGCTCGGTCAAGGCACGCTTCCGCACCACCGACGAGCAGCTGCGCGCCAAGGACGTGCTGTCGCGCGCGCTGAACCCCGATCCCAACGACCCGACCTATGTGGTCGCGCTGAACCTGCTGTCCGGCTCGCCGAAATGGCTGACCTCGCTGCATGCGCTGCCGATGTACCTGGGGCTGGACCTGCGCGGCGGCGTGCACTTCCTGCTGCAGGTCGACATGAAGGGCGCGGTCGACAAGAAGCTCGACAGCCTGGCCGGCGACGCGCGCACGGTGCTGCGCGACAAGGGCATCCGCCACGGCGGCGTGGACCGCAACGGCGACCGCGTGACGGTACGCTTCAACAATCCGGAGGACGCCACCCGCGCCCGCGGCGTGCTGGCCGAGACCCTGCCGGACCTGACCTTCGCGATGGACGGCAACAACGTGGTCGGCACCTTCACCGAGGCGGCGCGCCGCGCGGTGCAGGATGCCGCCGTCAAGCAGAACATCACCACGCTGCACAACCGCGTCAACGAGCTGGGCGTGGCCGAGCCCGTGATCCAGCAGCAAGGCGCCGAGCGGATCGTGGTGCAGCTGCCGGGCGTGCAGGACACCGCCAAGGCCAAGGACATCATCGGCCGCACCGCCACGCTGGAGGCCCGCCTGGTCGATCCGGACGCGCCGCGCAGCCCGCGCCAGGGCGATCCGATCCCGTTCGGCAGCGAGCTGTTCCTGCACGGCAACGGCGCCCCGGTGGTGCTCAAGAAGCAGGTGATCTTCACCGGCGACCGCATCGAAAGCGCGTCGGCCGGCTTCGACCAGAACCAGCGTCCGTCGGTCAACATCAAGCTCGACGCCCAGGGCGGCCGCGTGCTGCGCGACGTCTCGCGCGAGAACATCGGCAAGCCGATGGGCATCGTGCTGTTCGAAAAGGGCAAGGGCGAAGTGCTGACGGTGGCGACGATCCAGTCCGAACTGGGCTCGAGTTTCCAGATCACCGGCTCGTACTCGACCGAGGCCGCCAACGACCTCGCGCTGCTGCTGCGCGCCGGCTCGCTGGCCGCGCCGATGGAGATCATCGAGGAACGCACCATCGGCCCGTCGCTGGGCGCGGACAACATCGAGAAGGGCTTCGACTCGGTCGCCTACGGCTTTGCCGCGATCGCCGTCTTCATGGTGCTGTACTACCTGCTGTTCGGCGTGTTCTCGGTGATCGCGCTGGGCGTGAACCTGCTGCTGCTGATCGCGGTGCTGTCGATGCTGCAGGCCACGCTGACGCTGCCAGGCATCGCGGCCATCGCGCTGGTGCTGGGCATGGCGATCGACGCCAACGTGCTGATCAACGAGCGCATCCGCGAGGAACTGCGCGCCGGGGCGTCGCCGCAGATGGCGATCGCGGTCGGCTTCGACCGCGCCTGGGCCACCATTCTGGACTCGAACGTGACCACGCTGATCGCCGGCCTGGCGCTGCTGGCCTTCGGTTCGGGCCCGGTGCGCGGCTTCGCGGTGGTGCACTGCCTGGGCATCCTGACGTCGGTGTTCTCGGCGGTGTTCTTCAACCGCGGCCTGGTCAACCTCTGGTACGGCCGCAAGAAGAAGCTGCAGAGCGTGTCGATCGGCCAGATCTGGAGACCGACGCCGACCGACAAGGCGACCGTGACCCACAAGTGATCGCGAGCCGCGTGGCGACGCCCCGCGGCTCCCGTCTGAACGAGACACCCGAACGCAGCACACACTGCAGCAGATACAGGATTCACCATGGAATTCTTCCGCATCCGGCGCGACATTCTGTTCATGAAGCACGCGTTGATCTTCAACGTGATTTCCTTCGTGACGTTCTTCGCCGCCGTCTTTTTCCTCTGGCAGAAGGGCCTGCACCTGTCGATCGAGTTCACCGGCGGCACCGTGATGGAGGTCAGCTACCAGCAGCCCGCCGATCTGGAACGGATCCGCGGCCAGGTCGGCAAGCTCGGCTACACCGACGTGCAGGTGCAGAACTTCGGCACCTCGCGCGACGTGATGATTCGCCTGCCGCTGCAGAAGGGCGCCGACGGCAAGCCCGTCAGCTCGGCGCAGCAGAGCGAGCAGGTGATGGGAGCGCTCAAGGCGGTGTCGCCCGATGCCAGCCTGCAGCGCGTCGAGTTCGTTGGCCCGCAGGTCGGCAAGGAACTGGCCACCGACGGCCTGCTCGCGCTGCTGTGCGTGGTCGTCGGCATCATGATCTATCTGTCGATGCGCTTCGAGTGGAAGTTCGCAGTGGCGGGCATCATCGCCAACCTGCACGACATCGTGATCATCCTGGGCTTCTTCGCCTTCTTCCAGTGGGAATTCTCGCTGTCGGTGCTGGCGGCGGTGCTGGCGGTGCTCGGCTATTCGGTCAACGAGTCGGTGGTGATCTTCGACCGGATCCGCGAGAACTTCCGCAAATTCCGCAAGATGAACACCCACGAGGTGATCGATAACGCGATCACCAGCACGATCTCGCGGACCATCATCACGCACGGCTCGACCGAGATGATGGTGCTGTCGATGTTCTTCTTCGGCGGCCCGACGCTGCACTACTTCGCGCTGGCACTGACGGTGGGCATCCTGTTCGGCATCTATTCGTCGGTGTTCGTCGCCGCGGCGCTGGCCATGTGGCTGGGCGTGAAGCGCGAGGACCTGATCAAGGGCGAAAAGAAGGCCGGCGGGGCCGACCGCGACGATCCGAACTACGGCGCGCAGGCATGACGTGCTGGTAGCAAGAATCACGCGTAAAAAAAAAACGGGGCTCAGGCCCCGTTTTTTTTACTGCGGTTCCGCGCTGCCGATGGTGTTCTACCTCTCTCCCCTCTCCCGCAAGCGGGAGAGGGGAGAAAAAACCGGCTGGGCTGCAAGCCGCATCCCTTCCGGCCGATCCACGTTCCTCAGAACTGCTCGATCCAGATCGCCAGCCGGTCGGCGCCGAACTGCGCGACCGCCGGCACCAGCCGCGAGACGATGGTGTTGCCGTCGCGCAGCATCTGCAGCGCATTGCCGCTGCGATCGAGCCACAGCAGCGCGGCAAACCACGCCGCGTGCTGCTCCGACACCGCCGTGCCGACCGGCGCACCGAGGAATTCGGACAGCACCGGCAACGACAGCCACACCAGGACCTCGCCATCGCGGCGCACCGCCTCGCCCAGCTCCTGCGCGATCACCGCCAGCGCATCGGCGCCAGCCGCTCCATCGTGGGCCGCGCACAGTTGCGCCAGGCGACTCGCCACCGCATGGCCGAAGGCGCCGCTGCGCTGGCTTTCGGCGCCGATCAGGTCGGCGTAGTCCATCCTGGCCCAGTCGGGCTCCGGACCCTTGGCACCGGCCAGCGCGGCGGCCGCCAGATAGGTCTCGACCGGCTGGAAGCGCTCCGGACCGATCAGGCTCGCGCACAGCGCGCGTACCATGCCGATGCGCCCCGCCAGCGTCTGGCGCTGGATCACGCTCAGCTTCTCGCGCACCAGCTGGTCGCGCTCGCGGCGCAGGCCGGCAATCTCCAGCGCCTGCTTGAGCTCCATGCGCAGCGCGGTGATGTCCCAGGGCTTCTTGATATAGCGATGGATCTGCCCTTCGTTGACCGCCTGCACGGTCGACTCGAGTTCGGAATAGGCGGTCGTCAGGATGCGGACGATATGCGGATAGTGCTCGCGCGCGTGGCGCAACAGTTCATTGCCGTATTCGCCCGGCATGCGCTGGTCCGAGACCAGCACGGCCAGCGTGTCGCCATGGGCCTCGAGCAGCGCCTTGCCCTCCTCGACCGAACCGCCGGTGACCACGGGCGCCAGCCCACCGATCGCCCTCTGGAAATACTTGACCGCGGTGGCCTCGTCATCGACGAACAGAATCGCGGGAGGCGATGCCTGGTTGTCGTTCGGTTCGTTCATTGACCGCTCCTATTGCTGTGCATTCGATTCTTCGTATGAGGGAAGTCCAGCGTCACGGTGGTGCCGGCGCCCGCGATCGATTCGATCCGGATGCCGCCGCCGAACGACTGCATGACGCGGTTGCAGAAAATCATGCCGAGGCCATTTCCGCCGGCGGCGGCATGCGTGGTGACCGGATCGACCAGCAGGCGCTCCATCACGTCGGGCGGAATGCCAGGTCCGTTGTCGCTGATGCAGATCACGGGGTCGGGCTGTGCCACCACACGGAAACGCAGCGACGGCTTGGGGACATCGGTCAGCGCCCGCAAGCCATTGTTGAGCAGCGACGACAGCACCAGCGACACGCAGTTCGGCAGCGTGTGGACGATGAAGTCGCCGTGCAGTTCGACCTCGACCCAGTTGCGCTGCGCGCCCGTGAAGGGATAGCTGTCGAGCAGCGCCATGATCAGGCTGCCGGCGGTGATGTCGCGATCGTTCTCGCTGGTCAGCGGCCGTTCGCCATTGCCGCGCACCGACTGCAGGAACGACGAGATCACCGCCAGGCAGTACTGCGCATTGCTGTGCATCACCGCGGCCGCCTGCCCGATCTCGGCCTGGCGCTGCGGATCGTATTCGGCGCTGCTGCGGCTTTCAACTCCGCGGGCAAAATTCGCGATAGCCGCCAGCGGGGTGTTAAGTTCGTGCGCCAGAAACGCCAGTGTCTCGTCGATCGCGGTCAGCCGCTGGTGCCGCGACTGCCGTTCGCGATGGCGCTCGCGCGCCAGCGCCAGCACGTCGCGCACGACCTGCAGGCCCAGCGGCTTCTCGAGGATGCGAAACACCTCGCCGCTGTTGACGGTCTGCAGCAGCATGTCCTTGTCGGCGTAGGCGGTCACCAGGATCCGCACGATCTGCGGAAACTCGGCGGCGACCTGCCGCAGCAGATCGGCCCCGTTGCGGCCCGGCATGCGAAAGTCGGTGACCAGCACCGCGGTGCGGCCGCTGTCGTTGCGCAGCATCTCGATGGCCTGATCGGCGCCCTGGGCGAGCAGCACCTCGTACTCGGCGCCGGCCGCGCGCGCGAAGTACTTGCATGCCATCTCCTCATCGTCGACGTAGAGCACGGTCAGCCGCGGCTGACGCAAATCGGTCCGCAGCTCCGTCCGCAGCTCCGTCCCCGGCTCTGTCCGCGGCGGCTCTGTCCGCATCTCTGTCATATCGCGCTCATTCCGCCCGCGGCAGATCGAAGCTGAACGCGGCCCACTGGCCCAGCTCGCTTTCGGCGAACAGCACGCCGCCATGCCGCTCGATCACCGCATAGCTGATCGACAGCCCCAAGCCCAGGCCCTGGCCCACCTCGCGCGTGGTGAAGAACGGCTCGAACACGCGTGCCAGGTTCTCGCTGGGGATGCCCGGGCCGTTGTCGCGCACGTTGACATGCAGCCGGCCGTCCCTCCAGCCGACGGTGGTATGGATCGCCGGTGCGGGCGTGCCGGCCTTGCGCATCGCCAGCGCCGCGTTCGAGAACAGGTTGATCAGCACGCCGATGATGGCCGCCTCGTCGCCGAACACCAGCGTGTCGGGCGGCAGCTCGCGCGTCATCCGCACGCCGCGCAGTTCGTGGGCGGTCAGCCGGCTGGCCGAGTCGAGCGCCTTTTCGAACAGGAAGGGGCGGCCCTCGACTTCCGCGCCCGGCTGCCGATAGGCAAAGATCTTCAGGTCCGAGACGATATGCTGGATCCGCTGCATCCCCTGGCGGGCGTCGATCAGGCATTCCTGCAGCGAGGCGCTTTCCTTGGCCTCGGGCTCCTCCAGCGCGATCTCGATCGCCATCAGGCAGAAGTTGACCGGGTTGTTGACCTCGTGCAGCAGCCCCGCGGCCAGCGTACCGACCGCGGCCATCTTCTCCTGCTGCAGCAGCTGGCCCTTGATCTGCGCGAGGTTCTCGTTGATGCGTGCCAGCTCGTCGTTCTTGTGGGCCAGTTCTTCCTTCAGCCGGAACAGCTGGAAGCGGCCCTTCTCGTTGAAATAGGTGTAGACCGCGCTGGCCAGCGCGCAGAAGAAGATCAGGATCAGCTGGAAGTAGAACTGGCTCGGGTTCTGGATGCCGCCCGGGTGCGCGGCGCAGGCGATGTAGTACAAAACCACGGTCGCCAGGCCGAACGCCAGCGTCTGCCAGTAGCCCGATGGAAACAGGATGCCGACCGCGAAGATGGTCAGCATCAGCCCGGCGTAGAACACCGACCCCTCGCCCTGCGTGACATAGATCATCCAGGCGATCATGGCCTGCGGCAACAGCAGCCAGCCGAAGGTGATCGCCTGCACGTAGCGGCGGCCCGCGTTGGTGTACAGCACCATCACGGCCAGGCCGATCAGCACGCTGGTCATCACGCGGGCGAAGGCAAAGCGCGCCTGCTCGCCGGGGTAGACCACATAGTCCAGCGCCACGCCCATCAGCACCAACGCGATCACCGTCACGCCGCCTGCCTTGCTGCACAGCAGGCGATAGTCGCGCAGCTCCTCGCGGAAATTCGAGCGCAGCGCCGCCGCCGATCCGATCATCTCAGTCCCCCTTTGGATCGATCGCTACCTCGGCAAACACATTGACGCCAGTGGGGTCGGTCCATAGCCGCGGCGCGCCGGCGTGATCCGGCATGATGGACGCCATGCCGGCCTCGTCCCGATAGATCAGGTACCACTCCAGCACGTGTTCCATGCTGCAGCGCTCCGGATTGGACGCATGGACGTTGGTCACCAGCAGCTTGCCGCCCGGGCGCAGCCGTTGCGCGAAATGCTGGTTCAGGCGGGCGCAGACCCGGTCCGACAGGTAGTCGAACAGACCGGCGCAATAGACGCCGTCGAACTCGCGCGTTTCCGGCGCAGCAGGATCGAGCCGGCGCTTGAGCAACTGGTGCACCGAATCGTGCGTATAGCCGATCGCCATGCGTTTGCCGGTTTCGTTGGCGATCGACATCAGCCGCTCGCGTGTCCAGTCCAACGTTTCCTGGCTGAAGTCGACCAGTTCGAACGACAGCCATTCCGGCTCATCGTATTCGCGCATGAAGCGCTGGATCTCCTGCGCCGGGCCGCAGCCGACGTTGAGCACACGGAATGGGCGGCGCGCCGCGCGCGCGGCGTCGGCGAGTCGCGTCAGGTAGTCGACCAGGATATCGATGCGGTTGCGGTGCGCGCGTGCGACCGCGGTCTGCAGGAAGGCACTGTTGACGATCTGGAAATAGGTGCTGGGGCCTTGGCGCGGGTCGTCCAGCATCTGGTTGACCATCTGGTAGTCACCGGCATAACCGAGCGGCTTGGTGAAGGTGCGGAACACGAACGGCGCCCGCAGCAGCAGCGGATGCAGCGCGTTCTGCGCGAAGTTGCGATGCACCGGCGCCAGTTCCTCGTCGACCATGCGCGCCTCGCCCTCGAACTCGTCGAAGTAGTACTTGGTCTTTTCGATCAACGGCGAGGCCAGCTCGAAGAAGTAGTCGGCGCGCAAGCGTTCGCCTTCCTTGGGCATCGCCTCGGTCAGGTCGACCTGTTCGACCCAGCGCGACACCTCGGCCAGGAAGGAACGGATCTGGTTGACCACGATCTGGTAGTCGCGCCGGATGTGGTAGCGCTCGGCCCAGTCCTGCACGAAGCGCCGGGCTTCCTGGCCCACTGCGCTCGCCTCGAGGACGCCACCGCTCAGTTCGCGCCATTCGTCGATCAGCGTGACGGAGGCAATCGCCGTCAGGCCGGTGTTGACCATGCTGATCACCACCGCGTTGCCCGAGTAGGCGAGGCCTTCTCCCATCCTGACCTGCAAGTCGCGCAATACCTCGCTGACCTGGACGATCGAGTACGGGTTATAGACTTCCATCACCAGAGATTTTCTCTGGAGATTAATGATCGTGCCCCGCACCTGCTCGCCCTGCGAGTTGCGGAAGCTGACCACCGGATCAATTTGCGTTTGGGAGTACACGGTTTTGCGCCAGGGAAAATCCGAAGAATGCGGCTGGCTCATGCCGACACAGGGGTCGGAACGGTCCGGCGCGGCATGGGCGAAGGAACTCGCGAGCGGCTCAGCGAAGGCGATGCACGGAAACTAGGGGTTGGGCATACGCTTGCGATCCTGATCGGGAAGTGAGCGGCGAAGGGGCAAGCTGCCGGCCTGCGCCGGGCCAACGACAGGCCGATGCGGGCCAGCAGCCTGACCGAAAGCCGGCCGGCAACGGCCTTGGACGCGGCCGGGCCACGACTGCCCCGGTCTCGCTCCCGGGCCCGCCAGGTGCGAATCAGCGACCGATTGTACTGTGGGCCCCTGCGGTGGACAACGACCCTCATCCCAACGAGGGGGGAGCGGCCCCCATGCCCCCCACCGTGAGAGGGGTTGCCATCCATGAAAAAAAAGGGCCGGATGAACCGGCCCTCGAATGGCAATGCGGATGCGCCCCGGGGGCGCTGCGGCATCAGTCCGCGCGCACACCCTCGACCTGGATCGCCAGCTTGACCTCGGGCTTGAAGCCCATCTTGACGCCGTAGTCGATGCCGAAGTCGGCGCGGTTGAAGGTGGCATAGGCGTCGGCACCGCAGGCCTCGCGCTTGAGCATCGGATGCTGGATGCACTTGAATTCGCGGATCTCCAGCTTGACCGGCTTGGACACGCCGCGCAGCGTCAGCACGCCATCGACCTCGGTCGGCACGTCGCCGGCAAACTTCGAGAACTTGCCCTTGTAGGTGGCCTCGGGATAGGCCTGCACGTCGAACATGTCGGGGCTCTTGGCGTGCTCGTTCATCTTGCCGTGGCCGAAGTCGATCGATGCGGTATCGATCTTGATGTCCAGCGTGCCGGTCTTGGCGGCGCGATCGAGCGTGACGACGCCGCTGGACTTGTCGAACTTGCCGCGCCACTTCGACAGCCCGCCCAGGTGATCGGCCTCGAAGCTCGGATACGTATGGCTCGGATCGAGGTTGTAGGTCACGGCGGCAGCCGAGGCAACGCCGGCGAAGGCGGTGGCGGAAGCGGCGGCGAGGATGGCAGCGGCGGTACGCAGTTTCATGGGTTCTCCGGTAAGCGGTTGGTTTCGACGGGCAGGTCCGTCGATGACGGCCACAGTAATGTCAGGTTGAGATCGCGAATGCGGCAGCGATGGTGGTTCAGGACTTGGCGTGGGTGACGAGGCGGAACTTGATCTGGACCTCGTCGGCGACCACCGAGGTGTCCTTCCACTCGCCCTCCCCGATATTGAAGGCGCTGCGCTTGATCGGCAGCACGCCTTCGAAGACCTGGTTGGCCCCTTCGTGTCGATAGGTCGCGGGCACCACCACGTCCACGGTCTTGCCCTTGATGGTCAGCTTGCCGGCGACATCGAACTTGCCCGCGGCTGCGGGCTTGATGGCGGTCGACTCGAACACCGCCTTGGGGAAGCGCGCGGCGTCGAACCAGTCCTTGCCCTTGACCTCCTTGGTGGTGGCAGCGTCGCCGATCTCGAAACTGGCGACGTCGATCTCGACCTTGGCGCTCGAGCTGGCCAGCTTGGCCGGATCGAACTCCACCGCGGCGGCAAACCGCTTGAACTTGCCTTCCATCGGCACGCCGATCTGGCGCGCGACGGCGGTCACCGAACTCTTGCCCGCGTCGAGCTGGGCGGCGGCGAGGTTGGCGGCAAAGCCGGCGCAGGCCAGCGAAGCGGCCAACAGCAAGGCACCGGGACGGGGAATGCGTTTCATCGAGGACTCCTCGGTTTCATTCAGTCAATGCGGAACAGGAAAGCGGCGGGCCGGACTCAGCGCAGGAACGGCAGCATGCGCCCAAGCGTGCCGTCGCGGTCGAGCAGCTGGTGCTTGAGCGCCGCGGCGGCATGCAGTGCGACGATCGCGGCCATCAGGTAGTTCAGCCAGATATGCGCGAGCTTGAGGGTTTCCTTCAGCGCGTCGTTGGGCTCGACCAGCTGCGGCAGCGGCCACAAGCCGAGATAGACGACCGGCACGCCGGCGGCGAGGCTGTAGAGGTAGCCGGTCACCGGCACCACCAGGATCAACAGGTACAGCAGTCCGTGGGCTGCCTTTGCCGCCCGCGCCTGCCACACCGGCATGCCGCCCACGGGCCCCGGCGCCCCATGGGTCAGGCGCCAAAGCACGCGCAGCACCGCCAGCGCAAAAACCGTTACGCCGAGCCATTTGTGCCAGGAGTAGAGCTTGAGCTTGGTCGGCGTGAAGCCCGGGATATCGGTCATGTAAAGACCGAGCCCGAAGGCGGCAAAAATCAACAGCGCGATGATCCAGTGCAGGCCGATCGCGGTCGCGCCATAGCGCGCGGGGGTATTGGAACGCATCGAGAAAATCCGGCTTCAGTCTTTATTCTTTCGGCAGACGCTGTCAATTCTCGCATTATTGCGTCCGGAAAGTGACGTCGGGAAGGCGGAACTTCATTGAGTCGTTCAAACCGTTTGAAGGCGATGCCTGTGAGGGAACTTAGCTGCGCTACGTCGGTGAAAACGCGGCCGCCTCAAGCCAGCCAGTTCTCATAGCGCAAACCCGGCACGCGGGAGAACTCGAACACGTTGTCGGTCACGAGCACAGCCTCAATCGCGAGGGCATGCGCGGCGATCAGCATATCGTTGGCGCCTATCGGTCGGCCGTCGCGTTCCAGGTCGGCGCGTAGGCGACCATAGTGTCGATCGGCCTCGCCATCGAGCGGCAGCACCCGAAGACTGCCCAAGGCGTGTTCCACCCGGCGTGCCAACTCCGCAGAGCCCTTCTTCGCGACGCCGAAGCGCAGCTCCGCCGCAACGACAATGGAGGTGCACAACGCCTCGGCGTCGGTCATCCCGATACGCGAAGCACAAACGCCACGCGTATTTCGCAGCGCGTCCGACACGATGTTCGTGTCAAGCAGATACAACGGCATCAGAACGCCACCGGTTCTGGCGGCTGATCATCGATGTCCGGCCACGTCTCGTCCAAGGGCTCCCATTGCGCCAGAAGCGCCCGAAAGGAAGTCGCCTGAACGGGTTCGATAATCAGCTTGTTGCCTTCTCTACGCATGATCGCCTCCTCTCCCGGTAACTCGAATTCGCGCGGTATCCGCACCGCCTGATTGCGGCCATTGCGGAAAAGCCGCACATGCCTTGCGTCCGTCGTCGTGGTCATGCTGTACTCCTTGGCATATGGCAGAGCATATGCCATCTGGAGCGGCAGCGCCAGGGTTCCGGTCATGGGTGAAATGGTATCGATGTGATCCATTTCTGGAATAGGAGACGGGGACATGGTGGCGCACGGGCGGCCCGCTGAACGAGCCGGCTCCGTCGCCAGGTAATAAAAAACCGCCCCTTGGGGCGGCTCTGAGGATAGGGACGCGTGGCGCGCTCCGGTTCCGCGCCTCACGCCATTACTTCAACCGCTCCGCCAGCTCCACCGCCCGGCCGATATAGCTGGCCGGGGTCATCGCCAGCAGCCGCGCCTTGGCCTCGTCGGGGATCGCCAAGCCTTCGATGAAGGTGCGCAGCGCCTCGCGGGAAATGCCCTTGCCGCGGGTCAGTTCCTTCAGTTGTTCATACGGATTGGCGATGCCGTGGCGGCGCATCACGGTCTGCACCGGCTCGGCCAGCACTTCCCAACAGTTGTCCAGATCCTCGGCCAGCCGCTCCGGATTGGTTTCGAGCTTGCCCAGGCCGCGCAGGCAGGCCTCGTAGGCCAGCAGGCTGTAGCCGAAAGCGACGCCGATATTGCGCAGCACCGTCGAGTCGGTCAGGTCGCGCTGCCAGCGGGAGACCGGCAGCTTCTCCGACAGGTGGCGCAGCAGCGCGTTGGCCAGGCCCAGATTGCCCTCGGAGTTCTCGAAGTCGATCGGATTGACCTTGTGCGGCATCGTCGACGAGCCGATTTCGCCGGCCTTGGTCTTCTGCTTGAAGTAGCCCAGCGAGATATAGCCCCAGACGTCGCGGTCCAGGTCCAGCAGGATGGTGTTGGCGCGGGCCACCGCGTCGAACAGCTCGGCCATGTAGTCGTGCGGCTCGATCTGGATCGTGTACGGATTGAAGGCCAGGCCCAGCCGGTTCTCGATGACATCGCGCGAGAACGCTTCCCAGTCGAACTCGGGATAGGCGGACAGATGGGCGTTGTAGTTGCCCACGGCTCCGTTCATCTTGCCGAGCAGCTCGACCCGCTCGATCCGTTCGATCGCGCGCGCCAGGCGGGCCGCGACGTTGGCCATTTCCTTGCCCAGCGTGGTCGGGCTGGCCGGCTGGCCGTGCGTGCGCGACAGCATCGGCTCGCGCGCGTTGGCGCGCGCCAGTTCCACCAGCCGCGCCTGCACGCGCCGCAGCGTCGGCACCAGCACGCTGTCGCGGGCCCCCTTGAGCATCATGCCGTGCGAGGTGTTGTTGATGTCCTCGGAGGTGCAGGCGAAGTGGATGAATTCGCTGGCGGCCACCAGCTCGGCGTTGTCTTGCACGCGCTCCTTCATCCAGTACTCGACGGCCTTGACGTCGTGATTGGTGACCGCCTCGATCTCCTTGATCCGGGCCGCGTCGGCTTCCGTGAAGTTGTCCACCAGCGCCAGCAGCGCGGCCTCGGACTGCGCCGAGAACTTCGGCATGTCGGGCAGGCCGGTGCGGGCCAGGGCGATCAGCCAATGGACCTCGACCTTGACGCGATGACGCATGAAGGCCGCCTCGGACAGCCATTCGCGCAGCGGGTCGGCCTTGGCGGCATAGCGGCCATCGATCGGGGACAGGGCAGTGAGCGGCGAGAGCGCGGCGGGAGAGGCGGTAGCGGACATGCTGGCAGACGGGGAGGGAATGAAGGGGAAAACCTGGAACGGTGTCGGCAGGCGCGATTGGCGCAAGCGGAAGCGGCGAGCTGCGCTGGCACATCCCATGTACTCAGACACATGCAAAGCCGGGGAGCCGATCCTGCGCGATCCGGGGCGATCCGGCGCACCGGCCTGGCAGCCGGCGCTGGAAAGCCGCGATTTTACCACCGCCCTTCCCGCTGCGCCGCGCCATCGTCGCCAGTGTTGCGGGCAATCCCGCCTGGCGCGTTCCGGCGGCGGCGCCGTGCCGGAACGGCCGCCCGGGCGGTTATACTCGCCACGCCGAGCCAGTAGCCTGTTACGAAGTGCATCAAGGCAGACCGGACCCGCGCGCCACCGCCGGCGCACGAGGCCAGCCGCTCCATCGCGAAGCGCCCGATGCACTCCATAACGAGCTCAAGGGGAGAACATGAAGCTGTACGCATCGCAGACCAGCCCTTACGCGCGCAAGGTACGCGTGGTGATGGCCGAGAAGAAGATCGACTATCAATTGGTGGAAGTCGACGTGTGGTCGCCGGACACGGCGATCGGTCAATTCAATCCCTTGGGCAAGGTGCCCTGCCTGGTGATGGAAGACGGCGGCGCGGTGTTCGATTCGCGCGTGATCGTCGAATATGTCGACACGCTGACGCCGGTCAGCCGCATGATCCCGCAGGGCAGCCGCGAGCGGCTCGAGGTGCGCTGCTGGGAGGCGCTGGCCGACGGCCTGCTCGACGCGGCGCTGCTGGCGCGCCTGGAACACACGCAGCGCGAGCCGGCCGAGCGCAGCGAGCGCTGGGTGCGCCGCCAGCTCGGCAAGATCGACGGCGCGCTGGTGGCGATGGCCAACGGCCTGGCCGATCGACCATGGTGCGCCGGCAACCACTACTCGCTGGCTGACGTGGCCGTAGGCTGCGCGCTGTCCTATCTGGATTTCCGCTTCCCCGACATCGCCTGGCGCGAGCGTCATCCGAACCTGGTCGCCTTCCACGACAAGATCAGCAAGCGCCAGTCGTTCGTCGATACGGAGCCGCCGCGCGGCTGAGCATTCGCAAGCCCGAGTGTCAATCGAAACGGATGTCCTCGGGCGGCGCCGCCCAGCGCATCGCGCCGAAGCGCTGCCAAAGGTCCTGCAGCGCCGGATGCCGGCGCCGCTGGGCGCGCAGTTCCTGCAGTGCTACGAGCGGCAAGCCTTGATACTGTCCCGGCAATGCCGCAGTGGCCGCAATCAGCTGCGCCAATAGCGGTTTGGCGGCGAGTTGCTGGACGTCCCACTTGTCCAGGTCGAACATCGCCAGCCGGCAGAGGATCGGCGCCTGGATGATCAATGGCAACTTCAGTGTCTGCGCCAGTATCCACTGGCGTTCATCCATCTGCGTAAACTTGGCCGCCAGAACATTCAACACCTCGGCACGTGGCAGTGGCGGAATGCGCGAGAGCGCCCAAGCCGTGACCTTCAGCCAGTCACGCTTTGCCTTCGATGATTCGCGCGTTTGGCACATCATCGCGTCCCATGCGTCGATGAGCTCGGGACCGAGCGAACCGGCGTTCATTCGTGCGTTTGTGGTACGGGCCAGCATGGCGCCTGCCAACGGTGCCCATTGCACTCGCTTTTCGTCGCGCTTGTATGCCTTGGCTATCACGCCCCGCTGCACTGCCAACTGAATCTCCTGCGGTAGACGCGCGTAGCGCTCCAAAATCACGGCTTCGTCCTTGGTGGTTTTCAGGAAGTTGAAGAATTCGGACAGCGCCGGCGGCGAGGGAATGACCAAGGGACCAGCACCCTCGAAGAACCGAAACACTGCCGCCACCGCTTCCCGGTCGGCCGGCAAGAGGTCTTTGGCGGCAACACGAATGCGGTCGGCAGTCCCTGCGGGAGCCGACCCGTCCGCGGCCGCCGCCAATGCCTGGATCACAATGCCCCTGTCCTGGATGGGTAAGGCATTGGTGGACGCCAGTACGGCGTCCAGAAGTGTCGGCCACGGGGCACTGTGGAATTCGGGCCCGAAAAAGGGGGTCGAGCGGCAGGACACCAGTTCTTTCACCAGTGCGAGCAACAGCGTCTTCTGCACGGAAAGCGGGCGTTGCATGGCATCCACCAGTTCGCCATTGGCTTCCAGCAGCTGTAAATGGCGATCGACATGTGCCGGCATGCCATGGCACCAAGCCACTCTTGCGTGCAATGCCGTCAGCACGGCCACACGCTGGTCCAGCGCAAGCGGTCGGGCGTAATCGATCCACAGCGCCAACGCTTCCCCGGACATCGGTTGCGACGAAAGGCCGAGATAGGCGCACAAGGCGGGTCCGCGCTGGTTGACCGGCAATCCGAGGACCGCAATGATCAGGTCATCCGGCGAGACGCCGCACGCCTCGATCACCGCACGCACGGAATCCGCTCTGCCCCTGGTCCGTGCGCCCACCACGGTGAGCATCTGCTGAAGCGGTTTGCCGCGCACGGAGGCGGGCAGATCCAACACGGCTTTGACCACGTCGCGCTGCCGACTGGTCGTATAGGGCAGTCCGAAGACGGTCTGCACCAGCGTAGTCAGGATTTCGGCCCGACGCGCGACCGGAATGTCAGGCCGCGCCAGGGCCACGCACTGTCGTTTGTCGCGATGCTGTTGCGGTAAGGCGGGCGCCGGGGCGCTGCTGCAGCTGCGCAAGACTGCGGCAATGATGGACGGCGTCACCGCCAGCCGCGCGGCGTGTCCCACTTTGTCGGAATGAAGCATGACCTGCACCGCTTGCAGGATCGTCTTCGACACGCGCGCCAGGTTGGCACGATCTCGCGGTGCGAGCATACCGGCCACGCGTTCCCAGATATGGCCCGGAACCAGCGCTATGGCTGCAATCGTCGTATAGGCAAACGGCGCGGGATGTCCCGCTTGCGGCGCGATGATGAGCGCCCCGGTGCTGGCCGGATGGGAAGGGTGGGGGGGAAGCTGCATCGGCAGCAGGCGTGGGCAAGGTCGACGCGGTGGGCGCCGGGTGAATGACAGACGGATTCAGGGGCATGACGCAGGGATATGGGCACGGGCGATCGAGGCCTCGCCGCCCGGAACTCGGAAACGGAGCGCCATCGCAGGCGCCGCAGGCAGACGCGCAGTGTCTGCCTGCCCCCGCTCCCGTGCTTTGCCAAAAGCCCGGCCGCTTTCGGTTCCGCCACCCTGCTGCCGCGCCGCCACGCCTACGTGGCCGAGCGCCGCCATCGCCTGCCTCGTTACTGGATGATGCCGCCGCCGAGACAGACGTCGCCCTGGTACAGCACCGCCGACTGGCCCGGCGTGACCGCCCATTGCGACGCTTCGAAAGCCAGACGCAAGCAATCGCCGTCCGCGGTCACCACCTGGCATGCCGCATCGCTCTGCCGGTAGCGCGTCTTGGCCGACAGCGCGGCGCCGGCGACCGGCGGCTCGCCCGCGACCCACGACAGGTCCGCGGCTTCGAGCGTCGGCGACAGCAGCCACGGATGGTCGTGCCCCTGCACCACGTACAGCGTGTTCGACGCCATGTCCTTGCGCGCGACGTACCACGCATCGCCGCTGCCGTCCCGGCTGCCGCCCAGGCCGATGCCCTTGCGTTGGCCCAGCGTGTAGAACGCCAGCCCGATATGCTCGCCGACGACCTTGCCGTCAGGCGTTTTCATCGGACCGGGCCTGGTCGGCAGATAACGATTCAGAAAATCCCGGAATGGACGCTCGCCGATAAAGCAGATGCCGGTGGAATCCTTCTTCTTCGCATTCGGCAGGCCGATTTCCGCGGCGATTTCGCGCACCTGGGTCTTCGGCAATTCGCCCAGCGGGAACAGCGTGCGCGACAGCTGGGCCTGGTTGAGCCGGTGCAGGAAGTAGCTCTGGTCCTTGGTATGGTCCAGCGCCTTCAGTAGTTCGAAGCGGCCGTGCTCGCCCTGGCGCACGCGCGCATAGTGCCCGGTGGCGATGCGCTCGGCCCCAAGCGACATCGCATGGTCGAGGAAGGCCTTGAACTTGATCTCGGCGTTGCACAGCACGTCCGGATTGGGCGTACGGCCGGCCGAATACTCCCGCAGGAAATCGGCGAACACGCGGTCCTTGTACTCGGCGGCAAAGTTGACCGCCTCGACGTCGACGCCGATCAGGTCGGCCACCGACACCACGTCGAGCCAGTCCTGGCGCGTCGAGCAGTACTCGCTGTCGTCGTCGTCCTCCCAATTCTTCATGAACAGGCCGACCACCTCGTAGCCCTGCTGCTTGAGCAGCCAGGCGGTGACCGACGAGTCCACCCCGCCCGACATGCCGACCACGACGCGCTCGCCGCGACCGATGCCGGCATTGAGCTCGGCGCGAGCGGAAGCAATGGCGCTCATTGCGACCCTCCCTGCATCAGCGCCGACGGATGCGTGTACAGCGCGTCGAGCGCGAAGCGCTTGCCGGCCAGATAGTCCTCGATGCAGGCCAGCACCAGCGGCGAACGATGGCGTTCGGGACAGGCGCGGATCTCGTCGGCGCCGAGCCAGACGGTGCGCACGATGCCGGTATCGAGGGGGCGGCCGCTGTCGAGCGGACCCAGATCGCCGGTGAAGGCGAACCGCACATAGGTGATGTTGCCCTCGGGATGCTGGCCGGTCGGCGAGGTCACCGAACCGGCCAGATAGCAGCCGAGCAGCGCGCGCGGCTCGAAGCTGTGCGCGGTTTCTTCCAGCGTTTCGCGGATCACGGCGCGTACCAGGCTCTCGCCCGGGTCCAGATGGCCGGCGGGCTGATTCAGCTTCAGGCCGTCGCGGGTTTCTTCTTCGACCAGCAGGAAGCGGCCGCCGCGCTCGATCACGGCCGCCACGGTGACGCTGGTTTTCCAGTCTTGGGACATGATGCACAAGTTTTAGGCAATCCGGCATTCTACCGGCTGGCGCGAGGCGCTGCAGCGAGGCGCGGCGCGCCAGGGCCTCGCGCCGATCGCACCCAATGCCGTCAGATTCCTGTAAGCTGCGGAAAAATTGTGCGCTGCGCTGGACGGCGGCGCCGACAAACGAGCCCGGATGCCTGCCCGGCCGTAGCCCGGAGCGGCACCGCAACAGGAGAAGCTGACGATGCAGATCGGTATCCCGCTGGAGACACGGGCCGGCGAAGCGCGTGTCGCCGCCACCCCCGAGACCGTCAAGAAATACGTCGCCCAGGGCCATCAGGTGCTCGTGCAGAGCGGTGCCGGCGTGCGTGCGAGCTGTCCGGACGCGGCCTACGAGGCGGCCGGCGCCAGCATCGTCGATGCCGCCCGCGCCTTCGGCGCCGAGCTCGTGTTGAAGGTACGCTCCCCCGATCCGCAGGAACTGGCGCAGATTCGCCCCGGCGCCGCGCTGGTCGGCATGCTCGATCCGTTCGATGCCGACAACAATGCCCGCATGGCCGGCGCCGGCATCGTCGCCTTCGCGCTCGAGGCCGCGCCGCGCACCACCCGCGCGCAAAGCATGGACGTGCTGTCCTCGCAGGCAAACATCGCCGGCTACAAGGCCGTGCTGGTCGCCGCCAACCACTATCAACGCTTCATGCCGATGCTGATGACCGCCGCCGGCACGGTCAAGGCGGCGCGCGTGCTGATTCTCGGCGCCGGCGTGGCCGGCCTGCAGGCGATCGCGACCGCCAAGCGGCTGGGCGCGGTGGTCGAGGCCTCCGACGTGCGGCCCGCGGTCAAGGAACAGATCGAATCGCTGGGCGCGAAGTTTCTCGACGTGCCGTTCGAAACCGACGAGGAGCGCGAGATCGCGCAGGGCGTCGGCGGCTATGCGCGGCCGATGCCGGCAAGCTGGATGCAGCGCCAGGCCGCGCTGGTGCACGAGCGCGCCAGGCAGGCCGATATCGTCATCTCGACCGCGCTGATCCCGGGACGCCGCGCGCCGGTGCTGCTCAAGGAAGAGACGGTGCAGGCGATGAAGCCCGGCTCGGTGGTGGTCGACCTGGCCGCCGCGCAAGGCGGCAACTGCCCGCTGACCGTGGCGGACGAAGTGGTCGAACGCCATGGCGTGACGCTGGTCGGCTACACCAATCTGGCCAGCATGGTCGCGGCCGATGCCTCGGCGCTCTACGCGCGCAACGTGCTCGACTTCCTCAAGCTGATCGTCGACAAGGACGGCAAGCTGACAATCAATCCGGAAGACGATATTGTCGCGGCCTGCCTGATCAGCAAGGACGGCGCGCTGGCCCGCCAGGCCGCCTGAGCCGCTGCCGGCCCGGCGCTGCTTGTGCGATCCGCGCGCAGGCAACGCCAACCCTCCAATCGATTCAACCCGCGCCCATCCCGGGCGCGTTTTCACGGCGCCGCGGCCACCCGTTCGAGCCGTCGCGGCGCCAGCATCAACGAAGGAAAGCAACACCATGCAACGCATCATTCTGCGCGCCAAGCTGCATCGCGTCACCGTGACGCAGGCCGACCTGCACTACGAGGGGTCGTGCGGCATCGACGAGGATCTGCTCGACGCGGCGGACATGAAGGAATACGAGAAGATCGAGCTCTACAACGTCAACAACGGCGAGCGTTTCTCGACCTACATCATCAAGGGCAAGCGCGGCACCGGCGAGATCTCGCTGAACGGCGCCGCTGCCCGTCGCGCCCATCTGGGCGACCACCTGATCATCTGCACCTACGCGCCGATGAGCGATGCGGAACTGGCCGACTACAAGCCGAAGATCGTGCTGGTCGACGACAACAACCGCATCAAGGAAATCAAGAAGGTGTGATCCCATGATCGCCGCGCGCAGGCTGTCTCGCCCGCAGTCCCGGCATGCCAACGGTGGCCTTGGCGCATGGCGCCGCTGGCTCATCGTTGCCGTGGCGGTGGGTTGCGCGGCCTGCGCAGGCGTATCGGCACCTGTATCGGCACCGCCCGACGGCGGTGCCCCGCCCGCTTCGGCCGCGGCGGACCCGCTGCCATCCTGGCGCGACGGCCCCGCCAAACAGGCCATCCTGCGCTTCGTGCGCGACACCACCACCGCGGGCAGCCCGGACTTCGTCGCGCCGGCCGACCGTATCGCCATCTTCGACAACGACGGCACGCTGTGGCGCGAGGACCCGCGCGCCGAGCTGCTGTTCGTCGCGCATCTGGCGCGAGCGCGCGCTGACGCCGATCCCAAGCTCGGCGCGCAAAGTCCGTACCGCGAATTCCTCGCCGATCCGCGCGGCTATCTGCAGCGCGGCGACACCGCGGCGCTGCAGTTGCTGCACGCCGTGTACGGCAACACCGCGGTCGAATCGTTCCAGGACGAGGCGCGGCGCTTTCTCGCCGTCGCCCGCCATCCCCGCAGCCGCGCGCCGCTGCGCGACGGCATCTACCAGCCGATGCTGGAACTGCTCAGCCATCTGCGTGCGCAGGGCTACCAGACCTGGCTGTGCGCTGGTTCCACCGCCGACTTCATGCGCGCCTTTGCCACCGATTACTACGGCATCGCGCCGCAGCAGGTGATCGGCTCCCGGCTGGCGCTGCGCTTTCGCGAGACCGCGCAGGGCAACGCGGTCTGGCGCGAACCGCGCGTGGACAGCTTCAACGACAAAGAGAACAAACCCGCCAATATCGCGCTGCAGATCGGCAAGCGGCCCGTGTTCGCGGCCGGCAATGTCGGCGGCGCCGGCGATATCGCGATGCTGGCCTACAGCCAGGGGCGGCGCGGGCCGTCGTTCCAGCTGCTGATCGACCATGACGACGCGCAGCGCGAGTCGGCCTACACCGAGCCGGATGGCGCGTCGCTGAAGGCCGCCGCCGCGCACCGCTGGACCGTGGTCAGCATGCGGCGCGACTGGGAGCGCGTATTCGTGGCGCCGTCGGCGCCGGCTCGCACGCGGGAGCTGGCCGGCCAGCCACCGGCCGGCCCGGCGGCGCCGTAGCGGGAAACTGCGCGGACAACCGAATTCAAGCAACGGGAGGAGAAGTCGATGGAGATGGTGAACCACACGGTGATCAACCTGATCATCTTCGTGCTGGCGATCTACGTGGGCTACCACGTGGTCTGGACGGTTACGCCGGCGCTGCATACCCCGCTGATGGCGGTGACCAACGCGATCTCGGCGATCATCATCGTCGGCGCGATGCTGGCCGCCGGGCTGACCGAGGGCGGCGTCGGCCGCGCGATGGGCACGCTCGCCGTGGCCCTGGCCGCGGTCAACGTGTTCGGCGGCTTCCTGGTGACCCAGCGCATGCTGGAGATGTTTAAGAAGAAAGAGCCGAAGAAGACGGCGCAGGCCGGCAACAAGGAGGGCGCGCAATGAGCATGAACGTCGTCACGCTGCTCTATCTGGTGGCCTCGGTCTGCTTCATCCAGGCCTTGAAGGGGCTCTCGCATCCGGCCACCGCCCGCCGCGGCAATGCCTTCGGCATGATCGGCATGGCCATCGCCGCGCTGACCACCGTCGCGCTGATCGTCAAGCTGAAGAACGAGTTCCTGGCCGCCGGCATCGGCCAGTCCTCGATCGGCACCGGGCTTGGCCTGATCCTGGCCGGCCTGGTGGTCGGCGGCGGCATCGGCGCCTACGTCGCGAAGAAGGTCGAGATGACCAAGATGCCGGAACTGGTCGCGGCGATGCACTCGCTGATCGGTCTGGCGGCGGTCTTCATCGCCATCGCGGCGGTGGCAGAACCGGCCGCCTTCGGCATCACCGCGGCCGGCTCGCACGAGATTCCGCTGGGCAACCGCATCGAGCTGTTCATCGGCTGCTTCGTCGGCGCGATCACGTTCTCCGGTTCGGTGATCGCCTTCGGCAAGCTAGCCGGGCGCTACAAGTTCCGGCTGTTCCAGGGCGCGCCGGTGGTGTTCTCCGGCCAGCACTGGCTGAACCTGGCGCTGGCGGTCGCGATGGTCGGCTTCGGCATCGCCTTCTTCATGACGCAGGACTGGCTGCCCTTCCTGGTGATGCTGGCGATCGCCTTCGTGCTCGGCGTGCTGATCATCATCCCGATCGGCGGTGCCGACATGCCGGTGGTGGTGTCGATGCTGAACTCGTACTCGGGCTGGGCGGCGGCGGGCATCGGCTTCTCGCTGAACAACCCGATGCTGATCATCGCCGGCTCGCTGGTGGGCTCCTCCGGTGCGATCCTGTCGTACATCATGTGCCGGGCCATGAACCGCTCGTTCTTCAACGTGATCCTGGGCGGCTTCGGCGGCGAGGCCAGCAGCGCCGCTGCCGCCGGTGCGCAGGCGCAGCGCAGCGTCAAGTCGGGCTCGCCGGACGATGCGGCCTTCCTGATGGGCAATGCCGAGACCGTGATCATCGTGCCGGGCTACGGCCTGGCGGTGGCGCGCGCCCAGCATGCGCTCAAGGAGCTGACGGAAATGCTGTCGGAGAAGGGCGTCACGGTGAAGTACGCGATCCACCCGGTCGCGGGCCGCATGCCCGGCCACATGAACGTGCTGCTGGCCGAGGCCGAGGTGCCGTACGACCAGGTCTTCGAGATGGAGGACATCAACAGCGAGTTCGGCCAGGCCGACGTCGTGCTGGTGCTCGGCGCCAACGACGTGGTGAACCCGGCGGCCAAGACCGACCCGAACTCGCCGATTGCCGGCATGCCGATCCTCGAGGCCTACAAGGCCAAGACCATCATCGTCAACAAGCGCTCGATGGCGGCCGGCTATGCCGGGCTGGACAACGAGCTGTTCTACATGGACAAGACGATGATGGTGTTCGGCGACGCGAAGAAGGTGGTCGAGGACATGGTCAAGGCCGTCGCCTGACCGGCGCGGTCCCCCCGCAAATCCGCCCCGCCGGCCCCACTCCGGGGCCGGTTGCGCCCCCGCCCCGGCGCGCTATACTGGCCGTCGGCCGCGGGCCGGCATGCGCCGGCCATCACGGCCGTGGCGCCGGCCCCGCGCTCCTGCTGCAGCCGGACCCGCTTCTCGCCTCCCGGGGTCGCACGCGACATGACATTCAATCCGCAGGACAGGCATCTGCCGGTCTTCCAACATCCGATCCTGACCGTGCTGGTCGACGACAGCCGTTCCTTCATGGACAGCCTGGTCTTCCAGATGGACCGGACCCGCCCGGTGGTCACCTTCACCGATCCGCGCGAGGCGCTGCAGTGGATCCGCGAGGCCTACACCACGCGCTTCACCGGGTTCCTGCCGGTGCGCGTCACGCATGACGACCTGACCTTCCTGACCGAGCGCCGCACCGTGCAGCTCGATATCGACCGCATCCACCGGCAGATCCACGACATTCACCGCTTCGTGCAGCCCGGGGTGATTGTGGTCGACTATTCGATGCCGCAGATGGACGGGCTCGAATTCTGCCGCGCGCTGCACGACCTGCCGTGCAAGACCATCCTGCTGACCGGCACGGCCGATGAAGGCGTCGCGGTGCAGGGCTTCAACCACGGCCTGATCGACCGCTACGTCAAGAAGCACGACAGCAATATGGTCGAGCGGCTGGACCAGGAAATCGACGCGCTGCAGCAGCAGTACTTCACCACGCTGTCGCACACGCTGCGCGACCTGCTGACGCGGCACTCGTTTTCGTTCCTGTCCGATGCCGCCATGGCCGAGCGCGTGCGCCAGCTGGCGGCGCGCTACGGCTTCGTCGAGTACTACCTGTATCCGAATCCGGCCGGCATCCTGCTGCTGACTGCGCAGGGGCAGGCCACGCTGATGGTGATCGAAACCCGCACCAGCCTGGCCAGCCAGGTCGAGTCGGCCGAGGCCTACGATGCGCCCGCGGCGCTGACCGAAGGCCTGCGCGAAGGCCGCATCGTGCCGTTCTTCTGGCCCGGCAACGGCATGTACACGCCGGCCTGCGTCGACTGGGAGCAGTACTGTCTGCCGGCCGAGCGCGTGGAGGGCCGCGAGGAATTCCTGTATGCGCTGTTCGACCTGCCACGCCATCTGCTCGACGAGCCGGTGGTCAGCTTCCGGACCTTCCTGACGGAATTCGAGCGCAACGAGGGAACTTTGACGGGGCGCTGAGCAGGGCTCGTCGTCCCGGCGAAAGCGGGGACCCAGCGGCTCGAGACACTGGGCTCCCGCCTGCGCGGGGGCGACGGAGTCGCTCAGTGAGCGTTACGACGGTGCCCGGTTCCCGCCCTTCACCATCTCGAAGCGGAACAGCCGGCATTCGATATTGCCGTTGTAGAGCGGCACGCGCCGCGACTCCTTGAGCCGCAGGCGGCGCGGCAGCGACAGGTCGCCGGTGAAGATCCAGGCCTCCCAGCCCGCGAAATGCTGCTTGAGCGTGGTGGCGAATTCGCTGGCGAACTGGTTGGCGGCAGCTTCCTCCGCACTATCGACCGGCGCTTCGTCGAATGCCGGCCGGCGCTGGCCGCGCACCGCAATCCGCTCGCCATAGGGCGGGTTCAGCAGCAGCAGGCCCGGTTCCGCGAACGGCGGTTGCACGTGGCGCGCATCGACCTGCTTGGCGCGCAGCTCGCCCGGCAGGCCCGCACGCTGCCAGTTGGCGCTCGCCATCGCGAGCATGTCCGTCGAGATATCGCTGCCGGCAATGGCCAGGTCCGCCGGCGCGGTCGCCGCGGCGCGTTGGCTCGCGGCCTGGGCCTCGCTCTTGAGCGACTTCCACGGCTTGAGGTTGATCCCCTTGAGCCATTCGAAAGCGAAGCTGCGCGCCGCGCCCGGCGCGAGCCCGAGTGCGACCTGCGCGGCCTCGACCAGGAACGTGCCGCTGCCGCACATCGGGTCGTAGAAGGGCCGCGTGGTTTTCCCCGGCGTCCAGCCGGCCAGCCGCAGGATGCCCGCGGCCAGGTTCTCCTTCAGCGGCGCCTCGCCCTTCTCCATGCGCCAGCCGCGCTTGAACAGCGGCTCACCGGTGGTATCCAGGTACAGCGTGCAGTCGTGCTCGGTCAGATGCGCGTAGATCCGTACGTCCGGACTGGCCGTGTCGACGCTGGGCCGCGCGCCCAGGCGCTCGCGCATCGCGTCGCAGACCCCGTCCTTGACCCGCAACGCGGTGAAGTTCAGGCTGCGCAGCGGCGAGCGGTGCGCGGTCATCTCGATCTTGATGGTCTCGTCCGGGCCGAACCACTGGTCCCAGCGTTGCGTGCGGGCCAGCTCGTAGATGTCGTCCTCGTGGCGGTAGCCACGGGCGGCGACCCGCAGCAGCACGCGGCTGGCGATGCGCGAATGCAGGTTGACCGCGTAGGCGGCCGCCATGTCGCCGGAGAAACTGACGCCGCCCGGCACCTCGCGATGCACATCGAACGGTGCCAGGGCGTCCACATCGGGCCGCACGGCGATCTCGCGCAGCTCGTCGGCAAGCGCGCTTTCGAGGCCGCGCGGGCAGGGGGCGAAGAAGGCTTGGGTCATCACAGCGGTCCGGCAAAGGGTCGCGAACAGGTCGCAACGGGTCGAATAAACAGCAGGCGAAACGGCGGCACAGCCGCTTCAAACAAAAACGTCCGCCGTGGCGGACAGCAGATTCCCACCATCGCGTCGTCCCCACGCAGGCGAGGACCCAGTGGCTTCAAGAGACGCTGGGTTCCCGCCTGCGCGGGAACGACAGGATGGCAGTCCCGGCAAGACCTGTATCAGCCCGCCGCCAGCGCGCGATCGAGAAAATCGAGCCGGTCCTGGCCCCAGTACGGCTGGCCGTCGTAGACATACCAGGGCGCGCCGAACACGCCGGCCGAAATCGCGTCCTGGGTATGGCGCGCGTATTCTTCCTGCACGCCCTGCCCTTCGCTGGCCTTGAGCAGCGCCGCGCCATCGAGGTCCAGGCGGTCGGCCAGCTCGGCCAGCGTGGCGGCATCGGCGATATTACGCTCCTGCGCCCACAGGGCCTGGCCGATCGTGCCGAGCAGCGCCATCGCGCGCGCGGTGCCATGGGCGAGCCGCGCCGCGATGATCAGCCGGCTGGCGGCATCGCCCGACACCGGAAAATACCTGGGCTCCAGATTGAGCGGCACGCCGAGGTAGTCGCGCCAGCGCGCCAGCTCGATCAGCCGGTAGGCCTGGCGCTGCGGCGGCCGCTGGGCCAGCGGCAGGCCGCCCGAGGTCGCGAACACCTTGCCCAGATCGCAGGGCTTCAGATTGACCTGGGCGCCGTGGCGGGCGGCGATCTCGGTAAAGCGCGCGTGGCCAAGATAAACGTACGGCGACTGCGGCGAGAAGTAGTAGTCGATCTGCTTGCTCATGGGGTCCTCGGAACAGGTTCAGGCGGGGGAATACACGGGTATTGCGGCCGATGCACGCGATGCCGGTCGCTGCGCCATGCCGGCCGGCGCGGCCGCGTCAGAACGGCTTGACCACCACCAGCACCACGATCGCCAGCAGCACCAGCACCGGCAGTTCGTTGAACCAGCGGTAGAAGCGATGCGAGCGCGTATTGCGGCCGGCCTCGAACTTGCGCAGCAGCACCGCGCAGCCATGGTGATAGCCCAGCAGCACCAGCACCAGCGCCAGCTTGGCGTGCATCCAGCCCTGCCCCGGGCCGCGCCCGATACCATAGCCCAGATAGAGCCACAGGCCGAACGCGAGCGCCGGTATCGCCAGCATCGTCATGAAGCGCAGCAGCTTGCGCCCCATCGCCAGCAGCCGCGCCACCGCCGCGGGATCGGTCTCCATCGCCAGATTGACGAAGATGCGCGGCAGATAGAACAGCCCGGCGAACCAGGAGACCACGAAGACGATATGCAGCGATTTGACCCAGAGCATCGGCGATCGGTATGACCCGGTGATTTACGTGCGGACTTCGCCGTGGCCGAACACCACGTACTTCAGCGAGGTCAGCCCTTCGAGGCCAACCGGGCCGCGTGCGTGCAGCTTGTCGTTCGAGATGCCGATCTCCGCGCCCAGGCCGTATTCGAAGCCGTCCGCGAAACGGGTCGACGCGTTGATCATCACGCTGGCCGAATCGACCTCGCGCAGGAAGCGCATGCCAGCCGAATAGTTCTCGGTGACGATCGAATCGGTGTGGGCCGAGCCGTAGGTGTTGATATGGGCAATCGCCTCGTCGAGCCCCGCCACCGTGCGAATCGCCAGCACCGGCGCCAGGTATTCGAGGCGCCAGTCTTCCTCGGACGCATCGACCAGGCCGCTGAAGCCCGCCGCCTCCAGCGCGGCACGGGTCGCCGGGCAGACCCGCAGCTCGACGCCCTTCTGCTGATAGATCTCGCACAGCGGCGGCAGCACGCGCGCGGCGATCGACTCGGCGACCAGCAGCGTTTCCATCGTATTGCAGGGGGCGTAGCGCTGCGTCTTGGCGTTGTCGCAGATGCGCACCGCCTTGTCGAGGTCGGCGTCGCCGTCGACGTAGACATGGCAGATGCCATCCAGATGCTTGATCATCGGGACGCGCGCCTCTTCCATCAGCCGCGCGATCAGGCTCTTGCCGCCGCGCGGCACGATCACGTCGACATACTCGGTCATCGTGATCAGCCGCCCGACCGCGGCGCGGTCGGTGGTCTCGATGACCTGCACCGCCTGCGCCGGCAGACCGGCTTCGGCCAGGCCCTCGGCGACCAGCTTCGCCAGCGCGGTATTCGATTCGATCGCTTCCGAGCCGCCGCGCAGGATGGTGGCGTTGCCCGACTTCAGGCACAGCGCCGCGGCGTCGATGGTCACATTGGGGCGCGACTCGTAGATGATGCCGATCACGCCGAGCGGCACGCGCATCTGGCCGACCTGGATGCCGGTCGGCCGGTATTTCATGTTGCCGATCTCGCCGATCGGATCGGGCAGCGCGGCGATCTGCTCCAGGCCCGCGGCCATGGTGGCGATGGCCTTGTCCGACAGCGTCAGGCGATCGACGAAGGCGGCGTCCTGGCCGTTGGCGCGGGCGCGCTCGACATCGCGCGCATTGACGGCCTTCAGCTGCTCGGCGTCGCGGCGGATCGCGGCGGCGATGGTCAGCAGCGCGCGGTTCTTGTCGGCGGTGGAGGCGCGCGCCATCGCGCGCGACGCGGCGCGGGCCTGGCGGCCGACGCGGTCCATGTACTGGTAGAGGTCGAGCTCGTTCATATCGGGGGCCGGTCGGTGCGGCCTAGGCAATCTTGTATTTGGCGGGCGCGCTGCGGGGGCGCGACGTCGCGGGTTCCGGCGTCGGATCGGATGGCGGATCGGCGGCCGATCAGCGCACCACCATCATCGCGCCACCATCAGCGCCAGCTGCAGCAGGCCATCCCACGGCTCGGCCGGCATGCCGTCGATGCGCAGGCCCTTGGTCTGCCGGTCCAGCCTGGCAGCCATCGCCAGCGCGGCCTCGAGCCGCTCGGTGGACAGCCGCTGCGCGGCCTGCGGCACCAGCTTCTCGCGCGGGCCCCAGATGCGCAGTTCGCGGGTCAGCACACCCATCGGCTTGCCGCCGGCCAGCCCCTGCCGGACCTTGGATAATACGCGAATTTCCTCGGTCAGCGCCCACAGCACCAGCACCGTGGCCTCGCCCTCGCCGCGCAGTCCTTCGAGCATCCGCACCAGCCGCGGCACGTCGCCGCCGAGCATCGCCTCGGACAGCTTGAACACGTCGTAGCGCGCGACATTGAGCACCGCGTCGTGGACCTGGTCGAAGGTCAGCACGCCGGCCGGATACAGCAGGCCGAGCTTCTGGATTTCCTGATGCGCGGCCAGCAGGTTGCCCTCGACCTTGTCGGCGATGAACTGCAGCGCGCGGCGGCCCGGTTCGCCCGGTTCCACGCGCTGGTTCTGCAGCGCCAGCCGTTCGCCGACCCAGGCCGGCAGCCGGCTGCGATCGACGCTGTCGACCTTGATCGAGACGCCGGCGCCCTCGAGGGCCTGGAACCACGCGGACTTCGACGCGGCGAAATCGAGCCGCGGCAGCGTGATCAGCATCACCAGATCGGAGGCGAACTGCGAGGTCGACAGTTGCGCCGCGACCGCGCGCAGCACCTCGCCGCCCTCCTTGCCGGGCTTGCCCGAGGGAATGCGCAGCTCGACGATCTTGCGGTCGCCGAACAGCGACATCGATTGCTGGGCCTGCAGCAGTTGGCTCCATTGGAAGCCGCGCTCGGACACCAGCACGTCGCGCTCGCTGTAGCCGGCCGCGCGCGCGGCCTGGCGCAGCCGATCGACCGCTTCGAGCACCAGCAGATGTTCGTCGCCGTGCACCACGTACAGCGGCGCGAGCCCGCGCGCCTGGGCCTGGCGCAGGTGACCGTCGAGGGCGTCGAGCTTGAGTTGCATCCGGTGGTTGTATTCGCCTGTGCCTGTGCCTGTGCCTGTGCCTGAGCGGGCTGCGTGCGCGGCCTCAGGCGGGCTTGGCGGCGGCGAGCCGGCGCATCAGCTGCTGCACGATGTCGCGCTGCATGTCGCGGTACAGCTGGTCTTCCTCGTAGCCCTTGGCCAGCGCGTTGGCCTCGTTGTAGGTCAGGTCGCGGAACAGCACCATCTGCGACGGCGCGATCATCTCTCGGCCGGCGGCATCGCGCAGCCGGAACGTGAAGCGCTGCGTCAGCCGGTATTCGCGCACGACGCCGGCCGTCGTGATCGACAGCACGGTCCGGGTGCGGCTGTCCTCGAGCACGTCGAGCAGCGCGTCGGCCTGCTTCGGATCGGTGACGACGATGGTGTCGGAACCGCCCTGGATGGCGCGCGTCAGCTCGGCGCCCATCAGCGAGTTCTGCGGGATGCCGACATACAGCCGCTTGAAGGCGAAGTCCGAGCTGCCGCGCAGATGGAAGCCGCAGCCGGCCAGCGCACCGGCGGCCAGCAGTGCGGCCAGCACGGCGCGGCGATTCGGGTTCGGTCTAGTCATGGCGCGACTCCTTTGATTGGGACGATGGCGCGGCGGCGGGATGCCATTGCAGGGGCGACCCGCCTCAGATCACCACATTGACCAGGCGGCCGGGCACCACCACGATCTTCTTCGGGGCCGCACCGTTGGCGAACTTGGCGACGGTCTCACTGGCGGCGGCCATCGCCTCGATCGCGGCGCGCTCGGCGTCGGCCGGCACCGTCAGGCTGCCGCGCACCTTGCCGTTGACCTGCAGCACCAGCTCGATTTCGCTCTGCACCAGCGCCGCCTCGTCGACCTGCGGCCACGGCGCATCGAGCAGATCGCCATGCGCGGCAACGTAGCCCAGTTCCTGCCACAGCACGTGCGTGATGTGCGGCACGACCGGGTACAGCACGCGCAGCAGGATGCCGAAGCCCTCGCGGCGGGCCGCCGGCGAAGCCGACTTGGCGTCTTCCAGCGCGTTGAGCATCTTCATCGTGGCCGATACCACGGTGTTGTACTGGATGCGCTGGTAGTCGTAGTTGGCCTGGCGCAGCACGCCGTGCACCTCGCGGCGCAGCGCGCGGTCCGTCTCCACCAGCTCACCGCCGGCGCGGATGGCCTCGGCGTTGGCCTGGCCATAGGCCCAGACCCGGCGCAGGAAGCGCGACGCGCCCTCGACACCCGAGCTGCTCCACTCGAGCTGCTGCTCCGGCGGCGCGGCGAACATCGTGAACAGGCGCGCGGTATCGGCGCCGTACTGGTCGATCAGCGCCTGCGGGTCGATGCCGTTGTTCTTGGACTTCGACATCTTCTCGACGCCGCCGATCTCCACCGGCTGGCCGTCGGCCTTGAGCGTCGCGCCGACCGGGCGGCCGCGCTCGTCGGTCTTCACGTCGACGTCGGCCGGATTGAACCAGTGCTTCTTGCCGCTCGCGTCCTCTCGATAGTAGGTCTCGTTCAGCACCATGCCCTGCGTCAGCAGGTTGGTGAACGGCTCGCCGAACTTGACCAGGCCCAGGTCGCGCATCACCTTGGTCCAGAAGCGTGCGTACAGCAGGTGCAGGATCGCGTGTTCGATGCCGCCGATGTACTGGTCCATCGGCATCCAGTAATCGTTGCGCGCATCGACCATGGTGGCCGCGTCCGGGCAGGTATAGCGCATGTAGTACCAGCACGAGTCGATGAACGTGTCCATCGTGTCGGTCTCGCGCCGGGCCGGCTTGCCGCAGGACGGGCAGGTGCACTCGAGGAAGCGGGGGTCCTTGGCGAGCGGGTTGCCGCTGCCGTCCGGCACCAGGTCCTCGGGCAGCACCACCGGCAGGTCCTGCTCGGGCACCGGCACCACGCCGCAGCTGTCGCAATGGATCAGCGGGATCGGCGTGCCCCAGTAGCGCTGGCGCGAAATGCCCCAGTCGCGCAGGCGCCAGGTCACCTTCTTCTCGCCCAGGCCCTTGGCTGCCAGGTCGGCGGCGATCGCGTCCACCGCGGCGCGATAGTGCAGGCCGTCGTAGTGGCCGCTATGGATGCAACGGCCGCGCTCCTTGTCGGCGTACCAGTCCTGCCAGGCCTCGGTCGAGAACGGCTGGCCCTCGACGTCGATGACCTGCTTGATCGGCAGGCCGTACTTGCGCGCGAAGGCGAAGTCGCGCTCGTCGTGCGCGGGCACGCCCATCACCGCGCCGTCGCCATAGGTCATCAGCACGTAGTTGCCGACCCAGACGTCGACCGGCTCGCCGGTCAGCGGGTGCACGACCGTCAGGCCGGTCGGCATGCCCTTCTTTTCCATGGTCGCCATGTCGGCTTCCATCACCGAGCCGCGCTTGCACTCGTCGATGAAGGCGGCCAGCTCGGGATTGGTCGAGGCGGCGTGCGTAGCCAGCGGGTGCTCGGCCGCGACCGCGCAGAAGGTCACGCCCATGATGGTGTCGGCGCGCGTGGTGAACACGTACAGCTTGCCGCCGCCGATCAGCTCACCGTCGTCGCCGACGATCGCGTGCGGGAAGGCGAAGCGCACGCCCTCGCTCTTGCCGATCCAGTTCTGCTGCATCACCTTGACGCGCTCGGGCCAGCCCAGCCCCTCCAGCTCGCCCAACAGTTCCTCGGCGTACTGCGTGATGCCGAGGTAGTACATCGGGATCTCGCGCTTCTCGACCACCGCGCCCGAGCGCCAGCCGCGGCCGTCGATCACCTGCTCGTTGGCCAGCACGGTCTGGTCGACCGGGTCCCAGTTGACGGTGCCGGTCTTGCGGTAGGCGATGCCCTTCTCGAGCATCTTCAGGAACAGCCACTGGTTCCAGCGGTAGTAGTTCGGATCGCAGGTGGCAACCTCGCGCGACCAGTCGATCGCCAGGCCCATCGACGCCATCTGCTTCTTCATGTAGGCGATGTTGTCGTAGGTCCAGGCCGCCGGCGCCACGCGGTTGTTGATCGCCGCGTTCTCGGCCGGCATGCCGAAGGCGTCCCAGCCCATCGGCATCAGCACGTTATGCCCGTTCATGCGCAGGTAGCGCGCCATCACATCGTTGATGGTGTAGTTGCGCACGTGCCCCATATGAAGCTTGCCCGACGGATACGGCAGCATCGAGCAGGCATAGAACTTGGGTTTCTCCTTGCCGTCGGGGCCCACCGCGTGCTCGTCGACACGATAGGCATCGATGGCTTGCCAGTGCTGGCGGGCGGATTCTTCGACTTCGGCGGGGAGGTATTTGTCTTGCATGGTTGGGACAGCGGTGCGCGCGAAGCGCGCCGGCGATGTGGAATCTGGCTGCGATTGGAGGCACGCCAGCCGTTGCGGCGTGCGGGAAACGCCGATTATAACCGGCGGTGGCCTGCGGAAACGGCGCTCCTCGTCGTCCCCGCGCAGGCCGGGACCCGGCGACATTCACCATTGCGACGGGAGAACCAAGCCGCTGGATCCCCGCTTGCGCGGGGACGACAGGGATCGCGCAAGAGCGGGCCTTACTTCAGACCCAATACGTCCTGCATGTCGAACAGCCCGTTCGGCTTGCCGGCCAGGAAGCGGGCCGCGCGCACCGCGCCATCGGCATACGATTGGCGGCTCGAGGCCTTGTGCGTGATCTCGATGCGCTCGCCGATGCCGGCGAACAGCACGGTGTGGTCGCCGACGATGTCGCCGCCGCGCACCGTGGCAAAACCGATCGAATTCGGATCGCGCTCGCCGGTATGTCCCTCGCGCGCGAACACGCCGCAGGTTTTCAGGTCACGGCCGAGCGCTTCGGCGATGATCTCGCCCATCTTCAGCGCGGTGCCCGAGGGGGCGTCGACCTTGTGCCGATGGTGCGCCTCGATGACCTCGATGTCGTAGCCGGAGGACAGCATCTTGGCCGCCACCTCGAGCAGCTTGAAGGTCGCGTTGACGCCGACGCTCATATTGGCGGCGAAGACCACCCCGATCGACTGCGCGGCCTCGGCCAGCGCTGCCTTGCCGGCGTCGTCGAAGCCGGTGGTGCCGATCACCATCTTGACGCCGAGCCGGCGCGCCACCTGCAGATGGGCCAGCGTGCCATCCGGGCGGGTGAAGTCGATCAGGCAATCGGCGCCGGCCAGCGCGGCCTCGATGTCCGAGGTGATCGTGACACCGGTTTCGCGCCCGAGGAACAGGCCCGCGTCCTGCCCCAGCGCGGCCGCGCCGGACACATCGAGCGCGCCGGCCAGCGTCACGCCCTCGGCGTCCAGCACATATTCGATCAGCATGCGGCCCATGCGGCCGGAGGCCCCGGCAATAGCGAGTTTCATGGCGAATCAGTTCCCCGGAAAGAATTCAGGCGGATAACAGCGGATATCAGGACAAGAAGACAGGAACGACCCCGGGCGCTGCGCGAGTCGGCCACGCCGAGGGGTGGTCCGAGCGCCGCCACCGCGCGTCGGCGCCGGTGCAACGGCATGCGCGGGCCGCTGGCCCGCGCGAGGCGATTTACTTGACGGTGTCGGCGGGGCCGGCGCTGGCGGCGCGCTCGCTGGCGGGCTCGGCCGCCGGCTGCGACGGTGCCGCACCGGCGGGCGCGGCGGCGGCCCCGGGCGCCGAAGCGGACGGCTGGGCTTCGGCCTGCGGCTGTGCGGCGTCGGCAGGAGCCTGGGGCGGCGTGGCCTGCTGCTGCTCGACGGGCGTGGCGGCCTGCTGCGGGGCCGACTTGGCGCCCTTGTTGGCCTCCGGCGTGCGCTTCATGCCGTCGATTTCGGCGATCAGCTCGTATTCGGACGGCAATTCGTCACCGCCGAAGCGCACCAGGCGATCATTGTCGAAGAACACCGTGAAGCGGCGCTGCTGCACCACCTGGGTGTTGCCTCGCTTGAACGAGAACACATAGTCCCAGCGATTGGCGTGGAACACATCGGTCAGCAACGGCGTGCCGAGCAGGAACTGCACCTGGTCGCGGGTCATGCCCTCGCGCAATTGCGCCGCGGCTTCGCGCGAGACGAAGTTGCCCTGGACGATATTGATCCGGTACGGCGTGATCGCGTTGGCGATCTTGCGGGAAGTGCTGTCGTAGGTCGAGCAGGCGGCGGAGGCCAGCGTGATGGCTGCCACAAGCGTGGTCAGCAGCGCCGGGCGCAGGGCGGATGTTCGAAGGGAATCCATGTAACTCGCAGTTCTCGCTACCGAAGGAAGGGAAAGTGCCGGTCGGTGGGCTTGACGATCGTGCCTGCGCGACGTGCCGTGCGGACACGCGCTCGCCGCCGCGTGAAGGGCTCAGCGCATTGCCGGCACCGGCGACGCCGGGCGACTTTTGCCGGCAAAACCCTTATGATTCAACAATCCAGACATTGTACTCTAGGGAGTCACGCCCATGCCGAGTCCGGCGGAACTCAAAAATATCGGCCTGAAAGCGACCGTGCCGCGGCTGAAGATCCTCGAAATCTTCCAGACCAGCGAGCAGCGCCATCTGAGCGCGGAAGACGTCTATCGCATCCTGCTCAACGAGCATATGGATATCGGACTGGCCACCGTGTATCGGGTGCTGACCCAGTTCGAACAAGCGGGCCTGCTGTCGCGCAACAACTTCGAATCGGGCAAGGCGATCTTCGAGCTCAACGAAGGCAAGCACCACGATCACCTGGTCTGCCTCGATTGCGGACGCGTCGAGGAATTCTTCGACGCCGAGATCGAACATCGCCAGCAAAGCATCGCGCGCGAGCGCGGCTTCGCGCTGCAGGAACATGCGCTGTCGCTGTATGGCAATTGCACCAAGACCGCTTGCCCGCATCGGCCCAAGCGCTGATGCACGGACACCGCGTGCGACGAGGCACGCGGCAGAAAAAAACCGGCGCCTGGCGCCGGTTTTTTGTTGGACAGCTTTGTTGGACGACGATACCGCGCGGCCTAGGCCCGCTCGCGTTCGAGCTCGGCCATGCGCTGCGGCAGCCCGGACGCGGGCTGGCCGACGAACTCGGCCACGACCTGGCGGAACAGCGCGCGCGCCCACACCAGCATCGGATGGGTATTGCGGCTGCGGTGCCAGAACATGTTCAGACCCAGCGTGGTCTGGATTTCGGCCGGCAGCGGGAACGCGTTCAGGCCGTAGCTTTCGCAGGCGACGTCCTTGGTCAGCGCATTGATGGTGAAGATCATGTCGGTCTGAGCGGCCAGTTCGGCCTGGGCGCGCCAGGAGTGCACGGTCAGCGCCGCGTTGCGCTTCAGGCCGCGCTGCTGCAGCGCGTAGTCCAGCGGAATCAGCGACGGCGCAGGCCGCCCGGTGCCGCCTGCGCTGGCCATGAAGATATGGCCGCATTCGAGATAGTGGTCGAGCGTGCAGGCGGTCTGCAGCAGCGGATGACCCTTGCGCGCGCAGACCCACAGGTTCAGCGAGGCAACCGTCTCCTCGACGATCTCGGGGTGGCCGGTCGGCAGCGCGCAGAACGCAAGGTCGAGCTCGTTGGCGCGCATCGAGGCCACGTCGGCCTCCCACGAATGGGATTCGACCAGGCGGATATGGAGTTCCGGGGCCAGTTGCGCCAGGCGCAGCACGAAGCGGTTGAATACCGTATCGCCCAGTTCCGCGGCGAAGCCGATATGCAGCGTGCCCGAGGCGACCGCGGGATCGAAATTGTCGACGTCGCCCTCGTTGATCGAGGCCCACAGGTCGAGCATCTCGCGAATCTTCGGACCGAGTTCGAGCGCGCGCGGCGTCGGCGTCAGGCCATGCGGGACGCGGATGAACAGCGGGTCGTCGAAGATCTCGCGCAGGCGGCCCAGCGAGTGGGACACCGCCGGCGCCGTCATGTGCATCTTCTCCGCGACATAGGTCGCGTTCCGCTTGCTGAGCAACTCGGTGAAGATCACGAGCAGCTTGGTGTCAACGTTCACCATGATCACGCCCAGTTCAAGTTTGATTCGCGCGGCCAAGCGAGCGCACGCTAGGACACTAAGGCTAGTGTAAGATCAAATCGCCACTTCGGGGAAGCGAAAACGCCATATTTGCTCGCCCGGGAACCCCTCCGTGGAAGGGTCTGTGTGTCGACTTTGCCATATTTTACATTCCGAGGGTGCGCCAGCGCACAATGACCATAAAAAACGGCGCCACATGGGCGCCGTCTCCGAGTCCCCGCCAAGGCGGTGACATCGGCCATTCACCGCAGGCCGATTTACTTGGCGTTCATCAGCGCGACGGTGGTATCGAGCATCCGGTTGGAGAAGCCCCACTCGTTGTCGTACCAGCTCGACACCTTGACCAGGTTGCCGGACACCTTGGTCAGCGTCGCGTCGAAGGTCGACGAAGCCGGGTTGTGGTTGAAGTCGACGGACACCAGCGGTGCGGTGTTGTAGTCGAGAATGCCCTTCAGTTCGCCTTCCGACGCGGCCTTCAGGATCGCGTTGACTTCATCGACCGTGGTTTCGCGAGCGGCGACGAACGACAGGTCGACCAGCGACACGTTGATCGTCGGCACGCGGATCGCGAAGCCGTCCAGCTTGCCGTTCAGTTCCGGCATCACCAGGCCGACCGCGGCGGCGGCGCCGGTCTTGGTCGGGATCATCGACTGGGTTGCCGAACGGGCGCGGCGCAGGTCCTCGTGGTAGACGTCGGTCAGCACCTGGTCGTTGGTGTAGGCGTGCACCGTGGTCATCAGGCCGGTCACCACGCCCAGCTTCTCGTGCAGCGGCTTGACCAGCGGCGCCAGGCAGTTGGTGGTGCACGAGGCGTTCGAGATCACGGTGTCCGAGGCCTTCAGCACATTGTGGTTCACGCCGTAGACGATGGTCGCGTCGACGTCCTTGCCGCCCGGCGCGGAGATGATGACCTTCTTGGCGCCGCCGGCCAGGTGGGCCGAGGCCTTTTCCTTCGAGGTGAAGAAGCCGGTGCACTCCATCACCACGTCCACGCCCAGCTCGCCCCACGGCAGTTCGGCCGGGTTGCGGTTGGCCAGCACGCGGATCTTGTCGCCGTTGACGACCATGTAGTCGCCCTCGACCGACACGGTACCCGGGAACTTGCCATGGGCGGTGTCGTACTGCGTCAGGTGGGCGTTGGTCTTGGCATCGCCGAGGTCGTTGATCGCGACGATCTCGATGTCATGCTTCTTGCCGCCTTCGTAGTGGGCGCGCAGCACGTTGCGGCCGATACGGCCATAGCCGTTGATGGCAACCTTGATGGTCATGGTACGTCTCCTGAACGGGAAGTAGAAAAAGCTGCGGGCGCCCGGGCCGGCGACGGCAGCGCCGCCGCGCCCGCACGTCCCTTGAAGTCAGATCACGCTCTTGACGGTGTTCGCCACGTTCTCGACGGTGAAACCGAAGTGCTTGAACAATACGCCAGCCGGCGCGGATTCGCCGAAGGTGTCGATGCCCACCACCGCCTGCACCTGGTACTTCCACCAGAAGTCGGTGACGCCGGCCTCGACCGCCACGCGGGGCACGCCCGCCGGCAGGACTGTCGACTTGTATGCCGCATCCTGCTTGTCGAACACAGTCGTCGAGGGCACAGACACGACGCGCACGCGGATGCCTTCCG
Source organism: Cupriavidus sp. (assembly GCA_031180665.1). Lineage (GTDB taxonomy): Bacteria > Pseudomonadota > Gammaproteobacteria > Burkholderiales > Burkholderiaceae > Cupriavidus. Next base: position 5,575 of record JAPSLP010000020.1, on the reverse strand, counting down.
CGGCCAGCTGGTCGGCCGCGCCGACCGCCAGGCCCACTTCCGAGCCGGTGGCGACGATGACCGCGTGCGGCAGGCCGGTGCGGGGATCCACGTTGTCGCGCAGCACATAGCCGCCGCGCGCGATGTTGGCGCGGGTGGCGTCGTCGCGCTTCTGGAACGGCAGGTTCTGGCGGCTGAAGATCAGACAGCTCGGACCGTTCTCGCGGCGGATCGCCTCGGCCCAGGCCACCGCGGTCTCGGTGGTGTCGGCCGTGCGCCAGACATCCATATTGGGGATCAGGCGCAGGCTGGCCACGTGCTCGATCGACTGGTGGGTCGGACCGTCCTCGCCCAGGCCGATCGAATCGTGGGTGAACACGAACAGCGTGCGGATCTTCATCAGCGCCGCCATGCGCAGCGCATTGCGGCTGTAGTCCGAGAAGGTCAGGAAGGTGCCGCCGTAGGGGATGTAGCCGCCATGCAGCGTGATGCCGTTCATGATCGCGCTCATGCCGAACTCGCGCACACCATAGTTGATGTGATTGCCCCAGGCATCGACGCGCACCGCCTTGCTGCCCGACCAGTTGGTCAGGTTCGAGCCGGTCAGGTCGGCCGAGCCGCCGAGCAGTTCCGGCAGCACCGGCGCCAGCGCCTCGATCGCGTTCTGGCTGGCCTTGCGGGTGGCGATGGTCTCGGCCTTCTCCTCGCACTTGGCCAGGTAGGCCTCCACGGCGGCGTCGAACGCGCCGGGCAGCTCGCCGCGCATGCGGCGCTCGAACTCGCCGGCTTCGTACGGATAGCGCTCCGAATAGCCCTCGAACAGCGCGGCCCAGGCCTTCTCCAGCGCCGCGCCGTTGGCCTTGGCGTCCCACGCCGTGTAGACCTCCTGCGGCAATTCGAACGGCGCGTGGCTCCAGCCCAGCGCCTCGCGCGTCGCCAGGATCTCGGCGCCGCCCAGCGGGGCGCCGTGCACGTCGTGGCCGCCCTGCTTGTTGGGCGAGCCCTTGCCGATCACGGTGCGGCAGCAGATCAGCGTCGGCTTGTCGCTGGCCTTGGCCTGCGCGATGGCGGCGTCGATCGCGTCGACGTCATGGCCGTCGACTGCGCGGATCACGTTCCAGCCATAGGCCTCGAAGCGCTTCGGGGTGTCGTCGGCAAACCAGTGCTCGACGTCGCCGTCGATCGAGATGCCGTTGTCGTCCCACAGCGCGATCAGCTTGTTCAACTGCAGCGTGCCGGCCAGCGAGCAGGCCTCGTGGCTGATGCCCTCCATCAGGCAGCCGTCGCCGAGGAAGACATAGGTGTAGTGGTTGACGATGTCGAAGCCGGGACGGTTGAATTCCTCACCCAGCAGCCGCTCGGCCAGCGCCATGCCGACCGCGTTGGTGATGCCCTGGCCCAGCGGGCCGGTGGTGGTCTCGACGCCCGGCGTGATGCCGTATTCCGGATGCCCCGCGGTCTTGCTGTGCAGCTGGCGGAAGTTCTTCAGCTCCTCGATCGGCAGCTCGTAGCCGGTCAGATGCAGCAGTGCATACAGCAGCATCGAGCCGTGGCCGTTGGACAGCACGAAGCGGTCGCGGTCGGGCCACTGCGGATTGACCGGGTTATGCTTCAGATGGCGGCTCCACAACGCGACGGCGATATCGGCCATGCCCATCGGCATGCCCGGATGGCCCGAATTGGCCTGCTGGACGGCGTCCATCGCCAGGACGCGGATCGCATTGGCCATCAGCGACGCGGGCTGGCTGGCATAGGGGCTGGTGGCTGGGTGTGCGAGGTGAGACATGCGGCGGGAAGTTGGCGGCGGGAAAAGCGCGATTTTACCAGAAGGAGGCGACGTTTCCGGTACGGCGGCGGGCCCGGCGACACCTTCCGAAGCGGCCCTCGAGTGGTGCGAATGGCTGACCAGCGGCGTTGGCTCCACACTCGGTGACATCACCCCGCGGGCGTCGGTGCGCTCCCCCCACCAGCACATCGAGATCGGCGAGCATCCGCTGTTCGGCCGCGTGTTCCGGCTCGATGGCCGCATCATGAGCGCGGAAGCCGACGCGTTCATCCAGCATGAGGTGATGATCCACCCGATGGCCGTGGCCCACGGCGGCGCCGCCAGCGCGCTGGTGATCGGCGGCGGCGACGGCGGCTCGGCGCGCGAATTGCTGCGCCTGCCGGGCATGCGCGAAGTCGTGGTCGCCGAGCTCGATGCCGACGTGGTGCGGCTGGCGCGGCACTGGCTGGCGGGCATCCACCATGGCGCTTTCGACGACCCGCGCGTGACGCTGAAGATCGGCGACGGCCTGGCCGTGATGGAGGCGCTGCGCGATGCCGGGCGCCGCTTCGACCTGCTGGTGTTCGATCTGACCGAGGCCGACGATGGCGGCCCCGCCGCCGCGCTGTTCGGCCCGCGCGGCCTGCAGGCGGCGCACGACTGCCTGGCGCCGGGCGGGGCGATGTCGCTGCATCTGGGCCCGCCCTTGCACCGGCCCGACACGGCGCGGCTGCTGTGCCGGCGGCTGCGCGACCATTTCCGCCTGGTACAGCCGATGACGGTGGCGATTCCGGTCTATGGCGCGTTGTGGGCCATCGCGGTCGCCAGCGATACGCTGGACGTGCGCGCCGCCGATCCGGCCATGCTGGCCGCGCGGCTCGCCGACTGGCGACTCGACGGCGCACTGCGCTGCTATCACGCCGGCCTGCACGCGGCGCTGTTCGCGCTGCCGCGCCATCTGGAACCGCTATTCGACGGCGGCGCCACATCGGCATGCTATGCTGGGCCGACCGCTCCACCGGGGGACTTGCGGCAAGCCAGGCGCAGCGCTCGTCCGGCGTTCGCTTCGCGTGCGATCCCTGCCACCGTGGAGCCTGAGTGCAGGCGCTCCCCGGCGCCCATGCCGCACGGAATCCGGGAGGACACCATCATGACCAAACCTGCCAACACGCCCTGGCTGATTCCTTACCTGACGGTCGGCGACGCACGCCGCGCGCTCGACTTCTACAGCCGCGCCTTCGGCTTCGTGCCCGGCAATGTGGTCGACGAGAACGGCGTGCCGACCCACGCCGAGATGCACTACCACGGCGAACTCGTGGTGATGTTCGCCCCCGAGGGCGCCTGGGGCAGCACCGCCCGCTCGCCGCGCTCGACCGGCATCGAATGCCCGCAGACCTTCTACCTCTACTGCGACGATGTCGACACGATGCATGCGCGCGCGGTGGCGGCCGGCGCGGTCAGCCTGATGGCCCCGGGCGACCAGTTCTGGGGCGACCGCTACTGCATGGTCGAGGACCTCGACGGCTACCGCTGGGGCTTCGCCCGTCCGCTGGACCAGGCCGCTGCGGCTGCCACGGGCTCCCAGGCCGCCTGACCGCCCGCATGCCGGGGCCCGATGCCGCGATGGCGCGCATGTCGACCATGACGCCGACCTCGCGGCGGGCCTCCCCCGCCTGACCGATTTCCCCTTTGGATTCGATGCCACCCCGTTTCTACGTCGATCGACCGCTTGCCCCCGATACCTTGTTGCCGCTGCCCGAGGCAGTGGTCCGCCATGTGCAGGTGCTGCGCCTGCATCCCGGCGAGCCCATCACGCTGTTCGACGGCCGCGGCGGCAGCCATGCGGCGACACTGGTTGACATCGGCAAGCGCAGCGCGACCGCCCAGATCGGCGCGCGCGACACCGCCGAATGCGAGCTGCCCTTCCGCGTGACCCTGGCCCAGGGCATTGCCGGTGGCGACAAGATGGACTGGCTGATCGAGAAGGCCGTCGAGCTTGGCGTCGGCGCGATCCAGCCGCTGCAGACCGCCCGCGCAGTGGTGCGGCTCAGCGGCGAACGTGCGCAGAAGCGACACGCGCACTGGCAGGCGCTGGTCACCGCGGCCTGCGAACAATGCGGGCGCAATCGCTTGCCTGCCGTGTCGCCGGTGGCTAGCTTGGAGGCGTGGCTGGAGGCGATCCCGGCCGATGCCGGACAGCGGCTGCTGGTGTCGCCGCGCGCCGAATCGACGCTGGTGGCGCTGGCGCAGGCGCACCGCGCCGATTGGATCGCCAGCGGCATCACGCTGCTGATCGGACCCGAAGGCGGGCTGTCGCCGGAGGAAGAACGGGCCGCGCTGGCACGAGGTTTCACGGCGGTGTCGCTCGGACCGCGCATCCTGCGCACCGAGACCGCCGGTCTGGCCTGCCTGGCCGCGCTGAACGCGCTGCTCGGCGGATTCTGACGGCACCGCGCCGTCGACCGCTATCGCACCGAGCCGGTCCGCGCAGCGTGGCACCGGCCGGTCCGATAAACGAATCAACAACAAGGAGCTGAAGATGGGACTGCTCGATAGTGTGCTGGGCGGCGTGCTCGGCCAAGCCAACCCGGCGCAGGCCGGCGAATCCGGCCAATCCGGCATGAATCCGAAGATCATGCTGGCGCTCGGCCTGCTGGCAATGCTGGCCATGCGCGGGCGCCAGGACGGCGCCGACGCGACGCAAGACCCGGCCGGCATGGCGGGCGGCCTCGGCGGCATCCTGGGCGGGTTGGCTGGTGGCGGCGGCGGACTCGATCTCGGTTCGCTGCTGGGCGGCCTGCTGGGCGGCCAGGGCGGCGCGGCTGGCGAAGCGCAGACGATCGGCGCGGCGGCCGGCGGCATCGGCGCCCTGCAGCAGATCCTGGCGCAGGCGGGACTGGGCGAGCAGGTGTCCTCGTGGATCGGCACCGGTCCGAATCAGCCGGTATCGCCGTCGTCGCTTGCCGAGGCGCTGCAGGGCACTGGCGCGCTGGACACGCTGTCGTCGAGCACCGGCCTGTCGCGCGACGACGTGGCCGCGCAGCTCAGCGCCGGTCTGCCGGAACTGATCGACCAACTGACGCCGCAGGGCCAGGTCCCGCCGGCGGCCTGATCGTTCCGCCGAATGTCGAGACGGCCGCCGCGCCGTCTCTCCACGCAAAAAGGCCCGCCGATTGGCGGGCCTTCTGCTGTCGGCGATTCCTGCGCGGCGCGGCGCGGGAAATCCGGGCGAATGGACTGGGGCTGAGCGCGCTCAGGCGAACGAGTAGAACACGCGGAATTGCACGCGGCGCTCGGCCCAGAATTCGGCGGCGTCGCGGAATACGTCGAGCAGCGTCTCGCGCGCTTCCTTGTCGAACTTCTGCGCGCACGGCAGGCCCTCGAGCACGATGACAAAGCCGGGCTGCACGCCGGCCTTGTGAATCATGTCGGTCAGGCAATCGGCCAGCGCATCGAAGTTCTTGCCGAAGTGCTTCGGAAAGAGGAACGCGGTAGCGATGGTTTCCAGCACCTCGCCCTTGGTCGCGCAATGGGCGCAATTGGCGTAGAGGAAATGCTGGCCGAGGTCGGCGGCAGCCTGTGCCAGCTCGGGCACGCGGAAGGCGCGGATCGACTGGACGATATTGGGTCGCACGGTCTTGAACAGGTTCAGCGCGGCCTCTCTGCCGCAGGCCACTTCGGCGTTGCCGTCCTGCGGCGACGCCGGCGGCAGTTTATTGTGCGCGACCTCGTAGCGGGGCATCATCAGCACACTGTCATAAAGGTTCTGGGCATGTTGTTGAGCCCGCTGCCAGCCATCTCCGGCGCCGCGCTCTTCGCGGGCGGCAAGGG
>JAPSLP010000057.1 GCA_031180665.1 Cupriavidus sp. | reverse complement strand
TTCGGGGCGTAGCGCAGCCTGGTAGCGCATCTGATTTGGGATCAGAGGGTCGCATGTTCGAATCATGTCGCCCCGACCAGAACGACAAGGGTTAGCAGGCCACGGCCGGCTAACCCTTTTTCTCTTCCGACCGCCCTTAGCTCAGTTGGATAGAGCACTCGCCTTCTAAGCGAGCGGTCGCACGTTCGAATCGTGCAGGGCGGGCCATTCTTGTTCCGGTGCCGATAAAGGCGCCCGGCGGCGCAGTGCCTTTCAGCGCCAGACACCTTCAAGTCTTCTCAGCCCGGGGATGGCAATGGCAGCCTTCCGGGCGAGCGGCTTTCGCAGTCTTGCGATGACCGAAGCCCATGCGGGGATGGGGGCGAACCTGCCCGAAGTGGATAACCACAAGGATCCGTCCGATCGGATGCGGGTGGCGCACGCCCTGGCCGAGTCGATGCGGCTGGTGAGGCCGACACCAGGCTGGCGCGCTATCCGGTCGCCTGCATCGAACCGGTGTAGCGGTCGGGGGGGGCTGGAACAGAAACGAGCAAGCAGGGGCAAGCGGCGGCCGCGAGAGAAAGCCCACGGCCGCCGTGCAGACAGGCGCTTATTCGCCTTCCGGCAGGCTGGCGCCGACGATGTTGAAGCCGGCGTCCACGTAGGTGACCTCGCCGGTCACGCCGCTGGACAGGTCGGACAGCAGGAAGGCGGCGACATTGCCGACTTCCTCGATGGTGACGTTGCGGCGCAGCGGCGCGGCTTGCTCGAAGTGGCCGAGCAGCTTGCCGAAGCCCTTGATGCCCGAGGCGGCCAACGTCTTGATCGGGCCGGCCGAGATGCCGTTGGCGCGGATGCCGCGCGGGCCGACCGAGGCGGCCAGGTAGCGCACGCTGGCTTCCAGCGAGGCCTTGGCCAGGCCCATCGTGTTGTAGTTGGGCACCACGCGTTCGCTGCCCAGATAGGTCAGCGTCAGCAGCGAGGCCTTGTCCGACAGCAGCGGCAGCGCGGCCTTGGCCAGCGCCGGGAAGCTGTAGGCCGAGATGTCGTGGGCCACGCGGAACGCCTCGCGCGACAGACCGTCGAGGAAGTCGCCAGCGATTGCCTCGCGCGGGGCGAAGCCGATCGAATGGACCAGCCCGTCGAGCTTGTCCCAGCGCTGGCCGAGCGCGGCGAAAGTGGCGGCGATCTGCTCGTCGCTCGACACATCGCATTCGAATACCAGATCGCTGCCGAATTCCTTGGCAAAGTCCTGGATACGGTCCTTGAAGCGCTCGCCGACATAGGTGAAGGCCAGTTCCGCGCCTTCGCGCTTGCAGGCCGACGCGATGCCGTAGGCGATCGAGCGGTTCGACAGCAAGCCGGTGATCAGGATCCGCTTACCTGCCAGAAATCCCATAAGTTCTCCATGGTGGTCTTGTGATGCGCGTTCGCGGCGCGCCGGGGTGGGGCACGCTGCCGGGCACGGTTCGTGCTGAGCCCCGCCGGGCCGCGGGGCGCGTGCGGGGCCGGATAACCGTCCCGCTTGCCGTACCCTATCGCCGATGGCGAGCGGGCGGGCCCGTTGCGGCCGCGGCCACGCCGCGTACTGGAATGTCCGGATGGCTGGAACGCCGCCGAACGAAGGTAAAATTGTCGCACAACTTGGCCCGGGCACCGACCGCGGCCGTACTGCCAAGCGAAGTTCAGGGGGAGGGCATCGACCGGATGCACAGGCAAGCAGCAGGGCCGTTTTCGGCATGGCATCGTATCCGGGCGCGGACTCGCACCGGCCTGGTCCAGATGCTGGCACGGTCCGCCGCAGCCGCCCTGGTGGCCGCGCTGTTGCCGACGATGCCGACCACGGCATGGGCCGCGCACGGCTTCGCGCTGCACGGCGACCTGAAGTACCCGGCGGACTTCCATCACTTCGACTACGTCAATCCCGACGCGCCCCGCGGCGGCACGCTGACGCTGGCCAATCCGGACCGGCGCACCAGCTTTGACAAATTCAACCCGTTCACGCTCAAGGGCGTCGCCGCGCCGGGCCTGACCTCGCTGATGTTCGAGTCGCTGCTGATCGGCAGCGCCGACGAGACCGCCAGCGCCTACGGCATGCTGGCCGAGGACGTCACGGTGGCCCCGGACGAATTGTCGGTGACCTTCCGCATCCACCCGCGGGCGCGCTTCCACAACGGCGATCCGGTGCTGGCCAGCGACGTCAAGTATTCGTTCGACATGCTGATGAGCAAGGCCTCGAGCCCCGGCTATCGCAGCATGTGCGCCGACGTCAAATCGCTGACCGTGATCGACGAGCGCACGGTGCGCTACGACTTCAAGCAGCGCAATGGCGAGCTGCCGCTGATCGTCGGCTCGCTACCGGTGTTCTCGCGCAAATGGACCGCCAAGGTGCCATTCGAGAAGCTGACCTTCGAGACGCCCGTCACCAGCGGTCCCTATCTGATCGAGCGCTACGACGCCGGCCGCGGCATCGTCTACAAGCGCAATCCCAACTACTGGGGCAAGGACCTGCCGGTGCGGCGCGGCACCTTCAACTTCGACCGCGTGGTGTACCGCCTCTACAAGGACGAGACCGCGCGGCTGGAGGCCTTCAAGGCCGGCGAATTCGACGCCATCGTCGAGTACCGCTCCAAGAGCTGGGCCAAGAGCTACGTCGGCAAGCGCTTTGCCAATGGCGAGCTGATGAAGACCGAATTCCCGCACCGCAACGGCGCCGGCATGCAGGGCTTCGTGATGAACATGCGCAAGCCGCTGTTCCAGGACGTGCGCGTGCGCCAGGCGCTGATCCTCGCGCTCGATTTCGAATGGCTGAACCGGCAGCTGTTCTACGGCGCCTACAAGCGCCTCGACAGCTGGTTCTCGAACAGCGAGCTGGCCGCCAGTGCGACCTTCGACGGCCGTCCCGGCCCGGGCGAGCTTGCGCTGCTCGAGCCGCTGCGCCACCAGTTGGCGCCCGAGGTGTTCGGCCCGATCGTGACGCAGCCGAGCACCGAGCCGCCGCGCTCGCTGCGCGATAACCTGCGCGAGGCGCGCCGGCTGCTGGCGCAGGCGGGCTGGACCTATAGCGACGGCGCGCTGCGCAACGCCAAGGGCGAGCCCTTCGTGTTCGAGTTCCTGGACGACGGCGGCGCGATGAGCCGCGTCATCACGACCTATGTGCGCAATCTGGAGAAGCTGGGCATCCAGGTCCATCAGCGCACCACCGATTTCGCGCTGTACCAGAAGCGGCTGGAAGACTTCGACTTCGACGTGGTGTCGATCCGTTTTCCCGATTCGCAGAGTCCGGGCAACGAGCTGCGCGATCGCTTCACCAGCGAGGCGGCCTCGATGCCGGGCTCGGACAATCTGTTCGGGCTGAAGTCGCCGGCGGTCGACAAGCTGGTCGACCAGGTGCTGCGCGCGCATACGCGCAAGGACCTGGTCAACGCGTCGCGCGCGCTCGACCGCGTGCTGATGCACGGCTATTACGTGGTGCCGAACTGGTACAGCGCCTCGCACCGGGTGGCCTACCGGCGCGAGCTGGTCTATCCGCAGCGGCTGCCGTACTACTACACGGCCGAGGGCTGGGTGCTGAGCAGCTGGTGGCGCAGCGATGTGCCCGGCGCCGCGCAGGCCAAGGCGGCACCGGCCAACGCGGCGCGCTGAGCGCGGCGCCGACGCCAAAGGAAAACAGGAAACGGCATGCTGGCCTATCTCCTCAAACGCGTTCTGCTGATGATTCCGACGCTGATCGGCGTCATCACGCTGACCTTCGTCGTGATCCAGTTCGTGCCCGGCGGCCCGGTCGAGCAGATGATGATGGAGCTCAAGGGCCGCGGGGGCGGCGGCGAGGCCAGCGGCGGCGGCGCGGAATACCGCGGCCGGCGCGGTGTCGACCCCGAGAAGATCAAGGAAATCCAGGCGCTGTACGGCTTCGACAAGCCGCCGCTGGAGCGCTACTGGATGATGCTCAAGCGTTTCGCGCAGTTCGACCTGGGCCAGAGCTACTTCCAGCACCGCAGCGTGTGGGAACTGGTCAAGTCCAAGCTGCCGGTATCGGTGAGCCTTGGCCTGTGGACCTTCTTCCTGACCTACCTGATATCGGTGCCGCTCGGCATCGCCAAGGCGATCCGGGCGGGCAGCCGCTTCGACGTGGTGACCAGCATGATCGTGCTGGTCGGCTACGCGATCCCGGGCTTCGTGCTGGGCGTGCTGCTGCTGGTGCTGTTCGGCGGCGGCACCTTCGTGCAGTGGTTCCCGCTGCGCGGGCTGACCTCGGACAACTGGGAGCAGCTGTCGCTGATGGGCAAGGTGATGGACTATCTGTGGCACCTGGTACTGCCGATCACGGCATCCGTGGTCGGCAGCTTCGCCGTGGTCACGATGCTGACCAAGAACGCCTTCCTCGAGGAGGTGCGCAAGCAGTATGTGCTGACCGCGCGCGCCAAGGGCCTGTCGGAGCGGCGGGTGCTGTGGAAGCATATCTTCCGCAATGCGCTGATTCCGCTGGTCACCGGCTTCCCGGCGGCCTTCATCGGCGCCTTCTTCACCGGCTCGCTGCTGATCGAGACGCTGTTCTCGCTCGACGGGCTGGGCCTGCTGTCCTACGAGGCGGTGCTGCGCCGCGACTATCCGGTCGTGCTGGGCACGCTCTACCTGTTTACGCTGATCGGCTTGGTGACCCGGCTGATCTCCGATGTCTGCTACGTGCTGGTCGACCCCCGCATCCATTTCGAGGCCATGCCGCGATGACCCCGCGTTGGCAATCCCCTTTCCGCTCGACCCCGCGGCCGCCGCGCCTGGACCGGCTGCCGTCCTCGCTGTCGCCGCGCCAGCGCGCCTGGCAGCGCTTTCGCCGCAACCGGCTCGGCTACTGGAGCCTGATCGCCTTCGTCGTGCTGTTCGTGCTCAGCATGGTCGCCGAGGTACTGTCGAGCGACCGGCCGCTGGTGGTCAAGTACCGCGGCGAGTGGTATTTCCCGATCGTGCAGACCTATGCCGAGACCACCTTCGACGGCGACTTCCCGACCCCGACCGACTATCTCGATCCCTTCATCCACCAGCGCATCACCAGCAACGGCAACTGGGCCATCTATCCGCCCAACCGCTATTCGTACGACACGCTGAACTATTTCGCCAAGGAGCCGAATCCCGCACCGCCGTCCTCGGAGAACTGGCTCGGCACCGACGACCGCGGCCGCGACGTGCTGGCGCGGCTGATCTATGGCTTCCGCGTGTCGGTGCTGTTCGGCCTGGCGCTGACCGTGATCGGCGTGGTGATCGGCACCATCACCGGCGCGCTGATGGGGTTCTTCGGCGGGCGCTTCGACCTGATTTCGCAGCGCGCGATCGAGATCTGGAGTTCGATGCCCGAGCTCTATCTGCTGATCATCTTCGCCTCGATCTTCGAGCCGAGCCTGGCGCTGCTGATCATCCTGCTGTCGCTGTTCGGCTGGATGGGTTTGTCGGACTACGTGCGCGCCGAGTTCTACCGCAACCGCTCGCTCGACTACGTCAAGGCGGCGCGCGCGCTCGGTCTGTCCAATGTGCAGATCATGTGGCGCCATATCCTGCCCAACAGCCTGACCCCGGTGATCACCTTCCTGCCATTCCGCATGAGCGCCGCGATCCTGGCGCTGACCAGCCTGGACTTCCTCGGCCTGGGCGTGCCGCCCACCACGCCGAGCCTGGGCGAGCTGCTGGCGCAGGGCAAGGCCAATCTGGATGCGTGGTGGATCTCGCTGTCGACCTTCGGTGTGCTGGTGGTCACGCTGCTGCTGTTGACTTTCATGGGCGATGCGCTGCGCGACGCCTTCGATACGCGGCTGGGCCTCGCGGCGCTGCGCGGCCGGGTCGAGCCCAAGCTGCCCGACCCGTCGGCGGGATCGGCCAGCGGACCGGCGGCGGATGCCGCTGCGGCGGGGCAGTCCGCCGCGGGAGCGCGGCCATGAGCGAGCTTCCCACCACGATGCCGCCGCAACCCGTGGCCGCGCGGCCGGACGCCGCCGACCCGGCCCTGATCCGCGTCGACCGCCTGTCGGTGACCTTCGGCGACGGCCCGGAGGCGACTCGCGCGGTGCGCGATGTCAGTTTCTCGCTGCGCCCCGGCGAACGCTTCGCGCTGGTCGGCGAGTCCGGCTCCGGCAAGACCGTGACCGCGCTGTCGATGCTGCGGCTGGTCGAGGACGCGCGCTACCAGGGCGCGATCCATTTCGAAGGGCGCGATCTGCTGCGCGTGCCTGACCGGGAGATCCGCGCGATCCGCGGCAGCGACATCGCGATGATCTTCCAGGAGCCGATGACCGCGCTGAACCCGCTCTATACCATCGGCAATCAGATCGTCGAGACGCTGGAGCTGCACGAGGGGCTGGACAAGCGCGCCGCGCGGGCTCGCGCCATCGCGCTGCTCGAGCGCACCGGCATCGAAGAGGCGGCGCACCGCTTCGACAGCTTCCCGCACCAGCTGTCGGGCGGTCAGCGCCAGCGCGCGATGATCGCGATGGCGCTGGCCTGCCGGCCCAAGCTGCTGCTGGCCGACGAACCGACCACCGCGCTCGACGTCACCATCCGCGTGCAGATCCTCGAACTGCTGCGCGATCTGCAGGCCGAATTCGGCATGGCGGTGATGCTGATCACGCACGACCTGAACATGGTGCGCGCGTTTGCGCAGCGCATCGGCGTGATGGAGCAGGGCGCGCTGGTCGAGATCGGCGAGACCGCCGAAGTCTTCGCCAATCCACGCCATCCGTACACGCAGCGGCTGATCGACAGCCGCCCGCGGCGCGACGTGGTGCCGGTGCTGCCGCTGGCGCCGATCTTGCTGAGCGCGCGCGGCCTGGACGTCAATTACACGCGCAAGCGCCGGGGCCTGGCCGGCTGGTTCGGCCGCGACGTGGTGCGCGCCGTGAAGGAGGTCGACTTCGATCTGCGTGAGGGCGAGACGCTGGGCATCGTGGGCGAGTCCGGCTCGGGCAAGACGACGCTGGCCCACGCGGTGCTGGCGCTGCAGCGCAAAAGCGGCGGCCAGATCCAGTTTCTCGGCCGCAGCCTGGACCAGGCCAAGCGGGCCGAGCGCGCGTCGCTGCGGGCCCGGCTGCAGGTCGTGTTCCAGGACCCGTTCGGCTCGCTGTCGCCGCGCATGACCATCGAGCAGATCGTCGGCGAGGGGCTGGCGTTGCACCAGCCGGGGCTGTCGCGCGACGCCATGCGCGAACGCGTGATCGAGGCGCTGCGCGAAGTGGGGCTGGACCGGACCGCGCTCGGGCGCTATCCGCACGAGTTCTCCGGCGGGCAGCGCCAACGCATCGCCATCGCGCGCGTGCTGATCCTCAAGCCGCAGGTGGTGGTGCTCGACGAGCCGACCTCGGCGCTCGACGTATCGATCCAGCAGCAGGTGCTGGCGCTGCTGTCGCAGTTGCAGCGCAAGTACAACCTCAGCTACCTGTTCATCAGCCACGATCTGGCCGTGATCCGGGCCATGGCGCACCGGGTCATCGTGATGAAGGGCGGCGAGGTGATCGAGGCCGGGGAGACAGATGCGGTGCTGGGCGCACCCCAGCACGCCTACACCCGCAAGCTGATGCATGCCGCCCAGCTTGGCATGGAGGCGGGCCCCGAGCTTCGTCCGGGAGAGGCCGGCGGCTGGCCGGGCTGATGTCCGCCCATGTCCGCTATCGCAGTCAATCGGAAGAATTAGCGTGCATGTCCCACACTATTCCTTTGATTACACGGTGATTTCGGCCGATTTTGTAACGAACTTTGACATCGCTGGCGTGAGCTTATACCATCCCGCGAGAACTTGATGTGTGGGTGGTCTGCACGCCGCACGTCTCCTGGCGGATGCGTTTACGCCGCGTTCCGACCTCGTTGTCGGGATGCTCCTGGGCGCACGCAGCCGCCGTCAGCAGTATTTCCACATAGTCATCTCCGGTCCGCACGACGATGGTTTGTCGCGTCGCGTGAGGAATCGTGTGATTCGAACCATCCGAACCGGAACCAACGGGAGAACCCATGCAGCGAACGGTGCTTCATTCCCTGGCGCGTGCCGCCATCGGACTGACCCTGGCATGCGGCGCGGCCTTGTCGAATGGAGCCCTGGCTGACACGGTGTTCAAGGAGCCCGGCGCGGAGCTGAGCGTCGAGAGCCAGCAGCAGTCCGAGCCCAGAAAGGGCCTGCTGTCGTCGATGATGAATTCGACCAGCCATGTCGCCAACAAGGCCGGCGACCTGGTGATGAACGCGCTGGGCCTGATCGGGGTCCGCTATCGCTTCGGCGGCAATACGCCGGAATCGGGCCTGGATTGCAGCGGCTTCGTCCGCTATGTCTTCAACGACACCTTCGGCTTCATGTTGCCGCGGCGCTCGGTCGAGATCAGCCGCGTCGGCACCACCGTCGCCGCGCACGAGCTGCGCCCCGGCGATCTGGTGTTCTTCAATACGATGCGCCACGCGTTCTCGCATGTGGGCATCTATATCGGCGACAACAAGTTCGTGCACGCGCCGTCGACCGGCAGCAAGATCCGCGTCGACGACATGCGTTCGGCCTACTGGGTCACGCGCTACAACGGCGCGCGCCGCATCGACGATATGCCCGAGCGCGACAACGGCGCGGCGGGTGGCATCGGCGGCATGGTCGAGACGCTCAAGCGCTTCGATCCGAACGCCAGCGGACGCACGTTCTACGGCGGCTGAGCGATAACGGCACCGGTCGGCGCCGATCGCCACGCAACGAAAGGGACTGCCTCGGCAGTCCTTTTTTGTTGGTGCGCTCGTTCCTTGCGCTCGCTTTCGTCCGCTGCGCTACTTCGCTGCAATCGGGGCGGCCGGCTGCAGGCGCGCCTGCGCCAGCTTCTCGCGCAGCGCAGGCAGGGCGGCGACGGCGGCTTTCTCGCCGGCCAGGATCGCGCGGTTGCGCGCACCGAAGTCGCTGCCGCTCATGTCGGGCAGGTCGGGGCGGATCACCACGTCGGCGCGCGCCAGCGCCAGCCGGTTGATCGACTGCCCCATGATCGCCGTGGTCTGCAGCAGCACGCCGCTCTGGCCGGCGTTGTTCTGGCTGGCCGGATCGGCCGAGATATTGACGGCGATGACGAAGTCCGCGCCCATGCTGCGCGCGGAGTCCACCGGGACCGGCTCGACCAGGCCGCCGTCGACGTAGTCGTGCCCCTGGATCGACACCGGCTGGAACACGCCGGGCACGCTGCTGGACGCGCGTACTGCCTGGCCGGTATTGCCCCGCCGGAACAGGATCGCACGGCCGGTCTTGAGGTCGGTGGCGACGATCCCGAGCGGAATCTTCATCGCCTCGATGGGCCGGTTGTCCACCAGCCGGTTCACATAGTTCTGCAGCGCCTCGCCCTTGAGCCAGCCGCCGAAGCGGGTGCCGAACGGCAGCGCCCAGTCGGCGATGGTGGCCTCGTCCATCTTCAGCGCGTGCTTGTTCAGCTCGAAGCCGTCCATGCCGGACGCGTACAGCGCCGCGACCACCGCGCCGGCGCTGGTGCCGGTGACCAGGTCGGGGCGGATGCCATGCGCTTCCAGCGTCTTGATCACGCCGATATGGGCGAAACCGCGCGCGGCGCCGCCGCCCAGCGCCAGGCCGATGCGAACGGGGCGCGGCGGCGGCGTCACCGCGGACGGCCCGGCGGGAGTGTCCGGCTTGGGGCCCAGGCTGCAGGCGGCCAGCAGGGACGCCGCGGTGGCGCCCGCCGCCGCGCTCAGGAAGGTACGTCGTTGCATGCGGGAATACGAAAAGGGAAAGGGCAGGGCCCAGGGGCCGGCGTTCCGGCGCGTCGCGCCTGGACTGCAGCCGGCCGGCGGCAGCGGTTCAGACCGGGCGATAGCATAAATGATTCCGCGCTGCGGTCCGATCGTCCTCGCGCGACCGCGGAAGGCGTCGGCCATGGTATCGATCAGCGCTGACTGATGCCTTTGCTACAATGACCGGCTTCGAATCGTCGCCCCCGCCCCCCGTTGCGCGGGCAGTTTTTTTGCGAATCTCCGCAGTCCTCCCCGGTTCTTCCCGTCTATGACCACACGCGTCCGCACCCGCTTCGCCCCGAGCCCGACCGGCTTCATCCACCTGGGCAATATCCGCTCCGCGCTGTATCCGTGGGCCTTCGCCCGCCGCATGAAGGGCGATTTCATCCTGCGCATCGAGGACACCGACGTCGAACGCTCGTCGCAGGAGGCGGTCGACGTGATTCTCGAAAGCATGGAGTGGCTGGGCCTGGACATCGACGAGGGCCCGTTCTACCAGATGCAGCGGATGGACCGCTATCGCGAGGTGGTCAGGCAGATGCTCGACGCGGGTCTGGCCTACCACTGCTATATGAGTACCGAGGAGCTCGATGCATTGCGGGAGGAGCAACGTGCGCGCGGCGAGAAGCCGCGCTACAACGGCTTCTGGCGACCCGAGCCGGGCAAGGTCCTGCCGACGCCGCCGGCGGGCGTCGATCCCGTGGTCCGCTTCAGGAACCCGATCGGCGGCAGCGTGGTCTGGGACGACGCGGTCAAGGGTCGCATCGAAATCTCGAACGACGAGCTGGACGACCTGGTGATCGCCCGGCCGGACGGCACGCCGACCTACAACTTCTGCGTGGTGATCGACGACCTCGACATGAAGATCACCCATGTGATCCGCGGCGACGACCACGTCAACAACACGCCCCGCCAGATCAACATCATCCGCGCGCTGGGCGGCACGCCGCCGGTCTACGCCCACCTGCCGACCGTGCTGAACGAGCACGGCGAGAAGATGAGCAAGCGGCATGGCGCGATGGCGGTGACCGCTTATCGCGACGAGGGCTATCTGCCCGAGGCGGTGCTGAACTATCTGGCGCGGCTGGGCTGGGCGCACGGCGACGCCGAGATCTTCTCGCGCGAGCAGTTCGTCGAGTGGTTCGACCTGGAGCATCTGGGCAAGTCGCCGGCGCAATACAACCCCGAGAAGCTGGCCTGGCTGAACAACCACTACATCAAGGTCGGCGAGAACGTGCGCCTGGCCGAGCTGACGCGGCCCTTTATCGAGCAGCTGGGCGGCAAGGTGGAAGGCGCCGACCTGGTCGGCGTGGTCGCGCTGGTCAAGGATCGCGCCAATACGCTCAAGGAGGTCGCGCAGACCGCGCTGCTGTTCTATCGCGGCGAGCCGCAACCGGATCCGGCGCTCAAGGCCGAACATCTGACCGCCGAGATCGTGCCCGCAGTGCGGGCGCTGGCGCAGCGCCTGGCGGGGCTGGCCGAATGGCGCCGCGAGGCGATCTCGGCCGAGTTCAAGGCGGTGCTGGCCGAGTTCGGCCTGAAGATGCCGAAGCTGGCGATGCCGGTACGGCTTCTGGTGGTTGGCCAGCTGCAGACGCCCAGCATCGACGCGGTGCTGGAGCTGATCGGCCGCGATACGGTGCTGCGCCGGCTGCAGGCCGGTGTGGGTGCCTGATCCAGCAAAAAAAGTTGCGGCGGGGGCTTGCGCTTTTGCCGCGACTTGCGCATAATCTCTTTCTCCCTGCAGCGCGGTTCAACACCAAGCGGGCATCACGGCAGTACCGCAGCGGTTCAGGCGGCGAATATCCCAAGCGATATCGGCGACAACCGAAGCGGTAAAAAAAGTGAAATAGGGGCTTGCAAAAAAGCAAGGCTGTTATATAATCTTGGCTTCGCTGGAAACGACAAGATAATCGCTTCGATAAAACGAACGATAATCCGAAACAAAAGGTGAAACGCCAGAGGTAATAACGGCGGCGGCAGTACATATGGGGCTATAGCTCAGCTGGGAGAGCGCTTGCATGGCATGCAAGAGGTCAGCGGTTCGATCCCGCTTAGCTCCACCAAAATTCCAGCGATAACATCAGCAGTACGGTGTTATCCGTTTCGACGGCGCGGTTCGCCGCAATGGTCGAAACAAGACGGAACGTGTTGAAAAACAGGTTTCTGTCCCCTTCGTCTAGAGGCCTAGGACATCACCCTTTCACGGTGAGTACAGGGGTTCGAATCCCCTAGGGGACGCCAGATAATGGGCGTAATCAAACGTCCAGATTATCGGTAAAGCCCGCACTTCGGTGCTGCAATATCGATAAGCCGACTAAGGAGTGGTAGTTCAGTCGGTTAGAATACCGGCCTGTCACGCCGGGGGTCGCGGGTTCGAGTCCCGTCCACTCCGCCAAAACTGAACCCGCATGGTTAACGCCATGCGGGTTTTTCTTTTGGTTCGCGGGATTATGCCGGCCGCTTTGCCAAAGGATAGGGCGGAGCGCCGGGAATGCCCGGGCGACTGCGCCCTCGTTGCCGTCAGCTGCGCTCCTCGCTGATGCGAATGAAATAGAACACCAGCAGCGCCCCGGCGATCGCCAGGCTCAGGCTGTTGGCGAGCCAGAAGCCCGCCGCGCCGCGCGTGAATTCCGGCAGCCCGTCGATCAGCCCGAAACCCAGTACATAGCCGCCGCCCAGGCCGATTCCCCACAGCGACACCGCGTAGATCGCCGTGGGTACCAGCGCGATCTTGTAGGCGCGCAGCACGAAGGCGGTGGTCACCTGCACGGCGTCGAAGGCTTGGTAGAGGGCGACGAAGGTAACGAGCGGGAGCGCCGCCTGTACCACCGCGGCATCGCTGGCATAGGCCCGCAGCACCGGCGCGCGCAGCAGCCATAGCGTCGCCCCGACCGCCAGCGCCAGCGCCGCCGCCAGCCGGATTCCGCGCCAGCCGACACGCCGCGCGCCGGCCCGGTCGCGCGCGCCGACCGCCTGCGCCACCAGGGTCGAGGTGGCGATGCCCAGCGATAGCGGCAGCATGTAGGCCACCGCGCCGAGGTTGGCGATGATCTGGTGCCCGGCCAGCGTCACCGTGCCCAGGCGCGTGATGAACACCGACATCAGCGTGAACGACGTGATCTCGATCAGATAGGTCAGCCCCATCGGCACGCCCAGCCGCAGCAGCGCCCACAGATGCGAGCGCATCGGCCAGCTCCACGCGGCGAAGATGCCCAGGGGGCGATAGGCGCCGCCATGGCGCAGGATCAGCGCGCCGGACAGGCACCACATCCAGCTGATCAGCGTCGAAGCCAGTGCGCAGCCCGGCCCGCCCATCGGCGCCAGGCCCAGGCCGCCATGGATGAACCACGCATTGAGCGGCACCTTGACCGCCAGCCCCAGCAATTGCAGCAGCGTCACCATGATCGGGCGCGACAGCGCATTGTTCAGCGCCGAATAGATCCGGAAGCCGAGCGCCGCGGGCAGGCCGAAGGCCTGCAGATGCAGATAGGCGGTGGCCTTGTCGACCAGTTCGGGCGGGGCCTTGGCGAAGGCCAGCAGCGGACCCGGGAAACTGAGCAGCAGCATGCCCGGCACGGCCAGCGCCAGCCCCAGCCACGCGGCCTGCCGCACCTCGACGCCGATCTCGGCGTGGCGGCCGGCGCCATAGAGCTGGCCGGCGATCGGCGCCAGCGCCTGCAGCACACCCATCAGGCTGATGTAGACCGTCACGTAGATCGATCCGCCCAGCCCGACCGCGGCCAGATCGGTGGCCGAGGCGCGGCCGGCCATGATGGTGTCGATCACGCTGAAGGCGATCACGGCGAGCTGCCCCACCAGCACGGGGCCGGCGAGCGCGGCAATGCGGCGAAGGTCCTGGATCAGAGTCATGGTCGTTCGGGGGCGCGGGCCGGGCGATGGCAGGGGCGCAGCGCGATGGCGCCGGCGCGGGCGCGGTAAGGGCAGGCAGCGCCGGCGGGGCGTCCGCCGTCGCGACCGGCGATCAAGGCTGCCGCGGCAGCCGGCGCGTGCTCTTGCGCGGCGGCGCGGGCGGCTTTTCGATCAGCTGGTACATGCGGAAGCGTTCGTCGCGATCCGAGGGGCGGCGGCCTTCCCAGATCAGCCGCCATTCGAAGCGCGAGATGCTGGACGGCTCGCCGTAGTCGACCGGATCGTGCCGCAGCAGCACGTCGCAGCCGTCCTCCGGGCCGCCGAAGCGGAAATGCCCGAAGAAGGCGAACGAGGCCAGCTGCGCGTCGCCCATGCGGATCGGCTGCACGCATTCGTAAGTGGTCGGCAGCGCCATCGAAGCGGCCTCGGCGACGTCGCGGTAGGTCTTGCCGTAGTTGATCGACGGCAGCCACAGCGTCATCGCCATCACCCACATCAGCGTGGTGCCGGCGGCCGAGATCACCACCGGGCGCCAGATCTGCTTGGGGGCGCGCGACAGCCGCCAGCGCACCACCAGCACCCAGGCCGCGGTCGCGGCCAGCGCGAACAGCACCGCGCTGACCGAGAACACGTGCAGGTAGCCGGGCAACTGCTTGAAGATGTTGTTGGCGATTCGCGGCGGCCAGCCGGTGGTCTTGGCCAGCCACATGAACCAGACGGTGCCGCCGAAGATCGTGAAGAACAGCAGTGCGAACCAGTCGATCGCATTGATGGTCGCGCGCGTCAGCGTCGGCAGGCCGAAGGCCGCCAGCACCGCCATCGGCGGCAGCAGCAGGATGAACTGCACGTCGCCGGGCTGGCGCAGCATCAGCAGCAGCACGAACAGCGGCAGCAGCAGCGCCAGGGGCAGTGCGACATGCGGTCCGCGCCGCATGCCGGCCCAGCTCAGCCAGGACCAGATCGCAATCGGCCACACCGGCCACGAGAACAGGAAGAAGTTGCGCGCGACGAAGCCGATCGCGAAACCGTTCGGCCAGCTGTAGGTGCGCCGGTCGTAGCGCGACCATTCGCGGATGAAGGCGACCGCCTCGTCGCGATGCGCGGCGCCGAAGTAGGTCGCCGCCATCCAGGCCGCGACCATCGCCAGCGCGATCGGCAGGGCGATCGTCAGCACGCGCCGCAACGGCAGCGGCTTGCAGACCAGAGCGCCGATCAGGATCGCGGCGAACAGCACCAGCGGCAGGATCGGCCCGCTGGCCAGCGTCAGCGCGCCCAGGCCGGCGCCCAGCCACAGCGCGCCCTGGGTCGGCATGTCGAGGCTGCGCACCAGGCCATAGAGGCTCATCGCGACGAAGCAGACCTGGCCGACCTGCGGCGTGGTCTCGTGGCCGCGCATCGCCAGGCCGACGCAGGCCAGGAAGATCAGCAGCGCGCCGTCGGCCAGCGTGCGGCCGTAGTCGCGGGCATTGGGCTGGCCGCCGAAGGCGAAGGCGAAGGGCTGCACCTCGGTGCGGCGCCCGAGCAGATAGGTCGCGTACCAGATGAAGGCGCAGGTGGCGAAATAGAACAGCGCCGTGGCGAGCCGCGCGGCATCGGGCGCGCCCAGCCAGCCGCCGGCCAGGCGGATCATCGTCGCGCCGACCCAGAACACCAGCGGGCCGTCCTGCCCGTAGGGCCGCCCGGCGATATTGGGCATCAGCCAGTCGTGCAGCCCGCCGGTGGCCAGCTGCCACATCACGCCGAAGCCGGCGGCGTCCTCGTTCTTCCACGGGTCGCGGCCGAACAGGCCGACGGCGCCGTAGATGATGCAGATCGCCAGCAGCAGGGCGCGGGGCAGGGCCCCGGTGGCGGCGGCGGTCAGGTGGACGCGGGAGGCTTTGACGGGACTCATCGATCGGTCAGCGGACTGGGCGGCGTAGGTTGGCGCCGGCTTGGCGGGCGCCGTTGACGGGTGGAACCAGAAAGGAGGCAGCGCTGCGCCGCACGCGTTGCAAAAGCAAAGAGGCAGCCTGGGCTGCCTCTTTTAACACAATGTGCACCGGTTCCTGCAGGAAGGCGCGCATCGGACGGCGGCAGAAGGCATGCGGGATGCGCTGCCGCGCCGTCTCTGGGTCCAGCGCCGGATTACTTCGCGGCGGCCTTGCCCAGCTTGCTGCCGAACTTCTGGCGGAACTTCTCGACGCGGCCGGCCGTGTCCATGATCTTCTGGGTGCCGGTATAGAACGGGTGCGATTCCGACGACACTTCGATCTTGGCCAGCGGATATTCCTTGCCATCCTTCCAGGTGATCGTTTCCTTGGTCTGGATGGTCGAGCGGGTCACGAAGCTGAAGTCGCACGACACGTCGACGAACACGACTTCGCGGTAATTCGGGTGAATGCCTTCTTTCATGGTGTTTCCTTGCAGGTTGGGTAGCCAGTCCGCGGCCGCCGTTGCGATTGCGCTTGTTGTTGCGCTGACCGGCGGCGAGCGAACCACTTGCCGGTGACGGACAAACGCGGATTATGGCAGAGAAACAAGGACTTGGGCAAGGTGCAACAAGCCGCGCGCCGTGGCCACGTGGTGCCATGACGAGACGTATGCGTCACATGGAGGCCGGATCCTGCCGGTAGAACGTCCTCAGCAGCCCATAGAGCACCGGCCAATGCCGCGACAGCCCCGCCGGCTCGACGAAGAAGGCCTCGGAGGCGACCGCGAAAAACTCGCCCGGCGTCTCGGCGCCATAGGGATCGATCACGCGCATCGGCGCCGGCAGCCGGTCCGGCTCATCCCAGGCGGCATCGGGCACCGCATCGCAGGCATCGGCAAAACGCTGGTATTCGGCGTCGAACGTCTGCGCCCACTGGTTTCGCCGTACGCCGGCATGCAGCGCCCGCGAGAAGGGCGGCACGCCATCGGCCTCGCCATCCAGCATGTCGAGCTTGTGGGCGAACTCGTGGATCACCACGTTGTAGGTGTCGTCGGGCTGGTCCGCGGCGGCGTCCAGTCCCGCGCCCGGCAGGCTGGCGTCGGGCCAGGACAGGATCACCGGTCCACGTTCCCAGGCCTCGCCGCTGGCCTCTTCGACCACGCCATGGACCAGGCCGATCTCGTCCTCGACGGTGCGCCGGATGATGAATTCGCCGGGATACAGCACGATGCCGTGCCAGCCGCGATACCACTCCAGGCCCAGCCGCAGGATCGGCACGCAGGCCTGCGCCGCGACGCTGACCACCATCTCGTCGGTCAGCACCAGCTCGTGCGCGGTCGAATATTCCTTGTCCGCGATGAACAGCGTGGCCAGTTCGCGCAGGGTCGCCAGATCGACGGCGCTGTATCGCTGCAGGAAGGGCAGCGCGGAAACGGTCTGCTGCCACAGCGTGTCGTCGATCGCATAGCGGCGCAGTTTGCGCTGGCGCGAGCGGGCATGGAGCAGTCTGGCGAGGCGGGCGAGCATGGCGACAATCGGCTCGGTAGGTGGGTACGGGTGCGTGGCGCGGACGGAAAAAAGGCGCGCCGTGGCGCGCCTTTGACATCAAGCGATCCGAGCGATGGGCTCGGCCGGGGGGCGGCCTCAGCCGCCGCGGCGCATCATGTCGAAGAATTCGGCGTTGTTCTTGGTCGCCTTCATCTTGTCGAGGATGAATTCCATCGCCTGCACTTCGTCCATGTCCGAGATGAACTTGCGCAGCACCCAGATCTTTTGCAGGATCTCGGGCTTGATCAGCAGTT